>NZ_JARBDA010000002.1:0-775280 GCF_036577645.1 Paenibacillus sp. GYB006 | reverse complement strand
AAGATGTGTGTAGCTCATGGCGGATTCTCCTTGTAGGTGTTGTGTGGTAACTCCATTCTACACGAATCCGGCCATGGGCCATTTTTAATTTTGAACTAGGTGTCGCACTTCATATTACAATCCGTCATGCAAAAAGTAACTTTAAATAACGGTGTTGAGATGCCAATACTTGGATTTGGTGTTTTTCAAATTGCAGATCCAAAAGAATGTGAACAAAGCGTTTATGATGCGATTACGGCAGGATATCGGCTGATTGATACCGCTGCCTCTTATGGAAATGAGGAATCTGTTGGCAGAGCAATTAAACGTAGTGGTGTGGCAAGAGAAGACTTATTTATAACGACGAAACTTTGGGTCCAAGATACTGGTTATGAGCGTACAAAAAAAGCATTTGAAAAATCACTGGAAAGATTGCAACTTGATTATTTAGATTTATATTTGATACATCAGCCTTTTGGCGATGTTTATGGTTCATGGCGCGCGATGGAAGAATTGTATAGTGAAGGAAAGGTACGTGCCATCGGCGTTAGTAACTTCCAGCCAGATCGTCTAATCGATTTGATTATTCATAACGATGTAACTCCTGCTGTAAACCAGGTCGAAACACATCCCTTCAACCAGCAAATGGTAAGTGCTAAATTCATGAAAGAAAACAATGTTCAGATCCAGTCCTGGGGTCCTTTTGCCGAAGGAAAAAACAACTTGTTCCAAAATGAGATATTGCTATCCATAGCTGAAAAGTATAATAAATCCGTTGCTCAGGTTGTTTTGCGTTGGTTGACACAAAGAGAAGTTGTTGTGATACCGAAATCAGTACACAAAGAAAGAATGGTTGAAAACTTCAATATCTTTGATTTCAAATTAAACGAAGAAGATATGGAGTTAATTACTACCTTAGATACGAAACAAAGTTTATTCTTTTCACATAACGACCCTGAAATGGTGAAATGGATTGGTACTCGTAAGCTTGATATCTAACAATATCTATTTCAAAACTAAGTAATGATCATCAACGTGAACAAGCTCTTGCTCTCAGTTTGGGAGAAGAGCTTGTTTAATTGTTTAAGGGGGAAGACATGAGCGAACTTAAGATAATAATTCACGAATCTTCGGATTATTTAACGGCCAATCTACTACCCATTTTGACTTCATCTACGTTTTCTACAATAGAAGAATAATAAAGTTTCTTAGAAAATCGCTGATAATCACCAATTACATAGAACTCTTTTTTGGCGCGTGTCACAGCTACATTTAGTAGATTAGGCTTGGAACATGACCAGTTTGCTGCTCCATCTCCATTTTCGTCGGTTCCCGTTACTAAATAAACAATATCTGCTTCTTTTCCTTGAAAGGTATGGACTGTACCTACAGAATTCTTCAACCAATCATTTAATATTTCTGTAGAAATCCCCAATTTCTTCAATCTCGCTTTTAGAATTTTTTTAATGCCATCCTTAACTGCCGTAAACGGAGAAATTATATATACATTGGGAGGACCATCGTTTTTCTTCCATAGTTCAATCATATGGTCTGCCACCAATTCTCCTTGTTCTTCCACGAATTGACGATTTTTAGCCGATCCTTTACAGTCATACCAGATACTCTTGCCTCGCCCCTCTTTACCCAATACCATTTTGTTATCATAAGCTATTTCGTTCGCAACAGTGAACATAGGATTTAAGCATCTTCTATGAACCCATAAGGGTATGCCAATCCATTGACCATAACCGCTCGTCATTCCATATCGATTAGCTGCATCTGCTATGGTTTGAACGGAGGATCCCATTCCAATATATCTATCACTTACGTTAAAATATTTCTTAATATCTCCTAAAATGGTTTGATCTAAGGTGATAACTGGCTCAATTTGAATTGGGTCACCTACTACTACCACATTTTTAGATCTCCATATTGCACCCGCCGATTGTTGTGGACTAGCTTGTCCTGCCTCATCTATAAATAAATACTGAATAAAATCCTTCTCTATTCCTTTATACATCGAACTAAAACTAGCAAAAGTTGTACTTACCAAAGGAGTAATAAATGAACCGTTTGCCACATATTCTTCAAGTATTCTCTATGTTCCATATCGTTAAGATCTAGATTTGCACGATTGATCAATAAGCGTAAAGATGATTTAATGGCTTCAAAATTGAAGGCTAACATCATTTTATGGATTTTCATAGCCTTTAAAAACAGTAATCCTCTTTCGAAATTCAGTTCATCTGTAAGCCAAATCGTATTTAATTGCCGAAACTCGTATGCCTGTTGTGTGTTCGACCAATAATCTTCATTAGGTAATATTAACCCCTGCATTTTATAATCTTCCAGCTGTTTTGCAAAAGCAGATTCCCTTTCTTTGAGTTCTTCTACCATCTTTTTAGATTTTTCAACCTCTGTCTTTTTTATATAAAACTTATTCCCTACTTCTTTCAATCGAGTAATAATATCGTAGAATTCATTTTCTAATTTTATTTTTTTTGTATCTTTTTTACCTAAGATCTTTTGTAAGAGAGAAAGTTTTGGCAGAGATCGAATTTGTTGTTCGGTGAGTTGCTTTTGCTGTTCTAAATGGGACTTCTCGTTCCCTAGATCCAATAGCTCTTGATTAAGTTCAGGTAATTGTTCCTCTAACTCTCTCAATAGAACAATAGAAGATTTTATACTCTTATATTCGTCGTGAAATTTCTGGAGACTCTCCTTCTTTTTCTTTACTGAGTTAAGCGTATCTTCGAATTCTTTTACAGCATTCTCCCAGGACTTCGTGTTTACTTGTTTACTATCTTGTTCCAGTTGTTGAAGAAAATCAGTTCCATCCTCTTTCTTTTTATACAAGCTCCAAGCATACGTTGATATATTATCTGATTTACCAAGAGCTCCTGAAAATAATCCCCATGCCTCATCATGACTACCTAACAGATCCATTGCCGCAATCGGATACATAGATAAATCCTGCGCCTCTACAGCGTACGACTCTTCATAATGATTGAACTTACTTTTACCCGAAGAACGTATAACTTCATCTCGTTTAGGTAGATCCTTAGAGATATTTTCAACTGCTCCATTATTACTCGAAGCAACTACCATAGAATACTCTTTAATATTTGAATCCAATAAATAGATGGGATAAAATTGACCATTTAAATGAATTGATTTTACTTTTGTGAAAGCTTGGGTTGGAGTAGCCAATTTCACTATTGTTTCAGCTCTTTGAACTACAATGTCAGCAAAGATGTCTTTTAATAAAGTGGTCTTTCCTGTGCCAGGTGGTCCATTAACAGAACTTATTTTTTGATTACTATTCATAATTTGATTTACAGCAACTTGCTGCATTAAAGATAGTCTATGCTCTACTGGAGATGGCCACCTACCATGCGGTAAATGAATAGGCTGTAAAACATCTTCAATATATTCTTGATTTTCATTTATATTCAAGCGCTGTTCTATAGGTACTCCTTCTACAAACTGACTGAGCGCTTCGTTTTCTCCTTTCTTTAAGATTAGTTCCAAGTCACTTATATAGAAGCTATTAAAATTCTTTTGTTTCGAAATTTGACCAGCTTTCAATACTTCAATCTCTAAATAATGTAATGAATTGTCATCTAATCTATGAAAAAATTGCTGGTATACTTGTTGAATTAAGAGTAAGGATTCCTTTGTTACACCATTAATAAAAACGGTTTGTGCTTGTTCTTCCAATAATTTCAATTTACTTTGAAAAGGAGTTAACAGATCCTCATATTTCACCTCTGAAGTTTTCGCCAAAAATTGTATTACATACATTAAAAAAGGAACGAATATTGACTCTTTTATATAATTACCTTGATCATCAACCAAAAAAGAAAAACTAAATAATGTTTTATTTTCCTTATTAACAATCTCATCCTTATTCATAAAAGCTTCACGTATAAAGCTGACAAGTTTATGATGCTCAAAACAAGCGAAGTAATAGCGGAATTGAACCTGAGAGTTTTCATTATCCTTTACTATGTCGTTCTTCCACGGAGTTTCATTAAGATCAATCAAACGTGTGCGGTTCCGATTTTTATTGTCTGTGAAATAACTTCCTTTCACCGTTTCTCCCTTACCGGGCACTTCACTTGGAACCAACGCTTCAACTAAGTGCCAAGTCTTTAAAACCCTTTTGGTAATCTCCATCTTTTCACTCCTCTAGCATTCAGTTACATAATATTATAATAAAATTTGGAAAAATAGATTATAAGTCAATGAAATGAAATTAGGTGTCTAGGGATGAAACTAGGGAGCATATAAAAAAAGGGAGCCAAATCGCTCCCTTTACTTAGGTCAAATCATCCAACCCATATAATATTAAATAGCTTCATCTCAATCTAGGAACAGCTTAAAATGCAAAGAATCAAATTACTTCCAAACCTCATCTGCGATTTCTTTAACAAAACGAAGTTTACTCCATTGTTGTTCTTCACTTAGAATATTGCCTTCCTCTGTAGATGAAAATCCGCATTGCGGACTTAAGCATAGCTGTTCAAGCGGTACATAGGTAGCTGCTTCTGCTATGCGAGCTTTTATCTTTTCTTTATCTTCCAATTCACCTGATTTAGAGGTTATTAGTCCTAATACAATTTTTAAATTTTTGCGATTCACATATTTCAATGGTTCAAAACTTCCTGACCGTTCATCATCGAATTCCAGGAACAACCCATCCACATCTAAGCCGCCAAAAATCGTTTCAGAAGCATAATCATATCCGCCGCTCGCGAAAAAGTTAGATTTATAATTTCCACGACAAATGTGCATCGTGATCACTAAATCTTCTGGTTTATGGGCAATCGATTCATTAATCATGTACTGCATTACCTTCATTTCCTCGGCTGGATCTAAGCCTTTGGCACGCAGTTTGTTATGACCTTCTTCCGAGAATAAATCTGCCCAAGCGGTATCATCTAATTGTAAGTACCTGCAACCCGCATCATAAAATGCTTGAATTGCTTTTTGGTAAGCTGCAATTGTATCTTTGAGGAATGTTTCTCGATTCGGATAAATCTCTTCATTATAATCAACACGGTAGACTAGCATGTTAGGACTTGGAATCGTTTGCTTCGCAACCGCATCCCCCGCATGATCATAAAGAAACCCGAAATGCTCTATGAATGGATGGGATGAGAAATCAATTGTACCGGTAATCCGGATGCCTTCCTTACGAGTCTCCATTTTATGAAAATTAAGCCCCGTCTCTTTTTCATAATATTCTACTCCATCAAGACCGCCCAAAAAATCAAAGTGCCACCAGCTTCTGCGGAATTCACCGTCAGTAATGCCAAGTACACCATTTTGTTTTTGCTTATCAATAATGCGGATAATCTCTTCATTTTCTACGGATGTTAATTGATCAAGTGTGATGATGCCGGATTTATATTGTTCACGTGCCTGTATTAGGTTTGTAGGACGTAGTAGGCTGCCTACATGATCATGGTGAAATGGTATCATAGATGTCTCTCCTTGAATTTTGATGTAACAAAAAGGATAGCATAATAAAATAGGAAGCATGTAATACCTAAAACCTATCACTTGCTATAGCTTTTAGCTATAACGACTCTTTTCATAGTAGAATCTTACACGTCAAGATCTTGTTGGGTAAAAGGTTAGATTCCTCTTCGTCTCCAGCCAAATACTTTGACATGCACGATGGCTTTGGTTACCCAGTGCGAGAGTACATACAAGACTAGGAATAGAATCAATAACGGACGAAATAAGAACACGGCCACAACCCAGGTGAGCAAGATCTGCCAAGTCTTCATTCTCCGCACAAATTTCCCTGGCCATAAAAACACTTTAAAGAGTACTTCGTTATGTTGAAGTGCCTCTAAAAATTCTTCCTGGTACAGCTTGCTGTCCGGATGTAAGCGAATTGCATTCCGCATATAAGTTTCCTTTAGCTTAAACTCTCCGCGCTCGCCAGCCGCCCAGCCGAGATACAAAAAGACTTGAGATAATTCCGTATTATATTTCAGGGCGAGTTTTTCGACCCTCGCAGAATCCTCATAGTTTTTGAGTAATGCTTCTGTATAGCTTAACAAAGCCAAATAAACCGGAGATTCCGGACGCAGTTCGAGCGCTTGTGAAAGGGCAGTCTTTGCTTGGTTTGGCCTATCTATTTTGTTATATAAATGTGCTTGTAAAAAATAATAATGTGGCTCGTAGGGATCAATCCGCATTGCTTCCTGTATAGCTTCTTTGCACTTCCGATCCTGATTCGTATCGTAGTAAACGCCAACACGCACGAACCAAGCTAGTTCATGCTCTGGCTCTCGAGTAAGCGCTTGATTCGACCAGTACAGTGCCTTATCATATTCATCCATTAGAAGGTGAATTTGCGAGATCAGCGCAAAAACATCCGGGTTCTCCGGCTCTTCACTTAGAAGCTGCTCAGCTTCCTTTAGCGCTTCTTTGTACCGCCTCCATTCGATAAGCTGCTGCGCCTTCGTATAAGTGACGTTATCATGTACGTTCTCCACTTACTCTGACCCCCTGTTACGATTATGACTTCACACCATGCTTACTAATGTAATCCAGCACAATTTGATAATCGCGGTTCACATCACTGAACGTCGCATAGTTCTTTGCTGTAGCAAACCAGTCTAGCGTTGTCGCCTTCCGTCCTTTAGCGGATCTCTTTAAATCGTCCTGAGTAATGGGCTGGATCTCACCCTTCTCAAAAGTACGCTCCATCGCAGATTCCACAGCATCCTTGACTAACTGCTCCAAATCAGCTCCCGAATAATGCTTCGTCTCTGCGGCAATTTTGTTCAGGTTCAGCAAGCCTAGCGGCTTACCGGAAAGCTTCAGTTCTAGTATCGTTTGACGCTCATTCTCTTCAGGTGGCGGTACAAAAACAAGGTGGTTAAATCGGCCTGGACGTCTCAGAGCGGAATCAAGGTACCAAGGCGTATTGGTAGCGCCGATCACAAACACGTGATCATTCTCCGCCTGCAAACCATCAAGCTCCAACAATAATTGGTTAACGAGCATGCGGTCATGATGCTGGCGCATTTGATGACGACTTCCTCCAAGCGCATCGATTTCATCAATGAAAATAACACATGGCTTGCTTTCTCGTGCTTTTTCGAAAATATCGTGTAAGTTATGTTCGCTCTGGCCAGCATACATGGAAAGGATAGACTGAAGCTCAATGTGCAAAAAGTTAGCATCGATCTCACCTGCCACCGCCCGCGCCAAGAACGTTTTTCCGCATCCAGGAGGACCGAATAAAAGAAGACTTCCTCCAGCTTGTTTGCCGTATGCAGCAAACACTTCTGGCTGTTGCAGCGGTAAAATGAAATTCATTCTGATTTTTTTCTTAACTTCTTCGAGGCCACCGACGTCAGCAAACGTCTCCTTTGGTTTCTCCGACTCAACAAGTGATTGATCCTCTTTGCTGAAATGAATCAGCTTTAAATTTTTGCGTCTTTGCTCTGCTAGTTCATCATGATCCGACATATCTGCTCTCTCCCCCTGCCAGTTTTTTTATTTAGTCTACCATATTTCCATAATTTAGGGGAATTGCTAAGCAAAAAAATATGAGAATTACTCTCAGATTTATTGAGCAGATATATTCATAAATTTGAAAAACATCACCTGACAAAAAACGCGCTGGAGAGAAATTTTCTCTACCAACGCGTTAATTTTAATATTAATGAATATTTTGTTTTTTGAAACTTCCGCCCTTAACTTCTGCTACATCGTATACAACAACAAAGGCATTAGGATCAATTTCATGGATGATTTCTTTAATTTTGCTTTCTTCCATACGGTTAATTACACAAGTGATTTCTTTGAATTGCTCATTGGAGTAACCGCCGTATGCTTCTGTATAAGTTGCTCCACGACCTAATCGGTCACGAATGGTTTCTACCATGATTTCGGGTTGTTTTGTAATAATTTTGAACGTTTTAGAGCCGCTAAGACCTTCTTCAACTATGTGAATTACTTTAGAAGCAATAAAGTACGCGAGTGCGGATAAAATAGCACCTTGTAGACCGAATACAGTAGAAACAACAATAAAGACAAACATGTTTAAGAACAAGATTAGATCACTCGTACCAAAAGGTAATTTTCTTGATAGCAATACAGCTAGCATATCAATGCCGTCGAGTGCCCCGCCATTACGTAAAGCTAAACCCATACCAAAACCGATAATAATCCCGCCAACCACCGTAATTAGCAAGGTATCACCTTCAATAATCGTTGGTACATGGTGCATAAGACTAGTGCTTACTGCCAGCGTCGCAATACCGATAACCGAATAAACAGCAAAGCTTTTACCTATCTGCTTATATCCGAGCCACACAAAAGGAATATTAATGATTCCAATTAATACCCCTAGTGGTAATCCAAACAGCTGGGAACCCACGATACTTAGTCCGGTTACCCCACCGTCTGAGACGTTGTTAGGTATTAGTACCGCTTCTAAACCATAGGCAGCTATAATAGCCCCAATCATAATCAATAATACTTTAGAGATTATTTTTGGTGTGTTTAGTTTTTGTTGTTTCTTTTGAATCATTAAATTTCCCCCTTGGACAATAACTGCTAGGAAACAGTCTATAATAATTTTCACTACTTTGGCAAATTGGTTGTCATATGTATGAAAAGGGGTTCTTCTAACACAGGTGTTGCTCTTCACCTGAGCAATTGGCACATTTTTATAACCGTAAGCAATTTATCAAAGAAATTTTCTAATTAGTTTCTATTCATTCTTTCTTTCTTCCCGATAAACATACATTTGGCGGGGTAAAGATGAAAAAGAGGTAACCGATCGCTTTGACCGGCTACCTCTCCTATTTTATCAGGCTTTGATCCCTTGTTAGCGTAATAGAATTCCTTCATTATTAAAGTTGTATCTCTCATGCTTGGTTTGTTGATGCGTTAATCCATTCTGAAAGAATCCCCTCTAAACGTTGCTTATAATCGTTCCTATTATATGTGGAATTATCGACTTTTTTCTTTGCTATATTCAGACGGTTAAATATATCTTCTTCCCATTCCCTTCTTGCCTTTAGAACCTGAATCGTTCCTTCTAATCCATTGTAACCCTGCTTTTTTCCAAATCCTTGGTTTGTGTAATATTCAATAAACCCCTCTGACCATTCTTTAGGTCTCTCCTTTACTGCTTTTCGGAAAGAGTAATCAAGATCGCTTTGTTCTACGTAAATTAACAGTGGGTTTAATTTCTCTACAATAGTAGCAAGCTCTATAACATAACTGATAACGTCTTCTTTCTTAGCACCATATTTAATCATCCCCATCGTTACAGGGTTCTGTATAAAACAACATTCAAAAACATAGATGTCTGGTCCATTCAAAATACGCTCAGAAAACTGCCTCCATCTTTCTATAATCAGTTTCCTATTTTGATCTAGCGACAATTCATAGATATCGTTTTTAAACATTGCCTGCACTAATTCATTTGGAATACTTGTCCCATATTCATTTACCATTTTTCGATATTCTAGAAAATAATCATTGCCTTGGATAGTAGTATGATTATTTAATAAATTTCTGAACTCTTCATGAGTACTTAATAGTTCATCGTATTCATATTGCGTAAAACAAGCGACTCCATCATAGTCTGCCGGATGATCCAAGTTCCCTTCTAAAAACAACTGAGAATGAACATTCATCTCTGTAAGGATTTCATGAACGAGTTGTGCAGTTGTAGATTTTCCGGAGCCTGGTAATCCCTCAATTAGAATCAGTTTTGGTGTCATAATATAGTTCCTCCGTTCATTACCCTTTTGTAGTAGGTAGTTCAAGTTGCTGTGGGGTAGCAAAGTAGTTTTGAATAAGATTCTTAACTTATTCAGCTTGCGCACCTGTTTTCCTTTTATTGTTGAACATTTTGGTATTTTCCCGCCCTTAAATAAAAAAAACAGCGTCAGCCATGGACGTAAAGAAAGTCCAAGACTAATGCTGTATTATTGAATGCCATATTACGATCACGAAGTAATTATTTATTTAATAACAAGAAAACTCAATTTAGCATTTAATTGATTGTTTCTATTTTTATAGCTTCCCCTTGAATCGGGTTACTTTCCTCATATTGTCCTGTAGTCCAGACCCTTACTTTGTCACCAACTTCTGCGACGTAATCTATTTCCCTAGTTACAAGGATGTATTCTTGGCCCTTTCTGGACACCGTTACTTGTTTACTACGACAGCTAGGAAATTACCATTTGAGTTCACTATTTCTTGAATTCCCTCGTTCCTAGTATCGTTTTTGTTGCCTTCACTTGTTTCAGTAACACAACCAATCAATACGAATGACATCAGAAATATAATAGACAAGGAACCTAATAGAGCTTTCATAGTCAGCCTCCATATGATTACGTTATATGAAGATTGACGCAGAGCATGATAACTTAGTTCCATCAAAATAAAATAGTATAAAATAGTCGTCTTTTTTTAATTCTCTATTCCTTCAATTATATTTTCACCTTCATGAAACTATCCATCCGCTCAAGCGCTTGCGTTAATTTGTCCGTGGATACCGAGTATGAGCACCGGATATGACCTTCTCCCCCTGAGCCAAAGACATGACCGGGAACAGTGGCAACACCCGATTCCTTCAATAACTGATAGGCAAACGTCTCCGAGTCAAGCCCTGTGTGAGCGATACTTGGAAAAGCATAAAACGCTCCTTCCGGTACATGGCAAGGGATTCCGATCGACCGAAATCCGTTCACCAAAAGTTCCCGGCGCTTCCGGTACGCTTCTCTCATCTCATTCATTGACTCAAGGCCATGGCGCAGAGATTCGAGTGCAGCAATCTGTCCCAGCACCGGGGCACACATCGCCGTGTATTGATGGATCTTCAGCATGGCTGCCAGCAGATCACGGTGACCGCAGGCATAGCCGATTCTCCAGCCCGTCATTGCGAATGCTTTAGAAAATCCGCTGAGTACGATGGTTCTCTCCTGCATTCCTGGCAGCGAAGCAATGCTGACATGCTTCGAGTCATAAGTCAGCTCGGCATAGACTTCATCTGAAATGACTAGCAGATTATTTTCCTTAACGATATCGGCAATTGGTTGCCAATCCTCTGCAGTCATGATCGCTCCCGTTGGGTTGTTCGGATAATTCAGCATCAGCAGCTTGGATCGTGGAGTAATCGTCTGTCGTAATGACTCAGCAGTTAGCTTGAAACCCTCTTCCGCTCTCGTTTCTACCTCTACCACTGTACCTCCATTCAAAGAAACGATCGGTGAATAAGCGATATAACTAGGTGAAGGAAGAAGAATTTCATCGCCCGGAGCAGTGAACGCTCGCAGTGCCAGGTCCAGTGCTTCGCTGCTGCCTACCGTGACAAGCACTTCGCTGGCAGGATCATAGCGAAGGTGGAAGTTTTTTTGAAGATAGTTGGCAATTTCCTCTCTAAGTTCAGGCAAACCTGCATTGGATGTATAACTCGTTGCTCCCTGGTTTAATGCCTCTATGCATGCTTTCCTAATGTGTTCTGGAGTAACAAAATCTGGTTCACCTATTCCAAGTGAAATGACGTCCTGATTGCCGCTACTTAGTTCGAAGAAAGCACGTATTCCAGAAGGCGGGATGTTCCTTACCTTTGGGGTAATCCAATTACTTAACATGATCCGTTACCCCTTTCTCCTTGCTGCGTTCTGTCAGAGAACAGCTGATAATCCGGTCGAGTAATGAGCTGAAAGATATTCCAGCTGCCGCAGCACTTTTGGGAAGAAGACTCGTCTTTGTCATTCCAGGCAGCGTATTCATCTCCAGTACATAAGGAACACCATTCGACAACAGGATATCGACCCGGGCATATACACTGCACTTTAATGCTTTGTAACAGGTCATTGCCGTCTTACGAACCAACTGATCTAGTTCATGAGGCAGGTTCACCACCACCTCTTCCGCTCCGCCATCGTCATACTTAGCACGGTAATCGAACCATTCCGAAGATGACGAAGTGATTCCTACCACGGGCAGAAGTTCCCCATCCAGAATGGAGCAAGTAATTTCCTGACCCGTGATGTATCCTTCAATCAAGATCGACTGATCGGGGTCACTTGCAAAAGCCCTCATCACCGCGCTATGCAGATCCTGTTCGTCGTTCACTTTTTCCATCCCTATACTGGAACCGCCTGTATTTGGCTTCACCATTACTGGGTATCCCAGCTGCTGAACGGCTTCCGGTGAGTAGTCTTCCATACTGTTCCAACATAGCCAGGCCGGCGTGTTTACTCCTTCATAGCGGAGGATTTTTTTGGACAAATCCTTATTCATGCACAGACTGCTCGCCAGTACTCCGCTTCCTGTATACGGTATACCTAGTGTCTCCAGCATTCCCTGTATCGTCCCGTCCTCACCGTAAACCCCGTGCAGAGCTAGAAGAGCAATATCAAGTCCCTTTACCTTCTCCACAAGTTCCGCAGGCTTACTAAATACAACAGGAATCACCTCATATCTATTACGGTCCAGATGATTCATCATCTCTCTGCCGGTGTTCAGTGACACCTCCATTTCGGAAGAAATACCTCCCATAATTACGCCAACCTTCAACATGATCATCATTCCTTCATCCCATTAATTTGTGCGCTGTTTTGCCAATAATCTCGATTCCCTTGCGGATATCCTCATCCGTCACTCTGGAGAACCCAAGCCGCATGGTATGCTGTCCCCCGCCATCGGTATAGAACATCTCTCCTGCCGTAAAAATAACACCTTGCGCACGACATGCCTCAAGCAGTTCTTTCGTGTTAAAGCCATCCGCAAATTCCACAAACAAATGCAGTCCACCGTCTCCGGTCAATGCCCCAAAAGGAACATGCTGCTTGCAACATTCCAGCGTCAGTTCATATTTCCGTTTATATTCCGCTTTCGCTTTTTTCAAATATTTATCTAGATTACCGTTGTATAAATATTGATAGAGTATCGATTGATCCAAGGTTGATGTATGAATCGTCTGCGCCCGCTTGATACTCTCCAGGTAATAGATCAGTTCCTCGTCGGCCAGCACCCATCCTACCCGAAGACCAGGGAACAAGACTTTAGAAAAGCTGCCAAGATAAATCACGCTATTGCCAGCACCGGCCGTTGCAATCAGCGGCGATACATGTGATCCAGAATAACGCAGTTCTTCATTAAAACCATCCTCAATGACCGGTATATCGTATCCCGCCATCAGCTTCATGAGGCCCTGTCTTTTCTCGGGGGACATAACAATCCCTGTCGGATTATGGTACGAAGGCACAAAGTAAGCACAATCGTACTCTCCTTCACTGAGCGCCTTCTCAAGCTCGCCCAAGTGAATGCCATCCCGCTCCATAGGGATCCCCCTGATTCCGAAGCCTTTCAGTTTCAAATTCTTGATCGCCGTATGATGCGTCGGATTCTCGGTCAGGACCTGGCCACTCTTCTGGTTCAATGCGGAGAGCACGATATTAAAACCTTCCGTAAAACCATTGGTAATCAGGATGTCCTTGCCCTTCATATCCACGCCCTTGTGCTCCATGTATTGGTGCAAATAATCAATCAATGGCTTGTAACCTTTGGCATATCCGTAGTTCAGCAGGACATTACCTTCCACGGCCATACGGTCCATGAAAGCCCGCTTTACATTGTCAAGATCGAACAGTTCTTCATCAGGAGCAATACTCGTAAAAGAGATCGTCCTCTTCTCCGCACGGATCCCGCGTTTCATGATATCCAGTTCTTCCGCCAACATGGCGTGGTCGTTCAAATGCTTTTTCCAATCCATCATTCGAGATGAGACCTTCATCGTACCCGGTGCTGATGGAGCTACGTAATTCCCCTGCCCTTTAACCGCGTAGATAAACCCATCGTCCTCCAGCCCCTCGTAAGCGGCGATGACCGAGTTACGGCTAACCTTCAGCAGTACACCCATTTCACGTGTGGATGGGAGTTTTTGACCGTTTTGCAGTGCGCCTTTTATAATTAAGTGCTTCATATAGTCTTTGATTTGTATATATACCGGTCGTCCGGCAATGAGCTTAAAATCCTTAAACATTTACCATCGCCCCCATAGCTATCATGGCACAGTAAGCAAGGTAAAAAAAGAACCACTATCCCGGATTTTTTATCCAGTCGTGGTTCTTAGGTGTTTCCCTCAGTCTTTTGTTAAAAGTTTCAGGAGATATGGTTTTAAATCAATAATCCGTAAATATTGAGGTTTCTCATTCGTACCGCATATGATAAGAGGAACAAGTGATTCTTTTTCATGAAGCGAACCGTGGCCTCCTCCGCCTTCATGTGTTGGGGAGCTTTTGTCTGCCAGTTCATATCCCGGTTTTGCCGTAACGACTAAAAACTCTCCCTGATGTGAATGTAATGCGCCTGATAATCGCTGCAGTACGTCAGGGTATTTTCCATAAGACAATTTTTGATTCTTTGTATTTAATTTTAAATCGAGCACATCTAAATCTCGTTCGACCGTCCACTTTTGTTGATATCTATCGACCATTTTTCCGTTTGATTTATACTTCACTTCTTTATTGGTTTCTCCTTGCAATGCATAAACCCATTCGTTCTCCTTCCAAGATACGATATCAATACGGGGATCGGAGGTTAATGCATTAGCAAGATCTCTTAATGAATTTTCTTTATTAAGGTTGTATACATAAGCCATCGTTTCATTTACAGCAAGAACAATATCTGTTTCGTCCGTAACCGATTTCCCTTGTTTTAGTACACTGTATTCCTTAAGTAAAGAAGGTAAATCGACAACCGAATCGTTTTGAGCAGAATAAAGGGAAGTCATTCCGCTATCACCTGTAAGTATAAAAATAGCTTTATTTAACGCTTCTTTTGGTGAACCAAATTGTTGTAACAAAGAACCTAGTTGCTTATCAAGTTCCTCCACTCCGCTTCGTTCTTGTGGTCCTTTCTTATGTAATTTCTGATCAAGATCTGGTAAATAAACGAATAAGAAATCAGGTAATTTGTTCTCCTGAATCAAATACTTTACGGCTTCCATTGAATATTGGTTGTTGAGACCGAGTCGTCCCGTTAAACCTTCTGGCATATTTTTAACATTCTCTAGTGGATTTGCAAGAGAACCTAAGGCTAAAAAATCTGGACCCTTTACTTGAATTTCCTTTGGTAAAGAGGTAATGCCTTTAAGCCATTCAGGAATCGTCAACCTATGATGAGACGCACCTCGGTAAATCAAGCCATTAATAGAACCCGATTTTAAACCATGCTTGGCCAAATCTTCATATATCGTAGGTATTTGCGGATTTAAATGATTCCCATTCAAGTTGATTAACGCATCCTGTAATACCTCATTACCTCCATGTTTCCATATCTCCATCGGCCCAGTTCCATAATTGATTACTTTTTTCTCATCCGAAGAATACCAAGTAAGACCTGGTACATGATGACTATTAGGATATGCTCCTGTAATTAGAGAACTATCTATCGTTACTGACATCGTGGGAAATGAACTAACCATGTCCTTATCGTAAATCCCATGTTCCGTTAGATATTGAAAAGTAGGCAGCTTGTTTTGTTTGATCCCATCATCAATGGCTTGAGACATTAAAGAATCGATCATAAAGAAGATCACTTTCTTAGCGTCTTCTCTCTTTATTGATTTCACTTGTACTAAATCCTGTTCATCAGGTGTTGCTTCTTTCTTTTGGCACCCAGAGGTCAACATAAAAACAATAAGCAAAGACCAAATCATTATTTTCCTCAAGTGGAGTCATTCCTCTCTACCTAAAACTTTTATAGCAACAACGCCAGAATATGTTAGGTTTGACCTGTGCAAAGTGTCTCTCATTTTAGCCTTGATCATGTATGTGGTAATTTGGTAAATAATGAATGTCGCAAAACCTACGCATTCGCGCAGCAAAAAAAACAACCGAACATGGTCCGGCTGCCTCATTAATTCCATATAGATATACCATTAACCTAAGATTTATTGATTAAGAATCAGCTCTTGCCTCTTCCTGAACACATTTTCGGAGTGTCTCCCTGATTGATTCTCGGATATCATATTCATGATATTTGAGTAGAGTCATGGTGTCAGCAGGGTCGAGATAGGCGTCTCGGTTTTGGATCTCTGCCATCATACTCATATGAACACCCTGTTCTTTACCCGCTTCCGCATTGTTAGCATCGATCTGCTCCATCACTGGTTTCATCTGATCTAGTGGCAGAACCTTGACCGTGCTATCTTCCTGTCCTAGTGCATTCACTACCATTTGATAAAACTCGCTATGCTTCATATTCATGCCGCAAATCGCATATTTTCCGCCATGTTCACCGTACTCCATCGCTCCGATCGTAGCTTCTGCTACCTGCTGCGCAGTGACCATTGCTGTACCTCCGCCAAGTACGGGAACGACTTTCTGATCTTTTACTCTATTTACAAACATGGACCATAGCGGCATACGTCCTGGCATCACACCGAAAATGTAAGGCAAACGAATGCTCATCACATCCATTCCTCCTTCACCTTCAAGACACGCTAATTCCTCTTGAAGCAATCGAGAGCGTGGGTAAGCATTTTGTTTCAACGGAATATCGGTCCACTCTTCTGCAAAATGCGCAAAATACGAGCTAAGTATGACAAACTTTTTCACGCCAGCTTGTTTAGCTAATCTAGCAAGACGCTGAGTAGGAAGTATATTTGCTTCATAAAAAAACTTTATTGCCGGAGCTTCAGGTAACGTCCGTTCATCTGCTCCAGCAGCATATACAAATCCATCAACGCCCTCTAGCATCTTCCGGATTTCTTCATCTGACATCTTATTGATATCCCCTACTCTGTGCTCGACTTCCCCAGGCAAAAGATCCTCTGATGGCATGGAATGCCGCGATACAGTCGATACATTATATCCTCGTCGCAATAATTCTTTAACTGTAAAATAACCTAGAAATCCAGTCCCGCCTAATACAAAAATCTTCTTCATGAAGTCCATCTCCTATGCAGTTTTGTGAGGGAATAGCAATTCGCCATGATCTTCCCTTCTGTCCTTTACCCATTTTAGCAGACATAAGAAAAACCTCTTCCAATATCATTTAAAGGAATGTTACATTAAAAAGAAACCAGAAATTGGATTAGGGAGGGTCTGTTAGTGAATAATGATGAACGTTTAAATCGTTTGGAACAGCGAATCATGGAACTTGAAAAAGAAGTAACGGATTTAAAACAGTATAGAATATCAAAGAGAGTTACTACGGATACGGGACCACCGTCCAAAACATGGATTCAAGGGCCTGTCCCCTCCGGTACATCATACGGTGAAACGAGAGAGAAAACGCCACAGGAGAACATCAGGCAAAAAGAGACAGATTGGGAACATCTCATTGCCAGAGTTTGGCTTCCTCGTGTATTCCTGTTTGTCTTTTTAATCGGATTAATTTGGGGATTTAAAGCAGCAGTGGATGGTGGTTATATTACTGAGGGAATGCGATGCATTATTGGTCTTCTCGCCGGTGCGGCTTTCGTTTATCTCGGTGCAAGACAACACAAGCATCAGCGTCTCTTGTTATCACAAGTGCTTTTGGCGGGTTCCATAGGGATCTTCATGCTTACCACATTCGCAGCGCATTACTTATATGACTTTATGAGTGCCCCCATCGCTTTTATTCTCAACGTACTTTGGACTGTACTGGGACTTTTGTTCTCTTACCGCTATAAATCACAGACATTGGGCGTACTCGCCATTGTATCGGGAATCTTGACACCCTTTCTGGTCGATAACAACCCATCTACACCTTTCTTTGTATGTTACGAAGTATTGCTCTACACCAGCGCCATGATCTTTGCGATCAGGCATCGATTTGTCACTTTACTTTATACCTCATTTATTTTGATACACCCTGCTTTTCTCATATTTAGTATGGTTGGTTCTATCTCAAATGATAGATGGATTGTCTACGGTGCATTGGTCCAGCACCTCATTCTTTTAGCCTCCATCTTACTTAGAACAGGAATTTTAAATCATCAACATCGTGTACTGATATCAAGCTTTGTCTTAACCGCTATTTGGTCCAGATTAATCTTGGAGTCGGATATCGTTCTAATCTTGTTATCATTTACACTGCTATATAGTGCGATTTCAGCCTACACCTGGAGAAAAGGTTTCAAAGATACTCTACCTTATATGCTTGCCATATCGTCTTACTCTTTACTTTTCTTATTGATGGAAATGGCCCAGAATAAATGGGTTGTCGGTCTTTTCATTATCGAGGGTTTTATCGCTCTTGCTCTGGGTTTCATTATTAAATCATTGTTCCAAAAAATAAACGGTCTTCTCATTTATCTGGTAGGGTTTCTCGCAGGAGGTATCATCTTATTAGGCGGCATGGATTCTCTTGCATCCGTTAATACCTTTATATGGATCGTGATTCTGCTTACCTTAGCAGGCATTATCGTTTTATTGAGATATTATTCTGCTGAAAATCAAAATCAAACTAAAGAATGGATTAGAGTACTTTACTACGGTCTCGGCGTACTATTCCTCATCTTTATAACCGATGTCACTACTGTACTTACACAAAATGTAAGTGATAATGCTCAGCATTTGATCATTTCATCTACTTGGGTGGGGTATGCCATCGCCGTAATAGCCTACGGTCTCAAGAAAAAAACCAAGCAAGTTCGACTTGCAGGTATCGCTCTCCTATTTTTAACTTTAATCAAAGTCATCTTCTTCGATCTTCCAACGGTTTCTATGATCATGAAGGCAGTTCTGTTTATCGGACTCGGAGGTATTGGTATCTTGCTTTCTCGATTCTTTTATAAAAAAGAATAAGATGGAACATCATAATAAGGGTCTCTCTGTTGTAAGAGAGGCCCCTTTTTATATGACTATAAAAATAAATTCGTACCCGCGCGTTAAGCGGAAGATAGGGTTTGCTTTTTTACTCATTTAATCATAAGCAGTTATAAATAGTTAACTTTAATAATAAACACAGCTATGGACAACATAATAGGAAGACTCCAACCAAAGTAACGGAGGGTGGAAGATACATCCTTCTTCTGCTCTATAACCTCTTCACACGGGTCAAATCGTGTAAACAAACGCCTGCAGATCATAAAAGCGACAATAGAAGCAAAGCCTGTGATCAGGATGATTTTCGCACCGGGACCTCCAGGAGTAGAAATATTTTCAAGCATATCTCCTCTCTGAAGGTATGAGCTGACCACATAAGTCGAGTTCGTTATTAAATGGACGATAATCCCTGGAATAATAGAGCCTGATTTGATGACCAGTAAAGAGGAAACTAGAGCCGCCCCGAATAATTCGATCAGCCGGTAAGGATTGTCATGGAACAAGGCAAATAAAAAAGAGCTCATCACAGCTGAAAACCATACTCCGTGTTTGGCATACCCGGTAATGAGAACTCCCCGAAATAATAGTTCCTCACATATAGGCGGGATAATCCCGATACTCAGTAGAAGAATACAAAAGGAAAAGAGCGAATCCGCAACTGGATATTGTGATGTTTTATAAGATGCTCCAAGCAAGACGGATACCACTTCCGTAATCTGGTGAAAAAATAGTAATATGATTTGACTGAGTGCAAAAATTACTATAGAGAGTAAGATATTTTTAAGTGAAACTTTATGTAGCCTGAATACTGTACGAAGGGATATATGTCGGTATCGGCACCAGATTACAGCGGGTAACACATTTAGTATAATTTGTCCGATCGCCACATAACCCAGAAATAAGAATAGATTATCGTGATGCGGGTTTCCATTCGAACTCATCCATCCAGATAGCATGATGCCGGTGACATAGGATACAAAAAATATCCATCCTGCATTCTTCATTGTCAGTTTGTTGATCATGTGCCACATCCCTTATCATCTTAGCCGTATTGAGTTTAATTTGTATACCTCAGTCCAGGAAAAACAGTATATTGATCAACATCAAAATGCTGTACCATTCTCATAGATTCTATTTTACCCTTAGTTATCACAAAATCCCATATCTGTCCTTTAAGCTCATCTTCAGATAGGATAACTCTTACTCTTACTTTTAAGGAATTCTCTATATGTTGTGCATCAACAATGGTATAGTCGATAATCGCTGGGTACATTCCGCCTATAGGTATCATATCAAAACCTTCAACGGTAACTGATTTAATCAACTTATCATCTCTTTCGTCGAAACCAATCATATATGTTCCAATAAGGTTTTTAACACCCGCCCAACTACTACTAATTAATTCAAGTTCCTGATTCCAAATATCATTTTGATTAGAACGATTGTTGTTATTAATGGTGATTGTTTGATTCTTTTGATCCCAGTTTACATTTGTGCCTAAAGCCTTCGATATGACACTTATAGGTACCATAACTCGATTATTAACCATTTGGGGTGCTACATCTGATGTAATGATCTGATCATTAACTACAATTTTAATGCTGCCTTTGGCAAAAGCTAGTCCAATGATGCTGCTAAAAGAACATAAAATAACAACAAGTGTGATATACAACTTCTTCTTCATTTTTTTCAGCCTCCTGTAAATAGTCGAATATAATAAATGACGTTACAGATTAGATATCGTTACATTTATTTTATTTTCATATCCATTCAATAATAGAAGGTTGTTCCCATAAAAAAAGCCGCCATATAGGCGACTCTTTATGCGTACCATTTTCCCTCAACCACTCATGTTTAAGCTTCATATTATAGGAATGATTGGTTATTCTCTCATATTACTTTTCTATTCATAAATCACTGTTACCGATGAAGCGACTCCCCAATCCCCGACTGGAGTTAACATATATGCTGTGCCGGGAGTCAATTTGTCATTATTGCCAAGATCGAATACGCCCGCAGCGCCTTTGCGGCTCGAATATTTGTACGTGGCTGTCAGCACGTCACCACTCGGCGATGTTAGCGTAACGCTTCGGCCTGAAAATAGCTCATCACCAGGATCTTCTGCAAGACTCACTTCAATCGACGTTTCGCTTAGAGCCTTAGTACTTGTAACCTGCAGTGGATCGAATGACTTCGCTATGAACGAAGCAATATTGATGTTGGCCCAATCCGAAGATACTGTATATTTAATTCCAGGGATTAAGGTTTCACCTACTGGCAAGCGGAACTTCGGCTCTTGCTTACCATCCGTTGATTGCGTGAACGGGACATATTTGGCAACGATCGGTTCGCCACCATCCGGTGTAATCATCACTTGTCTTGCCTGCATGGAAGGGATGATCTGATACGTTTTCCCTCCGGCTTGCTCACGATCATCCAGCACAAACGCATTCGCTCCTCGACCACCGCTATATGCCGAAATAATATAACCGTAGTCAACGACTCCGTTCTCTTGAAGCGCTGCAATCTCGAAAGTATCGTTCGTTACTTGGCTAACTGTTGTAATGCTAACCTTTGTTCCACTTCCCTCAAATGTTCCTGCTGCTTGGCCTTTATAGGTAAGGTTGTACACTTCCCCCGCTTTCTGAACGGACGTCGGAACGATATATGTTGCAATCGATCCTGTTTTCAAGCGAGGCATATTCGTCAGCGTGAGTCCACTGCTAAATGCAAAATCCGTCTGAGCCTTGGTGAACACTTCATCCTCTGCCCTCAGTGGTTTATCGAAAGTAACGATTAACGTAATTGCATTTAGTGATCTTACGCTTTTGATCTGAGCATGTTCGGATGAAATCGCCTGACGAGCCGTCTGCAGTAGAACTGCCGTTTCACCGCGCGTTGCTGAGCTATTATCTACATAGAAAGCACTCATCCAGTAGTGAACCGATTTTACATCCCGTTGCAGTGCTTTGGATACAACCTGTACGAGTTCTGCATCCGATACTTGACTATGCGGATTGAATTGGCCGTTACTTGTCTCCATTATGCCAAGTCCAGCAACCTTCGACGCATACGGCGCATACCATGCGCTCGGATTTACGTCCGTTAGTTCTGCATTCTCTCCTGTCTTGTCCTTCAGATGAAAGGTTTTGTATACGAGTGTCGCCAATTCGGCTCGGCTAATCGCTTGATGTTCTCCCATTGAACGGTCTACATATCCATTCATGATACCGAGATTGTTCAATTCCTTAACTGCTGCTTCAATCTGCTGATTGGTAAGCTGAGCTGTTGTTACGGCAGAGTTAGCAGCGTATGTAGCTGCATGTGCATGATTTTCGGTTAGTGGCAGTGCTCCTGCTGCTAAGGCAGTTATGGTTAAAAATGCGGCGATTTTATTTGCTGTAGGTTTCATGTTAAAATCCTCCTCTATCAATTGTTGTTGCCTATAACTAAAGAATAGAGGATAAAAAGAAACTCCCTAGGATAAAAACATTAACAAAATATAAACAGCGTCTAATTTTTATCGAAACTTATACGGTGAACCGGTAACCGGCGCCCCACACGGTTTCAATATATTCCGGATTCTTAGGATCAGCTTCTAGTTTCCCGCGAAGTTTACGAATATGCACAGTAACCGTTGCGATATCTCCGCTAGAGTCCATATTCCAGATCCGTTCGAACAGATCTGATTTGCTAAATACGCGGTTCGGATGACTGGCCAGAAATACAAGTAAATCAAATTCTTTCGTCGTAATCGCTACTTCCTCGCCACTCACGAACACACGGCGTGACGCCTTGTCGATATGCAGCCCGCGAATATGGATTTCATCTTGTTCAGCAGAATTTCTTTTCCCAAGTAATCTCTCATATCGAGTCAGATGAGCCTTTGCTCTTGCAACGAGTTCGCTTGGGCTAAAAGGTTTCGTAATGAAATCATCAACACCGAGATTGAAAGTCCTGATCTTATCAATCTCCTCCTTCTTAGCAGAGACGACCAAGATCGGCACCTCTTTTACCTCGCGAATGCGCCTGCATAATTCAAATCCATCCAAACCCGGAAGCATCAGGTCAACAATAATGAGACCATAGTTTTCCTTTAAAGCCAGCTGCAGCCCTTCATCACCGGTATGACACAGCTCCACAGAAAATCCGTTGAGTTCAAAATAGTCCCGTTCCAGTTGCGCGATCGTTGTTTCGTCTTCAATAATCAAAATGTTAGCCATCTCCATTCCCTGTCTCCTCGTCAGTCAGCCTTTTCAGTTGGATATAGATCGTCGTACCGATATTTGGTTTACTATTCGCCCAGATGAATCCCCCGTGTCCATCGATAATTTGGCGGGCAATGGCGAGCCCCAACCCACTACCGCCTGTTGAGGAATTACGAGATTGTTCTGCTCGGTAAAATCGTTCGAATATATGAGGCAAAGCCTCCTCAGGTATACCTCTGCCATTATCCTTGAACACCATTGTTATCCATTCCAAATCTGCTTGAAGCGTAATGCTGAGTCGCTTGCTATTGTTGTCCATATATTTGAGTGCATTATCCACTACGTTGACAACCGTACGCTTTAATTTATCCAGATCCACAGAAGCCATAACGGGTCCAGTAGCTTGGTTATCCCAATCAAAGGCAACCTGCTTGTCCTCTAGATCGTATCTAAGTTCTTCAATGCTGTCTTCGAGGAAATCGACAATGTCCACCACTTTAAATAAGAAAGGTTCCTGATTAAGGTCGAGTTTCGAATATAAAAATAATTCATCAACCAACTTGTCCATGCTGACGGCTTTTGAATGGATGATATTCACATATGTCTCCATTTTCTCGGGTGTATTCGCCACTCCGTCACGTATGCCCTCAATGTATCCTTTTATATTGGTTAGCGGCGTTCGGAGATCATGCGAAATGTTGGAGATGAGTTCCTTACGATTCGCTTCATCTTGCTGTCGAAGTTCATTGGACTGCTGTAATTGATTCCGCATACTCTCAAAGGCTTCACTCAGTTGGCCAACCTCGTCATTTGAACTCAGCTCGAGTTTGAAGGCAAGATTACCTTCCTTGATTTGTTCTGCAGAGTTCCTTAATTGATGTAAGGGTTTAATAAAGCTGCGAGTAATCCAGCGGAATAATAGCAGGTTAGCTATGATAAGTACACCGATCAGCAGTAGCGACATCATTGGCAGCAGCTTACGAGTAAGCTCCGCAAAAGGACTTCTTTCCCGAATTACAAAGACGCTTCCCCGCTTCCCATCCGAATACTGAAAATCAAATTTCGCATAAGCATAGAATCTTTCACTAATGTTAAAGGTGCTGCGGATCTGATAATTATTAAGATCATACGCAGGAAGCGCCTGCTTTAGTTCCGGCTGATGAAAGGTCAGTGATTCGAAGATCTGGCTGTCTTCACGCCTGACATAGAGGCCCGATTTCTCGGCTCGAAGCTTCATGTCATATTCACGCAGCAGAACTTTATTTTGCAATGCGTCCGGATCGTTTTTGGCTAAAAACTTCATCTCTTGGAAGATCGATTCTCCCTGTTCAGTCAATGGATTGACCTGATAGTGCACCTTATAAATATCGCGAAAGCTTTGAAGATCTCCTGTCGCCGCAATCGTATAAAGACTTGCCGTAAGTAGAATAAAGAGCAAACTTATAAGAAACATGCTCGTAAAGGAGAGCAACATTTTTAATCGAATCGACATGGGATCCCCTTCTATAAACGCTATTTAATTAGTTAGTGCAAATGTTAACACAACTCTATTCAAATTGACCATATATTGGATTCTCTAAAATTTAAATCATAAATCTTTGAAATCAACGTAAAAAGTCCCCGTAACCATGTGACGGGGAGAAAACTCAAAGATTCATTTTATTCTGATATCGCTACTTAATCTTAAAAATTCTAAGAACACCAGCATTTCGTCTGAATAATAGAATGTATTAGATTCTTAGCAGTAGTCTATTCGAATCGGGTTAATTAATTGATAATCTTTTATAAAATCTTCGACTTCTTCTATCGTTTTCAATCCATTTTGACAAACAAAAGCACCTGCGATTTGCAAATCAGAATCTATGAAAGCAACTCCCGCGTTTACTTCGAATACATCATTTTCAATAAGATAGATAAACGGTGCTTGTGGAGTGAAATGGATTAGTACACTGTAGAGACTTGGGTCTGTGCTTTGTTCTGCATATTTTGACGTTTCAAAGCCTTGAGATTCATTCCATAGCCCTTGATTTTCATATTCATCTTTCGATTCATTCCTTCCAAATATCCTTCCAACCATAAAAATCCCTCTATTCTAATTGATTTTTTCTTTTTAATAAATGAATCAATATGCTTAGTTTCATTCTATTTAAGTATTGTATATGATTTCGAGATCGACCATACCATTTATTTCGTTATAGCCAGCAGTCGGATATTGAGTCAATATCTAAACACTACCGAACCAATAAATGTTTATTTTACAAATAAATAAAAACTAGGATAATGTTATCTTTAAGAAAAAAAGATTGGAACAAAATCACATAAAAGAAAACTATATCATCGTCGATATTCCTGAAGAATAAAATCGATTGTTTGCACCTCAAAAATTGATGCTGATAAACTCAGACGTCATTTCTATTTCTGAATACATGTGTATTTTGTAATCTAACATTGCAGGATGGTCTTCAGTAAGCAAAAAAAGCCAAGCAAATGTCAGGATATCATCCTTAACTTGCTTAGCATTGTTATTAGTTTCAGGCTAAATCCAAGATGCGTGCTATCAAAACAGCCACTTCTGCCCGTGTAGTTTTCTCCTTTGGAGCAAAAAGATTCTCACCTTGTCCTTTCATATACCCTGCTTCACTTAAAACTTTTACGGCTTCCTCCGCGTACCTCGCGATTTTGGGAGTATCCTGATAAGTGACGGTTATATTTTCTTTTGGTAGCTGGATTCCGGCAACTTTCAGGATGCGAACAACCATCACTGCTACTTCTTCTCGGGTAATCTCTTGATCCACACCGAAAGTTCCATCCTCATAACCTGTTACAATATGGAGTGCTTGTGCTGTTGCCACGGGTTCACTGTACCATTCCCCAGCTTTAACATCACTGAGTGTAGAAGTTTTTCCCTTTTGCACCATTTCGAAGGCTTCTGTTATCATCTTTACAAATTCAGCACGAGTAATCTTGCGTTCAGGAGCAAAACGGTTATCGCCTATTCCGTTAATAATTTGGCGGGCAGCCAGAACATCTACACTATCCTGTGCCCAAGAATAGGTTGTCATATCTTTAAATACGACAGGATTATAACCTACTGTATACTTGCCTAAATGATTCACATAGAAGGTGAGATATCCAGAACCCTCATCATACTTAGAACTGCGCACGATTTCATATCTCAAATTATGAACAGATTCGGCCACTATACTATGATGCAATTCTCCATCATGAAGAGTGTACGGAATCTGTATCTTCATCGCTCTATTTCCATTAAGAGTTTCTACATTCTTGCCGTCTACCGAGAGAATGAATTCATAGACAGGCTTATCCTTAAATTTGCCTGACGAGGAGGCAGCTTCAGCATCTTGGCTCATAGCTCTCACTTCTAGAGCAATAAGTCCCTCTTTTGGTAATTCTGTAATTCCATTAGTATTTATTGTAAGCATTACAAGACCAGATCTAATCATAATGTGCTGAATGCCTGCTTCTTTCGCTTGATTCCAAGCTTCTACTGGGAGCTTCAGAACAAAGGATGAGACTTTCTCCTCTGCTTTCAGATCAATCAGCAGTGTACTGTCTTTGTCATTCACCGCGTTAGAAATAGCCGTGCTTACGTTTTCTATACTTAGCGTTAACTGTGAACTTCCATTTTTAACGTCTAGTTCCACCTGAATCTCATTTCCTTTTATATCTACCTGAGATTTTTCTTTGTTCTGAACCGATCCGTAGGAGCTACTCGCAGGAGGTGTTGTTGTCACGTTATCCACCGGATTTTGCTCAAGCGCAGCAGTTTTGACGGTATAACCATCACTTACCGCCCTATTCCCTGCTTCATCAAAGGCAACCACCTTGAAGATATAAGAAGTGTCCGGTGACAGATCATTAATGCTATATTTGTAAGTATCGTGTGTTACTGTTCCTGCAAGTTGCTCATTAGTGATGACCTCATATCCCGTCACGGATTTGTTACCTGTTGGTGCAGTCCAGTTTAGAACCAACGAATTAGTCGTAATGGACGATGCCTGAAGATTCGTCGGCGGAAGCAGTACTTCCTCGTCCATAACTACAATCTTAGCAACTGCCGGTAAGGTCGTTCCATACACTGCACCTGTAACGCTAAAGTCGCCAGGATGTTCGTACTTTGCGGGATCAATCGTTTCCCATTCCACGGGTACAAGTTTTACAGTCTCGTCACTATAAACGGCGCTCACGACTGTAGGTAGCATCGGAGCAACACCTACACTAGTCATCACTTCCACGGGTTTTAGATTAATGATATCCACTTGTGCTTCTAACTGTTTTAACGCTTGCAGTAAATTTGCTGCTGCCTCGTCAATTTGAGCTTGATTGCTTATTTCTGCATCTGCAATCTCTTGAGCAGTGGATTTTGCTTCCAGCATGACAGCGTATCTATCCTTATCATATTCTCCTTCTTCGAGAGCCTCCGCTTTTTCCAGCAGGAATTCAAGCAGCGTATGGTCGATTGTTTCTTTGTAAAATTCAAGCTCCGCCACATTGCTATTTCCAGCAGGAGAATAATACCGTACATACTGGAAAGATTCCTCATTGTTTATTGGAACGGTGTACCACTGAGCTGAACTTACCCCGCTAATGGTATGCAAATCCGAGAAGTTTATTCCATCATGGGAACCTTGGAGAATCGCTCCGTTCACTCGCTGGATATGATTCGTGCTAGGATTTCTCGGATAAAACTTAAAAGTACCAAGAGACACCATATTGTTCTCACCCATATTAATTAAAATCCAAGACGGGTTCTCTTTGGTGTCTGTAAAAGTATTAATGTCGTTATCAAATGCTCTCCAGCCATTTTCCTCAGCTGTACCACCGCCAGACCAAGGTACGGTTGAAGCTGTCACCATTGAAGAATCAATAGTGAATTTTTCCGTAGGGAGATCTGTGACAGATACAAGAAGTCCTTCCGCCCTGAACAGTTCATTAATTAATGCCTGCTTGTCGGATCCAGGTAAACTGATGGCTAGCCGAATGCGGTCAACCTCTTGCATATAAAGGTAATAACTAAGTTTGGTATAACCGTCTGAATCTTTCACCATAGAATCGATGCTCTGAGTCTCAAAATCTCCGTACATTTCTACCTCAGCTATGTTTCCGGACCAGTCCCCGCTATTGAAGATTCTTACGTAGCGGTAAGCATGATTATCCAGGAATTGTGCATTGCTGATGTAAGTCCATGTGTCATTCTTTGCTTCCGTTACAGCCGGTGTTAAGTCATTCCATATCTCGTTATCATTAGAGCCTTGAAGTACGACCCCGTTCATTCTTGCAACCATACCTGATCTTGGCAGCATAATAACGTCACTTAGCTTAACATTTCCATTCGCACCAAAATCCAATGTATAATATGATCCTTTACTTGTAGCAAGATCACCGAAAGTATCCTTCTTGCCATCAAATAATAAATATCCTATCTCTTCCTTAGACAAACCGTTCCCCCACTGATTATCAGAGGCAAAAACCTCAGCCAGTCTTGGAACATCGATAAATTTAGCCCGATTTACAAGATATAACCGTGTATTGTCTGTTGTCATTGTTATCTGAGCAGCAGGTTTTCCGTCAGCAGTATGATAATCAATAGTAAACTGGAGTTGACCTGTAGGAGTCGAACTGTCCATCACAGCAGTCGCGCTCCAGTTCTGCTGATCATCGGATATTAAGTTTGCCTGCTTTCCTTGGATAAAAACCTGCACATCCCGGATCGGTTCAGTGGATTGAAAGGATAACTGTACTGTATCACCAACATCCACCCGCTCGTTTTCACTTTCAGCAGAGCTTAGAGAGACGGACGGGATCTTACTATCGTTCTCTTTCCTCTCTCCAAAAATTCTAAGTTCAGCCATTTCGAACATCGTACTGGATGGCTCAATCATGTGCAATTTTAAGAAACGGAATGACGTTTTCTTATGTTCATCGCTGACTTCGAGCTCCTGCATATCCTCTGATACTACAGAGAGTTCCTGATTTAACCGGGTCCATGTTGCCATATCATTAGAACCAAATACGGCGACACCGCCGATTCTTTCAGGAAAACTTGCTCTCACCTGAAGACCTATTTTATCTACTGCTATTTTAAAATCAGTGCCAAAATCCATAGTGTAACTTAAGTTATCTGCTAGATAATATCCCGCAAAGCTATCAGGAGCACCATCTACTAGATTGGCGATTTGAGTTCCAAAAGTAGAAGTAACAACCATATTGATATAATTCATACTGCCATCGTTCATTAAGGGTGTAAGTTCCTTAAGATTCTGAACAGCCACATTCAGTTCTGATAACTTCTGATAGAAATCTTCGTCCGGTACAGTTGCAACTGCATTCATAATATCTTCATACACGGTTTTATAAGCTTTCAAGGTTGAGGAAAGGTAGGTTTTCTCCTCATCAAAAGCTGTAACTACAGCTTCTATCGCAGACTGACGATCATGGGTGACTGTAATGACTACAGACCTCGCTGTAACCGTGGTTCCATCAGTTGCACTTACAACAAATGAATAGGTTCCTTCCTGTTCTGGCTGCCAGGTAAATGCTCCCGTATTCTCATCAAATACCGCTCCTTCTGGCTTGTGATTAATCTCATAGGATAATTTATCATCCATTCCAGCATCCTCAGCCGAAAAGTCATACCGAAGTGTAGACTTGGACCCAGTGTAACCATACAAATTCAGTAAGGTGCTCCCTGTTTCAAAAGCAGGAGGTGTTAGTTGCTCTGCAGCTTTCAGATGAAAATGGTCGATATCTACTGTAGTCCCGGAACCAATAACTTTGAAATAAATCAGATCACCCAACCCCTGGAATGCATTCATCGTAAACGTCACATATTTCCACTGGCCCTTGGTATCAGGTAGAACAATAGTGTCTTCTGTCCATCCATTGATCTCCAGTTTCGCTGTACTGTTGGTCCGTATTTTTATACCTACTGTTTTTTCTCCGGTACCTGATGCAACAAAGGCAACTTTGCTACCATTCTCCGTGGCAGTGATCTCAACATAACCAGTATCATCTTCCTGTTTGACGACTGAATAATTATCAAGAGCGGTAGTTCGCAGTTCAATATCATTAAAATTTGGATCAGGCGAAACCTTTGGAAGAGTAGACGCTCCTTCCACTTCCGCCTCTTTAGGAATAAACATCCAATAATCTGCCCCTCCATCCGGAGACTCCCACCAGAAAGGATGACGTTTGTTAAACATTTCCATATAGTATGGAGCTACCTGTTCCATATCTAGTCCCATCTGGTACTTATAATAGTAATACTGGCCATACACATTGCCGCCAATGCGTCCTCTGTATGCACCTGATATGTTCTTATAAATAATAGTAGGGTTCCCATCAGGATCTGTATGAGCTGCGACAGGTGTCCAAGGTGTATCATATCCCATCATAAATTGCCCAAAATAATTGGACGCCTCAAGCACGCGATTATCCAGATACTCGTAAACACTGATGGCATCTTGAGAAATGGAAAGTGTACCCTCTTTAGGATCAACTTTTGTTCCTTGAGCTTCCAGTAATCGCCCTAAAATCTCTACATTGGTAAGGTCACCGGCGCCATGCGCCTGGTCACGTCCCATCTCAACATGCTGGACCCTTGGCGGGTTTATCGGTTCACCTGTTATAATGTCCTCTGTTACCAATCGAAATAACTGTTTAATAGAACCGTTTTGACCTTGGTCTATCGCCGTTTTGTTTACGGTAAACCACTCCACACCCTCCTCGTATCTATCCAGGTTATCTGTAAAAATATAACCGGACATGGCCCCCAGCAATGGGTAAAGATGCTGATTCATAAACTTATCATTAAAATACAAAAATGTTTCTGTCATTGGTTCTATCAGATTAGTAGTGAATTTCGCTGTATCTTCCTCTGTCCACTTCCATTTCGGGTCTTCATTTTCAGCGCTAGAGTACCGCAAAATTTCTGCAGCAGCAACCATCCGGTTGAGTGGTATCCCCATATGAATGTGGGAATCTGTGAAATAAGTATATTGACTTGGATCCATCTGCTCCCATAAACGTATGATTCGCATCGCATTTACCCGGTAAGCTTCATCCCCGGTTATATAATACATAATTACTTGTGTATACGCTCTCAAACCATCTGCAACAAAAGCTCCTTTATTATTTACTGCATGCGTTCTTGGATTATCAGTCCCGTCAGGGTTGGAGCTTGCAAAAAGATTTGATGCAAAAACTTTAGAAGCATATCCAGATTTAGACATCCAGTCGTAATAGGTATACCACGGATCCTTTTTGGCAATCACTTGCGTGCGCATATTTTCTAATATTTCTTTCGTTAGTCCTATCCCAGGATGGGTAAATCCTTCATCCGAAACCACCTCTGTAATGGTGACTTTGTCAGTTGCGATCGGTGTTCCCTCGTTCGCTAGTACTGTACTTTCACCTATAGGTAAATATGCTGCAACCATGGTTATAATTAGAAACATACTTAAGACCATCGTAAATTGTTTTTTGATAATGATACCGTTCCTTCTCATATCTAACCTCCTTCTAATCATTGCCGAATAAGGGGATTATCTTGCTAATGGTATTTCAGCAATTCACCTCCACTCCAGTCTTTTTGAAAGCGTATCCAAATCCCTGTGATAAGTTACTTCTGCTATGCACGAGAAGAGCATGCGGCTTTCTCAGATAAAGTATATCGCTTTGAGGTTTCGAATTATGGCTGAAATCTATATAATAATGTAAAAATATTGCTGTCTTCCCCAAAAATAAAGGAGATCACTGCTATGCAGTAATCCCCTTTATTTATAACCTATTTATTTATTACATCGATTCAAGCTTCCATTGCTGATGCTTTCCAAGCAAATATCGCCACTGAATAAGAGGAACATCTTCCCCAGATGATGCATTGAGAACATCTACTGGCAGGTTCGTGTGTATAGGAGTAATCCGGTAAAATCCTTCACCTACAGGAATAAACGCGAACTTCTGACTATCTCCACCCGTGTTCGCTGATAACACAAAATTGGTGCCGCGAATAAGGGAGTCATTTGCTACCCCTAGGTAAAGCCCGCTCTCCACATTCTTAATACTATACTGGCCACCCCCCATATGAGTTACCATCCACTGTTGATTTGCTCCGCCGGTATATGTCGATTTCTGTACCGTATTCTGACTACTTGATTCCATTGCTTTCCCATCCAGACGCACTGTAAATCGGTATGTTCCATCCATAATATGCTCAGAGGGAAGTACGGCGGAACTACCGCTGCCTGCCGGACGTGTATAGAGCAATGTTCCAAATCCAAGATGATCAAATGTCGAAGGGTACTGTGTAATTGGACCGCCTTCTGTTCTTATTAAAGCCGCGCGGGCTGTAATATTTGGAACTGACATACCTTTTCGATTTGCATAATGGTTATAGATCATTTCCCAAATTGCGCGAAATTCATTCCGACTAGCTCCTGATATTACGGTATGTGTTTGGACAGTCCCATTGGTTCCAGAACCCCATTCATATGCTGCAAATGCTACATCTTCACCGTTATTATATTTGGCCACATATTCAGCTGCTTTCATAAAGCGATTATCCGCCCAGCCATATAAGTCGTCCCCCTGATTCCATGCCATCTCATTTACCGTAGCCATTAAGCCAATGCCGAGCTGGGTATGTGCCTGGTCACGTCCTGATTCCTGCCATTGAGCAAGCCCATCAGGATGTAGAAATGGAATAGCATTATAAATCGATCCATTGCCAGCCCCATGCTTGAAATATTCAACCCCGATATCATAAATATCCTTGCGGTCACAGAATATCCCGATCGCAATGGTCGCTGCCATATTGCTTAAATCCCAGTTAGCCCAGTAATTTTGAATGTATGCGTCATTATGATCACGTCCATATTCATTACCGATAAGAAATCGTTCGTTAAGAGGCTTGTAGAACACGCTCAGCAGCATTTCCTGCATACCTGTTACATCAAATCCTGGATAGTCTCGCATTAGCTCAGCCGCATTCGCCATTTGATATCCTTGTAAACCCGCTGCTAGATAACGATCCGCATTACCTGTAACCGTCGTAAGTGTGGAGGACCAAGCGTTCAAAATGTTCCGCGCCGTATCACCATGTGCCGTGTCGCCGCTGATCTTCCAGCGCAGTGCATTTTGGTACGCACGAGCTACATCATTGTACAGTAAACTCACATTATCGCCTGCTCCGCCTCGAATAATTGTGGCTGTAGCCCGAGGAGTCCAACTGGCCGCGGAAAGCGGACTGTTTACTAACTGATTCCATCCGTCTAAGTAAGGTTGTTCACCTGCTTCTACCATTTGCTTAATACGAACTAAATCCTCCTGAGTATGCAAAAGTCCTGGATGAACAAAATCCGAGTTGGCGGCAGCGACATTATCATTATTACCTAAGGAAAGCACACCTGTTAACAAACTAAAAACAAAGACGATTGACCAAAATCTTCTCATCTTTTCACCATCCCCTTCGATTAGGTAAAGGTCTTTAATCAGTTTTTTCTTCCTTATAGAAATATGTCAGCCTTCTCTTATACAATGGTTGGGAGAACCCTAATTATTTATGGATTTTAACGTATAAAAGTAATTGAATTTTTTTCTTCATTGGTGGATGTTGTAATGATTTGATTACGAAATTCCCAATGGAATAAATCCTCAGACCGGTAGCAGCTAATATAATAATCATCCCTTCGGTCTTCACCGTACCAATAATAGAAGCTGTCATAATACAAGATATGACCGCCGTGAGCATGTATCGGATTGCCATCTCTATCTTTCCAGACAAGCCCATTAGTTCGTGTTATAGACATACTGCAGAACCTCTCTTTCACATCATTAATTATTAATGACCTTCAGGTTATCCACGTAATTTCCAAGTACTATATATTTAGGATCCATACAGAATTTCTCACCATTCACCGTTACATTCTCGAATGTAACATTACTAACAATTCTGCTCTCATCGTATCCTTCAATATGAGAAGGATGGTTGCAGGTTCCGTTAAAGTGAATATTTTTGAAGTGAATGTCCTCTATTCGTTTGCCCGGAGCAGGATTATATTTCTCATTTTTCAACACGCGAAGATTAAACAATTCCCCTAGCTCAAAATCTTCAATACGGATATCTTCATAGTTTACATTCCGAATCGTATTGTTGTCGCCTGCATTAATGGCCATGCATCCCCAATAGTCTGGCTGCGGTTCATGATCCTCTATAATATCAATATTCGAAAAATGCAGATTCTCGATATAGTCTCCATCACTGTCATAATTACCGTGTGTGCCAATATTGATTGGATGAGCAACGTCAGCCCATAAGGTTGAACCGATAACAGTTACATCTCGCGTATCACCCCGGAATTCTCCTCGCGTGGCATATACCGCAATGCAATCATCAGATGTACGTAAAAATCCGCCTTCGATGACAACATTTTGGCAAGCCATCATATCTATCCCGTCACACCACCCACGAGTACTGAAGGTCTTCAGGTTACGGATTCGGATGTATTCCGACTGACCGAGGAGAACCGTATAATGAGGCGGATCAATAACAGTAATCCCTTCGATATGAATATGACTTGAATAGTTAACTTCCACTCCCCGGTAATATGTTGTTTTCTCAAAATCAGACATATATAATATCCCTCGGCCTTTGATGATCACATCCTCTACACGATTGCAGATGAATCCGCCGTAAATGACTGCTCCTCCTGCTACGTAAACCGTTGTATAGGAGGGTAGTTCCAAACGCGATTCATCCAAACGGTGTATCCCTGGACCAAATATAATTGCTCGGGAGGGCATACCATCTAGCTTTTTGCGGAGTTCACTGACCTGATGCAATCCAGGCTGCAATATAATGGACCCTTCGTCTTCAGCTTCTATAATGTAATCATCTAGCGGATTCGCAAATATATGTAGATTATGAAATCTCTCGCCATTCACTTCCAGAGACAGCAGCATTGGCTTATCTATTTTCAAACTAATCACTTGTTTTTTAATATCGCACTGTACTCCATATGAAAGCGGACGGATCTCGGCACTCTGGACCAAACCAACATTATATTTCACTTCAAGTTCTACAGAGCCAGAACAATCAAACGTAACCATAGATGCATTTCGGACATCGTGCATATCCACCTTGACGTTATAACTGAATAAAGTCTTCCATTGACCGCCTGGCGTCCGCAATCTTACCGAAAAATCAGAGTTATTCCTTGCACCTGAAGGTGCAGGGTATACCTTTACTGTACTTTGAGACATCACTCGTCACCTCTCCTCCTTAATAACAGGCAGAAAGGCCGCTAGATTTTATCCGTCTTTAAGAAGGTAAAATGATAGTGGCCCCTGTCTACTATGTTTAATTACTGTATTTTATTTAGCTTCTTGGCGAGCTTTGTAAACTTCCGTTGCCTCATCTAGTACTTGCTGGCCGCCGCTTTTAAGCCATTTTTCTTTGAAGGCTTCAAATACAGCATCGAGATCATTATTTTCGATAATTGCCTTTGTATAAAACTCGTCTTGTAGAGTGATCAACGTAGCCCAATACATCCCCTTACTTTCTAGAGATGTTGGCCCGAGTACATCCGAGATCGTCTTCATTCCCTCATTAGCGGTTTCTCTGAACTCTAGTTTTTCTTTTGTGAAATGATACTTCCACATGCTAGAATCACGTTCTACCAATGGATTATAGTAACCACCGAAGCCCATCAGACGCGCATCATCCGGCGAACTTGCATAAGGTTCTTTCATAACAACTGCATCATTGGTCAGGTCATAAGACACTCCTTCTTCACCAAAGACGGTCCGCAAATACACTTCATCTACCGAGGTCATTTCTTCAAGTATCTGCAGGATTCGAATACGCTTTGCATCATCCTCCTCAACCTGCTTGCCAAAGATCAATGGAACCTGCAACGCACCGTTGGACATAACAAGCGATTCCCCAGCTGGACCGATAAGCCCTTTGCCATATACAGGATTGGTTCCATTCGTTTTATCGGCTTCCATACCACCAAAGAGATGATGATACATACTGTTGTCTACATACCCGATTTTATGACTGCTCCATTTTTGACCGATCAGCTCTCCGTTATCAGTCATAAATTCAGGATCGATGAGTCCCTCTGTATACCATTTTCTGAGCAGTTTTGTTGCTTCCTTAGCCTCATCTGTAATGCCACCCCATGTCACAGTACCCTCATCAGTCAACATAAATTGGTAAGGATTTACGCCATATGCCGCATAGATGGAGTTGAACATTTGGGCTCTTACGTCTTTACCGCGTCCACTCATCCCGTAAGTATCCATTTTCCCGTTGCCATCTGGGTCGTTATTACGAAATTTAGTGAAGACATCTTCCAATTCTTCCAATGTTTTTGGAGCTTCATTGTAGCCGATGGCCTTCAACCAGTCACCGTTATAGGTAGGAATAAAACCGTATGATCCGTTCAGCCATATGCGCGGGACCCCGTAATTTTTTCCATCTATAATCCCGACATCCCAGGCACTTGGGTCAATTTCTTCAACTTCTTTTACATAGGTGGGCATATATTTTTTGATTTCATCAATCGAAATGCTTGCAATTACGCCTTGCCTAGCCCAATTCGTCATATCTGCTTCACTGATGTTATGTGGGAATATATCAGGAATTTCGCCAGATGCGACTTTAACTTTAAAATTTTCGTCATTCCCTCTCATATTAACGAATCTGACATTAAAACGCTCCTCCAGATACTTTTGAGTTGGATTGTCATCCTCAGTAGGCATATCCCATGTCGAAGCATTTGTCATGATTACAATCGGGTCATCTTCCCCCCGTTTTTCTGCATCATTGTTTACTTTACCATTTGAGCTGCAGCCTGTTGCAACCAAGGAAACGGATAGCAGCCCTGCCAAACCGAATCTCTTCCAACGTTTCATATTTAGACCCTCCTCTTTATAACTTTCCTTTTATATAAACGAGAGTGAAAACACCTGCCCGGTTATAACAACTATCCTTTCAGTGAACCTATCATCGTTCCTTTAACGAAATACTTTTGCAGGAATGGATAAACAATCAGAATTGGGAGAGCAGCGAACATAATGGTGGCTGCCTTTATGGAAGCCGTATATTGGAAATTACCGACAACAGATCGCCCGAATGTTTCTGCGTCCGTATTTGTTATAACAATCTCCCTTAGGAAGAATTGCAGAACTTGCTTTGCTGGATCTGATATATAGAGAACAGCATCGAACCAAGCATTCCAATGCCCAACTGCTGACCAGAGCGCTAATGTTGCCAGTACCGGCTTCGATAGGGGGAGTATGATACGGTACAAGATACTGATATCATTAGCACCGTCAATCTTTGCTGATTCTTCTAATTCCGCTGGAATACCCATAAAAAAATTACGCAGGACAAGCATGGAGAATACGGGAATAAGTCCAGGCAAGATATAGATCCATCTGCTATCGAGCAAATGTAACCACTTCATTAATAAGTAGGTAGGTATGATCCCTCCGCCGAAGAACATCGTAAACAGTATAAACATGGTATAGAAACTACGATGCGGCAAATATTTGCGTGATAAAGGATAGGCACACATGGACATTGCGATAAGTGATAAGCCCGTTCCTACGACCGTCCTAAGTACCGAGTTGCCAAATCCAGTCCAGATCTTGGACTGACTTAGTACCTGACTCCATGCGAAGAAATCAATCTCTCGTGGGTAAAAATGAAAACCAAACCGCGCTGCTTCACTTGGACTACTTAAGGATAAGGATGCAATATGCAAGAAAGGATAAATGGTTATCAGACACAACAGTGATATGAATGTGATAAGGATAAATTGAAAAATTCGTTCTCCCATTGCAAGTTTCATATTTGAATATACCTCCTTAAGCCCCCCTTTTAGAGGACCCCTTCCTGCCCCATTTTCTTCATCGCATAGTTTGTGCCTAGCACCAGCGCGATCCCTATGACGTTTTTGAACAATCCGACTGCTGTTGTTAAACCAAACTGTCCTTGTACAATCCCTGCTCGGTAGACATAAGTATCGATTACGTCGGCAACCTCATAGACAGCCGGACTATATAAGTTAAAGATTTGGTCAAACCCTGCATTAAGAATTCCGCCGAGCGATAAAATAAACATGATTGAGACTACAGGTAGGATCGATGGTAGCGTAATATGAAGGATTCTTTTCCACCTACCAGCTCCATCGATAACAGCAGCCTCGTATAATGTAGGATCTATTCCTGAAAGCGCTGCTAAATAAATGATGGTGCCCCAACCGATTTCTTTCCAAATCCCCGTAACGACAAGGGCTGGCCGGAAATAATTAGGATCTGCCAAGAAGTAAATCGGCTCCATGCCAAACATCTGTAAAATATAATTCACAGGTCCCTCGGATGGCGACAACATGACAATAATGATCCCTGAGAGAATAACCCATGAGAAAAAGTGGGGAATATAAGAAATAGACTGTGCGAATCTCTTAAACATATTAGAACGCAACTCATTTAATAGAAGCGCTAGAATGATGGGAGCGGGGAAACCAAATATAATATTGTAAAGACTAATTAACAATGTATTTCGAAAAATCCTCGTAAAGTCAGGTGACTGGAAGAACAAGAATCTGAAATGATCCAATCCCACCCATTCACTTCCCCAGATTCCTTTTATAGGGCTAAAATCCTTAAAAGCTAATTGAATGCCATACAATGGGCCATAGTGAAAAATCGCAAACCAGATTAAAGTGGGAAAGAGCATAAAAAACAAGTATTTGCTTTTCTTATATTCTTTTAACGTCTCCTTCCATTTATTTGGACGCTTCACCATATAATTGGTACCGTTTTCATTTCCTCGGACAGTGTTCAGATCATTCAAAGCCCTGCACTTCCTTCCAACGATTCTAAAGAGACGAGTCTCTATCCATATTGTTAATTCCTACAATTAAACGTGTGAATAAGTCTAAATCACCAACGCTTTTACACTTTCATTTTATCTGTAATCCGTTCTTAATAATGATGAAAGAATGTAAGAAAATGTTTATTATTTGTGGTACTTTGTAACTTTCGCTTCCCATGAAGAAGAAGCCTTTTCTACTACTTTTTCATCCTCTCTTACATAATCAGATTGAATGAACCTTGTTCGATATTTGAGTGGTGTAGTGCCCACTTCTTGCTTGAATACTTGGACAAAGTATGATGGGTTGGAAATACCTACTTCCGAACCGATCCATTCGACTGACTTTGTCGACGTCTCAAGGAGTCTACATGCTTGCCTCATTCGTTTTGCAGTTATATATTCCTTAAGGGTACTGCCCGTTTGTTCATGAAAGAGTTTTGATAAATAAAATTTCGATAAATGCATGACTTCAGCAAGGTCATCCAAACGAAATGATTCCTGATAATGCTCATCGATCCAACTCATTATTTTTTGCGCGTAGCCGTTTGATTTTCCTTCCCCTGCTACAACTGGCCCTCTCATCTCAGAATTGGTGTCACGGAAGAGGATATCAAGAAGCCGGAGAATCAACATCGCGATCTCTTCCGTATCTTCTCCCTTGCCTTCTTGCCTTGAATATTGATAGTCTTCCAGATCTCGTTCGACGACAGATTCGTAAGATAATAGGTCAAATGATTGTATACTATGATTACCGTTACATAGTGAGGTAAATAAAGCTCTACGTTTAGGTAGTGACTGGAGCATTTCATTAACTAACTGTGGGTCAACGTGGAAGATTGTTCGTATGTAGGGGTCTTTAGAGCTCACATTGGCATAAACATGGTGCAGCTGATAGGGTCGGAAAAAGAATAACATCCCGCGACGTATCGGATATGATTTACCGTTGACAATGACGTGCCCTGTTCCATCATGAACGTATAATACTTCACAACACTGGTGCCAATGATAATAACCTTTGTAATGTGTTGTATTTATATGGCGATAGTCCCAAAACAGCTTGGATCCTCCGAAAATTACCGCCTCAAACATACGTTTCATCACGATCGCCCCCTGCCCTAAAATCTTTAAATAGTCTAGTTCAACAATAATATAAATCCTTTATTGATCCAACATTACCAAAGATAAAGATCATTTCCCTTCAGCTTAAATATAGCTTCCATAAAAAAGTAGTCGCCATAAATAATCGGTTGATGATGAATATCCGCATGATAGGACGAAGATCCTTTTTGCACGATGGCATCCGATTGTTTTGTCCAATCACTTCTTGACTCCAATGCTTTCAGCAGCTTTAACGCAGCTCCGAGATATATCTTCCTGTCGTACGTTTGAACCGTCTTTGCAATCTCGATCAGACCGCAAGCTGCAATTGCAGCAGCTGTATCATCTTCCCTTTGAGGTTCAGGAGGTTGCCTGAAATCCACAGAAATAACTCCATCTTCGGGAATATTGGATATAAAGTAATGTGCGATCCGCTTGGCAGTATCCAGATATTCAGTTTTACCCGTATGATGATAGCTCATCATAAATCCGTATAGTGCCCATGTTTGACCTCTCGTCCAGGAAGAGCCTACCTCATATCCTTGACCCCCATGTGTTCTCACGATCCCCCCTTGAAACGGATTGAATTCCACGATGTGGTTCACAGATCCATCCGATCGAACGAACGCCGTTATGGCTGTATCCGCATGCGTGTTCGCAATTTGACTGAATCTAGGATCTCCTGTTTCTTCAGTCGCCCAGTACAGGAGCGGGATATTGAACATACAGTCTATGATGGCCCAGCCCCGCGTATCATCCCCCTCTAAATCGTTCCATGCCCTAATGAAACCCCCGACGGGATTAAATCTTCCGGCCAGAAGAGTTGCTGCGTGCAAGCCTCTTTTACGGGAATCAGGATTATTCGTAAGTTTGTAGTTGGCTACACTCGTGAGAAGCCACATAAATCCAACATCATGGTGCAGTCCATAAAAATCATCAAAGCTTTTGTCCAATTTATCCTCGGATATAGAAGCAATATCTTTATATTTTTGCTCGCCGGTGGCATGATACATCAGCCACATCATACCGCCCCAAAAACCATTAGTCCACCAATTAATTCCATCAGTCACTGTTCCCGAAGGATTATGTACAGAACGATCATCATGTGTCCCATCAATTGTGGTATATGGAATCTTATCCCTTGATTTATCGCTTACCCAAGCCATTTTGGTCTCAATCTTAGCAATTAAATCGTCCAGCCATTGCTGCTCTTCAGTACCCACCATACGATTCCCTTCCTTCTGTATCTAATCTTTTGTTCTTGTCTTCATTGTAGTTCTATTCATAGGAAAAAGTTTTTAAAATGTGGGGTAAAATGTTGATTTCTTGCACTTTAATTTTATGAAGTGAGCTAGTCGTATACACTTCTTCAAGAAGAGCGTGCAGGTGGGTAGGAACAACTACGAAGAAAAAATTAGCTTAGGTTCATTTCAAAAAGAACATTTTTCATAAGCGGAAATTCCTGACCCTGAATCCGTACACATCCTCCCTCTTTATCAGTGACGATCCGGAGCGATTGCCGAGTCCGTTCAACAGATACCGTACCTCCGTTAATCGGTACCGTGCCTCTCACCCATTCAAATCCCCCAAGCCGCGGTTCTACTGCGAATGAATCGTATCCTGCCGAGGTCGGATGTACTCCTAAGTAATAACGCCCAAGCAAGTAAATAGGACTAGCCCCCCATGCATGGCATAAACTTTTGCCGTAACGGTCGCCGTACATGCCTAATCGTTCCCTCCCGGTAACGGCTCGGTCATACTCCTCCCAGAAAGTAGTTGCTCCTAATTGAAGCATGCCGCCCCAATAATCCACCATCTGGTTGGATACATCGTCCAACTGTCCGATCCTGCACATCGCCTCAAGCTCATAAAACTTAAAATATGGTGTACTGATCGGAGGCACAGTATCATTTTGCAAGACGTTAGTGATAATGCGCTCCCTCTGCTCCGAATCTGAAAAATCCCACAGTAACGCAAAAATATTGGCATGCCGAGTGACGTTGCGTTTGCCGGATTCAAAGCTGTCGATATATGCCCCCAGTTCCTCGTCCCAGAATCGCATGTTAATCTGTCTCTTGAGCTGTTCGTAACGATTCAAATAATCCGCTTCTCTTTTTCCGAGAAATTCCCCGCAAGTCCATGTCGCCCTCAGACTCATTGCCATAAGCATTTGTTCCGCACAAACGGCGCCGGTTTTGTCGATATCCGCCCAGTCGATAAAAACCCAATCTTCCTTCCGACCTCGAATAAAACCGTCTTCATCGGTAAGTGAAATACAATAATCCATCATCGATTTCATCCGCGGGTAGATAAAGGCGATAAAATCCTTATCTTTCGTGGCTTGATAATAATCCAGAATACTCATAATCCAATAGAACGAATAATCAAGAATCGTGTTGATATGCTTCACGATCGGGTCTTTTCCGCGCAGAGCAATAATCGTACGCTTGGCAATATCCGTATCGAAATAGACGTAGTTGTTGATCAAATAGCTCTGGTAAGCGTCTCCTGACCATACCCAGCGGTCCCGCTTAATGCCGTCCAAAAAGAACTCCCGGCTATTTAAATGAAACGTATATTCTGCGACCTCCCAGATCTGGTTGATCGATTCGTTCGAACAAGAAAAGCTCCCTCTCTTCTCAAGCGGTAGATATTCGTATAATGCGGTCAACTCCAAATCGTCAATCTCGGCTCCCCGTATAAATAAATAACGAAAGGCCCGAGGAGGACAACGATAATTTTTCATACCAGCTGGAATCACGTCGATGAGTATGCTGTGCTCCGTGTCCAGTGCCTCTTCGCAGGATTCACCGTAATAGAGCGACAGTTCCTTTTGGACTGCTATTTTTTCTATTAACAAAGCTGCAAAGGTTTCTCTTCCAAAGTCATAGAGCACACTGTCCTGCTTTTTCTCAATTGATTGCGGAGAAATGGGCTGATAACGGAATGCAAAAATGTTCGGGTCATCCTCTTTATCCATATATAAGCCATTGCACCCGGCCGGAAGCCAATCAAAGCTAAACTCGTTAACCTCCCAGGAGGAATTGCTTGTGCTTCGTTCTCCATCCACGAAGATACACGGCAGTCCGTCCGTGCGGGCAACATGAATTTCGATCATATGAGTTCCGGATGAAAGCTCAATTGGCTTTCGAAGAGCTTGCTTTTTTCCATCTACCCACACATGTCCAACACCGTGAGCATAAACAATCATCTGTTCAGGTTTATCGCATTCTACTTGTTTGCGGAATCGAACATTATGGTAACAGTCGTCCAAACGCCAAAACGCCGGCCAATGATAATCCCTCTCTTCTCTCCGGGTGTTCAGCAGCAAATGGTGGAAGATCTCATAATCGCCCGGATACCAGATCCATTCTGGAGCCTTATTCATCTAATTCTCATCCTTTCAGCGCCTCGCCTATGAAACGAGACATTCGAATTGACATTCCGTTTTCATTATATCCGTCCGTCTCCCTTCAACCCCCTTTTAATATGGACATTTTATCCCTCGCAGAAGGACATTGCTGTTATCTTTTGTGATAAACTAAACCTACATGCCAATACGAGGGAGGTTCCGATGAAGCACCAAACACGTTGTTCGAACGAAACTTCTTTATACGAGATGATCTACACATATCGGTCACTCGATTTACTGAGGATTTTACGGTTCCATATCACGAGCATGATTTTATCGAATATTGTTATGTTGCCGAAGGAACGGGTTTTCACCACACCGAACAAGAGACGCTTCCGATCCACAAGGGCTTGCTAATAACGATTCCGATCGGGGTATCCCATGTATTCAGACCCTCCACACCCGGACAGAACACTAAGCCCCCTGTTGTCTACAACTGTTTGTTCGATGCCGAACTAGCGAACCGGATATCGCTTCTTCATGAAGTGCAGATTCGGGAGCATTTGTCTTCCCTTAGGAGCAAATCATTCTCTTACTTTTCGGTTTTCGACCGGCATGGGGAAATCGAGGGTATAATGTTGAAGCTGCACCGGGAAATGTCCATGCAAGAGATCGGCTCCCAAGCGATACTTTACTCCCTTGTGAATGAGCTTATCGTTACGGTCTACAGGTTAAAGTATGGAGAAAAAAATCCGGATCATCTCACTAACAAGTCCACCCACTTTCAACATGTCCTCTTTTACTTGAAGCAGAACCTTCATCAGGCTATAACGTTGTCCGAGCTTTCCCGTCTATCAGGCTGGAGTACTAGGCATCTTCAGCGCCTGTTCCACCAACATACCGGACAATCGTTCGGATCGTATCTCCTTAATCTCCGCATTCAGAAAAGCTGTGATATCCTGCGAAACAGTGATCTAAAGATCAGCTTGATCGCGGAAAACGTCGGCTACTACAGTATCGATGCTTTCAACGCGGCATTCAAAAAAATCGTCGGTCTAACGCCCACGGAATACCGAAAATACGGAAACATAAAAAGCCTTCAAAATTATGCGATCACAGAATTAGCAACGCCAAGTTGTCGATAAAAATAAAGGCATCTTACTCATGTTTTATGAGCAGACGCCTTTATTTTTATGTTATGAGCTTGCTTACTTCGTCAGCTAACTACAAAATCCGTCTCAAATTAACCGAAAATAGATATCGCACCTTGATGTTAGTTCAAGTAAACTAGACCACTGTATTATAAATAATCCACACTATAAAGTATTAATAACAACCCAACAATACACATGATCCACGAAGCGAGTGAGCTTGAACTCTTCGACACCTGATTTTGGATGAACTTTAAAGGCTTCTGCATTACTGAACCTAATAACATATATAACATGTACAAAATGAATGGCGGGAGTACCATGACTACATTATAAGCGAACAGTAATGGGAGCCACTCATACCATACCAAACCTGAATTAGTCATAAGAGCAATGGCAGTGAAATAAGGAAGAGCTGTCCCCACTTCTACAAGTGACGTTGTTACTCCTAGTGCGATCATTCTCGAATTCGTTTTGGTTATTGGACTTGTATAGGAAGACTTCTTTCTTTTCGGAACATAAAAACTCCAAATAAACAAAATCCCACCTACAATAAATAGCATCCAACTGACCACACGATTCTGTAAGAACGTAGAGAACACTTCGAAAAAGAATCCAAATCCTAACTTGATTGCCACACCTGCGCTAAAATAAAATCCAATGACTGTAAATAAATATACCATTAATTTTAAGCCTACTTTTTTCTTTTCAGTTAGAAGTAAATATACAGTGATCCCTAATGTAGCAGGACTAAGGGTATCGAGTAGGGATAATCCACCGATCATGAGTAACAGTTCAGTGTTCATGTGCGCCCTCCCTCCTCGGTACTTGTTTGTTCAACGCTAGATATAAAAATTCCGTAAGCCTGGTCCATATATTCAAGGACTTCCGATTTAATGGGGTATAACCCCAGTTGTTCAGACGCTGATGGATTTTTTCGCATTTCCCATAACTTATCGATAAAGGCGTCTTCCCCTCCATACTCTGCTTCTTGTTTCTCCAGCATTCTCCGAATAACATTTTGCACACAAGGTGATGATAACGGTTCCTTACACGTATAGTATTTCGTTAATAGGCTAACAAGGGCTATCCATTCCATAGACTCAGGATTGCCCACACTCATTTTCGGCAGTTTAGCCCATAGACCCAGTTCAGCATCCGTAAATGTCGATTTTCTATATTGATCAAGTCCTCTTTTATCTTGCAAAGATAACTTAATCAGTTGTTGAATTGCTTTTTCCTGATTCCCTTCCTCGACGGCAATGCCACTTACTAACGCACGTAAGGTTTGCTCCATTTCATTTAACCTTGATTGCTCTTCCAAAATAAATGTTAACTGATTGGCTAACCCATCACTCCAATTCCACTCAGGATCAGTTAACATCTCTTTAATATCTGAAAGTCGATACCCCATGTTTTTATAAAATTGAATTTGCTGAAGCTTTTGTAGATCTCCCTCTGTATAGAGCCGATGTCCGCCTTCCGTTTTAGAGGAAGATACCAAAAGTCCAATTTGTTCATAGTAACGCAGCGTTCTCACTGTAATATTTGTTTGCTCTGCTAAGTTTTTTATATGTATCATTTTCTCATGCCTCCAAACTTCAGATTACTTCCTACTCATCATGAAATTGATTAGATAGCCTGCTCCAAGACCGACACATACCGCTGGCAGCGGGTGATCAATAAAGAGACCAATTCCTGCACCGATAATTACGCATCCATATATAATCATGTCTTCTTTCTTCATGTTCCCATCCCCTTTTATTAAGCGGTTTCTATTCAAGGATTATCAATAGTGCCATTATAATGAATGACGTTACGTCACTTTCAAGCTTTTATTTCGAATATGGTCAAAAGCTAACCTATGAAAGAAAATGGGTTAACAATTAAGTGGTCGTTTGACTATCCAGGATAATTGGTTGAAAGCTTTCGTCACATAAATAAAAAAAGCGCCTCAGGATTGATTTCCTGCGACGCTTCATATTCAGTAATCGACTTAATTAGTGATTCCAACATTAATCTTCACATCCGATATTTTAAGATATAGATGCTTTGTAATGCTCTTAGGAGAGCATAAATAATAGCCGACGAGGATTTATTCATTTACAACTTTTATAAATGCAGTCTTTATAATACCGAGTATAATTCTAGTAGCTATAAATGGAATAAGTGCTGCGCCAATCATGTAGATGCTATTCTCTTTGTGTGTCACAGGATTTCTTGATTTATCATCTACTGAGACAGCAGAGAAAGAAAACGCAATGCAAAAATTGGAGACAGCGATTTCTAATATTAATGACTTCTCTCCAGGCAACATTCAACAAGCAGCCAATTGTATAATAGCTCTAGACGAAGATAGATCAAAGTCGGCTATTGCAGATATTACTGGTACATACGTTTATGATTTCAATAAGATAGTTGAATCTGAGATACTTCAAGATGAGGTTTCCATTAATAAAGTATCCAGAACAGGACAAATAGGTGGGGCTTTATTAGGTGGGGTTTTGGCTGAATGAGAGATTCGAAAGTATTTTCTCTCAGTTATTTTAATCATAAGATAATCAAGAATTAGGTGATAGTGATAAAACTATTCATGATATAGAGTACGGCATGGTTTAGCCTATTTTCGCTTGCATAGCAAAAATCCCCTCCGGGTTTTCAGTGCTGAGTTCATTTTAATTTTACATGATCCTCTTTTTTCACTGTGTGCCTTGAGGGGAATCATGGCAAATTTAAAGTAGAGATAACTCATTCATGTTGTTATTTAGCAGGATTAACTATCTCCCATTGGCTTTGCTTCCACTATCCGTGACCTGTTATGCCCCTTCTATGATCACCTTAACGGGTTTACATTCCCAATTATTACATGAACCTTCACTGACACTGCAGGCCGATATGCACACTATGGCATCCATTTCAGCCTTTAGAGTAATTCGATCACCGGGTTTTGACAGCGGAGGATCTATCACTATCGTTTTCTCTGACGTAATGCTTGTATTCATAAAAAGGTTCATTGGTTGCAACGTGTTAAAATGAGGAACCCCAAGCTCCTGCAAATTTTGATTGATATTATCGAAGCAATTGCTATGCCCTTCACCATTATTATAAAAATGGTCGTACGTTTCCGGCCTGCAACAAGGAATCATCATATCATGCACACCAACATCATCTTGTGTAATGGTGAACATAGCTTGGTACAAGTTTGTATATAGTATATCGTCTTTCGTAATAAGTAATGACTCTTTACAGTCAACAGTTACACCTGCTGAGAAGAATTCATTATGATTGTTAGCGTTCACTGCAAAAAAATCTGCGACTTGTTTTCCCTCAATATCGATGACTGTAATAGACTCTCCTTTTTTTAATTCAAAAGCTCTCCCAGTTTGTTTTTCAATAATGTATTCTTTCATCAAATTTCCCCTTCTCCTTTAGATTGATGTTAAAAAATAATAAGCCGCAATAGTATGTCGATCTAGGGTATCCGCAGGCTCCCACTTCTTTCATACGTATTTTCACATTACTCTTCTTAATTAATTTAATTCGTAACTGTTTTGAACTCTCTTTGATTTACCAATTCGGATTATGAGTAAGGCTACAATAGTTAAAGAACAAATACCCCTAAAATAACAATAGCAAAAGAAATCATCCTTCATAGTTTTAAAGTGCGTCTCATTTCCACCATTATTTCTTTTCGTTACATAAACCATGTAACTATGCCTTAAAGAAATATTATCAATAAAATGGCGATTTTTTATTGATAATTAAATCTATAGCGTCCAATACACCTTCATTATTATTTGAACCAGTGATATGCATGGCAGCATCTTTTACAGCAGGAATAGCATTGGACATAGCAACACCATATTTAACATGAGAGATCATCTCAAAATCGTTCCCACTATCTCCAAAAGCAGCCGTTTCTTCATCTGCAATTCCCCAACGTTCTTGTAGTAGTTTAATTCCTCTCGCTTTATGAATTCCAGGGATGATTAAGTCAATGTCACCATGACCGCTAGAAACAGGAGTGACATACTTACCTACATGATTATGAAATTCATCAATTACAGAAGCTGCAATATCTTCTGGAAAACTAGTCGCAAATTTAAATATGATATCATCTATTTTTTCAAAATCAGTAATCCTAGATAGTTTGTGATAGTAGCGTAATGTTTGCTGATAAAACTCTTCTGAAACTGAAGCGTGAACATAGGCTCCATTCTTACCACAAACCACTAATTCAGGATAGTCATACTTTTTGAGCATTTTTAGGACTTCACTAATAGTCTCCGTAGACATCTCACCGTTATAGATGTCCTTTCCCTCATCAACAATATAGGCTCCATTTTCAGCAATAAAAGCGATTTCCTCTTCAATTTCAGGAAAATAAGATTTTAATTGAAAATATTGGTTGCCGCTTGCAACAACAAACTTAATCCCTTGTTTTTTCATTTCTGAATATTGATACATAAAGCGCTTTCGATTGTAACTTTGATTATCATTTAAAAACGTACCATCCATATCGACTGCAATTAACTTGATAGCCATCTGATTCGTCTCCTTTAATCAAATAGTGGATTATTCACAAACTCTAAACTTGTATATACAAGTTTGTCTTGGCAGTATTCTATCACGGATTCCCTAGTATTTCAAAAAATCTTACTATCTTTAAACACTAAATTCCCCTCCTACTTTTATCACATGAATCAAGATTCTCATCCAACCTCCTCTGTTTACATTTTTAATACCTAGCCTCCTGCGTTTAGTTCTCATCGTTTCCGATGTTCCATTTTATGTATTATGGATCTTAATGAGGTTTGATGTGCATGTGTTTAAAGTTTAGATATCTGTCTAATCGGTAATTAGACGATGTTCTTGTTCATTCCGGTAATCGGTACAAGTTCTTGTCCTTGGCTTGGGACAAGAACTTGTACCGATAAAATAAAAAAGCCGCTAAAATAGCGACTTCAATGGGACCATATTCTTGTCCCTCGACAGAATCCTAGAAGAGTATTCATAACACCAATACGATTTTTTCTTCTATGCATACGATGTTATAAATTAAAAAGTTATTGATTGAACGAAATGACAGTTGATGAACTCATCACTGCTAACACTCCGTTTTTTATTCTGATAAATAATTCCACTCTAGAAATAAGAATGAATGTTTGTTTAGTTTTTTTTATATTATTAGAGAGAAATTAAAATCTCTTGAAATTCAGTGAAGAGTCAAGGACTCGAAGTGAACGTTTTAGCTGCATAATGTCTTCATATATCGAAGGGAATTCAGGCAACGCAGGCATGTCCATAACTGGTTTTTTGTTATTTTCAATGGATTCCGCAAGCACTGCAAAACCATGTTGATACTTCTCAATTCGATCACTTGAAACATGACTAATATGGTTATCATTACGAGACGCAGCTAATAACATGTAGCCAAGATGTAAACTATCACCTACAGCAGGCCATAAAATGGTGGTTCGTGCATTTCTTCTCATCGATTCAGCAAAAGCATTATCATACACAAGTCTCAGCTGAATGAGCGCATTTTGAAGCTTTTCTTCGATTGATTTTCTAACCTCGATACTTTCACAGTTTAAAATGGCAGCTAAAAGCTCACCTTCTCTTTCTACCGCCTCTTTAAAAACAGAAGGTAATCTTTTCGAAGCCGTTTTCCTCCATAACCAGGTAATGCCGACCATAGCTACCGCACTTCCTATGATAATATCAACGATCCGCGCAGAAATGAAATATTCGCTTGTCAATTCTGGTTGTAAAGTCGAACCGATTAACAAAGTGCTCGGTGTAATAAAGATAACAGCTATTGAATAATTCCGACCATAGATTAGCTCGACAACGAACTGCAGACTGGCTAGTATTAACGGAACCGCTACGTATTGAGGGTGCAGCCATAATAAGATGGCACCTACAATAATTCCGATGATGGTACCCAAAGAGCGCTGTATACCTCTATGAAGACTCGCCACATACGTTGCTCCACCCATAACCGATGCGCTTGATAAAGGTACCCAGTAAGACCGGTCGAAATGAAATCCATATGCAATCGCAGCTGAAATAACAAGTATGATTCCGTATCGAAGCGCGATAAAAGGAGCATTGGATCCAGATGTAAACGCATTTTTCAATAATACGCGAAATCCTGCTTTCGTTTTGTAGTCCTTAGGATCTGTTTTATAATCAATTGCATTTTTTGAGTTAATCTCAACAGCCATGTTAATGTTAAGATACAGGTTTTTTATTGAATGATTTAATTCGTCTTCAAAGGTTAGCATTGCAAATCCTGATTCGTTCTCTTTTCCAAGCAACTGATCACCTATGATTTGTAAAGCATTGCTGAGTTGTTCTTCTACTTCATGTTTTGGCATTAGGGAGATATCAAGTATGGAAAGGAAAATTTCTCTTGCCTGTGTATTAAGAGCTCTTAATTTCTCTGTATATGGTTTGTCTCTCCGTCCGAACCACTTCGAATTCATCAAAGTACGATCCGCCTGCTGCATGAGAGAGGCCGTTTGGTGCTGCAGATCCGTAAACTGTGCGGTCCCTACGGCAGATAGTAGATTTGCCAGACTATAATATACCGCAGAACTTGCTTTACTCTCCGTACGGTGAGGATTCATAATAACCCCAGCCATACCTACCATCCAAGCAAACAATCCGCCAAGAAATAGAATGAGAGTATCTTGCAGAATGACATTTAGATTCGCTGTCATCGAAGTACCTACTGCATACGCAAGAACAAAGAACATTCCACTCGGTCCCGTGATCTGAAAAAGAGTAAACATAAGGGTAGATAATCCCCCTACGATACCGAACATAAGCACCGTTAACATTGTATTGTAAGAGCATAATGCTCCTAGCGCAAAGGAAACTGCCAAACCAAGAGCAACCCAAAATAATCGAACAGCACGCTGTGCATAGGTCTCATTAGACACATATAAAAAAGTGAATCCTCCTATAGAAGCCAAGATTCCTAAGGCAGGATTCCCCATTAATACGCCCAACAGGGCTGGTGTACCTACACTAATTGCAGAGCCTACTCCTCTAAACCAGTTCAAAGGAATAGGCTTAATTTGAAAAGCTTCTTTGTACATGGGTTTCTTTGGGAACGTGTGTTTAGCTCGTCGCCGAGAGCTATAAGAAATATGATTATTCATCTTGTCTACCTCAATTCAAAACTAAATATCCGTATCGTTCGTTGCATTTTTCTCAATCTGTTGAAGTACTTTAGTAAAAATCGTTAATTCTTCATTTGATATTCCTTCTAGAACTTGTTCGAATAGGTGTTCCAATTGTCCAAAAACTTCATTTCTTAGATCTGTTCCTTTTTCAGTAATAAATATGAAGTAGGAGCGCCGATCTGTGTGATTCGTTTTGCGAATAATGAACTCGCCTCGTTCCAATATATCTAGGATCTTCGCCAACGTGGCGGGGTCTTTGTCTGCGATGGAGGCGAGTTCTTTTTGTTTAATACCATCATTTTCATAAACTCTTTTTAGTACGGTCCATTGCTCCGGTGTAATGGAATACCTTTTCAGATGAGCTGATAAAAAACGAAGTAAAGCTCTACTGGTTTTCGTTATGGAATACCCGTACATTTCTTCTGTGCTAAGATTCATCGGCAACCTCCCTTTCTAATTCGTATGTATACAAATAATATGTATGCTAATTAATTATAGTTAAAATATTAATAAAATTCAATCCTTCTGCCAACTTCTCCCCCCTTACTTAAGTCGTAACAAAAACATCCTTGCTCAAAAAAAACAAATTTAGCCCCCTTGAGCCTTCAAGGGAGCTAATCATTGTAAATATGAGTAATCAACTTTCATTACATAAGTTTTATTCAGTTTGACGCTGCTGATTGGGCCCTATTCCCTGCTTCCATCTGCTCTCTGAAAACCACTACCAAGATCAAGGCAATGACGGAAAGAAGCGTGCAGATCGTAAACATCGTGGAATACGAGCTGCTCTGTACAACCAAGCCCATTACGAGTCCGCCCAGAGAGAAGCCCAAATCATACGAGGACATAAAAATACCCATAAGCACATATCTGGATTCAGAGGGGAGTACAAAAGACAAATAAGTAGTTAATGTCGGGTATAGAAATGCCACGGCAAAACCGCTGAGTACCGCGGACAGGTAAACCAGTCCTCCTATCGTCTCCATCAGCGCAAGCAGCTCGGTTCCCAGAGCAGCACATAACAGCAGACCCGCCATTAGCCAGGTATTCCAGCTGCCGTCTGAGGGAATTTTTTTACGCAGAATGAATCTGCATAGAATTACAATGAGCCCCTGAATCGTTAGAAACACTCCGGCACTCGCTTCCTCGGTCGATACCATGTACAGCGGAAGAAAGGTCGCGGTTGCCCCAAATACACACGAGGCAAACAACATGACACTACTACTAATTAACAGTGGCGTGCTATGCCAGATACTACCGAATGAACGCACCATATCCCACAGCGTATATGATTTGTTTTGGACCGTACTCTGCGGTAAATCTACCTTGTGTCCAATGATAAGCGGGAAAATTGCGAGTCCAATCATCAGCACAGTAAACCAGATGTTGTTTGCATTTTCCCAAATTTGAATCGCAAGTATAGGGATGACCAAAGAAGGAACCATCGTAAACAAGGTGTACATCGACAGCCCCTGTGCCCGGTCTTTATCCTCCAGCTTTTCTACAATCCCTGCCTGCATCGTCATGGAGAAAAATGCCGTAGCCACACCCTGCAGTGCCCGCAGCGAAAGATACATTTCCACCCCAGAGACGATAAACAATAGCAGCGTTGAAGCATGTAAGAATAGCAGCCATTTCATCACACGAAGCGGCCCATACTTCCCTAGAAGTCCCGCCGCAAACGGTCTTAGGAGCATACATGTAAACATGTACGCCCCCATCATCAGACCAATTTCAGCCTGGTTTAATCCAGCAGCCTCACTCCGCAAGGGAAGAATAATAGTCAGCGCAGAATTCGCAGCGAAAAACAAAAAAGCTAACATATAAAACCGGATAAAAGAAAAAGATACCGGATTTAATTTTCCATTGGTAGTTACAGAAGAATTCAAAACATCGTCCCCACTTTCTTTATCTTACAGTTAATCCACAGACATAACTGTGACTGGTTTTCACCGTTCGTGCCAAAGCAATCATCACTTCTGCTAGGATAGCATAATTTAACTACTTAAATGAATTGGAGGAAAATCCAGCGAACGTCCCATAATTATAAAATATACATTTTAGGATACTACCAGAGATTCGTCTTCGATTGTAAAAGCAAAAAATCCGCTGATCATTATAGCGAGATCAGCGGATTAATAATTCGATTGTATTACATTATTCTTTCAGTTGTATTCCGTTGTAAGAAGATCATCGTTTCAGCTAAATAAACGCTGAAGCTCTTCTACTTCGAGACGGGTCACGGGCTGATAAGCTGGACTTTTCACATATTGAAGGAAGCTGTATAGCAGCTGTCTACCCTCTACTGTAGTCATCAGGTGCTCATGATGAAGTGCACCCATAAGAACTCTTCCATTCAAAACACGGCATTCCATCAGCAGACCAAGTTTATGGTTTCGTTCAAAATTATCAATGGTTTGAACCAGAGGATTCAAGTCTTTTTCTAAGTGATCTAGAATGATGGACGATGACTGGGAGACAATACTCCACCACGGATAAGTCGAATATTCGTCTGTGGCAAAGTGCTCAAATATAGGATGGTCTTTTTGAATTAGTAATCCCATCGTTCCAACGGGAACCTCTTTGTTCATACTCTCTGAGATGGAGCGAAACATCGGATAGCACCAAAAATCAGTACAATAGAACCCTTGAACCGCATTCTGTATGTGATCAGGTGACGGGAAAAGCATGATATCTTCTCCTTGCTCAAGCAGCTCCAAGGCTTTCTCTGAAATCTCGGTAAACAGGTGCACCCCTTGCCAGTCTACTTCCAGCTCATTCGGATAAATCCAAAGTTCATAGGTCTTATAGATATCGGTATCTGGAATAGACAGCCGCAGGATCACTTTTGTCATGACCGAGACACTTGGCATATGAATGCGAACATCCGTAATCGTGATATATTGCTGACCATTTAATGAAGGTATTTTTGAAATCCCCTCCGCTAGACTATTACCTTCGCATAGCAGCTCCCATTTAAGGTCACATCCATCTAAAGTCTTTTTCCTAAAGTAGCTCAGCTCTATCCGCGCCTCGAAGAGTTCCCCAGCTTCATAGTTATATTTAGAGAACCTCGCTAGAAGCACAGCGTCGGAACAAAATGTTCTCCACTCCTCAGGTGTAATCATTCCCTTTGAATCCATGAACGCATCTAGTATGCCTACTAACGCAGTTCCCTGGCCACTGAAATCCTGTAGATCAAGTAACTGGAACCCGGCGAGGTGTTTAGAACGAAAAGCTGCTTCCAGTTCTTCTTTGTAACAAACTGCAGCCAGTTTACCGGAAGCTGTAAAATACTTTGCAGCAAGATGTCCCAAACCCTTAGCTTCTAAACGCTCGCGGAATAACTCAAAGTTCTTCGCTTTTATAGAACCTGTGTACTTCTTAATCTCCTCAAAATTAGGGAACGTAGCATACTGACCTATTTCATGTGAAATGACGGGTACACGGGAAATAAGCTGCTCACTTCCAGCATCCGCGGTAACTGTTTTGGAACCTGTGCCATATTGAATCTGAATTTCTTGCCCTTCCATTTTACCGGAATTGTCCGAAGTGCTGTCTTGCTCTGGAAAAATATTTGAGTCATAGTCTTTCAAAGTGTTTGGTAAATCTGTTTGCACATGCCCAAGAGGGGCATCACACATCGCATACGAGCCTCTGAACAAGCGGTCTTTGGAAAATCGCACGCCGCAAAAAAATTCACTTTCCGTTAGAATGTCTGGAGCAAACTGAAAGTTATTGGATCCTTCTGTATATAAATGACGGCTGTCATACTCTTTATAAGCTTTTAATATCGAATTCAGTTTATCTTTACTTCCCCACAGTTCATTCCCCATAGACATCATTACAAACGAAGGATGGTTGCCAAAAGCCTGCAGCATTGCATATCCCTCACTAATCAAGTAGTCCTGCTCAGCTTTATTATGTGAATCAGAGGATTCATCAGTGATCGTTCCCCAAAACGGAAGCTCCGGTTCCATATAAATTCCGAGAAGGTCCGCAGCGATAAATGCAGCTTCGGGAGGACAACAGGTATGAAAACGGTAATGATTAATCCCATAGGATTTAGAGATGCCAAGAATACGAATCCATTCATCGACGTCTGTTGGTGCATAACCGGTAAGCGGAAAGATCAATCCATCATGCTTACCGCGAAGGAATGTTTTATGACCATTGATTGAAAACTTGTCACCTTCCGCTTTAAATTCTCGTAACCCTGTTATAACTTCTTCCGAATCGAGAGTCTTCCCACTCGAATCTTGTAAACAAATATGGAGTTTGTACACATTAGGTTCATCGTCACTCCATAACAGTGCGTCTTCACCCAGCTGATATGTAACATGCAGATCATTGGAATTGGCAAGGAATATCTGCTCTTTTGGCGTATGAACGTGACTCGTATTTAGGGTTTGAGACGAGACGACGACACGAATATCCTGACATTCACCCACAAGTTCTGCTTTGAAATCAAATGAGCGGTGAGCAAGATTAGGATATACTTGGACATTTTTTAGAAAAACACGTTCAAAAAATTGAAGTTCCATTTTCCCAGTAATCCCGTTCCAGTTGGTCTGTGTATCTTCTGATGTAAGGTGTCCACCCTTTGTTGGATAATTGGTATTGTCTACCCGAATCGTAATCCTGTGTGTTCCTGCGGTTAGTCCTGATGCAATTTCGTAACGATGAGGCGTATTCAAGCTGTTTTGTGTCCCCCATAGTGCTCCATCGATCCAGAGGGTTGTTACTCTTGTTCTTTCCAGATGAAGATAACAACGTTTACCAGCCAAGTGATCCGGAATAACAATTTCTCTTGAAAACCAAGCGTAACCCTCAAATAAATACTCGTCAGTTAAAGATCCGACTAAAACCGTTTCATTTCTTCGGCCTTTTTTTGCATGAGATGTTGTATTTGGCAAGGAAATGGTGTCTGTGTATGTGGTTAAGAGCCCGTTATCGGACTTTTTTTCATCCAGATGTAAATTCCAGTTTCCCTCTAGATTCATTTTAGTTAGCATAATGCTGTCTCCTTTAAAGTTTATAGTTTATCTATGTAATCGCTTTCTAATTTAGGTAGCAATTTATACAACTCCTTCTATATTATAAACTTATCTCTCTTATAAAGCTTACTTTATTTGGGGGTTCACCGTGATGACACAAGTTGGGATCCGCCCACTCATCCCTCATTAAGAGTTCTATAGAATTGATTAAACTTTTATGTCAACAGAAGTACCCTCTTAAAAATTCTTAAGAGGGTACTCCATTTTAGAAAGTTCTGATTTAGATAAAACCAACTTATAAGCTGGCAGGTATCTTCACCCCGATAAGTTTGCCCTCAGCTTGGATAATGATCATCCCATCTGTCTTTAATGTTGCTTCGTGCAAATCTCCCCCCGTTTTCACTCTAAAAACGGGCCTAGTTGTCGTCAGGTTAATGCTGAGTAGTGTACCGTTCCGCTGTGCCCGGTATATCCCGTTTCCATAAACATCAATCTGTGCAACGGGTGCATCCCCGTTCCAGCCAATCTGCTGTCCATTGGTCATTTTGACACCTGTAATTTCACCAGTCGTTGTGTTTTTATAGACCAACCGCTCCTGAAGAATCTCTGCGAGCTCCCAGTTCTCACCATAAGGACGTTTGAAAGTCCGTAAAGGTTGTTGATCCGCCTTATAAGTATCAAAATTGTATTCCGCTACTTTATCGGCTTGTTCAATGTAAAGCTTGCTTCCTTTCAAAAGAATCTTTTTTTTGTCATACTCATATGGTGGCTCCCCCGGTACTTTCCATTTGTATTCCCGGCTACCCTTCAATTCTCCCGTCTTAAGGTTAAAGGCATTTACTATAAATTTGCGCTCAGGTAACGACTGAAAGTCAGACATTAAATCAGAATAATAATCTACTGAATATACAAGACCGTCTTTAATTTGAAGAGCTTCCCCCTGGCCAAAATCGCTCCATAGCTTTTTGCCCGTCTTTTTGTCAAAAGCACTCAGCTGGATGGAAGTGAGAGCCCCTTGTACATAAAATGTACGGAGGATGACCCCATCCGCCTCTTCAAGATAATCTGTGCCACTGCCTTCAGCCATCGGTTCGTTCGTCTTCCAGCGTAACTTCCCCGTTGTCTTATCAAATGCGAAGGTTGTGCTTCCATTAATTGCATAGAGTGTATCTTTCTCCGCTTTCAGTGCTTTCATATAATCCCGCGTATCAACAAATAAGGATGTGCTTGACTTCCATTTTAATTTTCCTGTTTTAGCGTTTAGTGCGTAAGGTTTCTGATCCTCTGACAGACCGTAAATGATGCCGTTGTCATAAACTATATAGGGATTTAAATGATTACCGTAACTCCATATCCGCTTTCCTGTTTTCGCATTCATGGCTACTAGCTTTTTTCCAGCAAACGTAAAGACTTTGCCCTCTTCCGCAATCGTCCGTACACCTGAATAGGTCACATCTTTATCAAAATAGCTGTCTGCCTGTGCTGTCCAGGTAGGTTTTAGTTCAGGAACAGAAATAACCGAAGAATTATACCAGTTTTGAATCGAAATATCTGCTGGTTCAGCAACTGCCTGGGATGGAAGAACACCGATTGCTCCCTGAACCGTAATGAATCCAGCTGTGATACTTATGAAGATGCGGCGTAGTGCTAAACTGTTAATACGTTTATTAGCTTGTTTATTTTTGGCTGTGGACATGAATTAGACCTTCCTTTCGTAACCTTTTCCTTATAGACGCATACTCAAAGTGAAAAGTTTGAAAGGAAGGCTCCGTTTTAAAACATGAAATTATTAAAGTTATAAGTAAAAAAGCCGCCATCAGCGACTTTATTATTGTATGTATTAAGAAATACAAGATTCTAAGACAATTATATAAATTTAAAAGAAGTATCATTTATCATTTCATATCTATTTTCATTGTTCTCCTCGATTATTTCCATTCCCTCTTCTTTTGGGTGTGTACTTCAAGTATTTTCATCTGGTTTATCTTTCAACATCATCAGTGTATGTGTTCCTCTTATATTGATCCATCTCCGAATTGACAACTATTCTTCACTTGTACGAATAAAAATTCAATACAATAACGCCAATGACAAGGGTAAAGCTGCTCCACAAGATCCGCTTCATACTTTTCTTCAAAGCATTTCCTCCTATAAACACGATCTAATTCTGTCTCTAATCTCGCATTATTTCTACATTCACCACTGTATCTTTTTCGTCAAAATCAAACACAAGCCACTCACTATCAATAGAAATGAATCCACGCTCGTTGCCAAGATAATACACCGATCGATTAGGTGCTTGGAAATAGGCAGTTTCCGTTTCTTTGCCGAGTATAGATTCTAACGATAATGCATCCATACCAACAAAGTCGTATTCTGCTAACAGGTCGTCTACCATCCATACACGGTTTTCCGGCTCAGCTACCCAATTAACCATCGTAAAATGAGATTTTTGCTCATGCACCCATAATTGATACAAGGCGCCCGTGAAAATAGTTACACATATTACTAGTGCTACATGGGTGCCCCAACTAGCTACTTTCCGATTAACCATATATAACGCAATCAATAAGATAAAAGGCAGTACTATACCGGTAATACTAAACAGATTAAAACTGCTATGCATCAATTGAATCCAGCAATAATAACCCGCGAATAAGACAATGAATAAAAACACATATACTCTCCACATCATTTTCACAGTGAAGCCCACCTTTTTAATTTCAGATCTTCAAGCCAGGAAAAGTAGAAACAGAGTGATCATACCATCGAGATGTTCTTATTTCCAAAATAGCGCTTATGGTCTTCTTATATAGAATGAAGGAATTCTAATGTTCGAAGACCACAAACGCATATTTTGCTCAACGCTCAAACAGATATGAACATCAGCCTTTTTTCAACGATTCTTTCACTGACTCTTGTACTGGTTCTCTTACTGGTTCTTTCAATGACTCAGCGAGATTCTCCTCTTTTTGAACTTTCGCCTGCTGCTTAAGCCCACTCGCTTCCTCCGATTCCTCTGCCGTTTGTGCTTTTCTAACCTTATGAAGTACTTCCTTCCCTGGAAGGAAATGCTGTGTTCGTATGTAGCGGATTGTTTTGGTTTTGACTCTCATGACAATCGAATGTGTCTCCGCTCTGTCGTCAGCAAGGTATCTTACTCCGCCGAGGATTTCACCTGGTGTAACTCCTGTGGCCGCAAAAATGACATCGTCCTTGCCGATCATGTCCTCCATCGTAAGCACTCGATAAGGATCTGCAATTCCCATCTTCAAGCAGCGCTGAAATGCATCCGCATTAGCAGGCATGAGTCTTCCTTGGATTTCTCCACCAAGGCAAGATAACGCAGCTGCCGCAAGTACCCCCTCGGGTGCTCCTCCTGAACCCACGTAGATATCAATGCCTGCTTCGGGAAATGCGGGTGCCATGGCTCCTGCTACATCACCGTCACTCAAAAATTTAATTCGCACGCCCACCTTCCGCAATGTCTTAATAATACTTTCGTGACGATCCCGATCCAAGATCATCACGGTCAGGTCAGAAATATTCTTGTTTAACTCGGCAGCGGCTTTGCGAATGGTCACATCTATGGGATCCTCAATACTCACTTTTCCTACGAGTGCAGGACCAACAGCGAGCTTTTCCATGTACATATCGGGCGCATGAAGCAGATTTCCTTTATTCGCAACTGCGATAACGGAGAGTGCGTTGTTAAGCCCCTTCGCTACAATTTCCGTTCCTTCCAGAGGATCGACTGCAACGTCCACTTCAGGTCCCTCATTGTTCCCAACCTCTTCGCCAATGTAAAGCATGGGCGCTTCGTCCATTTCACCTTCTCCAATGACTACGGTTCCCTTAATAGATACAGAATCGAACATGGCGCGCATCGCCAAAGTCGCTGCCTCATCCGCACTGTTCTTATCACCTCTGCCCATCCAAGGAGCTGAAGCCAGTGCTGCTAGTTCTGTTACCCTAACGATCTCAAGCGCCAATTCACGTTCCACTTATCTACACACCCTTTCTCCCGTTTGAGACTTATGATAATAGAAGTAGAATTATAAATCTACCAATTGATTCCTTATTTTGTATTTAAATGGATGAATATTAGATGAATATTTCTTCATACTTATTTAACTACTTATCTATTTTTTAAAAGTTACGATACACCTTGACCATTAAAATCCAATTCCTAAACTGCTTACTTTTATGTAAATAGTTTAATAATAATATTAGATAGCTAAACTTATTAATTTTTCAGGAGGTTACTATGTATAAAGAATTGGAAGGCAAAACAGTCATCATTACAGGTGCATCTACAGGTTTAGGAAAAGCAATGGCACTAAGATTCGGCCGAGAGAAAGCAAATGTAGTCATTAATTATCACAGCAAAGAAGAAAACGTGAAAGAGATCATTCAAGAAATTGTCCAAAATGGAGGCCGTGCGATCAGTCAGAAAGGCGACGTCTCTAAAGAAGAGGATATAAAAGCACTTATACAAAGCGCACATGAAAGCTTTGGGTCAGTTGATATTTGGGTTAATAATGCGGGAATTGAGAACGAGGTTCCATCTGAAGAAATGACACTCGAGAATTGGAAAGAAGTAATTGATGTAAATCTGACGGGTACATTCTTAGGATGCCGTGAAGCGATCAGTTACATGCTGGATCATCAAATTAAAGGGAAAATCATTAATATATCTAGTGTTCACGAGCAGATACCATGGCCTCATTTTGTCCATTACGCAACTAGCAAAGGCGGCGTCAAATTAATGACCGAAACGCTGGCGCTTGAATTTGCACCTAAAGGCATCCGAATCAATAATATCGCGCCAGGTGCTATAGAAACCCCCATCAATGCGGTGAAGTTTGCAGATCCAAAATCGAGAGCCGCTGTTCAGGATCTGATACCGATCGGTTATATTGGGAAGCCAGAAGAAATTGCATCCGTGGCAGCTTGGTTAGCTTCAGATGAATCTAGTTATGTGACTGGTACTACCATTTTTGCTGACGGAGGAATGACAAAATATCCTTCTTTTCAAGGTGGTAACGGTTAAGTTAACGTAGATGGATTCCATTTTAACCCACATAATTCACATGAAAAACTCTACTTAATAGATAGACATCTAACTAGATCTTCCTTCGAGTTGTATCCATATAGAAGTGAGATTTGCCCATAACAGTTGGAAAATAAAAGAGGGGTACGAATAATAACGATTAGTTGTTATTCGTACCCCTCTTTTACTCTATCTTTATCGATCAGTTCCTCGTCAATTATTTTTTTGCTTCTCTTTCTATACTATCAAATCTTTGTAAGACACCATTATTCCCATTAACATCTATTCCCGTAAAACAAGTTCCTAGGTAGCTTTGTTTTCTTTTTTGCTCATTACTAATCCTCCAACCAAATTCCATCTTCATAGAACACCTACTTGCAACCTTTGTAATTATAAGTATTTAATAGATAACAAAGACCATTAGGGGCTTCTATATAACTTAAAATGTGTGGTATGATCGTTGAATAAGGAGAGGATTTTATGCGTAAAAAGAAAACTTGGATCATCCTTCTAGCTTGTTTTGTTGTGCTTTTCTTTGGAGGAAAGTGGGCATATAATACCGTAATTCATACGGCTGCAAATCAAATATCAGCAGAACTGGCTAAGCCGGAAGTAGAACAAGCAATTAATCAATTAAAAGAACAGTATTTAACAAGTGACTCCAAAAATATAACAAACGATTTAAAAGATATAGCAAATGAAGCCAAAGATATAACTAAAGATGATATTAAAGATATAACAAAAAATACTAACAACGATACAACAAAAAATAGTACGAAAGAAAACACAGTAGAGAGCTCGCCTAAAAAAGATAAAGAGGACAAAGAGGATACGGTGTTTAAAAATCAAGATGAGGCTTTAAAATTCGTTGTCAGCCGAGTATCCGTATCCGATATAAAACATGTCAAGGAAATCGCATCTGAAGGGCTGACCGAAGAAAACAAAGAGAAGCTACAGAAAATGGCGCTTAAGAATTTCACAGTCGAAGAAATTGAGGCTGTACTCGAAGCGTTACAATAAAAATTCATACGAAGCGATACCAAGTCAAGAATTAAATGAGCAGATAAAAAGCAACCACACCTTAATAAAGTGGTTGCTTTTTACGTTTACTTTTATAGCTTTATTGTAAGATATTTAAATGTTACTGAACGGACTTCACTAATAAGTACTCACGATCTAAGGGATTATTATCTGAGAATAAATCCGGATTTGCTTCGAGCATTTCAGTGATGATGTTGGCTACCTTAGCTGCATCGCAAACTCTGACAACAGCATCTCCAAGCTGTCCTTTATACATCGCACCGTTATTTTCAAGAACCTCATCTACTTTCCAAAAATGCTCTGACCACGATAACCCGCAATGTCTGCGGGACGGTACAGAAATTTCGGTTCCATCGGGTAAAACGGTGTAAAGCATCTCATGGGCATCCGTTAATCTGCCTGATATGTCCACCCACTCTTCCACTCCATGAATAAAGGTATTGCGTTTTAAATCAACCCCAACTAATAATATAGTCGCTTTTCGGTCGAGTAATTTCCCCCAGGCAGAACCTCTCGCACAGGGAGTATCAAAACGATGATCGTCCTTAGTAAATTCAATAGCATCCTGACCTAATGCGGCCACCGAATGAGTGGGATGTAAGGAACGCACGACATCTTGCCGTTTACGGAAAAGCTCAGGCAGGATTCCAACGCAGGAAGGTGACTGTTCCACATTAAATCTTGGGTTATCACCATTTATGTAAGACCATGTGTGGGTAGGCAGCACCAACAGCCCGTCCTTCATATACTCTGTAAACGCATCCAAAACGGTGTCTGCACCGCCCTCGACAGGCCCGATACTTTTCATCGAAGAATGGATCAACAACGTACCTTCCCTATCAATGTTCAACTGTTCTAATTGTTTCATTAAACTTTCTATCGTGTGCATATTTATCCCCCTCTCTGTGGGCTATTATATCAAACTTGCAGGCGGTAATCTTTACTTAGGGCACATAACCGAAACCTAAAATGGTAAATCGCTTATTTTCCTGGTTATCTTCCATTCTAATCTCAATCGTATGCTCATCCGTTTCCTGTTCATTGTATAATAAAATCGCATTACAGTGGGTCCAATTTACCTTATGCGGATCTGCTGTCCTCACCTGTTTACCATTAACCCAAATACTTGCAGTTCCAAAATCCTCATTTCCCGAGTCTTTAAAAACCATGATGAGCCGTTTGCTTCGCAAGGTCATTTTAAAATAGTGTTTGTCTGATGTGCCTGTATGCATCCAATTATTAGGGAATAATGGGGTACCATGCGAATGATCATCCATCTCTGTCTTCTGGAGATCAGTATCTACCTCCCGAAAACCACCTTCATCAATTACAGCAATACGGTCGCCATTCAGGCGATCGAGCAGTTTTATGTCTACAAAATCATTTCCGATCAGTGGCGGCTTCCCATTCGCATCATCTTCTTTGTCAAGGGAAGATCGGTCGACCTCTTCAAATAACTTTCTAAGACAATCGCTCATGATCTGATGTCCTGCATTCGTTGGGTGATAAATATCGTAGAAAAATTGCTTTTTAGAAATGACGTTTCCTTGTTCCTTGGTCCATTGAAACTGATCTACTACGGCATCCTTAATACTGACCATAGGCAGATGATAATGCCAGCCGACAGGAGCGAGCCGATCTTGAAAATTCCAATCGCTCTCAAACACGCTGAACAATAAAATGACCGCCGGCTTGTTCTCTGCACCAAGTGCTTTGAGCACCAGACTTTCGTAACAATTCCCTTTTGTCTCATCGTCCGCATCATTAACAGCAAACTCTATGATCACGATATCCGGATTGGCCCTGCCATCTCGCAGAACATCACGTTCATAACGTACGATCCCCAGCTCTGAGGGTGTACCACCCACTCCTGCTTTGATCAAGCGAATGGAACTCCCATCTTCTCCAGCGAACATACGCTTAAATAGATCATATGACCGGTAAGCATAACAATTTAGATGAAGCGGTTCTGCCCCTGCTCCGTGAGTAATTGAACCCCCAATAAAAGCCACCGTGACAGGCTCACCACGTTTCGCTTTATCAATCGCCTTTTTCAATCTGTAAGTATTGCCTTTGGATAAAAGCGACTTATCTATCATATTACGATAGGCTTGTGATTCAAAATCAATCGCAGGCTCATTCAAAGATGGAGGAACTTGATGCGGATCGCGCGGTGCTGTCGGACCCTGAGCTTCATTCATCGATCCCGGTGCAGGGTTAAACATGAATCATCATCCTTTCGTGTGCTACTTATTAGAGAGCTTCTAAGTAATCATAAAGGTTTTTTAGTGTGCCCGGTTTATACGTTCATCGCATCATTGTAGCTCTTATGTTCAGTTACATCTACCTGTCAATAATGGTTTGAATGATGAATTGAATCTACCACACATCAATAATTAGACAGGTTGTTGTCTCCTCTTACATGATTGTACACTCCTTTTGTAAACGCATACAACATTTGATTATCTAGTTTTTTTGTACCCCAAAATGTCCTTACTGGATAATCACAGAATGGAGGTGATCTTACTTATACTAAGCAGCCAAAGTCATACTTACTGAGGAACGCAAAAATCATGAAGGAGTTGACTGATTAATGCAGAGGAGAAGAATGATCTGGACAGTAAAATGCCTGCTCGTGGTAACTCTTATGATCCCCTTATTGCTGAACGGACAAGCGGCAAATGCGTGGGAAGGTGTACCTGCACCAAAGCTTCATGTTAGTGGAAACCAGCTGGTAAACAGCAGTGGCCAAGCGGTTTTATTAAATGGATGGCATCAACCAGGGGGCTCATACTGGACTTACCAGGCTAGTAATTACTATTTAGATCGTAACGGCAGTAACCGCCATGCGGCGATTTTGGACTATTTAAAGGATATTACGAATACGTTTACCGACACTTCTCCGAAATATGGGAACAGCCATGGATGGTATATGAATCAGGTTCGCCTATTTATCGACAAAGAAGATATGGGTGATGTTGCAGCAGGCACATACAATTTTGCTGGTGCACAAGCATTTACGCAAAATGTCCTTATCCCTTATATCGAATATGCCAAGACTAGAGGCGTTTATGTAACGATTGGACTCGATTTCACACTGAAAGACAATCAAGCAACCACGCAAGCAAATCTCGATAAATTCAATCAAATCTGGGGCTACCTCGCCTCTGAGCCGAAGATTAAGAGCGCAGATAATGTGATGTTTGAACTCGTTAATGAACCCGTTCTGTCTTATGCTAACGGAAAATGGGGAGGTCATCCCAGCCAATCTGATTTTGTAGCACACTGGGGCGCACTTAATGACTTTCAAAATTCTATGATCTCGACAATTCGAAGCAAAGGTGCAGATAATGTGATATGGGCGGCAGGATTAGGCTGGGATCAGTACTATCAGCTGTGTGCATCTCACCCGCTAACGGATCCGCTGAACAACATCGGCTATTCTGTCCATTGGTATCCAGGTTACGGTGCCAAAGATGACTATACAACCTTACAGCAACAATGGGATACCAATATCAAGCCTTGTGCTGATAAATATCCTATTAACATTACAGAGACAACGTGGTTCAAAACACTTCCTGGAGACTCTTCCTATTGGGAGCTATTTAATGGTTCAAATGAAGGTTTTGGCAAAAATACAAAAGCGATCTTCACGACTGCAGGAAATGTGAGTATTGCGGTTCATATGAACGGATTTTTGCTTGGCACAGGCCCAAGAAGTACTTTTGCGGACCCAACGGCCGGTTTATTGTATGACGGAAATCCTTCTCGGGATGGCATGGCCCGCTTCATTTTCGAATGGTATTATGAGCGTGCGCAGATGAACCCTTGGAATGGGATCTGGAACGGAATTACATCCGGAAACACTTATAAACTAGTGAATCGAGCTTCCGGTAAAGCCATTGACGTGCCAGGAGGTCAGAATACAAATGGACTACAGCTTCAGCAGTGGCCTGATAATAATGCAACAGCTCAGCGCTGGGTGGTTCAGGACCTGGGCACTTACAATAACTATTACAAACTCGGAAGTGTAAGTTCATCCGATAATAAAGTCATGGATGTACGAAATGGAACGAAAAACAACGGGGAAGCGATTCAGTTATGGGAGGACTTGGGCAATACCGCGCAACAGTTCAGATTAATTAAGCTAAGCAGCGGTTATTGGAGCATCCTTAATATGAATAGCAATAAAGCTGTAGAGGTAGTTGGGTCCTCAACGGCTGACGGAGCAAAGTTACAGCAAAATCTTTATCGCGGCAATCTTAATCAACAATGGCAATTAATCAAAATAGATTAAGAGGAAAGGATTGAATTGTAAAGTTCACACAATGGAAAACGGAAATAAATATAAAGAAAATAACCAGAACTGAACTCAGTTCCGGTTATTTTTCTATTTTACCTAATAGGCTTTACGCACCCATTTGAGAAATAAACGAACACTGTAGCTTTCACTTCTCTTTTTTTAGTATCCAAACTCCATACGGTTCCATTTGCAAGGCACCCGTCAGCTTGGAACCAGAGAGTAGTTCCTCCGCCTCAGCGCTCAGTATAATCTCAGCCGGTTCTCCACTGTAATTGAGAAGGAATACCAATTCTTCCTCTCCATCTGCACGAACAGCAACTTCTACAGTAGAGGGAGCTTGGCACCATCCAGCTAATGGAGATTTCACAGGCAATCGCCCTAGAAGTTCACTTGCTAATGCTAAATCAAACGCTGCACCCCAATAGTAGACAAGTCCCTTACCTATACGATTGACGGTCAAAGCCGGTTTCCCATCATAATAGCTTGATGAATAGTGTGCTAATACCTCTACCGTATCGGATTGAACACGTAAGATATCGTTGAAGCTTGGAGCTGTAAAATCAATATCTTGATCTGTAAACTTCACTGATACGGGTGATGCGGTTCCATTTACCATAGTGAAATCCTCAACATGTATGCCACACATCTCGGCTGCTGGGCCTGGAAGCGGCTGCATGCGGCAGTGTCCGAATTCATTCTTATACCCTGTTCGGCAGCCGAATATAACAATCCCGCCACCCTCTACATATTTCTGTAACATCGCAGCTGTGCTGTCCCGTAGAATTGCTGGATGTGGGTAGATCAGTACTTTGTATTTGGACAACTCGGATTGTTGCTCTGACTCCATACCCGGGCGGATCATAAATATATCAGCGGGAATATGTCCGTATTGAAGTGCTTTATACCAGCTAAGCTCACTTTGCTTGGTCAAAGGACCATGCCACTGATCCAGCTCCCCATCCCATTCATTATCATAATCACGAACTAAAGCGACTTCTGCCACGTTATGTTTACCTACAATTCGTTCTCCAACCTTTTGCAGCTCTTGTCCAATATGACTTGCTTCCGCTACCCGGCGATTCGGCTGATTGTGATAATCATTGATCCCATGCCAGTAAATTTCCGTACCGAACGTTGCCGTTCTCCAGCGGAAATATAAGATCATGTCCGCTCCATGAGCGATGCTTTGGTAAGTCCATAATCGCATTTGTCCCGGTAATGGAGATGGCATCTCCATTTTGTTCACCCATCCCCCAGGTCCAGATTGTTGCTCCATCACGCAAAAGTTCGGTGACATGGATCTGACGTTGCTTAAAGACAAGCTCCACTTACGGTCCAGTAATGGCTTATCTCCAAGGTCTGGATAAATGGTACTGAACTGAGGATAGGAATCATAAGAAAAGAAATCAAGCAGGTCATCCGTCATAAGGTGGCTGTCCAAATGTCCAAACACACCGTTTGTTGTCACCCAATGATTAGGTGCTTCTGTTCGAAGAATATCTGCCTGCAGTTTTGCAAATGAGATCGTATTATCGGAAATAAATCGTTTTTCATCCAAAGCTTGATGCGGATTCGGTGATCCAGATACCGTCGGACGAGTAAGATACACCTGATCCCAGCTGGTATACGTTTGGTTCCAAAATACAGTACCCCATGCGGAGTTGAGCTGCTCTAGCGTATCATATTTTTTCTGCAGCCACTGACGAAATGCAAGATGATCTGCTTCCGAATAGAAAACATTAATCTCGCAGTTGAACTCGTTATCGATCTGCCAGCCTATAATGGCCGGGTGATCTTTATAGTGTTGTGCCATCTTTCTAGTGATTCGTTCACAAAGCTCTAAATACACTGGACTGCTGTAGTTATAGTGCCTTCTCTGTCCATGTTGATATGTAACCCCTTCCATAGATACGTTCAGCACCTCAGGATACTTATGAGTAAGCCATGCGGGCGGTGTAGCGGTCGGGGTTCCCATAATTACTTTTATACCGCTTATAGCTGCCTGTTCTAGAAAATCGTCAAACATCGTAAATTCAAACTTACCTTCCTCTGGTTCAAAGATGGACCAAGCAAATTCGCCAATTCGAATGATACTAAAGCCCATCTCTTTCATTCTTCTCAGGTCGTCTGTCCAAAGTGATTTGTCCCATTGTTCTGGATAATAACAAGCACCTAAGTGAAAGCGTTTTAACGATAAGGTTTTGGTCATGGTACATTTCTCCCTCGCTAGAAGTCGTGATGCTAATCTCTGTTTTTTACCTGTTCTTTGCAATACATAGATTACCATATCTAAAATTTATTGATTTGACTATTAATCTTTTCTTATCGAGTCTTTCCATATGAGATCTGCAGGAGGCAATTCTTCACCCATCGACATATAGATACGGTCAATCCTGAGTTCGGACTTTCTCGCAAGGATTGAAAATAGATGGTCACCCATCGTCAGTTCCAAAGCGGAAATGTAACACCAGTAATACAACTGAGCCGTGTTATAAGTATGAAATTTTCCTTGACCTAACTGCTCAGATAAGGGTCTCACAACGCCATCCAGCGACAAATAACAAGAATCCGACTGGTCATTATAATGACGAAGAAGCAGCCAAATATGATATGTTCCAGGAGTATGAATCCTCATTTGATAATGCATAGCCGGCGCAAGGTTTGGATCTTCCCATAGGATGCCAGGTTTAGAAACATGCATGGCAAGCCCTGTTCTGCCATTGGTTTCGGCCTGTAAATGACTCCAAGAAAGAGCAGTCCCGTCCATACTTGACGTGAGATAAGCATTTTCCGAATTTTCCAACACATACTCCGCCTCGATCGCAACAACGCCATTTGTTTCTAGAAATTTCCCTGTACCAAATTCTTTAATTATATCTTTTCTAGCATCTGGATTAACATGATTAGCATAGCGCTTCTTACCAAGTGATGCCTGCGGTATATTTACACCTTTCAAGAAAACATTGTGAACCGTTTTGTAAAAATCTCTCGTAGCATAAAGTACATTCGGAAGCGGTACTTCACTCTCTTTTGTCTTATACAACTCATTACATAAGCGCTCAACTTCATTCCACTCTACGTCAGGACATTCGAATTCTTGTTCAGAAACCGGTATGTGATTATGCCAACTGGTAATCGGACCTAAATTGGATGCGATATTCGGCTCGTCTGTATAGAGTATCATCTTGCTGATTGTTACATAATGATCAACCATATACAGATTTAAAACATGCTTACCTGCAGACAAGTAAGGGAGTTTAATTACCATTTTCTCTCCATTATTAAAGACGGATTCCTTCCAGTTCCCCATCCATTCATCACGGGTTTCTGATTCGACTATAATAGGCTCGGCATCATTTATTCCAATTCCAAACCGAATTTTCCCTGTAGAATGTAATGTAAGAAAGCGATGTAACTCCAGTGCGAACTCTCCGCTCTCTTTTAATAGAATGTCGTATCCTATAAAAGGATGTTTCTTCACCTCTCCATCAAGTGGTCGTAAGCTTGAGTTCCAAGCCATCATTGCTGCGCCTTCATATCTTCCGATCCCCGGAACAGTCACCCAGCCGCACTTTAGCTCGGTATCAGTCTCACAACTATAGTGATGGTATGAAGCTGCGGGAATAGCAATATAACCATCCGCTTCTATATATCCACTGAACGCTTGCGGAACTTCTACATGTTCTTCTATTAGAACACGTACGGAATGAACAGTTCCCTCCTTAAGATTTTGGACGGTAATGAGTCCAGTCTTGCCCGCATGCTTCATGGGATCATTCACTGACACCAAGATCCTCTTCTCGGTTTGGATCGATCCTTCTTTTTGGGAAATTGAAATAAAGTCAGCCCCTTCGGTTACCTCGATTCGAAAAGGAAGCTTTTCTTCTCCTAAATTACCTATCTCCAACCATTTTTGTCTTCGTCCATAGATAGAGAAATGCAGCACATCGTCTTCATTCCATAGATGAATGCTCATGCCGCTTCCCGATATTTGTAATGCAGGTTTTCTCGCAGGATACATGGCTGTAGGCGGAGGAGGAAAGCTCTCGGGAGTGAGAATGCCCTCCCATTTACCACCACTCATTTTTTTGTTATAAAAATGAAGCATGCTTCGCTTATAATCCATCATTTTTTTGGAAAGTTCGACATAGTGATCTGCCGCCTGCATGTTTCCACGATCATACGAAAGGACACTCCGATCCGCATAATAGAATTCATGATTGGTATAATAGGAAGCGTGGATTTTCATTAGAAATAGTTGAAAAAATGCGTCTCGCTCCCCCTGTGGAAGACGATAGATAATGTTATTTCCCCGTCTAAAGATATCCTCAAGCTTCATTAATCTACGGCCTGCTTCATCACCAAGTACGGTTTGTGAAAAGACATTGGAATTCATATGTTCAATTTTTCGTACATTCGTTACCTGTGCAAAAATCTCATATAATTCGGCTGCTTCCGCACCGTGATTTCCGGAAAAATTAGCGTTAATCCAGTGTTCAGTAAACTGTAATGCATTTTTCGTTAATGCCTTATCTTTGCCTGCTTCCCAGCCATATCGCAAGAAAAACTCCATATCCTGTTCAAGAGGCTTCAGTCCCCCTACATTTAGAATCCATAGTTTCCGTATTCCAGACTCATAAGACTTTTTCAGCTCATTCCCCGTGTGAGCCAAAGGAATGGAATTAATAAATAGATAGCTCATTGCGGTTCCTGGAGCAGCCCAGTACGAATTATGGTAATATAACCCGTTTCCACCCGTTCGTTTGCGCTCCGTTTCATTCGGATACCTGCGTACATGACCAAAGTTATCATTTGCCCATATTAAGGTCACGTTATCAGGTAACTCAAGTTCGCGATCATAAAGATTTAATACTTCTTTGTAAGGAATAAAGGTTTGTAACGAATGTTGTTCCCTTTCCTGACCAATGACGTCTTTAATGATTCCCCTTTGATTTTGTATGACTTCCCCTAGCAAAGAAACTCTTGCTTCTGTCTTCTCATCCTCATTCATTGATAGATCTTCATCGATTGCCTGAGTATGAAAACGAGAATCATGGATTCCGCGCATGCCAACGGTATAACACACTTCATAACTTTTGTTATTCTCGACGCTTTCCCGCCAATACTCTTCCAAAATCTCACGATTTTGTCCCTCGATAGAATAATCGTATACAGCGTCCGTATAACCTTTTTCCTCAAGCCAAGGTTCCCATTCGTTCTGATTACTGCGAAGCAGCATATCGCAATGTGATGTCCCCACCACAATCCCCATTCGATCCGCGAGTGCAGCATTTTCGGGATTTTCATTAAAATAATTCACGTGCATGGCTGGCCAGATGAAATTTGCTTTTAAACGGAGTAGCAGTTCAAAAATAGGTTGGTAGGTAGCTGGACCGATCGTACCATCTGTAGTATGAAGCTTAGCCCATTCATCCAGCTCTTCCTCATCATTTAAGAAGATTCCCCTGTACTTCACAGAAGGCCAATCCGCTTTTGAAAAATCAAGTGGCAGATGGAATACATCTTTTGTTTTTACGGGAACATCTGCAAAGTAATACCATGGGGATACACCGATCGCCTCACATAGATCATAGATTCCAAAAACGGTACCTCGCCTATCCGTTCCTATGATATAGAATACGCCGTTAACTACTTCTTGAAGAAAAGCTTCCCAGTGATATGAACCATCTTCCTGCTTCAGCTTATCAAGTGAAACCCCTTTTTCTAGTAGATGAGCTAGCAAGGACTGATTATTTACAAGAGTACCAATCACGATACTGCCCTGTTCTATTTCTTTCGTAATGACGGCTTTACAGCCGCAAACCCTGTCTATATCTCGGGTTACATTTTTTACAGCAAGATGCACTGCACTATTTTCCGTATCAGAAACATAAACCATTACGGATTGATTTCTTTTCAATAATTCAAATGGATTGATCATCCCTTGGTTTGACTTCAAGATTATGCCCCTCCTCCTATTCCATCGTTGGTAGCTAAACTATACCTGAATACCAAGTAATTATCTTTTGTTATTTTGCTATATTAAGGATTTGTTACATTATATTGCTACATAGAACGAAGGCTGAGCGATAAGTGCAGATTTGTTTCAAAAGCATTAGATATTAATCAATAATTCCATTTATTACATGTCCATGCATGATGTTGCAAATTTGTTGACGAATAATACGTACAATTAACCGAAATAATCTCGCGCATAAACTTCATCTAGCTTCATTTGAGTAATCAACTGATCAAGATCAGTAAACTTTATTTCGTCCCTGACATATTTCAAAAATTCAAGCGACACCATCCTATCATATAAATCGCCTGAATAATCTAACAGATAAGCTTCAATAGAATAAGACTGCCCATTTACAGTCGGACGGTAACCCGCACTTATTAAGGCATTATAGCGACCAGCATCTATTCCTTCGCCAAGTATTTCTGCTGTGCCTAAATATATACCGGGATTGGGAGGTACATAGAGGTCAGCGTCCCCGCCTAGATTGATCGTTGGATAACCCAATGTCCTTCCTAGCGCTTTACCATGAATTACTTTCCCATTAATCGCATATGGACGACCATATAGATTTGAAACAGTCTCCATTTCACCCTGCTTTACAAGTGATCGGATAGAAGAACTGCTGATTTTCTCCCCTTTTTCTTTTACTAGAGGAATAACAGTAACAGCAATACCTCGCTGCATATATAGGGAAATCAAGTCATCTGTATCCCAACTTCGCATTTTCCCAAAATGAAAATCTTCTCCAATAACGATCCTCCGAATGTTTAAACCGTTTAAATAAATATCCACAAATTCCTCTGCAGTTAAATCAGAAAATTCCTTTGTGAAATGAACATTGAAATATTGTTCTACTCCATGAGTTTGCAAGATGTCCAGCTTTGTTTTGAGCGGAGTGAGCGAACTTATATATTCAGGGTCTTCTCTCAGGACCCACAATGGGTGTTCAGAAAAACTCATCACTGATAATAAGCCATCCCTATAATCACGCGCTACTTTTATCAGCTCTTGATGACCTTTATGGATACCATCGAATTTTCCTATTACTAATGTAATAGGTGTAGAATCTACCACTGGCTTTGAATTAATATCAATATATTTCATAACAAAACTTCCTTAAAATCCATATTTGGCTTCTTCAGCCTCTCTAATATTGGCATAAGTCTCCGATAGTACGTAGGTATCTTCCACCAAACGTTCTATACGAAATAGCACATCATCATTTACTATTTCTTTTCGTTGAAAATCTTTTTCTTCTATAAAAACATAGGTATGAACAATTTGCGCTTTCATATAAGACAAAATTGGTTTCAATTGCTGCTCCGCTACTAAATAGTGACGCTGAGAACCTGCCGTGACGATCATACTAACCACCTTGTCGCGGAAAGCTTTTTCGGGCGCTAAATCAAATATATTTTTTAGTGTTGCTGGGATGGAAGCTTGAAATATGGGGGTTCCGATTACGATTACATCTGCCTCCATGATTGTATGAATTACATACTTGGTGTCCCCTTCATATTCCAGATAATTGCGACCATCACTGAACTGTACATCAAACTCCGCCAGATCTAGAAGGGTAACTTCTGCATCCGGGTATTTTTTATGAAAAGAAGCTGCTGTGTAATTCATAGCGACTCTCGTTTTTGAACCAATCTTTGATCCAGACAATAGAACGATTTTCATAATTCCGACCTCCAAGATCTTATTTTTTTGCTGTGTATTTTTTTATCGCCGGTAGAATTTCATTACCGATGATATCTATGTTTTTCATTAAATTTTCAAAAGGTACTCCACCAAAATCCATCTGCGCAATATATCGTTGATGACCGAACAGTTCATGTTGATAAAGAATTTTTTCAATGATTTGCTGCGGGCTTCCAATGTTCATGATATCGCGCGGATCGGCTCCTTGAGCAAACGCCTGTTTAGGAAAACCACGTCCATTTGTTAATTTCATTCCTTCATTAATATATGGGTAATAGGCTCTTTGTGCCTTCTGTGTCGTTTCATCCGCGTAAAAGAATCCGGCAGTCGCTACAGGCAACTTCAGTGGATCGAAGCCACTCTGTCTTGCAGCTTCACGATAAGCGTCAATAGCTCTTTTAAACACGGATGCAGGTCCGCCTAAATGGGCCAAAAACATAGGAACGCCTGCAATACCGGCTTTGATCGCACTAGCAGAAGTCCCTCCTACCGCTCTCCATATCGGTAAGTTTCCTTCTTCAGGACGAGGGAGAATTCTCACAGCATTGAGAGGGGCTCGAAATTCACCCTTCCAATTGATCAATTCATTTTTATTTATCTTTAATAACAAGTCGAATTTTTCTTCAAATAAGTCCTCGTAATCGTTGAGGTCATAACCTAACAAATCATAGAGTCCCACCCTCGAAGCACGCCCCGCAATAATTTCAGTTCGACCATTTGAGATCAAATCAATCGTAGCGAAATCTTCGTACACCCTAACCGGATCAGAGGTGCTTATAATCGTTGATGAGCTTCCTATTTTCATTTTCTTTGTAGCCTGTGCGATTGCTGCCAGCACAACGGTATGCGCTTGAGTGGCAAAATACTCTTGATGACTCTCGCCAACACTGAAAAAATCAATTCCTGCTTGCTCTGCTAATTGAGCCAAATCAATAATTTCCCGAATTCGTTGTTTGGCAGATATTCTGTTACCCGTGTTAGGATTTGCTAGATGATCACCTAATGTATAAAGACCAAATTCTAAGCCGTTATCTGCATTGATCCGATATTGTTCCATGTTACCCCTCTTTTCTTACATCCAGATTTATAGAGTCGTTTATTTTTACAATAGGTATATAAAAGTAAGTTACTATATTTAGTATATTGGAAAGGTTATGTATTGTCAATCTTTGTTTATATTAAGATTTACCTATAAATCTGAGATTAGTATAAAGTTTAAAATTCCACCTCTAAAACAGAAAAATCAGCGTTCAACGCTGATTTCACACAGTATTACTAAAACCGGGGTGTATTATTTCAACTTAAAGGAGTCAGGATATCCCGTCATGTAAGAGATCAATTCATCGCTTATTTCCCATTTAAAAGCTGCACTCAAAACAGGATCACGAAAAAAAGATTCTACTATCGCACGGTTTAAATCAGCCTGATAGATGACATGACTGGTTTCATTATTCTGCTGTAAGTTTATAATTATTTCCGTGGTTGCAAAGTTAATCTGTTGAAAACGGATTTCTTTTCGGTCAGGAAATCTATTGGATGTATAATAGATATTCAAATGATCTATGTCGTAAACTAAGCTGAAAGCTGTATCCTCTCTTTTAATAGACTGAAGGACGTCATAAACAAATGAGACATCCGCTCTTGAATTTTCCAGTAATTCTGCCGCACGAGTGAATCGTTTCATTGAATTTAATTCGTAATCGCTCCGTTCCTTTTCCCGCTTTTCCTCAGGATCTTTAAACTTCCTAATGGCTTCTAAGTATGGAGTATTAGCCATCACTTTTAGAGGGAGACTTTCTTCAGAATATATAGACAACTCTCCATTTAAAAATTCAAATATTGCACATTTTCCCGTTCTATCACAGATCATATAGTGGAGACGAGACAGCGGATTTACGATATGAACACATGTCGCTTTATTCTTTGCTTCTTCAACGGTTGCACAGGTATCCAGCATCAATTGAATCCATTGCAACTCACCGATGGCCGGGAGATCTTTTGGTTCAGGATAACTTGATTCCCAGAGTGTTGTCTGTTCCACCACAAGACCCGCTTCATTCATTCCACCGTTTGGAAATTCTTTGCTTACTTGTGAAACCGTCACGCTGCCGTACTTGGAGACCCACTGCATCGGACGATCTGGCGGCATAATCATAGCCGTTTTGTGAACCCCTTTCTTATTTGTGAAAAAATAAGCTCCATCATAAGGAACATCCTGGTTTTTGCCGAGCAATTTCACTCCATCTTGGTTTACAAAGATAGCGGTACTCATAACCTCACCTTACTTCCTAAGTTTATTAAACAACTCATCCATTCTTCCTGACTCTAATTCCTCAATAACCATATCGAATATATTTCCTGCTCTTTCATCACCTTTTTCCAATATGGCTGCCATTCTAGTAAGGCGAAGTTGATCCCTGTACTCTTGTTCGAGTTGCTTCTTTTTCTCCAAGTAAGGCCTGATGTCTTCTTTGCTTACTTCTTCTGTCTTAAGCTCTGTAAGCTTCCGACCCAGCAATAACTTGTGCAACTCGATTCTAGCAATGGGTGTAAGCGGCTTTACGAAGTACTGATGATCTATAAGTATTGTTTCTTCCACCCCAAAATAATTGCTGAGAAGTCGGACTCTTTCCTGTGGAATTGGTCTTCTTTTTTTGATCCAATCCGAGAACTGCTGTGGTGTAATGTTTAGTTCGCGGCCAATGCCAGAATAGGATTGATCGTTAATCATCACCAGATATTCCAAGACGGTTTTAGTAATTAAATTTTTCAAAGGAGCCTCCTTGACATAAATTATGTCAATAATATATACGATGACGTAATTTATGCAATATTTAGCATTTGAATGAAGTGAATGGTAAATGAAATGTTATAAGAGCCTATGAAAAAAACAGTAGCCGGATACTCGACTACTGTTGCATTATTTATTTATTGAGTTAGCATCACTGGTTAGATTCATATTGGCTCATTCGAGTAAACTTAAATCCCAAGTTAGCTTTATTTCTTATTCTCTTTATCCTAGATTTTAGAAGCTACTAATTATTACGTTCCTGTATAAATGACCTTCCGGGAGATACAGAGGGGAATCAGGCTCATCCTGAAAGGCACCATGTATTTTATTCTCGCCTTCATTAGCTACAACAACAGATATGCTTTCATCTTCTCTATTTTTAATCCAATCTCCCACCTTTAAAATGGACAAATTCGGGTCGGTGATAGCTACATTTATATTCTCCTCTGTCCAAGTTACACCTTGGTCTCTGCTAATCGTACACAGTTCGAAATGCGGCTTGTGTCGATGTTCATTTAGAAAAGAAAATAAAGCTTCCCCAAAGATCCTCCCGACTTCATTGTCGTTCAGTTCGTTAACAAGACTACTATTTCCTACCTTTGCAGCAGCCCTGCGTTTTATTCTCCGTGCTTTTCGTTTATCTACTTTATGTATACTCATTGTTGTCTAAGCTCCTCTGAATAATTGAAATAATCAACACAAATTTTGTTCAATTTGATTCAATCTATGTTCATTGATAACTATGAAATTAATACGCGAAATAATTGTATTAGTTGTGATCTTCAACACCAATTAAAAATGTATTGTTGCTTCAGGCACGATATCACCTGTGTTTTTGACCCTAACTGCAACTTTATCATTATATTTGTCAACATTAAGCCAGCCAATAAAGTCATCTGGACCATAGACATTTACATAATCAGCAAATGATATCTCTCCATCTCTTTCCACAAATTCTGTATATATTCTAAATGGGTGATTTCCTTCGATCGTACTCATCCAGCTTCCAAACTCTTGTTGTAACTCCTCTAAATTAGTACCAACCTCGTCGATTACATTATAGTAAAATGGATCCTCATGTATCATAATTGCAATAATCATAATAGTAATCACCTCAAGTCAGTTTTAGGATTTTCATTCCCTCAATTAATCCGGGAGCTAGGGTTACTCGGTGTAAAAAGAAATCCATTAACTCTTCATGCGTAAGTAGCGCGATATACCTACTATGCTTATTTAGCAGCTCTTCCTCATTCTCTTTAATTTCGATCTCAATAATTTCTACCGTGTTATTATAAAAATGATTTCTTTCCCCTCTTTCATGAATTCCAATGGAAGCTACCGCATAAATAGTTTTCAAATCTTGAAGATCACAGTTCGAAAGAACTTGTTTTAGCATCGATTTTATGTTTGTAATATTTATTTTCAGTTGAAGATTAGAACTTTGTTCTGGTGAAAATAAGACTTCTGATTGTCTGTAAATATCAATGAGCTGATTAACAATTCCAACATTTTTTTGTGCGATCAGATACATTATCTTTGTTCATCTCCTTGTAGAAAGTTTATTCTCGTCTTGTTTCTGATCTTCACTTTGGTAGATTAATATAAATGGTATTCTTATCTGACTGCCACTTGACTTCGGCTCCTAACGTTTCTGAAAGGAAGCGAAGAGGAACCATTGTCACGTAATTCACACTTATTGGTTTCAACTCGCCCGTTAAAGTCTCACCGTTCAGTTTCATTCCTTCAGAAGAAGTATTAATCTCAATCGTAATATCATCTTTTTTCACCACACCTGTGAAGTTACCTTGATTCCATTCAATGGTAGCGCCTAGCGGTTCGAATACTCCTCGTAGCGGTACATAGCTAACATTGTTAATAATGATCGGTGGAATGACTAAACTTAGTGTTTCTCCTTTCATGACCACTTTTATAGGAGCATTAACAGGTTTCGGTTCAGATGGCTCTCCAAGTTCCATGGTCCATTTCATAACTGTCCCGTTTTTTAGAAGCGCATAATGGCCACTAAACTGGCTGCTTGCCAGATCCACTGCATCATTGATTCCCTTAACTTGTAAAGCTTTGTAAGAAGGCCCATCCGAGTAACTGTCCCATGTCCATACTGTACCGTCTTTTTTAATGATGCTAATAAAAGAAGAACTGCTGCCGCCGACAATCTGACGCGCATTTTCTGTCCTCTGGACTTTTACCGGAATCAGCAGTTCCCCCGGAGTAGGAAACTGTTTTGAGTTGTTCCATGTCCATACGGCTCCATCTGTTTGTATAGCAGCTCCTCTCTGTCGAGATGTAGCGATTGCCGTATATTCTTTTGCTCCGCTTATTGCTGTTGGATTTCTTAATTTGTCTGGGTTCGTGTCATATAGCCTCGTCCCCCATACATATACTTTCCCTCGATTATCCAGCATCATCGCTGAACCATTACCAACCGAAATATCCAAACCGGAAGAAAGCTCTTCAACCTTAACGGGTTTATTAGAAGGGGGATTTACTCGATCTGTCATTCCCCATTGCCACACTGTACCGTCTTCTAGTAGCGCCAGGCTCTGATTACTTTCAGCGGCAATCGCCTTCACATTTACTAACTCTTTTATCTGTACAGGTTCTAATACTTTGTCATAAGATGTAATCCCAATACCAAGCTGTCCATCTTCATTTGATCCCGTTGCCCAGACTGTGCCATCCTTTTTCAAGATCAGTGTATGTCTAGACCCGCTTGCAATATCTTTCGCGTTGTCGATCTTCATCTGAACAGGAGACGTAGATGGAACCGTGTATCCGTTTCCGAGCAACCCGCTATTTCGAAAGCCACCCCATGCCCAGACCGTACCATCTTTTTTGATCGCATAAACCGCCCTCTCTCCTCCAGAGATTGCTACGACATCCGATAATATCTTCCCGTTGTTACCTGATAGATCTGAAGCATAGAGGTTCGCTGGCATTAACAAAATAACCACCGCTATCAGTCCGCTCAATACTGCTGTTTTAAAAGTTCCACGTTTCATCATACCCATTCCCCTTCCTGTAGCTTTAAGTTACCTTTTAGCCCATTAATCTAAAAAACTATAACTAACCACCAGATCTTCGGATAACATAACTGCATATATACATGATCTGCAACTTCACTATAAAAGTTAACGACCCAGAATAAGATAATGTTTCAAATAATATACAATCAGTAATAAAAAAGAGCATCCCACTATGATGGGTTACGGATGAGATGAAAACCTCAATCCCCATCTGGAGAATGCCCTAATATGAAGTTTATGTGTTTTATGAATAAAGCTTATGTTCTTTGATTAAAGATTAATTATAAATATATAAAGGGTACAATGACATCTCCCCATAAATTATTTTGAATTCATAGTTGCCTAACTTAGGTCTGTTGCTCTGTAATATATGTTTTGATTGCAGGAGGTTCGTAAGTATGGAATAGTTGAAGAAGTTCACCTATATCCTCCGTAGATATCGCCATTCCTCGGTATTTATCCTGTAGAAAGCCCTCTTTCACCATATGATCAAATAGCGTTAAGAGCGGATCATAATATCGATTTACATTGAGAAAACCAAAGGGTTTTTGATGTAGTCCTAATTGTGCCCACGTGAAAATTTCAAAGAACTCTTCTAAAGTGCCCGGACCCCCTGGTAACATGATAAATCCATCTGCAAGTTCAGCCATTTTCGCTTTTCTCTCATGCATAGATTCTACTACAATGAGTTCTGTTAAACCTTTGTGTGATATCTCTCTTTCTTCTAGAAATCTAGGCATAATACCAGTAACATGACCCCCGTTTTCTAAGACTGCATCCGCTATGGCTCCCATGACCCCAACACTAGCTCCACCATACACAAGGCCAATATTACGTCTCGCTAATTCTTGTCCTAATCTCTTAGCCGCCTCCTTATACTCAACACTTGTTCCATCACTCGATCCACAAAATACAGCTATTTTTCTCATTTAACTCTCCCCCTCATACCATATATTGTATCAAACAACTTGTTCTATGTTAAACTAAATAGAGTAATAGAAAGGATGAATACATATGGATGTAAGAGAATTTCAAAAGTGGGTTCAGCTATACTATGAACAAAGAGGATGGTCTGAGTTAGATATTTTCATTCGAATTGGGTTTTTAGCAGAAGAAACGGGTGAGGTGGCTCGCGCAATAAGAGATTTGGAAATCGGCAGAGATCGTCCCGATGAAATATCCGGTTCCTATCTGGATAAGAAACAAGAGTTAACAGAGGAATTAGGCGATGTTCTAGGCAATCTCACTGTTATAGCAAATAAATACAATATATCTCTTGAAGATATTTTTTTATCTCATAAAAATAAACTTTCTAAGCGATACTCAGAATAGAAGGTATAATAAGTTCGCCCCCTGCTTCTAGAAAGCAAGGGGTCCTTATTTCATTCCATCGCGATATAGATTCTTCCATCTTCATCTTAAGACCTTTCCCGTGATTGGTGATGTTGATTGAGAAGTTGTTTTTGCTGGCGGCGCAAGTTTCGCATCTTGGAGGTATGGTTTAGGACTTTTTACTCCACTTCCATTGAATGTACTTTGTGCATCAGATTTATCGAAGAGAGAATTCCAACAATGATCACGATCAGTGCAATTAAATATAGAGTTCCAATGTTTAATGTCGCATTTACTAGAATGTTGCACATCAATGAACCAAGAAGAACGGCTGTTACGATCGTAGATGGGACTGATTTTTTAATAAATCCGATGGCAACTGCAATAATACCGATACTTGCAGATATAAAAGCCATAATAATTGTTGTTTTAAGAGCGAGAAGCATGAATGCCACAGTAAATGGTTCGTTTACGAGGGGGATAAATCTTTCTGTAACTCCAAATATGGTGAAAATAAGCACATCGCTAATGACTAATGAAAGAATCGTGAATATACTCACAACGCTTAATTTGGAAAGCAATATCTTTTTTCTGCTGACTGGATATGAGAACAGCAATAGAGGGCGTTTTCCGGAATAATCATCGATAATAAACTTGGAGTACATCACAGCAGATAAGACACAAAAAGCAGCCATATTGAGTACTGCGAATAAAGGAATAAGGTTGTTATAACCGATAAACAATTGCATATCCTTATCATCAGGTTCAAGTTGGGGTAAATAAGCAAAAAGATACAGAATTCCTAACATGGATAATGCAATAATGATACTCGGCGTTACATATGTACGGACATGGTTTCTCTCTAATTCCAGCTTAATAAGCTTAAGCATCAACATCTCTCCCCATCATGATCGCCATAAAATAATCCTCAAGACCTTTCGGATATTTTGCTTTTATATCTGACATAGAAACCTCTCGAACTACGGTTCCATCAACAATAACACCGATGGTATCGGCAATATGCTCAATCTCGGTCAGGATATGACTGGAGATGAGTATGGTCATATTCTCGCTCTTCACTAGGTCAAGGAGTAGTTCACGCATTTCTCTAATACCCATCGGATCAAGACCATTAATCGGTTCATCCAAAATCAACAATTGAGGTCTATGAGCGATAGCTCTCGCAATTGCTAATCGTTGACGCATGCCGAGAGAAAACTTGGAAACAGGCTGAGTACCTGTCTTTTTTAGACCAACCATTGATAAGTAAGAACTTATATCTGTCGTATCCGCACCCATATATGCCAGATGGATTTCTAGATTTTTTGTGGCTGATAGATGCTCATAGAAGATAGGGATATCAATCAAGGTACCTATGTTTTGCAGAATTTCATTTCGTTGCTGTACCGTATCTTTCCCTAAAACGAGTGCTTCTCCCATACTAGGTGTTAGGAGACCGGATAGCATTTTAAATACTGTCGTTTTTCCTGCTCCATTGGCCCCTAAGAATCCATAAATTGAGCCTTTTTGTACTGACATGTTGCAGTTCTTAATAATATCGTTACCACCAAATGTTTTCGTTAAATTTTCTACTTTTACAGCCAGAGTATTATTCACGAGTTTCCCCTCCTTCACAACTTTAAAAGGATAGCTCTATACATTGATCAGAACTACCCTTTAGTTGATACCATATTATGCATCCCTTTATATAAGATTAGAATAGTGTAAGAGTTTCTCCCCCAGGAATTTCAACAGGCTGTTCGTCGAGCAGCACCCATACACTCTGAGCAGAAGGGTTAAAGACCAAATGTTGATCTGCTGAAAATCTTAGATTCTTGTATGCCTTTACATAATCAACAATCTCAATATTCGTGGCGTACCAAATATCGTCTTGCCCACCAATATACTCGCAAAACTGTTCTATAACATCCCAATTGTCTTTATCATCAAATTCGTAACTATGACCCCATACATACAGCAGGTTAATATTCTTTCGAGGCAGTGATAGAAACGTTTCTGCATGCTGCATCAGATTCTGATTGTGGTGACAAGTGGCTTTCCACTCCAAAAAGTTTTCTGGAAGCTGGTATCCGCCCGTTGTCTGTACAACCCTTGCATATTCGATTCCGAAAACAGGAAGCATTTCGATGATCTCCTGGCTGTACGAACCATTAGGATAAGACATTCCTCTAACGGGATACCCAAATAGCCGCTCCAGATTCTTTCGATCGTCCATGATTTCATAAAGGACTTGTTCCTTAGGACAGCGGGCAATCGAAGGATGGGTAACAGTATGTACGGATACTTCATGACCTTGGTACACTTCGAGGGACTCTTCTTCACTCAGCCGGGCCCGATACCTTGTATCGCCAAACATCCCCGAGTTGATATGAAAGGTTCCCTTGATTCCATTCTCGTTAAAGATGGATGCCAGTCTCTTATCAGATAGAACACCATCGTCATAACTCATCGTGAGTGCTTTCAGTTTACCTTCCGGATAACAGCTAAGAATCTTTGGCATACAAAATACAGCTCCTTTTCATATAATAATCACCTGCAAAAACATATGATCATATCATCTCTCAGAACCACATTCAAAGCAATCAATGGAATTCACAGATACTTTGTAGCTATTATTTGAACCGTCTATACTAATCATAGATAATGAGTAGATGCCACTCCTAAGAACAAAAGCATCCTCAGCATTTGGAATGATTTCAAGCTGGGAGTCATCAGGAGAGACCCTTCCAGATCTAATTTTACGCCCATCTTTATCGACTAAAGTCCAATCATAAGCTACACCTTCTATATTTTCGAGGTAAAGTCTTAAATCGTACCCTTGCGTATAAGAGAATGAAATCTTATATTCACCACTAGTGAACTTTCCGGTTTGATCTAGTAATAAGGTTTGTTGTTTATCTGTAACATCAGCATCATATAGACTCATATTTTGAGTTTGTTGGAGCTTTTTATCTTCTTCATTTTCAAATTGAATTATAGCTGCTTTAGGTTTGGGTTCATTCTTTATTGTCTCGTTGTTGCATGCAGTACAAAGCAATACAATTATGGAAACTGATAATAAGAAAAGTTTCATTTAATACTGCTCCTCTAATAAGGAAAGTGTGTCTCTCATAAGAGAGGTAATATCTTTGCTATTACACCGATCAAGATAAACACTACACCCGTACTTACACCCATTGCAAAGCTGGGCTGGTTTGTTTTATGTCTACATTCTTATCGCCGCCAGGGACACGCTTTAAGGTTCGCATCAATTTCGAGTCAGGTTTTTTGAAATCATACAACGTAAGGGAAATTACTATGACTCCCAAAATAATCATGATCATCTTAACCATCTCCTTAAGATACACCGAACTCTCCACTTAAAAAAAGATAGGATTCGTTATATGGTGTTCTCTATTTAACACGATGAATATACCATATATTTACATTTAAATCCAAATACAATATCTATTGAATACCGTCCCTATATCGTTCTGCAAAAATCTTTTAAACCGATGACTCTAGAAAATAACGCCTATCAGCATCAAAATAAGCGGTCCAACAAATGAAAATCCAAATATGATCGCCATAATTGCTAATGGTGTCGACAGGCCTTTCCTGCTATTTAGATGATCTAGTTTCTCGTTTATTCTTTTCAGTTCCTCAAGTATTTCCTTATTCACTTCGTCTGACATGATAATCCCCCATAATATAATGATTTCATAGGAATCGGTGTACGGATTCTACATTTGATTTGTATCGATGTGTTCAGCTATGACTAATTTAGCAAACTTCCTTTTTCCTGACTGAATAATATCTCCGTTGTTTATTTTCACCTGATCATAAGGATCCAGAATCTTGATTCCGTTTATTTTAACCGCCCCTTGAACCACACTTCGCTTTGCCTCACTATTTGACGATACAAATCCAAGTTCGATAAGCAGCTTACAGATTGAAATCTTCCCTTGTTCAAGCAGTTCGTTATTCACATGCCGTTCTTCTATATTTTCTGGAATCAAACGCTTCTGAAATACGGTAATAAAGTGTTCCTCTGCTTGTTCTGCTGCCTGCTCGTTATGAAACATTCGAACATAATATTTTGCCAGCTGAATTTTAGCATCCCGTGGGTGTATATCCCCACTATGTAGACCTTGCTTCAGCTTCAATAGTTCATCATTCGAAATGTTGGTACTAAGTTCATAATATTTAATCATCAACTCGTCTGGGATGGACATGGTTTTGCCAAACATTTCATTAGGTGATTCATCAATGCCGATGTAGTTTCCGAGGCTTTTGCTCATTTTCTGGACTCCATCAAGTCCCTCCATGAGTGGCATTAGTACAGCAACTTGACTATCTTTACAACCAAATACCCCCTGCAACGTTCTACCCATTAAAACATTAAATGTCTGATCGGTTCCACCAATCTCAATATCGCTTTCAAGCGCCACCGAATCATATCCTTGCATTAATGGATAAAAAAATTCATGGATGTGAATAGGTTGGCTATTCTTATACCTTTTTGCAAAATCATCACGCTCCAGCATTCTTGCAACCGTAACGTTCGCAGCTAACTGCATTACATCTTGAAAATCCATTTTCTCAAGCCATGTGGAATTAAAATGAAATTTTGTTCGTTTTGGATCCAGTATTTTATAGACTTGCTTTTCGTAGGTAGCTGCGTTTCGTTTTACATCTTCTTCTGACAATTGTTTTCTTGTCTCTGATTTCCCGGTGGGGTCTCCGATTCTTCCTGTAAAATCGCCTATGATGAGCTGAACTTCGTGCCCTAAGTCTTGAAATTGTCTTAACTTGTGCAGAACTACGGTGTGTCCAACATGGATGTCTGGTGATGAAGGATCGAGACCCAGCTTCACCTTAAGAGGTTTTCCAGACAGGACTGATGTTACAATCTTTTGAGTCAGAGCATCCTCTGGTATGATCTCTGCGGCTCCTCGCCGAATGATACTAATTTGCCGTTCAACCTCTCGCTGTTGTTCCTTGGAAAGTGGATGGTTTGTTTCCATGAGTATTCCTCCTTATAATTAAAAAACAAAAAGACAACCTTCTATCCCATAAAGGGACGAGAAGATTGTCTCGCGGTACCACCCTGATTAAAGAAGCATTCCTAACTTCTTTCACTTCATTTGATTAACGGCATGAGGATGCCGGGAAAAGTTACTTTGGATTCGATCATGTTCCCTTTTCCAACTTCGGAAGTGTAATTCGGAAAGATGTCTGCACCGGTTTACACCAACCACCGGCTCTCTGGAGCATTCGTTCATCTTTCTTACCATACATAATCTATTTCAGAGAGGCAACATCATTTTCTACATTCACTTCATTCGTAAGCACCCACATAAAATAAAGTGCCTTCGCCGCCTTTTCTCGAGTAACAGCAGCTTTCGGTTCTAATTCATTTCCGTTCATCATCTTGCCTCTGGCAATTCCTTTTTCCGATCGAATAAGCCCAAGTTCATAAGCATCCTTCACTTTTGAAATCCACTCGGGGTTAATTTCTGAAGTATCTGCAAGTTGCTCCCACGATACTAAAGGATAGTACAGGGCTCCTCTAAGCGTTGGATCTAGATTTGGATCATAATTAGGATCTCCGGGTATTACGCTCGCTCCGTTATAATCCGTCATATATTTCGGCTTCACCGGGAATTTCCTATGATATGCATCACCTAACATGGAGGCCATCATTTCTCGTGACAAATCTCCATCTTTGTATTCTGAAAATTCCTTTTTCTTCATTCCCATCAGTTTGGAAAGGCTTTCGTCAAATTCATCTACTGTTATCGTCGATTCTGGATTAAAGTTACCACGACGGTCTTTACTCATCACACCGAGTTGAATTAATTTTTCAATCTGATTGCGGTAATATGCCCCTTTACCTGTCGTTGTGTCATTCGTTATCTCAGGAAAAATCTTAGTCCAGTCCCCTGATATAGCCGCGCGCCTTACATTGCCTTGCAGATAAGACACAAGGACAGCAGCAGTCGTATCCCCTTCTTGTTCCCTATTCAAAAGCTCTGTAACGATCATTCTTGCATATTGTTTAGACATCGCTTCTTTGAAGTGGGTTCCGTCATTTTTTTTCGATGGATGTCCGTTTGCATAGCTTCCGTCACTCGTTTTACCCGGTGTTTCTCCTGCTTCAATCGACATGAACATCGCTGTTGTCGCTTCTACACCGATCTCGTTATAATAAGCAACACTTGCAGAATTAAGGTCAATCAGTGTTATCCCCTTATCTTCTGCAATTCGTTTCAAAATATCGGGAAATTGCCGAGTCTTGAAGGAGTTTGTGTATACATATCCAGGACTCGCATCCCCTTTAATTCGGGACATTGGTGTTACGAGGACAGGGATCATACCCTGGGCACGAATGGCGGGCAGGTAAACCTCTTCAAGATACGATTGATACATAGCTTCCGTTGATCCTCTGCCATAACGTCTGAACTCATCCGTGCTCTCATCATTATGTCCGAACTGGATAAACACATAGTCTCCCGTATTTCCACTTAGTAAAATATCATTCAAGCGCCCTTCTGTGTACGCATTTTTAAAAGAACGTCCACCCATAGAGTAGTTTATGATATTCACTTTGTTTAAATGAAACATAGAATCAATGACTTGGCCCCATCCGCTCATTGAGGCTTCTTCGAAGGTATAGGACTTAACAGTGGAATCGCCGAGAAGAAATACTGTAGGACGATTTCCAGGTTCACGTTTTTGGGGCGCAATTGGCTCTAACACAATTTCTTCAATTCCTACCGTGGTATTCATTTTATTAGGTTCAATTTCGATATCCAAATAATCTCGTCCGTTAACATATGTGTAAGTCCACTCTTTCCCTTTTGCTTCAGCTATATATTTGATAGGTACCAGCCTCGCAGCATCCCAATAACCACCTTTCAGCAAGCGGCTGGTCTGCATACCTGATACCGATACTGTGGTGTCCGCAGCATCAGAGGTCGTTTTTACATATACACGATATGCACCGGGAGGAGCTTGAATACGAAAAGCCATACCATAATGATTATAATTGTCCTTTTCATACTTCGGTTCAGCATAAAAACTAGGCTCTGTAATGAAGAAACCTGTACCATCCGAGGTAATCTCTTCGGTATGCACTTCCCGTGCTGGCATCGCACTGGTCTGCTCTATAAAGCCATAACCTGCCGATGCGTCATATAGAGGAGCACCATGTTCTTCATCATACACAACGGCCTTGTATCCAGGCATATCTTGATTAGTAAAGTTAAACTTATACTCATTTTCAAGTGATATTGGAGTCTCACCCCCTATTAAACTCGTTACAGGACTTGCGTTCGCTACACTCGAGATCGGAACAAAAAAAGTGGTAAGTAAAATGGTGGACAGTGTCCAAATCTTGAACTTTTTCAATCAATACACTTCCTTCCTGAATTCTCGAACCTTAGCCTTGACTTTGTCTCTCCCTAATTTTTGTAAAGTTCACCACCTTAGAATACTATTTTCGACTTTGATTTAATTCTATATTTTTGAATAATTACCTTTATCAATAATATTTGGATGGCAGTATCAACATGTCTGCTTACTAAGGAATAGAGAACAGTCAACATCCATTTCTATGATTAGTGTCACAATAAAAAAGAGAGCGTAATGATAATTATCATTCGCCCTCTGAAATCTCCAGATCTATATGATCATCATGCCACATCTAATAATCGTACAAAGCTTTTATCACAATAAATAAGAAAAATGATCCAATTCGTATAGATTACGATATCGTTCATTTGCCATCAGTGTTTGATGGCTTCCTCTCATTTTTACGAAACCATCCTCCATAAAAATAATCTCATCCATTTGTTCAAGTCCTGCCAGGTGATGAGTGACCCATACAAGTGAACGATCCTTCAATAAGTCGAGTATGGTAGCAATCAATTTTTTCTCAGTAATCGGATCTAATCCAACGGTAGGTTCATCTAATAACACAATTGGACGATCTTGGAGCAATACACGTGCCAGAGCAATACGCTGCCTTTCTCCACCCGAAAAACGGCTTCCTGCCTCATGCATTGATGTATGAATTCCTTGTGGAAGACCATCAATAAGACGATCAAGCCCTACCATCTTTATTACCTCATGTATTTGCTCATCATCAGCGTCTGGACATGCCAATTGTATATTATTGGCAACAGAAGTATCAAATAGATAAGGAGACTGGTTCAGAAAAGAGAATAATCTATTCTGGTTCGCCCCAGCAGCATCGCCATTTATGAGTACGCTGCCTTCCGACGATAAGATCGAACCTTGGATCAGCTGAAGAAGAGTTGACTTGCCAGAACCGCTTCTTCCTAGAATCGCAACTTTTTTTCCTTGAGGTATTTGTAAGTTTACCTGACGAACCGCCCATTCTTTGGACTCTGGATATCGAAAGCCAACCTCCTGCAATTCAAGCATAACAGACGCGACATTATCAAAGTATTGCACTTCATCTTGATCTGCATCATAATTCATTATCTTAGCTACCATGTTAGCGTCTTGTTCCATCTGCTCGATTCGTTCGATAGACCTGCGATATTCCGGAAGTTCCATGATGGCATTACTCGTACGAAGCAGCGTATCCATTAACGGAAAGGCAACTAAGCCAAACGCAGCAATCCATACAACGTCAAGCTTTCCTGCTTCAGCAAAAGTACCAGCCCATAAAGTCATACAAATGATAACCAGACCAGATAGGCTATAAACAAACCAGTTCAGACGCCAGTCATATCTTCTTAAATATTGATTGATACGCGCAGATGCTTGCTGTGTTTTCTTGAACTTTTCAGTAAATAAGCGGGACTGCCCGCTCATAACCCAGTCAGTCAATCCTAATACGGCATCGGTAAGTTCCTGATAAGAACGGCTGCGCCGATCTTTCCATTCCTGTCTTCGTTTCATTGTACTGAAAAGTGCAATACATGGAATGATAAATGCGAGAAAACCTACAAAACATCCTATCAATAAAGCGAACTTCACATCATACATTCCAAGCGCAACAATGCCAACGCCAAAGATTAAAATGGAAGAACACAAAGGTAGAAGTGCTCTTAAATATAAATTTTGGAGCCGCTCGATATCCTCTGCTAACAGCCCTAACACTCTACCCGTACTAATACTGCGCCGAACCGTCAGCACATGGGGTTCAATTGTTTGATACATTCTTACACGCATTCGCCCAAGCACCTTTAAAATGGTACTATGGCTCAGCAACCGTTCTGCGTACTGGATAACCCCTTTACCAAATCCAAAGGTTCGGACAAGTATAATGGGTACATAGATCATAAGTATATTTTCCGGACGCAGTGCAGCTTTTGATATAAGTGCGCCTGCTGTATACATCATGGCAGCGGCACAGCCTGCGGATAAAAAGGACAGAATAATGATAAGCAAAAACAGCCCTGCGTATTCCTTAACATAGGGAGCAACCCACGATGAATGCTCTTTCCTTTTCTTTTGTTTGATGTTCTGCATTTTATGTGCTCACTACCCCTTCTTCCACTCCAGCGCTCCATTTTTTCTTGGTTACCCAGGCATTAGAAGTTCCGCAATCTGTAAGCTCACCGTTGTTCATAAGCCATACATTTTCCATCTCTTTCATCCAATGAAGACGATGTGTAGCAAGCAGCAGATGTTTGCCTGCAAGCAGTTTTAGTATCGTTTGCTTTAGTTCCCACTCGGTTTCAATATCAAGGTGAGAGGTCGGTTCATCCAAAATAAGAATAGGTCGCTTGCTGAGCAAAGCCCGTCCTAGAGCAATCCGCTGTGCTTGTCCCCCGCTAATACTTCTGCCGCCTTCCCCAATTGGTTCATGAATGCCTGAAGGCAGTGCATCAATAAGTGAACGAAGCCCTACCATATCAATCACTTCCTCCGCTTGCTCGGTAGTAGCATCTGGACAATAAAATCGCAAATTATCCAGCACCGATTGGCTAAAAATATGAGGATGTTGCGGAATAAGAGCGACTTGCTGCTGCCACTGCAACCGTACATCTCCTTCAATCGTGATTCCATTTACCTGAAATGTTCCCTCTGTTGGTTCGATTAATCCTGCCAGTAAGTGCAGCAAAGTCGTTTTTCCAGCACCGCTCATGCCGATCAAGCCTAATTTAGCTGTCTGTGCTGAAAAACTCGCCGAAATTCTATTTAATACAGGATGCTCATTCTCCCCCGTAACGACTACATCTGACAATGAAATCGAAAGTCCGGAGGACAACCGAAATGGATCTGCATCAAACGGCTGAACTCTCTCCCTATGATTAGGTTCAAGCTCTGATTTCTCTTTCATATCTTTTCTATTCGAATCTAGCGTATTTAGCATATTTCTAATAGCTTGCCATGCTTCACGTCCATCAAGCGAAGCATGGTAGTCGGAACCGAGCATTCTCACAGGTAAAAACACCTCAGGAGTCAGCAAAAGAACGGTGAGGGCTGCTGTAAAACCCATAGATCCATCAATGAGTCTGATCCCCAAACTTACTGCAACCATAGCAATAGATAGCATGCTAAAGAAATCAAGAGCAAAAGATGATAAAAAAGCAACTCTCAATGTTTTCATCGTCGCTTTTCGATAATTGTCGCTGACCAAGTGAATCGTCTTCCCATGATCTTTGCTTCGTCCTAAATACTTTAAGGTCTTCAGACCGCGAAGCGCATCAGTATAGTGATGGGACAACATTCGATAAGATGTCCATTGTCGCTCAGCCTGTGTTTTTGCTGCAAGTCCAAGCAGAATGAAAAACGTAACAAGAAGAGGTAAGGTAACCGTTAGAATGCCGCCCGATATAAGATCAAGATTCATGGTCCATCCCCAGAGTACGAGTGTCAAAACCATCATATCTACAAACCTAGGAATTGATAGCTCCAGATAAGTACGAACCTTGTCTACCCCTTCCATGACCAGCGTAATCTTCTCCGCACTGCTGCCAGAAGCAAGCTGTATCTCACGTTGTCCAAATATACCCTCAATCAGCTGCTCCCTCATTCTCTCTGTTGCTTCCTCCGCAAACCGCCCAGATACTTTTCGCTGCATCCAGACGATGGTGTATCTAGCAATGAGACAAACCAAAAAAAGAATGAGTGGCTTATAAGCCGATTCTAGTGGATGTTCTTGAAATAACATGCTGATTCCTTGGGCAAGAAACAGAGCTTGACCTATAATAGCTGCACCAAGGAGCAAAGAAATCAGTCCAAGGACAGTCAGATGAATTTTAATCCCTCGTAAAGTGAACCATGATTTGTCCATTAGTGCTCCGCAAGCTCCTTCTCAGATACTCTTTTACGGAATACATAATAGCTCCAGCACTGATAACCGAGTACGAATGGAAGGAAAATAGCGGCCACTATCGTCATCGATTTCAAAGTATACGGACCAGATACCGCGTTGTAGATGGTAAGATCGAAGGCACTGTCTAAAGAGCTAACCATTACACGTGGAAACAGTCCAATAAACAAAGTAGCAAAAGTGAGTACAACAAGAAGGCTTGTCGCGATAAAGCTTTGTTTCTCTAGTTTTTTTCGTAAAAATAATGCAGCCAGTACAAAAATTACAGCGCCTAGAATAATTGCTGCGATGAGCCAGCCGCCGCGTTTTGTATACAGATCCGTGGAGCTAGAAGCAAGAAGTGCCAACACAGCAAGAAATACTGCTGTGATCGGCAGCGTAATTAATGCATATTTACGTGAACGTTCTCTGAGTTCCCCTTCTGTACGCAGGGAAATGAAGACAAGTCCGTGAAGCAGACATAACATAACCACTGCAAGACCAGCCCATACGGTAAAGAGATTTACCAGATTTCTTCCTTCGATTGCAATATTCATATCACTACCAATGGGTACACCTTGAACAATGCCGGCAAGAATCATACCCATAAGGAATGGTGTTGCTAAGCTTCCGATCATGATACTAATATCCCATATTTTGCGCCAAACCGAACTACTCATCTTATTACGGAATTCAAAAGCCACACCACGTAAAATCAGTCCTAGCAAAATGAAAGTAAATACGAAGTAATAGCCGCTTAGTAAAGTGGAATACCAATGAGGAAATGCTGCAAACATCCCCCCAATCGCTGTAATCAACCAAACTTCGTTCGCATCCCAGAATGGCCCGATGGTACCAACCAGCATTCTTTTTTCGATATCATTTCGAGGCAAAATGCCGAGGGACATGCCCACGCCAAAATCAAATCCTTCGAGAAAGAAAAACCCGACAAAAAGAACAGAAATCAGTAAAAACCATAAATCATTCAGTGACATGACGATCTCTCCCTTGATGTGTATATGGATCCTCTATCGTCGGTATTGCATTGTCATCCTGATAAGGACTCTTACGAGCTTCACGCACGAACAGGAATGCTAAAACACCTAGTAGGATTAGGTACAGACTCGTAAAGGAAATGACAGAGAACAGAACCTGATTACTAGTGACAGAAGTGGATACAGAGTCTTCAATTGTTAACAGACCAAAAACGGTCCAAGGTTGGCGACCAATTTCTGTCATAATCCATCCAGCAGTGTTACCGATAAATGGCAGTGCAATCGACCAAAGCATTAATTTCAGGTACCAAGGACGTGCTTGATCGAGACGTTTGCGCATCGCAAGATAAATACCGTAAAATGAAAGCAGAATCATCGCAGTTCCGCTGGCAACCATAATTCTGAAACTCCAGAATGTTGTTCGAACAGGCGGTATGTAATCACCTGGTCCATAAGTTTCTTCATATTGTGCCTGCAGTTCATTCATTCCTTGAACAGAGCCGGAAAATTTATTGTAAGACAAGAAGCTCAGCATATAAGGAATGTTAAGTTCAAATTTATTTTCTTGATTTTCTGTATCGATCAGAGCGAATACAGTCCAAGGAGCAGGATCATCACTCGTTTCCCAAAGTGCTTCACTTGCTGCCATTTTCATAGGCTGTGTTTCAACAAGATATTGAGCTTGTCCATGACCGAACATCGCTACACACATCGAGGAAATCCCAGCGATGATAACTGCTGTAGTAAATGAAGATTTAAAAAACTCCACGTCTTTTTTGCGAAGAAGTTTCCAAGCACTAATACCTGCAACCAAGAATCCACTAGTTGCAAACGCAGCAAAAATAGTATGAGGGAACTCCCACAATACTTGTCCGTTCGTAATTACTGCCCAGAAATCTGTCATTTGTGCTCTTCCGTCAATTACTTCATATCCAACGGGATGCTGCATGAAAGAATTCGCCGTCAAGATCCAGAATCCAGAGAGCATTGTACCGATGGCTACGAGCCACATACACATCAAATGCAGTTTCTTAGGAAGTTTATTCCATCCAAATACCCAGAGTCCGATAAATGTAGATTCCAGAAAAAAAGCAAGCAAAGCTTCAATCGCAAGCGGTGTACCAAATACATCGCCAACAAATCGTGAAAATTCCGACCAGTTCATTCCAAATTGAAATTCTTGCAAGATACCGGTTACCACTCCGAGTGCGAAGTTGATCAGAAGAAAATGTCCCCAGAATTTAGCCATTTTTTTGTACATTTCTTTTTTTCGCACAACGTACATGGTTTCCATAATGGCTATCATCAAAGATAATCCAATGGATATCGGCACAAATACAAAGTGCAGAATTGTAGTTGTAGCAAACTGAATCCTTGCTAAATCAAGCACATCCATGATGTACTACTCCCTTCTAGTGTAAATAACTACAACATTATACCTAGGAGTGAAGAATCACACATGGCTCGATAGGGGGATAAGAATTGACAAATAGCTGACAATGAAATGACAACTTTGTGAAATAAATTACTTACTTTGACAGGTAGTGACCTTCATCATATCTTTTTATAAAACATGACCAAATTAACATGCCGCTTTACTAAAATAAATCAAAAATCATAGCAGTGCCTTAGATAAGTCCTTGCTCCACAGCATACCGGGTCAGTTGGACTCTGTTTTGAACTTGAAGCTTTTGCAGTATATTCTTAAGATGATTTTTTACCGTATATTCCGAAATTTCATATCTTAAAGCAATCTCTTTATTCGTCAAACCTCTAGCCACTTCATATAAAATATCCCGCTCTCTTGAGGTAAGGTGAGTTATCGTTTCCTTTCTTTCTGTAATATGCACTTCTTTCAAAATTTCGTATGCTAGTTCTCTACTTAGAGGTGCTGCTTCATTCATTACGCAGTCTAAATATTCGAGCGAAGTGGATTGATTGAGGTTCTTAAGCAGATAACCTTGAGCCCCGTATTTAAGTGCTTCAAGCAGATTCAACATATCAACAGATACCGTAACCAAAACGATCTTAATAAAGGGATAACGCGCTTTAATATGTCTTGTGGCTTCAAACCCATTCAGTTCGGGCATTTCAATATCCATAAGAATAAGATCTGGAAGCTTTCGTTCCACAAATTCGATAGCTTGTAAACCGCTGGTGGCTACACCAATGACTTCAAATCTCTCCACTGATCCTAACATCTCACATATTGCGTTCCTTGCCTGTGCGTGGTCATCAACCACCAGAACTTGGATTTTCGTGGTGTCCATTTAGGTCCCTCTTTTTCTCTCTTTGTTATTAACATCTAGGTGCTTCATCAATCTCGCTTAAAAGGCTGCCGTTATACCGGCAGCCTTTTATCATTGTGCTAAGTATGAACCTATTCGTCAAGAAGAAAAAGCCGCCAACAGCGACTTTTCAGCATACTATTTCTTAGGCTCACGACTGAAATCAAACATAACATTGACGATGGTTGATAAAACTTTCTCCAGGTCCTCAGGAGACAAACATCCCATCTTTTCCTTTAGATTAGATATGGGTATCGTATTCATTGTATTTAACATAACGACAGCACGTTCCGCTCCTATTGCCTGACCATCCACTTCTACTTCGAGAATATGATTAGATTTTCCACGCAAAAATTGAACTGTTACGATCTCCGGTCCTTCCTCATCTTCCGTTTCCTCACGTGTCACAATTAACTGAGTTACTACGTAATCACGTGTGTGCGAAAGTCCTGACCAAATTTCTCCCCGTTTAATCTTTGACATATTGATCCCTCTCTATGATGACTTTTACTTACTCATTAATTTACGTAGGAGGGAAGCATTTGTACAGTAAATTAATACCGACATTTCAATACTCTTTTCATTTTCGAGATATAAATATTGTTTGATTTCTGTTAAAAGAAGTTATTAATTTCCCCCTCCTAAATATTCCAAGTTGTTTGCAACTGATTCGGGCTATGCATAACCGCATAATTACTCGCCCCGAACAACACGAAAACCCTGATCCGCTCCAAATCCATTCGGATCGAATTTCCCTTGGAAAGATATCTCATTACTGCTAATATCCCCGATCCACCCGCCGCCTTTTACGATACGAAAAGAATCTTTGTTACTCTCATCTGCGTACCAATCCCAACACCATTCTCTTACATTACCTGACATATCATAAATTCCTAGTTCGTTAGGTTCCTTAAGCCCTACGCTTTTCGCCTTTGTCCCGTTATTTTCGATCGCAGGCCAGTTCCAATCACCAGATAAGTATTTTTCTCCTGCGTTTCTCCAGTACCATGCTACTTCATCTGCTTGATCACTGCCGCTATATGTGTAGCCCTTGCTCATTTGTCCTCCGCCTGCGGCGTATTCCCACTCTGCTTCTGTCGGCAGTCTGTAACCGTTAGCTCCCTCATTCATCGTAACAACCCATTTTATGGGATCATTCTCATTCTTATTGTTCGGATCTTTTTGGCTCTTATCTATATTATAAAATGGTTTCAAACCCTCTTTTTCACTTCTTGCGTTACAATACTCTATCGCGTCATACCAGCTAACCATTTCTACTGGTAATTGTTCCCCTCTAAAATTAGAAGGATTGCTTTCCATTACTTCCACCCACTCTTTTTGAGTCACTTCATATTTACTCATATAGAAGTTTGGAATGGTTACTTCCTCGCCATAATAATTGGAGTTTTTATTAATAAACGACCCGCCTTCCACGAGTACAAAGTTATCATTGTTTACTGGCTTTTGTTGCGAACAAGCACTAATCAGAACTAATAATAATGATAAAAAGAAAATGGATCGCTTTTTCATTCACTTATCTCCTTTTTACGTATAGAAAAAAGTTATAGGCCGCTGGGGGCCTATAACTTGCCTCCGGCAAAGCCGAAAGACTTCTTTTTTTGAAAAGTGATCTGTAATGTTATTCTTCCGTTCCTTCGGTCAGAGTGTTACCATACCGTTACATTAGAGCTGCCACTACTTTGGTATCCCTCTGTCGCTAATACTTGATATGACCAACTGCTTCCTAGGTTCATTCCTACGTTCTTCCATGCGTTAACGTGGTTGCCAAACGTGATGGACGCGTTAACTCCGGTTGGTCTCTTGGATTGACGAACACTCCAGTACTGTGTAAATGTTTGTGTTCCGTCTATGGAAGGTGCATTGTACCTTGTTGTCGTGTAAATATCGTAAGTACCCCCATCACTAGTCACGGTCCCTTTAAATGTTCCCGTCGGTCTATATGTGCCCCAGCTATCAACGACATAGTACTCAATCAATGAGTTCCTAGTCCATCCATAGAGGGTTAAGTATCCGTTACCTGAAGGAGCAAAGACACCCGCATTATAATTTACAGTGCGGGTCGGTGATCCCGTGGTCCAGCCTTTACCGACAACAAAATTGCCAGTATTACTCCAGTTGACGCTGTAATTTCCTCCAGAGCCATTGACCGCATTCACGGTTCCGCCGCCATCTGTCCAATTTTGCCAATAATCGGTTGCTGCACTCGAGGTTGCTGCAAATATTCCTAAACTCATGGACACTGCAAGGATTACCGCTCCAACTTTCTTTTTCATTTTAAACATAAACTACCTCCTGACCTATTTTTGATTCATCTTCGCTTTACAACATGCAGCAGTTTCTTGGTTGTTTTTGTTTCCAGTAGCAACATACCTATCTCTGCCTGTGTCATCATGCTTGAACGGGAATAACCACCTCCTTTACGGAAAGATTATAATTTGAAAGCGCATACAAAACTATTATGTAAATTAAAGGTTTTACTTCACTTTTCACATGTAAATCGACCCCCACAGAAAAAAGCCGCCCTTTTATAGGACGGCTGCAAATATATGACACTTTTTTTGTTACCTATCTAGATTTCTATGATAATAATAAATGATTACTTAATGACTACATAATCCAGGTTTACGAGTTTAGCGTAAGTTACAATTTGATCTGTAGTTAAGTTTAGAGATACAACGGTATGGTGACCGCCACCATTTTCGATCCAAGCTTTAACCCCATCTTGGAAGTTTGGTTTCACGTTCCAAAGCACGCGAGCTACAGGAAGTTTTGGAGCTGGTGTTGTTGGTTCAAAAGCAGTAACTTCGTTGATCAAAAGCTTGTAGTGTGTACCGAAGTCAGCCATAGATACGACAACTCCGTCTCCTTGTTTTCCGTCGAATACCAAACGAGCTGGATCTTCTTTATCGCCAATACCTAGTGGAGATACGACTACTTTAGGTTTGCTACTAGCGAGTGTTGGATCTACTTCAAGCATGTGAGATTGAAGGATGGACTCTTGTCCAGCTGTGAGTTCATAAGTGTAATCTTCCATAAAGCCTGTAGACTTATTGTGGCTCATGACTTTGAGCAAACGATCCAGTGCTGCTGTCTTCCAGTCGCCCTCTCCAGCAAAACCATATCCTTGTGCCATCAAACGTTGGACAGCAAGTCCTGGAAGTTGTTTCATTCCATGTAAATCTTCAAAGTTTGTTGTGAAAGCATTGTAGCCGCCTTGATCCAAGAAACGTTTGATCGCGATCTCATAGCTGATTTGTACTTTTACACTTGCTTCCCAAGCTTCTTTACTGTAAGTACCGTATTCAAAATCATACAATTCTGCATATTCAGCAAACAGATCATTAATTTCTTCTTCTGTAACTTCATTGATCACCTGAACAAGATCACCGATACCAAAGTAATCAACCGTCCAGCCAAATTGAATCTGTGCTTCGACCTTATCTCCTTCAGTAACCCCTACATTACGCATGTTGTCGCCAAAACGAGCAACTTTGATATGGAAGCTTTCATTGTAAGCAACCGCTACGTCCATCCATTCTGCAATTTGTTTTTGCACTTCAGGACGTTCCCAGTAGCCTACAACAATTTTGTTTTGTTTGTTCAGGCGAGCATTAATAAATCCGTACTCTCTGTCTCCATGAGCAGCTTGGTTGAGGTTCATGAAATCCATATCGATGGTTGCCCAAGGAATGCTTTCATTATATTGAGTTGCCAAATGAAGCAAAGGTTTTTGTAACAGTTTTGTTCCGCGAATCCACATTTTTGCTGGTGAGAAGGTATGCATCCAAGTAATGACACCGGCAACTTCATCACGATAGTTAACTTCTTTCATAATGTCTGTAATCTTATCTGCACTTACTGCCAGATCTTGCAATACGAGTGGGTAAGGAAGAACACCGCTATTATTTAATGCATCCGTCATTTCTTGAGCGTGAGCTTTCACTTCTGCTAATGCTTCTTCTCCGTATAGATGCTGTGAACCAACAACAAACCAAAATTGTTTTGTGCTAACTGTTGTCATATGAATCCTCTTTTCTAATATTTATAGTGAGATCAGTTTCAAGTTAGTAAAACGATATCCTTGATTCAGTTAACTTACTTTTGTCCGTAATAAGCGTTTTTTCCATGTTTACGTAAGTAGTGTTTATCTAAAATGCGCTGCGGCAATTCCTCAGCAAAATGATTTAACTCTCTAGCAAATAAATTCATTTTCGAAACTTCTTCCAGCACAACACTATTCATAACTGCTGTTTTTGCATCTTTTCCCCAAGTAAATGGTCCGTGACCCTTAAGCAAGACACCTGGTACTGCCATAATATCGATACCGCGATTCTCAAAAGTCTCGATGATGACATGACCTGTTTCCGCTTCATAACCGCGGTCAACTTCCTCTTGTGTCAAGAATCGTGCGCAGGGAATGGAACCATAGAATGTGTCTGCATGTGTAGTTCCCATGACAGGAACATCAAGTCCCGCTTGAGCCCATATCGTCGCCCATGGAGAGTGCGTATGAACAATGCCGCCGATTTCTGGATAATGTTTATATAGTACTGCGTGAGTTGGCGTATCCGAAGAAGGTCTATACTCACCTTCCACTACGTTGCCATCTAAATCAACAACGACCATATCACTAGCTTTCATCGTTTCGTAGTCAACACCACTTGGCTTAATTACAAACAAACCGCTTTCACGATCGACCGCACTTACATTGCCCCATGTATATTTAATAAGTCCTTGTTTAGGCAGTTCGAGATTGGCTTGAAACACTTCTTCTTTTAGTTGTTCTAACACCGGATTCCCTCCCCTTTTATGCTAAGTTGTCTACAGCAGCCTGCTCAATCGCCAGACCTTTTTTGTATCGTTCAATAAAGATTTCAAAACCTTTGACATCAACTTCATCCGGGTGAACTTCCTCGGCCACAACATCTTTAAAGACTTTTTGGTCCAGGAAATCTTCTAAGCTTTCATCTGTATCTTTATTAATCATGTAAGATGCAAGAATGGCCATTCCCCATGCGCCGCCCTCTCCAGCTGTGCTTGTCACAGACACAGGAACATTCAGTGCTGCTGCAACCATCTTCTGTCCAACGAGAGGAGTTTTAAATAAACCGCCATGTGCTAAGATGCTGTCGATTTCTACATTTTCTTTCTTCGTCAGAATGTCCATTCCGATCTTAAGAGCTCCAAATGCAGTGAAAAGATGGGTTCTCATAAAATTAGCTAAATTAAAATTACTTTCAGGGGTGCGGACAAAGAGTGGTCGTCCCTGCTCTAATCCTGTAATATTTTCGCCGGAAAAATAACCGTAGCTTAGCAGTCCGCCGCCGTCTGGGTCCGCTTCTAGTGCCTTATTAAACATGACACTGAATAGTTTTTCTGTATCCGCTTTATAACCCATCGCTTGTGAAAATTCGCGGAACAGCCCCATCCAAGCATTAATATCACTAGAACAGTTATTGGCATGTACCATTCCAACCGGACTGCCATTTGGAGTGGTTACCATATCAATTTCCGGATGTAATTCGGAAAGATCATTTTCTAATACAATCATCGCGAACACGGAAGTTCCTACGGAGACGTTCCCGGTGCGTTTTCTGACACTATTGGTAGCAACCATTCCTGTACCCGCATCGCCTTCAGCAGGACAAAGTGGAATACCTGGTTGTAAATTTTCTGATTTATCAAGGATTTTGGCTCCAGCTGCCGTTAATTTACCAGCTTCTTCACCTGAGACATATACTTGAGGCAGAATATCTTGCAACTTCCAAGGGTAACCTTTGGCTGAAGTAAGTTGATCAAATTGTCTCATCATCGATTCGTTGTAATCTTTTGTTGATTCATCAATTGGGAAAATACCAGAGGCATCACCGATGCCGATTGTTTTATGATCTGTAAGTAAAAAGTGAATGAATCCTGCCAACGTAGTGATAAAACGAATACGTGGCACATGTTCCTCTTCATTAAGAATAGCTTGATATAAATGAGCAATACTCCAACGTTCTGGAATGTTGAATTGGAACAGATCTGTTAACTCTTTTGCTGCAGCACCGGTTGTCGCATTGCGCCATGTCCGAAACGGAACAAGCAGCTGATCATTTTCATCAAATGCCATATAACCGTGCATCATTGCGGAAAATCCAATAGAACCAATCGTTTGTAGTGTAACTTCATATTTCTTCTCTACTTCTTGCTTCATTTCGCTATAGGCTGCTTGTAGCCCACTGATGATATCCTCTAAGTTGTACGTCCAAAACCCATCGACTAACTTGTTCTCCCACTCGTAACTCCCCGAAGCAATCGTTTCAAAGTTATTCGCAATGAGGACTGCTTTGATTCGAGTGGATCCAAATTCGATACCAAGTGAAGTTTCTCCCTTAGTAATTGCTTGTTTGATATTTAGCTGGCTCATTCTTACGGTTGTCCCCTCTCAGATAGCACTTTTAAAAACCTTTTAATCGAAAGAAGGCGCTTTCCTTTTGACAGATTCAGTATATTTTTTGTTCGTACATTTGTCAACAACATTTAAAATATATACATACAAATTAACAACAACGGTCCCTCTTTATTGGAATTTATGTATACATAAAGATATTATGTGACATAAAGCTGCTTAGATAATATAATTGTTTTGAACTTTGTACATAAATAAGATAAAATAATTGTTTTGATTAGATATTAATGAAATTTGTACTTACAACTATTTTATATAAATTTGATATATTAACTAACTACGATGAAAGAAGTGAACTTTAGTGAAACCAAAATATCAATTTATCATTGACGATATAAAAAGTAATATTCTTTCAGGCGTTTATAACGTCGGGGAACAGATTCCTACAGAGTCTGCATTACAAGAGCAATACCAAGTTAGCCGGCAGACCGTACGAAAAGCGATTTTAGAATTGTCAAACGAGGGTTTTCTCAGAAGTGAAAAAGGATCAGGTACTTATGTCAGCAACCAATACCGATCTAAATCGAATGGAAATTCCAATAATAAAATCATTGGTGTCATCACAACTTATATTTCCGATTACATTTTCCCCTCCATTATCCGTGGTATTGAAGGAAGGCTTAATGAGGATAATTACTCGCTGCTATTAGCAAGTACAAATAATGATGTCGCACAAGAGAAAAAAGCATTAGAAATGATGCTCTCTTATGGGGTAGATGGTTTAATTGTTGAACCTACGAAAAGTAATCTATACAATCCCAATATTGCTTACTACCTAACATTCAAAGAACAAGATGTTCCCTTCATTATGATCAATGCTTATTATGAAGAACTCGAAGTTCCTTTCTTTTGTCTTGATGACGTACAATCCAGCTATCTAGCTACAAAAGAATTAATTTCTAAAGGACATAAAAAAATAGGAATTATCTCGAAAATGGATGACCTACAAGGTAAATATCGAATGAAGGGGTATATTAAAGCGCTGGGTGAAGCTAAGTTACGGTTTCAACCGGAGCAAGTGCTCTCATTTGATACAGAGTCAAAGCAGAATTTATCCGTTAATATAAAAAATTTCTTAATTGAAAATAGAGATATGCTCACAGCGATTGTTTGTTATAACGATGAGGTAGGGCTCGAAGTCGTAAATGTGTGCAGACAACTAGATATTTCGATACCGGATGAATTATCTATTATCGGACAAGACAATTCCTATATCGCAAAAAATGCAAACATTAAACTAACTACGCTGACACACCCGCAAGAACAAATGGGACGAGATGCGGCAGATTGGGTTATCAAGAAATTACAAGGTAAAAAAGATCTCCCTACGAGCACTTATTATCAGCCAGTACTAATAGAAGGCGAGACTGTGGTGGAGAAATAAAATTCCAGAAAATCAGTTAATGACTGAAGAGAAAGAGTAAATTAAATTTAATAACAAACAGCTCAGTCTAAATTAAATAGACTGGGCTCTTTGGTTTATATTTTCCACAAACTTCTGTCCTGCACGTGATAATGGAACATTTTTCAGATAGCATATGCCAATATTTCTTTTAGGGATTTCCTCTTCTAGTATGATCTCGTATAAGTCTCCTCTTTCGAGATAGTCCATTGAAAACTCTTTAATGACGCAGGAAATGCCTAAATTAATTTTTGTGAACTCTAATACTAAATCATGGGATCCAAGTTCAAAAACGGGAGAAAGATGGTGTCCTCTTTTTTTCAAAAAGTCTTCTACGTACATTCTTGAGTTCGACTTCTTCTCTAGAAAAATAAGGGGCATGTCCATTAAATCGTCTAAGCTAATCGGTTTTGAAATCAGATCTTTGTACTTCTCTCCACACACAAAAATATCTTGAATTTCCTTACAAGGAATGACCTCTAGATGTTCCCCATGAATGGGCAAATTACAGATGCCAAGATCCGCTTTTCCCGATTTTATAAACTCGCAGATTTCCATTGTCGTTCCATTTATAATATTTAATTTGATGCCCGGGAATTCTTTGTGAAACTTCTCTAGGTAAGGCAGTAAATAATAACGAGAGATGGTATCCCCTACTCCAATTCGCAGCTGCCCTGTCTTTAATGACTTGAACTCCAGCATTTTATCTTCTGCGGCATGAATGATCCCTAGCGCAGAATTAATATGTTCATTTAATAATTTACCTTCTGTTGTTAGAACTACGCCTTTCGAGGTTCTATAGAAAAGCGGAATTTCTAACTCCTTCTCAAGTTTTGTAATCGCCTGGCTCACTGCAGATTGGGTCAAAAATAGTTCTTCTGCCGCTTTAGAAAAGCTTTTATGTTGGCTGACCACATTAAATACGCGATATAAATCTAATTTTCCGATCATATTAATTCTCCTTATATCAAACATTACAAATATTAATTTTACTTATAACACTTTTCAGAGGTATAGTAAAATCATAGTGTTTAAACATTTCGTTACTAAGATACATAACGCGAACTCGATAAAGGGGAGATTATTATGTCAAGAGCAGTAGGAACCGTTGTACGTGGACTTCGTGGTCCGATCATTAACCAAGGTGATTCTATTGAAGAAATCGTAGTGGATACAGTATTAAATGCAGCAAAAAGTGAAGGATTTTCGATCGAGGATCGTGACATTGTTACCATAACGGAATCCATTGTTGCTCGTGCGCAAGGGAACTATGCGACAATCGACCATATTGCGACAGATATAAATGAAAAATTCGGTGACGAAACGGTTGGTGTTATTTTCCCAATTCTTAGCCGTAACCGATTCGCTAACTGCTTGAGAGGGATTGCAAAGGGCGCGAAGAAAGTCATCTTAATGTTAAGCTACCCTGCGGATGAAGTAGGTAATCACCTGGTAGACATCGACGAACTGGATGTGAAAGGCATCAATCCTTGGACTGATGTATTGTCAGAAGCTCAGTTCCGCGAACATTTTGGTTATAAAAAACATCCATTTACGGGTGTGGATTACATTGAATATTATAAATCTCTCATTGAAGCAGAAGGTACAACTTGCGAGGTCATCTTCTCTAATAACCCTAAAACCATTTTAGAATATACAAAATATGTTCTGACTTGTGATATTCACTCCCGTTTCAGAACGAAACGCATTTTAACGAACAATGGTGCTGAAAAAGTATACGGTCTTGATGATATTTTATCCAAATCCATTAATGGCAGCGGCTTTAACGAAGCGTATGGTCTTCTTGGGTCTAATAAAGCAACGGAAGAAAGCGTGAAATTATTCCCGAATAATTGTCAACCTATCGTTGATCGTATTCAAGAGAAATTGAAAGAATTAACTGGTAAAACGGTTGAGGTCATGGTTTATGGGGATGGAGCTTTCAAAGATCCAGTAGGTAAAATTTGGGAACTGGCAGATCCTGTTGTCTCCCCTGCTTACACTGAGGGACTGAGTGGTACTCCAAATGAAGTAAAACTGAAGTACTTGGCAGATAACAACTTCTCCCATCTTCGTGGTGAAGAGTTACAACAAGCAATCACTGCATTCATCCAGAACAAGAACGACGATCTCGTTGGTGAAATGGAAGCTCAAGGCACAACGCCTCGTAGACTAACCGATCTCATTGGCTCATTGTCTGATCTAACTTCAGGAAGCGGCGACAAAGGAACACCAATGATTTACATCCAAGGTTACTTCGATAACTATACAAAATAAGATGAATCCAAATGTCTTTATTCTGTAACATGGAAGACAAATATTGGACATGATTTCTTACATCACAATCCGGTTATCATGTTTCACATATTTTAATATGCACCTTACTAAATTCAATTTTAGTAAGGTGCATTTTTATTTTGTTTAACGAATCTATTTGGATTTACAGATGATTATAGGTAACGAGGTGGTGAAACCTTTTTCACAAAAAATATTCCGCTCAATTGTTCAGCTGGGATAATAAATTTCCTCACCGTTCCATGCTCTAAGATCAGTGTTTTCTCAAATATCCACTTATTGTATGGTTGTGCCGTGACATTAGAGAAATCAAGAAACGAAACAAGGGAATCGGTATGATTCATATAATCCTCTAGACTCTTTTTTGGAGGAGGGCCAATTCTATAGACTGTTCTATTCAATAAATGTGCCTCTCCTTCATACATAAAGAGACCCATATAATAGGAGTCATCCATTAACTCTTTACTAATTAATGAACCCATTGGTTTGTAATTATTTGATGCTTGGTAATTTTTATAAATATGAGCATTGTGAGCCCAAATGATTATCTTTTCATTCGGATATAATTCATTACAAATCCATTCTAAGTTAGCTGCCATGATCTGATCCCGATATTTCATATAATCTTGGTAGTTATCTGTTAAATGATTTAGGAAAAGACGTCTATTATCGAGTTCTTTCTGAATGAATGTAAAGGGCAAGTCCAAACCATTATTAATAAAATCCTTTTTTCTATCCATCAGAAGATCATATAATTGATCTATAATCTCATTTAGTTCACTTTGAATAAGTTTATATTCTTGCAATGTCTCTTTGGGTACCCTCTTCCTTCTTCTTGTATAATTGCTAATTCGGCCAAACCAATGGGCTATGTTTTCTTCCACTTTTTGTATGTTCTGTATAAATTCTAATGGAAAATCAATATTGATTTTATTTAAAAACGCTATCAACAGACTCTGTTTGCTGGAGGGCTGAAAATCAAAACCGATCAGATTAAAGTCCTCGTTAGCTTTTAATGATTGGAATAATGAATATGTTTCTTCTGTTTTCCAAAACGGAAAGACAGAATGGTCTATGAATTCATCAAGTGAAAGTTCATCTTTCAGGAAATTCGAGGTATAACATTCAGTAATTCCGCTCTCGAATGCTATCACTTTAAATCCCATTTTATGATAGAGAAAATCAATCAATTTGGTTTTGAGAAGATTATGCTCAGCAATACCGTGGCCATTTTCACCTAGCCATACAATTCGTTTATCCTTTAAAATGTTCTCTAAAAAGGTGAAATGATCCGATTTAGATTCGGACAAGGTATCCACATGATGAGCATGTTCCTTTACCCACTCTACTGACATGTTATATTTTCTCTTTCTTGACTGAAAGATTGCCACCCTTATCCCCCTTTCGTTCAATAAATCCTGTGAAATATACTAATTTTGATAATGAATGTAGAGTTAGCTGGCTTATTTCTTTCTTACTCTTCTCCATACCAAGAAAGCCACGACAATAATTAATAATCCGATTCCAAGCACTGTCATCCATATATCTGAGCTTATACGATTCAATTCCCTTGTAAGATCTACTTGATTTGTAGGTGCTTTACCTTCACCTAAAATAGTTAAATCTTCTTCTGCTTGAGCTAATACACTCGTCCGATCACAAATAATAGTTACAAGCTCTTCTCTGTCACCATACATAGAAGATGATTTCGCATATACTAAATAATCTTCTCCTTCTTTAAATTGAATCCCACAATCACCTCCACCGCTGCCGGTACGAATTATGATTTGAGATTCTGAACCACCCTTCCAGATCTCACTAGTTTCAAATAATACAGCATTCGATAGATATCTATTCGTTCTCTCTTCCTTTACTTCAATTACGCGTCCCGAAAAAACGGCTTCTGATCGACTGAGTTCATCTTGAACACTTATAGGCTCTACACAAGAACAAGCATATGCATTTGAAGGTATAGAAATTGTCATGATGCTCACTAATAGACAAATTAGTAAAATCACATTTATTTTCCTTTTCATCATCATTCTCCTTATTCATATTCCGCCACCAATGTAACACCATCCAAGAATCTAATTATTATCTTTAACGATCTTAACTTCATTTTTAGTCACGTAATAGGTGTAATCCGAACGCATCTGAGGTCCCTCTCCGTCTTTTGGTTCACAGTCTTGCTGAATGGTGATAACAAATCCATCTTCCTTTTCTTGGCTCTCATTAACCTTGTTAAAAGTTTCTAAGTCATTTCCACAGCCAGGAACCTTATCTAGTGCCCTGCTTGTAGCAATTTCTAAGGTAAGGTCTTGTTCAGAAGCACATCCAGATAATAATACGGACAGTAAAAATATAAAAAATAAATTACGCATGACTCCCCTCCTTATCCTTCTACTTGAATAAACGCACCATCTAATCATTTGTTCCAACTAAACTTATCTAGCGATTGAAATTACTATCTAATCATTGCAAAAAATAGACATATTTTGTTTCTGTTTTATTATAATAAGGTATATTATATGGAAGCGTTTACAACATTCTATTTCTAAGCCTGTTTAACCCCTCTTTTTTTCAGTGGATTATGATAGGATTGGTACATTGTATTCGCTTCACATGTAAAACCAAAATGAAAAAGGAGCTGGTTTACCTGCGTAAAACAAGAATCAAACGAATTTCCTTTCTACTCGCTTTAACAATGTTCTTCTCCACTTTAAGTATCCTGTTTCTATCTCCTTCTGCCGTAAATGCCGCTTCTGGGGAAACGGCAAGCATCTCAGACATTCTAAAATACCAACAATCCGATGGCGGTTGGAAAAAGGATTATACGACAACCAGCGGAGAGTGGGCCAAGTCTACGATTGATAACAAGGCCACTTATACCGAGATTAGGAGACTTGCAGCTGAGTATCAAAAAACGAAAGACAGCAAGTATTCTGCTGCAGCGATCAAAGGAATCAATTTCTTGTTGAACATGCAATATGCAAATGGCGGCTGGCCGCAAGTGTATAACAGCTCCGGTTATCATAAACACATTACCTTTAATGACAATGCCTTGATTAACGTAATGATACTGCTAGATGATGTTGCTAACAAAAAAGGAGACTTTTCCTTTATTGACAGCACTCTAGCGGGAAGATGTAAAACGGCAGTTACAAAAGGTGTAAACCTTATTTTGCAAATGCAGGTTGTTGTCAATGGAAAGCTAACGGTTTGGGGACAACAGCATGATTCAGTAACATTAAAGCCCGCTGGGGCAAGAGCATACGAAGTTCCTTCTCTCTCCGGCCAAGAAAGTGTCGGGATTGTTAAATTCCTCAAAACTAGATCTTCTACAACTCAAATTGCCGCTTCGATCAAAGCTGCAGAAGATTGGTTTAAAGCTGTGAAAATTACTGGAATCAAAGTTGTAAAGACAAGTGATGATGTAGTCGTGACGAGTGATCCAACTGCTCCAGCAATTTGGGCACGTTTTTATGAGATAAATACAAATAAACCGATCTTTGTCGGTCGTGACGGGATTGTTAAATACAAACTCAGTGATATTGAGCAAGAAAGACGAGTAAATTACTCATGGTATGGAAATTGGCCTAATGGTCTTGGGATCTATTAAGCAACATCGGTAACAATGCGGAGTAATAAATAAAACAGCCAGTCTCAGACTTAGAGGCTGGTTGTTTCTATCTTTACATATCGTTTGCTTAAGCAATTATTGTTAAGCAGTTGTATACACCTTTTCTCCGCCTGAAATTATGGAATGGGGATGTACTCTCCATTGAATTGATACTGGTAGATGTCCCCTATTCGAATATACCCAAGTATGCAATGACTTCTATCCCTATATAAAACGCTGGAAACATTCTTATTATCTACATTACCTTCTGCAACCTTAATTTGATGATCATCACAAGCTAACACAATTCCGATATGATCATGAGATTGATCAGTTAGTAGTTTCTCAAAAATAACAATATCACCACGAGCCGGATTAAACTCTTCTTGATTAACATCATTAAAAAATCCAGTTTCGGGCAGCTTTGCCCAATCTAGCAACGCTCCAACCCCGGCAAGCCGAAACATATGGTTCGGATAACGAATCGGCAGTAGTATACCCACCTGCATACAGCAGTGATATACAAATGCAGCACACCAGTTACTCTCCAGCACTTTATAAATATCAGTGTCTGGCCAATACTTGCAAATCTCTCGGTAAACCTCATTTTCAGGTACGCCTATAATATTCTTCTTGGCCAAGGTTTCTGCATAATCAGCAAGCATAGAACGTCTGTCTTCCCTATGTAAATTTATTAATTTCGAATCAATATGATTGGCGGTAGCAACCGCTTTTACTGTTTCTTCCGGCATCCCTAACTCTCTAAGTACATTTTGTAGTCTATGTATATCCGTTGTAGGTACATGTCTATCCGTATTGTGAAAGTACATCTGCAGCAAAATAGCATCTTTCAAAATTTCCTCATAGGGACCATGGCTGCGCTGTCGATCATCTTGATAAAAGATAGATCTAAGAATGATAGACATCTCTTCATCAGAAAAGAGTTCGGAGCTGCGTAGGATGGGTCTTACAGCATCAGCACTATTGTGGCCTGGAAAGGTCTTTACTCCCGTCTTAACGAAATAGTAATTGTGAAGTAACCCCGCGATTGCAGCCTTTTCCGGGTCTTGTCCTCTCCGTATAGCAAGCATTGAAGCAAAATTTGAAACCCCAGACAGTTGTGACCAAAACTGATGTTGCTTTAAACTGTTATTAACTGGTAGAAGATTATCAAAAACAAGAGATTGAACAAAATCAAGTCGCCTTAATTTCTTATCACTTATCAAAATTGCGCCCCCTAATCTCGAACTATTGCAGACTTATCTTTTAAAATTGATCTATTTTACGACATTATGCCGTGTCTATCCTAGCTTGTACATTTCTAGCGCCCCTCTCCATTTACAGCAATCATCTGCACCACTTTTCTATCATCACCCTTCAGCTTAACGTTACCGGCGAGCAGTTGTGAGGAACCATCCCCGTCTAGAAAAATGCCTTCCTGTAATTTTCCAACGGCAATACTACTCTTTATCGCAGCACGAAACTGCTTAGCCGTACATTTGGTAGAAGAAACAATAAGGTAGATGTCTCCTGATGTATCATAAGCCATTGCACTGCGCAACCGCTTATCGCTAGGAAACGGAAGTCCTTCTTCATCAATCGCAATTTGATACCACCTGTTATCATCCATTAAGTTCATACTTACTCCACCCTGCGCCCAGAACTTTGTCTCATCTGTAATCCGTAGATCGTCGGCACTTGCAACTCGCTGAACGTCAACCTTCTTTGTGATCCGATCATATACCATCGTTCCACGGTCGTATTTGGTGTTAAACCAGCCTGATCCATATTCCTTAACACTTCTGTTAGTAGGCACACCATCCATCACCGCAATACTGAGCAACTGATCTTCCCAAAAGAATCCGCCATTAATTCCAGGCAGTCCGGAACGCACAACGTTATCGTTAATCGTCAGCAGCGATATATGATCTGGTTCCGTCTGCAATACGTGTAAAGCAACCCCATTGTCAGTAGTTGTTTGGGTATACTTTATTCCTTCAGGAATTTCTTCTTTAGTAAAGAAACGCGTATATACGATACTTGATATTAGAATAAAAACACACAAGAGGATTAGTGATAAATATCTTAAAAAAGTCCCCCTATTCATAGCTTGGTCTCTCATTTCACACACATCCTCCTAACAGTAGAACACTTATATTTGACACCCTTAATGTAAAATCCTCCCTGAATGAAATTATAAAAAATACAGCTGATCAACTGACCAGCTGCATTTCATTCATTATAATTAATACTGAGCAGATACTTCAATTTTATCGATATTTGGACCTTCCGTTCCTGTGGTTTCCATCTTTATTATATTATTTCCACTGTTCATAGGAACCTGTATCGTTTTTTCGCCCCATGTTCCCCATGCTCCCGTTGCGGAAAAAGGAACGTTACTTAATACCTTTGTTCCGTTTACATAGATATCAAGATTCCTAGTTCCGGACTCCAGTGCATACCGAATTTTTATATTTTTCGTTCCTGTCACTGCGCAGTAGATCGAATTCCACTGAATTGCCGCGTTTGAGTCAGCACTAAAATTAACATATCCAGTTCCGCTGTATCCACTGTAGAGAGATTCAACTACAGCATCTGTCAACGTTGTACCAGACTCCGCTTCATAGGTTGTAGACTCACTTCCACTGACATTTCCTAAATCAGCTGTAAATGTCATGACACTTCGAGCAGGCAGCTCAGCGGTAAAAGAATGATTCGTTACCGTAATATCGGTACCTGCTGCCATGCTTCTGCTGCTGTCTGTAATCCATGTAGATACTTTGGAAGCAGTTCCATTTTGTAAATTAAACTTTTGATTTATACTTGATGTTCCCCGGTTAACCGCTACAATTACGGCCTTATTGTTACCTTTGTAAGCAGAGATGAAAACATTCGTATCCGGATTCTTAGTGGCATCAACTCTTACATATCCAGGACGAACAAACTTTGAAAAATGAGCCATACTGTATCCACGTTTACTTATCGTACCATCTTCATTCATCGGACCATATTGTCTACGAATATACCACCACACATAGGCCTGAAAATCCGCTTCTACCATCGCGTGATGCATATGATAAGCAACATCCAGCGCCTCAGGCCAGAGATTTGCTGAGTTATTATTGCTGTTAGGGTAGTACACTTCCGTCATCCAAAGATCTTTTCCTGCCCCTTTTTGTTTAAACAATGGATAGGCAAAGTCAGAAAAGTTTGTGCCATATGTGTGTGCGCCAAGTATATCCATATTCGCGAGAGCTTGCGGGTCATTCAATATAGGATCTGACATATTTTTAAGATAAGAAAATGACTCGGGAGCAATAACTTTACTCTGTATGGAACCTGCATTCTCTTTCATAAAACGCAGTATTTCTTGAGGTGTCCACCAGGTCCATTCATGAGCATAATCGGGTTCATTCTGAACAGAGATCGCGTACAAATCAACACCGTTCTCTTTCATATAAGCTACGAAATCATTTAGATGCTGAGCATAAGCTGCATATTTATCATACTTAAGCCGTTTTGCGCTCGTATCCCCATTACGATTGAACGTCTCTACCATACTACTAGGAGGATTCCATGGCGATGCAAAAACAATAGCGCCTTGTTCAATGGCACGTTTCGCCGTTGGCAATTCCTTGTACCAATTGCTTCTATTTTCATCTACATAAATTCGCAGTATAGAAAAACCTAGCTGATTTACTCCGTTACCAAACGCAGTATCTCTTTGAGCAGGAGTTAAATCGCCGATCCATACAGGGTGATTAATCCCTCCGAAGCCGCGGATGACTTGTTTTTCAGAAGAAAAATTAACATTTACATCACTTGCTGCAAATACTTTTGGATGGTCTGAAAAGGAAAATAGAAGCTGCATCACATAAGCAAAAACAAGCAGTGCACAAATTGATTTTTTAGTAAGTGAACTCAAATTTATCATTCCCTCTCTAAATAAATTTGCGATGTAAACTTGTTTTAATAAAAAGCAGTCCGCTCGAAGTTATAACTAGACTCCGCTCGGACTGCTCTATTACGTGTGTTATACTATTTTACTTTTTCCAGACTTCATCAATTGCCGCTTGGAACGGTTCTTTGTATTTCTCAACAACCGTTGATACGGACACGCCTTCTAAAATTTCACCGCCAAATTCATAATAAGGCATGCTAGGATAACCATCAATGGTATCAATTACTTTAATGCTTTCTCCCGCATTACGGGCATTGTTCAGATCGTCCTCATTACTGAACATTGTCTCGAATCTAGATTGTTTCGGATAATCGTACATGGATTCAAAATCATGCATTTTCTCATAAATATAGACGATTTGATCCGGATTTTCGATAGCACTTGGAACGGTTAAATAGTTAGGTATGGTGTTGTGAGAGTGATATCCGGTAGCACTTGGTCCTTTAGGGAACGGCAAGAATCCGATATCATAATCCGGCATATCTTTTGCGAAATTTTCTATTTCATAATCACTGCTCGCAACCATTAAAGTATTACCTTGACGGAAAAACTGTCCTGGTTCAGTCCAATCTCCTCCCTCAGTAGGTCTTGCAACAGACTCCGTAGCAAGTGTAGACAAGAAGTTTAATACTTCCAATGTTTTTGGATCATCCAAGTTTTGTTTATCACCAGCAACCAAGTTAGCTTCATTTGCGGCCATAGCCTGAACAAGAATAGAAGCAGTAGCCAGCCCCCAAATATCCAATTTCCCATCATTGTTCGAATCTTTATTCGCTTCTTTAGCGACCTGTATAAAGGTATCCCAATTCCAGTTGTCCTCGTTAACATACTCTTGTAATGGCTTCATACCTAACTGATTCATCAACGTACGATTGTAAAAAACACCGGAAGAAGCTCCATTAATTCCTGTTCTAAATCCGTAGCCTCTTCCTTCAAATTGCGAGTATTCGTTCGTGTACTGCTGAATAAACACCTTTTCGTTCTTGGTGTATTCATCTACCGGGTGGAATAAATCCTGCTTAACCAGTGTCGGAATCATCCAAGGTCTAGCTACCCTGATAATATCTCCGAGAGGTTCGCCGGCTACGAGCGATGCAGTTACTTTATCTTGATATTCGCCAAAATCGACTACAACATATTCGATTTTAAAATTATGTTTTTCCATTAGAGCATCCAAGTTTTTCTTCACTTCAATACTGTCTGGGTTATCTTCCTTTACCGATTCATCGTACCAAGATACCCATTTAAGTGTCCGGCCACCCATGTCAAAATCCATCTCAGGTGTCCCGGTGACTTCTTCCTCTTCTACTGGTGCTTCCTCATTTTTATTTGCGTCTTCTACTTCCGTTCCCGTGCTTACATTTCCTGGTTCTGGTTCAGAAGCTGTACCTCCCCCGCCACTGCTGCATGCCACCATAAACACTAACAGAAAACAACAAAGCAGCATTCCCAATTTACGCATCTGCATGTTTATCCCCCCTATAATTAACAACCTCAAGATACAGCGCTTTCATTTCTTGATTGTATAGCCCATTTCAAAGCATCAGCTATATATTCATTCCAAAAATCCCATGTATGAGCACCTGAAGTTTCGACATATGTATGATCGACATCTTCGCTCAATAAAAATTGATGCAACCGCTGGTTGACATGAAGTAAAAAATCTTCTGTTCCACAAGCCAAGTAAATTTGCGGTATATCTAACTTTTCTTTTTTAAGACAGCGGATCAGCTCCTCCGGATCTTTATCACTTCCAAGAACAAGATCGAGATCGCCAAATACACTTTTGTAATAATCGTAACTAGCAATCCCATTATGAACATGTGGTCGCATATCAGGTAATGAGTATGGCAGCAGCGCTGACGACAAGGCGATAATCCCTCCAAAATGGTCAGCATACTTGAGTCCGTTACGTATGGCGCCATATCCGCCCATTGACAGCCCTCCGATAAAGGTATCCTCTCGCTCAGAGGATATGGGGAACATGCGCCGAGTAAATTGTACGAGTTCGCGTCCAATATACTCCCCAAGCCATTCTTCTCTCTCTTCATTATCGAGATAGAACTTATTCTCTCCCGCAGGCATAAACACGGCCACTTGATGCCGATCGGAAAGTTCTCGTATCCTCGAATAGCTAAGCCAATCCGTATGGCTTCCGCAATAACCATGAAGTAAATACAGAGATTTCAGACCTTTCGTGTTTTCTTTAGAATCTGGACTTTCCTCTGCGGCTTGATCAAGCGGCAACAATGCATTGAAAGTCACCTCTCTTTTCATACACTTTGAAAAGAAGCTGATTTGCATTACAGCCATATCCTTCCTCCTCTCTCATATAATCGGTATTATCAAAATTCAAGCAAATTCACAATTCTCTTATCGTTTATCTTATAATCCTATAGTTAAATCCCTATACGATCTTAGGACTCAACAGCATCAATTACATCCCAATAGGAAGCTTTCGGTTTATGCTGTGTATCAAAGAGAAATGGCCAGTTTTTACGATTACGGACAGGAAAATGATCCAGCCAAGTGTAATCATCCGCGGCGCCCCAAAAAGTAACAGAAGTGATGTGATCACTGTACTCCTTAAATAATCGGAAGAACCCGGCATAACGCTCAGCTTGAAGTTCAAGCATCTCTTCCGTCGGTGAAGTGAGATCCGTCCTCTTATCTTCATGAGCAAAGAGCGAGACGTCCATTTCTGTAATATGAAGCTTCATTCCAAGACTCGCATATCGCTCAATCGCTTCCCTTATGTGATCCAGCGACGGATGTAACAGGTTCCAGTGTGCTTGCAGACCAACGCCGTGTATGGGAACCCCCTGTTCTATCAGCGACTTGACAAGTGCATATATCTTTTCTCGCTTTTCAGGTACAGATTCGTTGTAATCGTTGTAGAACAAGAGCGCATTCGGGTCCGCTTCGTGTGCATATTCGAAAGCTTTTGCAATAAAGTCTTCACCGATCATATCAAGCCATTTAGACTTACGCAGTATTTGCTCGCCACTGTCTGATACGGCTTCGTTAACAACATCCCAGGCATAAATACTTCCTTTGTAGCGTCCAACGACCTCATCGATGTGAGATTTCATTCTGGTGAGTAAAGTCTCCCGGTCAGCTCTGCCTCCCGAATGATTCTCGAAAACCCAATCCGGAGTTTGATTATGCCACACAAGGGTATGACCTCTGACTGCCATGTTGTTCTCCATTGCAAAAGCAACTAGCTGATCTGCTGCTTCAAATGTATACCTTCCCTCCTCTGGTTGAACTCTTTCAAATTTCATTTCATTCTCTGCCGTTACACTATTGAAGTGCTGTGACAACAGATCTTTTTGTGTAATTAATGACATCGGATTAACAGCCGCTCCAATGTGAAACAGTTCCCTATAAACCTCATGGAGCTTTGGTATGGCTACTTTCTGATCAACTGTCTGATCTCCCAATTTTGTTGACCCCCTCTATACTCATTCAGAATTGGATGACTGGCGTAATGCGGTGGATTGTTCTCCTCAAAAGTTTAGCTTTTGCTTTTATCTACAACAACCTGTTAAACGGTAGTATTTCTCCGCACAGATTAATGAAATCCATACTTTCACAGGTCTTTTTCAACAACATGATCTTCTATCTCAATAAGATAGGTTTCATTTGCTATCGTATCGAAACGAACCACGTCACCATCCCTTACCGTTTCGATGTTTGACCCCGTTTCTGTCCTAACCGTTAAATGATGTCCTTCACTTCGAACTTGGCATACGGTGCTGAATTTCGCGTGCACAGCAGCCTGTAGAAGATTGTTCTCTTCCCAGTGAATTGTAACTTCGAATCCTCCGCGTGCCCGTAGACCGCTAACCATCCCGGAGGTCCATGCTTGCGGCAAGGCAGGAAGTAAATCAATGATCCCTTCATGACTTTGTAGTAACATCTCCGCAATACCGGCTGTCCCGCCAAAGTTCCCGTCAATTTGAAATGGGGGATGGTTATCCAGCAGATTCGGCAGTGTTGAATCACGTAATAGGTCAGATATATTACGATAAGCTTCCTCTCCATCGCGGAGTCGTGCCCACATATTGATGATCCAGGCCCGGCTCCATCCCGTATGTCCTCCTCCAAAAGAAAGCCTGCGATATAACGTGACCCGAGCGGCCTCAGACCATTCTGGCGTACTTCGCGGAGTGATTCTGGAGCCGGGATGAAGTGCAAATAGATGAGAGATATGCCGGTGACCAGGCTCCACTTCTTCATAGTCTTCTATCCATTCCTGTAGCTGTCCGTGGCGACCGACTTTCGGCTGAGGCAGACATGATCGCACTTTACGAAACCGTTCACGCAGTGCATGATCGATATTTAGCAGTTCAGCTGCTTCAATACAAGCCCCAAATAAATGGTCAAGGATTTGGCTGTCCATGGATGGAGCGATACATAGTGCACCTGTCTCACCACTTGGTAGACGATATTTGTTCTCTGGCGAGACGGATGGTGAAGTCACTAGCTTTCCATCCGAAGTTTCTATCAGATAATCCAGAAAGAAGACCGCGGACTCCTTCATTATTTCATATGATTTTATGAGAAAATCTCGGTCTAATGTATAGCGATAATGCTCCCACAGATGAAGACATAACCATGCTGCTCCCATTGGCCAGACTGTCGAAGATATCCAAATGTCCTGTGGTGCCGTATCTCCCCACAGATCTGTATTATGATGAGCAACAAATCCACCGCAGCCGTACATTTGGCGTGCTGTCACCCTTCCATTTGGACGCATCTTCTCTATCAAATCAAATAAAGGCTCGTGACATTCGGCTAGATTGCACATTTCTGCCGGCCAATAATTCATTTGAGTATTAATGTTAATCGTATATTTGGAATCCCACGGCGGCGTAAAATGTTCATTCCAGACCCCTTGCAAATTGGCAGGCAATGAACCCGGTCTACTACTTGAAATAAGCAAGTAGCGCCCGTATTGAAAATAGAGCTCTACTAAACCGAGATCTTCCAAGCCTTCCTGAAGTGCAGCCATTCGCACATCCGTTGGCCGATTGTCAAAATCTTCATCTGTCTTGGCAAGTGATAGGGAGACTCGTTTGAACAAACGCTGATAGTCAGCAACGTGAGTTAACCGCAGCTGTTCATATCCTTTCTGTTTCGCTTCTCTTACCGTTTCTCGGCTATACAGTTCTGGGTTCTCATATCGATAAGTTGTTCCTACGGAGACGAGAATGACGGCTTCATCTGCTTGATTGACGAGGAGGAACTCCCCGCAGTTCGTGACCTCTCCCCCACTGACTTGTATGTCGACAACGGAACCTATTTGAATTCCGTCCTTACCTCCCGTTCCGGCTTTCATGATAAGCCGCCCCTCTGCTTCTGTATGCAAACTATCAATGAATCGTTGTCGTCCCCGTGTAAACCGGAGTCTGAACGATACCGCTCTTGTTTGATCAGCTTTGATTCGCACGGCAATGACCTCATCAGGAAAACTCGCCAAATGCTCCCTTTCGTAACGTATACCACGCCATTCATAATGTACGGTAGATATACTGTGCTCAAGGTCAAGCTCTCTCCGGTAATTGACAACTTCCGATTCATCATGACCAAATTCCATAGTAAGATCACCCAGCGGTTCATAGTGACGCTGGCTCTCCGGCGTTCCGGATAAGGACATCGCAGCCAGTTTCTCGGCTTCGCTAAGACGTCCCTCATGAAGCAACTGGCGAATCTTCGGAAGATGACCGAGCGCACTCGAATTATTACGGTCCATTGGTCCTCCAGACCAGATGGAATCTTCATTCAATTGGATTCGTTCCACGTGAGTCCGTCCGAAGATCATAGCTCCGAGTTTTCCACTTCCAATCGGCAATGCTTCGTTCCAACTATCCGCAGCTTTTTCATACCAAAGTTTCAGCGTTCCATTCATCGATTCGTACCCCTTTCATCATGAGGATTAAATGATTTCTTGAAGCTGTTTCTGGCTGTGAGAATCTAACATCCGCCAATCCTTGATTTCGCATCGTTTCCCATTCATATCTGTTATGATAATCCAGCCCTCTCCTGGATACAGAAGATGTTCATGGAGATTTCGCATCACCATTCGAGTCGGTCCTAAGTTCGTTTGTAATTCCCATAGCCATAAACCCGATTTGTTTTTCACACTGTCTATGCGTGTCACTTTTGGCAAGAAATAACGAAGTTCAAGCTCTTCTTTCAGTACACATGCACTTTCCTTGTCCAGCTCCTCAATCTCGCGGACAATGCCTAGTTCTTCGTCCTCCGCATTTCGGATGGAGATATAGGAAGAATCATATTGAAATGGGAAACAGCGATAGACGATAAGTTCATCGTAATATTTCTCATTCACCGTTCCTTGTATGACTCCTCCCTTGTTTCTTGAGAGGATAATATCTTGCTGTCTTAGCAGCCGAATATCAAAATGTTCAGCCATTCACGCCCACTCCCCTAATCTGTGACATTTCTTTCTGAGCATCGACTAATTTTCGGTATACCCCATCCGGTTGGTTGAGCAGCTGCTCATGTGTTCCGACTTCGGCAATCTTGCCTCGATCCAAGACGACCAGTCGATCAGCATTTCGCAGTGTTGACAGACGGTGAGCAATAGCAAACGTAGTTCTGCCTTGCACGAGTCGATTGATTGCTTCTTGAATTTGCCTTTCTGTCTCCGTATCAACAGAGGCCGTAGCTTCGTCTAAAATAAGGATTCGCGGATCATGGATAATTGCTCGCGCGATCGCGATCCGCTGTTTTTCTCCGCCAGACAGCTTATGTCCTCTTTCTCCTACTCTGGTATCGTAGCCGTCTGGCAATCTAACAATAAAATCATGTGCGTTTGCGATTTTTGCCGCACGCATGACTTCTTCAGGCGATGCATCTTGTTTTGAGTAGGCAATATTGTCAGAAATCGAACCATCGAACAAAAAAGTTTCCTGTAATACGACGCCGATCTGTCTGCGAAGGTCATGCTGACTAATCTGCCGAATAGGAACACCATCAATACGAATCGTTCCTTCGTCCGTATCATAGAACCGGCATATTAAGTTAATAAATGTTGACTTTCCTGCACCTGAATGGCCGACTAGTCCAATCATCTCCCCAGCTTTCACTTGTAAGCTTACGTCTTTTAGTACAGGATGATGCTTTTCATAACCATAGGTCACTTGTTCAAAATCTACGTCGCCTTTGATCGTTTTTATCGGTACGGGATTACTGGCTTCAGGTACTTCAGACGGTGTATCCATAATCTCAAATATACGATGAGCTGCCGTGAATGCATTGCTTGCCCAGCTTACCATCTGGCTGATCCATTGCAGCGGCCCGAATAACATCCCAAGATAAGTAACGAGCGCCAAAAGTACGCCTAGCTGAATTTCATTTCCGAGGACCTTTCCCCCACCGTAATACCAAATGAGCAGTGTCCCCACTCCAGCAATGAGCTGGAAAGCAGGAAAAATAAACTGCCAAAGTCCTTCCGTTTTGATATTATTTCGAACAACTTCCAGATTAGCATGATCATAACGTGTCATCTCTTCATTTTCACGTCCAAATGCTTTCACAACCCGGATCCCTTGCATGGATTCTCCAACCATCGTGTTAAGACGGAAAATGGATCGCCACTGCTGGTATAACCTTCGGCCAATCTTAGGCCAGATGGTAACAGATACAATGATGATGAAAGGAACGGGCAGTAAAGCGAGCAAGGACAGTTGCCAATCCAAACCGAAAATAATGACGCATATCGCTGCGATTCGCAGCATCTCGCCACTGACATACATCACACCATCTGTCATGAACTGGCGCATAGACTCTGCATCACTATTGACTCGGCCGATAAACTGAGAGGTTTGCCTTCTATCAAAATAGGCGAGTGACAACCTCATCAGAGAACGATAAATATCATTACGAATGTCACCCATCAGCTTCGAGCCAACCCAAATGCCGATATAACCACGGACGGTTTGCATTAAGGTCATCATAATGGTTGTTGTTCCTAGCGCTAGTACGAAAAAGAGAAGTGCCGAGACCGCAGCCTTCGGCTGAAGCACATCGTCAATAATTAGTTTTATTAGATATGGCGGTGCTAGTTCTACAAGTGTTGTAAGGATAAGCAAAATAGCCGCTATAGCCATCCTTAATCGATAGGGTTTCGCGTAACGGAGTATTCTTGCAGCCGCCTGACCTTTATTCATACAAAACTGGCAAACCTGTGTCCCCTCGCTAAGTGGGAATTCGCATGTTGGACAGTGCCGTGGCAGATCTTTCTCCGAAATCATCGGGATCGTCTCTTCTTTAACAAGAGCTTCAATCAGCTTCGCTGCGAAACCAAATATGGATGAAAGTTCAGCTGTGTACCGACCAATCGCTATAGGTCCTTCCTTTGTATCAACAAGCAGTGTACCTCCGCCGATCCCTTTTGCGGTTCTCGCTTTACTGATTTCTGACAAGGATATGATTTGTTCCGGTAAATCCCCCGTTCCCCACAAGTAGATCACATCGTCTGTCACTACAATCCATTGCTCACCAAAACTACCACTTCGAAGCAGGTCCGTTTTTGCGCTAAACAGCACTTCTCCCGTTAACTGCTCCGCAATATACTTCGGAATCTGATCATAATAGGACATAGCACCCTCCACATAAGAATGATTATTCATTTACACCCGTGGTTTTGAACAAGTAAAAACGCCTTGCACAAGCTCTTAGAGTGGCAAGACGCTTTCTTTCGAAGTGATCTCATTGAACTATCCGACAATACCTGTTCGTTCAATACTTTCAACAAAGTAACGCTGAACGAATAAATAAATGATAATAAGCGGTAAAATCGCAAGCAGAATGCCCGTATCTTGCACCATACTTAAGTAGAATGGATCCGCTTTTGAAGCATCGCCTCCGGAGAGCTCGATTGCCAGATTATAAGGCAGTGAAGACAATTGGGTTGACATAACCTTACTTGAAGTCAGATACGTTGTTGTAAAGAAGCTGTCATTCCACTGCCAGACAAAAGAGAAGAGAAGTGTTGTAACAATAGCGGGAACGGCATTCGGTAACATGATTCGAATAAATGTTTTACCTACACCTGCACCATCGATATAGGCCGCTTCTTCGACCTCTTTAGGAACACCTCTAAAGAACTGACGGAAGATAAAGATATATAATCCTGCCTTAAGTGAATTTGCTGTTACTGATGTCAAAATAAACGGCCAATACGTGTTAAGCAAATTAATAGATTTTCCACCTGTAAATAACGGAATAATCCCCATAAGATTAAAATCTTTTAAGTTTAGATAGATAGGAATTAGAATCGTAGTCGGCGGAACGAGTATCGTCAAGATCACTCCAGCAAATAACAGATTGCTTCCCTTAAACTTCAGACGGGCAAAACCATACCCAGCAAATGCACATGAAATCGCTGTCAGAATCGTCGTTGTTGCGGATAATGCAAATGTATTCAGTAAGGTCTCCCAATAATCCATAATTTGAATGGCATTAATGAAATTATCAAGCGTGAAATTCTGTGGAATCCACACCACAATGGGAGAATACAAGTCGTTCTGATGCTTAACTGCCGTTGAAATTTTTTGAAGTATCGGAAACAAAATGACAAATGACAATCCTATAATTAGTGTAAACCGGACGATTACCCATAACCATTTCTTCCAATTGTCAAGAGATATAAACCGGGAAAAGATCATCCTTACCCACCTTCTTCCTAATCCTGATAAAAGACTTTTCTAGATACGAGATACGTGCTGATCAACAGGATAATGGCTATTGCCACAAAATAAATCCAGGCCATTGCCGAGCTAAGACCAAAATTAAAATTCACGAAACCCGTATTACGAATTAGCTCCGTAAGATCATTACGAGAGAAGGAATCGATAATGGTATAAATCATATTTACCAGGATAATCGGACTTACCATGGGAAAGGTAATTTTCCAAAATGCTTCATATCCTGTAGCACCCTCGATCTTCGATGCTTCATACAATTGAGGCGATATGGTCTGAATGGCTGCCAGGAAAATGAGGATCTGTACTCCAGATTGGCTGACAATCTGATAAATTCGGTCCACAGCTCCCGTCAAATAATCAACGATGGTTTCACTGACACCCGCCTGAAGCATCATATTCGAAAGTTCAAAACTGCCAAACCCTCTTAAAATACCTGAGCTCTGACTTTGATCATTGATCGCTTGAACCAAGCTTGAGCTCTCTAAACTCAGAATGATACCAGAAGACAAAATTACTGGTAAGAAAAACACCGATCTGGCTATCGACCGTAAAGCAAATTTCTGATTCAAGAGAACCGCCAGGAACAAACTGAAGATGACAATCAGCGGTACATTGACCACCATATTAATGATCGCTTCCGTCAATGTACGGTTAAAGCTCGTATTGACTGTTAATGCTTCGATATAATTCTTCATTCCAGCAAACGATATGGAAATCCCCGATGAATTTGCCTCTACATTGCTGAAACTGTATCTGAGTGAAGATAACAATGGAACCAAAAAGAAGAAAATGAAACCCAATGCCCATGGCAAGACATAGATGAATCCCCAAAATGCTTTTTGTTGTGCGTAAGTTCGTTCTTTCAATCCAAGCTTCATAAAGGACTTCATAAATCTGCACCACCCGTCACATAACTCTCGGCTTCGATTGTTCGCCCGTCGAATGTAACGGCAGAGCGATTATAATTCACAATAATGAATAAGCCATTCTCATATTCTGTCCGAAACACACCGTCAGCAAGTTTCTCATGATGAGTAATGCTTTCATTCTTCACGTTCTTCAGGATAGCATTGACTTCACGGTAGATATCAGAAGCCTCATCGATCCATAGTTTGTAATTCACGGCATATAAATGACTATCTTCAGAATCTTTTACTTTGTAGTTAGGTTCGTGAATCCATTCAAAATATACATTAGCCCCATATTCCAAACTTTTTAAAATGTATGGCTTCACATCGGTGTACGTAGATAGATTATAAGGATCGCCGGTGTAATCGATGTATCCACGCACGACCATTTGATAAAATGGAATCTCTTCGTCTTCAATCTTAAACTTACTGCTTGTCATCGGTGCATTCATAATGTCTGTAAGGTATGGAAGTGTATAAGCATTCCCGCCCTCTGCCAAAACATCGATCCCCGATTCTTTTATTTTTTCAAGAGACTGTATAGATAACTGCTCAGATTCTATCCGGTCAATCAGCTTATTTTTACGAAAATCACTGTTAAGTACATCTGCCAGATCTCTGAGTGAGATACCGCCTGTGTCATATTTCTGAAACTCCTTTAGTAAGTCGTCCATATATGCATTTGCTGTCTTTGGAGAAATAATGTACGAAGGCAGTCTGCTGCGATCTCGGCGTCCCATAGCTACATTGAGAGGATACAGCGTTGCAGGATCCCCTTTCAGCGTTCTTGCTGCTTCTTTTGCTTTATTAAAGCTAGAACCTGAATTGGCCATTAAAACGGCGACGTCCGGGAATAATGAAATATGCTGCTCTTTTGCAAACGAAGCGAATGATTTCATCCCTGCCTTTCCGCCAATCGCCTGATCAACTGAGATCTTATCGGGTACCTTATGATTGAGTCCTTCGTTAAACCATCCTGCATATCTCAGCTTAATATCACGAATTTCACGTTCTTGTAATTCATTAATAATGTCTTTAGCTTGCTCGAACGTAGTTAACGGTTCTAAGGCCTGATAAGGAATGCCGGCAAAATGCTTTTGTTTTGAAATACTGCCAATCAGTTGAAGATAAAACGGAATATTGTCCGAATTCTGTTCGGATTGTTCTTTTTGCGGAAGACCATTGTTCTGATCTAGATATTGTTGATAATAAGCTGCCATTCCTGAATAGGAGGCTTGATTGCCGCCAAGGAATGCATAGCGAATAGTAAAGTCGGTCGCCATCGGACGCTCTTGAAATGAAGGAATGGATCGTTGTTGTCCGTTCGCATCCAAAGTCATGTCTCTCTTATTCAGTACAGTAAAGCTTGGGTATACATAGTTGTAACTGTTTACCTTGCCGCTAATATCCGCATTAACCGTTGCTGCGGGTGCTCCTTCTTCAATAATACCGAGGAATGCAGCGTTTTCCCGCAAAATGCCGAATACCGGCAATCTTATGGCTTCCGTGCTTAACGCATCTTCCGTTCGATCCATGGTTTTATCTGTACCATAGACCGGCTGTTGATAAGCAGGATACTGCGTTTTTCCATTGTTAAAATGAATGAGCGCACCCGATCCGTCCGGTACGAATAGAGAACCTTCCTCCTTTGAACTTCCTGCCCCAAAGTAACTAAGAAGGGACAGCGTTCCGAGAGGATATTTTGCTGGATATTCAATTCGATCCGCAGGTACTCTTGCTAAAAGGCTGTCATCGTCCAGCGTGTACTCAATAGAAGCAAGAAACAATCGAGGTTCTGGTTTGGTTTGATCTAAGTTGTTTTCTTCAATATCGATGGCAAGCTCTTCTTCCGTATACCCTGCCTCTTCAAATGCTTTGAGTGCTCGTTCGAGCTGAAGACCTTTTAACGCACCATCATTACGAACATAAACCCCGCTATCACTCTCTTCTGTGTAAACCAGCATAAGTGCCCGCTGATTCGTTTTATCTAATTTAGCGAGAAGCCCTTCATAACGCGTTTTACTTATCTTTTGGGGCATATCCTCAGCTGACTTGGCACTTGTCCCGAATTGATAATTCACTCTTACTCCATTCTCAATCGGTTCAAAATTAACTTGCTTATGCATCACTGCATCTGTATACGAGTTAACCGCATTCACTTGACCAAATGAGTTGTAATATTGAAGCTTCAGTTGCGCAGATAACTCACTTTTATTAACACCGGCGGCCAAAGCATCCGTATCTCGGTCAGAAGGATTGCTGTACCAAATTTCACCACTGGTTTTATCAATGACAGCCACCGATCCAGACTGATCGTCTACGAGCAATCGTAATGCATCATTTTCGGCTACTCCCTTCATATTCGCTGCGCGGGAATCCGTGAAGGAAGCTGTCAGCGGCTTACCCTGATCAAATATTTTCGTCTCGGTCTCCGTTTGATTTGCGCTGACCAGATTAGTGGAATCCGTACCTGAACAACTGCTGAGAAGCAGGCAGCAAACGAGGCCTATACCAATAAGTGCTTTTTTGGAATTCATATTCATCTCTCTCCCTCCTTCCCTAACTCCTCATAACCAGTTCTTGATAGATGACGGATATGAAGGCCACAATTTGCTGAACCAGACTGAAAAACAGCATGCCGATAAAGGCCATAAACCCCATTGCAACAACCGTTAGCAGCATAATGCCAATTGTTTTTGCAGGAGTAAATTGATGTACGGTCATGTTCCCTACGAATAGCAGGAATAGAAACCATAAGATAGCAAGCGCATTGGAAAAATAATAAAAAGTGGCTTCTTGTAAGGAAATGATGTTACTCAGCCAAATCCAAGGAAAGTTAATGATAACAAGGGGGAGTAAGGCAAAACATGTCGATGTAAAGATTTCAACAAATTTTCCTTCTCCATCCATAAGCGTAGTCAGTGACCAGTTGGCAACGCACCAAAATAATACCGGAACAACGATATATACGACTTCCAAAAGACTATTCATGTCCTTTGGATTATACAAATTGACCAAAATACCACTGTACTGTGTGCTTAAAATATTCGTGATCACTAGTAAAAACAGAATACAGTAAGAGATCATCAAATTCTTTTTCTGGCTTTGTTCATACTTCAAATCCCAAAATCCGTTAAACGGGTGTACGATGAGCTGGAACGGGAATGTTACGAGTTCTTTATTCAAGCAGACACACCTCTTTTTCTCCGCACAGATTTTCGGTAAATACGAGCTCCCATGAAGGTCACTACAATCACGACGAGTAAAGTCATGATCGTACCGAAATAATCTCGTAACAATTCTTTGCGGTAAAGCAGGAACGACTTGGAGTAATTAGCTAGATCCATACTTCGATCAAAATAACTCATCGCTTCTTTATAATCGCCTTGCCGAAGCAGCGCTTTACCGATTCCAGAGTAAGCAAATTCTAAATTTGCGTTCATATTTATCGTTTCATTAAACAACTCAAATGCTTTCTCTTCATCACCGCTATAATAGCTGCGCACAGCTTCATTAAGTGTTCTTCCATAAGCGGTCGTACGGAATAAAGTGATCTCACCCAATGCTTTATCAAGCACGATAAAGTCATCACCTACACGTTCGATCGCTGTTGGTGTTTTAAATTCACCAAGCAGGTTACCAATACCGCCAAAGATATACATTAAGTGTCCATCCCCGTTATATGTGAAAATTCTTCCGCGCTTCGAATCCAACACGCTATACATTTCACTATCGGAAACTTCAATATCAATCAATCGGGAAGGACCCGCATCTACCGTATAATTAATATCGCCTTGGGGGTTAAAATAACCCGTTCGCCGCAAGATATCATTGCCTTGTGCGTTCAGTTTTTTAATATTGTCTCCCCACTGATCCCCGTTGGTCGCATAGATAAAACCTTCATTATCAATGTCAAGATTCGTAAATTCCGTAGGTGTATACATAATCATCTGACTACGCTGAGCTTGTGTGGAGATTCGCTTCCAAAAGTAATCGATAGGATCGATTTTCACTCGGTTTGCTCCAATAAAAGAAGTGAATACTCCCTCGGCATTAAATTCCATAAATCCGTCAAATACACCCGTCGACATGACATATAATCGCTGTGCATTGTCCATTACGACACGAACGGGCTGAAACTGAAAATTAGCTTGCAGCAGATCCGACTCTGGCGCCCCAATCACTTTAACTAAACGAAAATCCTGGTCCAGATGAACGATTCGGTTATTTCCTGTATCCGCTATGATGACATGATTCTGATCTGTAACGAATAACCCTTGAGGATTTGAAAAGGTATCCTCCACTCCATCATGATCGAAAGAGGTGATCGTAACCGCATCGGTGAAACGATTGTTCAGTACAATAACTCGGTTGTTACCTGAATCAAGTACATAAATCCGCTGATCACTCGATACATGCAGATCACTCGGTTCTTTTAATGGTCCTACGCCAAGATCAGATCCGGTATACAACTCGGTTGCCTGATAGGCTGCAGGCGCCTCAACGGTCTCTCCCCAAAAAGAATAATTATAAGAAGTCCCCTCACCAGCTGCTACTCCCCCGCCCAGCGTAACACCAAGCATGAAGCAGATTGCTGATAGGAGCAGCTTCTTTCCTTTCGATTTCGTCTTCCGCATCGTGCAAGGCTCCCTTCTAATCCTTCATACCTGATGTCGCCATTGTCTGCATAACACTGCTCTGGGAAATAATGAAGAGCGTAATTGGAACAATCATCAGCAGCAGTGCAACGGCTGCCCCGACACCTGCTCTGGCAATACCGCCTTGTATAATCTGACCAAGCGCATAATGAAGTGTCTTCAAATTTTCGCTGTAGATAAAACTTCCTCCGTCAGATCCCCACAGTGCTGGAAATTGTAAAATCATAAGTGTAAGCCATGCAGGCTTCACATTCGGCATAATAATACTCCAAAAAATACGATATTCACTTGCTCCGTCAATCTTTGCAGCTTCAATAAGTGCATCCGGAATTTGTTCCATGAACTGCTTCATTAAGAACAAGCCTAGCGGAAAAGCAAGAGATGGAATAATGATGGATGCATGTGTATTTATCCAGCCAAGCCATGACATAACCATGTAATTGGGAATGGATGTAACATGTGCAGAGAACATCAAGGATAGAACAACGATAGAAAACAGGATTTTCGAACCGAAAAACCGGTGCTTCGCCAGCGGATAAGCAGCTGCAGAAGCGAGTAAAATATGACCCACTGTGCCAATAATGGTAATCAGCAGTGTATTAGCGATATACCTTGTTAAAGGCACCCACGAATTTCCCATTAAGGACACCAAGTCATAGAAATTATCCATCGTTGGATTGATAACAAAGAAACGTGGTGGAAAAATGAATATCTCATCCAGCGGTTTAAATGCGTTATTGATGGCATAAATAAGCGGTAATGCCATGAATGCACCAAATAGTGCCAGGATGATGAACAACATAATGTTGACAGGTAAGGAACGATTAAGTTTCTTCTGTGTTCGGAAAATATTTCTCATTTTTAATACCACGTCTACTCTCCCACCTTTCTAAGGAGTCTCTGCGTCAGCTTGTTCGAGCCAATCATTAAGAAGAACAAGACGGTTGCGATCGCTGAAGCATATCCCATCTCAAATCGAATGGTGCCGTAGTCCATCAAATGCGTCACAACGGTATGAGCTGCATAGTTAACACTTGGGAAGCCTGCTAGTGCAATGGAGATATCTGCAACAGCAAAGGAGGCTGTGATTTGCATGACCGCCCCAAACATCAGTTGAGGTCTCATCGAGGGCAGGGTAATGTACCACAATTCCTGCCACCGATTTTTAATACCGTCTACGGCTCCCGCTTCAACGAGCGTTTTGTCAATCGTCTGCAGCCCCGCAATAAATGCGAGGAAACTCGTGCCTAGACTGAGCCATAACTGAACGATCATTACAATGGCAAGGATATACTTCTCATCAAGCAACCATTGAATGGGTTCTAGAATAAATCCAGCTTTCATGAGGAACCCATTTAAATAACCGTAACTATCTCCAGAAAAAATGATGAGCCATATAAAGAACACATTCCCAGAAATCGAAGGCGCATAAAAAATGAGAGTCATGAATGCTCGGACCTTAGGTGATAACTCATTAATGATCCATGCAAATATAAAACAGGCTATATAACTGACTGGTCCTGTGATGACAGCGAACAGCAATGTGTTCTTTAAAGCAATCATGAAGATATCATCATTCAAAAACAGTCTGGCGTAGTTCTGCCAACCGACAAAACGTGGAAACTCCAACATGTTGAAATAGAAAAAACTGAGACCGAATGACAATACAACAGGTATTACCGTAAACAAGAAAAAGATGATCATGTATGGACTCATTAACAGGTAATAATGTTTGCTTCGATGAAATTCTTTCTTAATTCGAAACATTCGGCTTGGCCGTGTTGGATGGACGGCTTCTTTTATTGGCTGAACATTCGTTCTTGTCTGCACCTTTTCCCCACCCCCTTATTCGTAAGGCAAATTGAATTCCTTTCGCTTGATCTCGATTTCATCGTTAATGTAAAGGATATAATCTGAGAATGCTTCCCGTGGATTCTGATTCGCGTTCACTACTTTACGGAAGGCATTATCCAGATGCCTGCCTGTAAAATAACCGCCAGGTACTTGCGGGATCCCTTGTACCCATTTCCACTGACTTTCCAGGTTCTTATAATCCTTCACAGGCCAAGGAAGTTCTTCCAATGCTTCTGTATTGGCTGTTGGGTACCTTGCCGCCTCACCCATCAGACCTTCCATCTCTCTGCCGTAACTAATCTGAACATCTTTGTCTGTCCACCATTTCATAAATTCCCAGGAGGATTCCTTATCGTCCGCATTATTCAGCATCATAACTCCTGTTGTATGACTCGCTACCTCGTGGTTCACCGATCCGTCGGCAAGTTCAGACCCAGGTACAATCGTGAAATCCCAGAGTCCTTTTATTTCAGGCGCCATTACGGTCAGCATATTGTAGGTGGTGTAATCGGCAATACCAATTGGCATTTCACCTGTCCGGAATCGGTTAGGGAAATCCGCTTGCAGCGGGAACTTATAACTGGTATAAAATTGTGTCCACTTTTTAAAAGCATCCATCGAAATATCGGAATCAAGCGTGCTTCGCATCCCGTTTTCTTGATAGAATTCTCCTCCATTTTGGTACAAGAGCATCGAAAAAGTCGCATTAGGCACAAGACTTGCATTCGATGATTCCAGAGGCAAATAGAATTCCATATTATGTTTTTGAAGCACGGAAATCATATTGTAGATATCTTTCCAGGTTTTTGGAGGCTCAAGTTCCAGTTCTTTCAAAATGTCTTTGCGATAAAACAACATAGGGAACGTCTGCTGCTCTGGGAGTGCATATACCCCTTCATCGTACATATACGGTGTTAGTCCACTTTCACGGAACCGAGCTGCAACATCGTCATAATCATCAAATTGGGTCAGATCCGCAGCAGCTCCCCGCATAGCATAGTTCACTGGAAGGTCTTCACCAATCTGCATCGCAATGTCCGGTCCTTCATCTGCAAGAGTAGCCGGCAACAAGATGTTAGAAGGAACAAGTCTAAGATTTACAGAGATGTCCGTCTCCGGAGTGAACGTATCGTCGATTAATGCTTTTAATACCTGAGCCTGATCTCGCCCTGTAGTTACCCATACATCAAGGGAACGGTTACCTTCAGCAATATTACCGATGCTGTCGTAATCCTCCGTATAGGAAGCAATATAAGCACCAATCTCGTGCTTTATTTCTTCAAAAAAGGTAGCTTCCGCTCTTGGTAGTTTCACGTCAGGTGACGAAACAACCATATAATCAAGAGAAAGCGGTTGTTCACGTACAGTCAAAATCCATGTTCCAAGTCCGCCGACATTGATTTTGAATGAATCCAGCCGCTGAGCCACTGTCTCAGGACGCTGCACCATTTCTTTTAGCTGATATACCATTGCATAAAGAATAGCAACCTTATCACTCTTTTCTCCTGTTACTTTCTCTAGATAATCTGCTACATTTGAAATCGTTTCTGCTTGCTCTTCAAACACTTCTATCATATCTGGGATCCGCTTCTCGAGTTGATAATCACGATAAGGATCCGGTGTGTTCGACGTAATCATTAGTATTTTTCGGTACATCTCATTCAGTTCCAGCACACTTGATTCAATCGTTCTTAGCAGCGGGGCAATTTCTCCAAGGGAGACGGTCATACGAATTTGGTGTTTCCCTTTTGTTAAGTGGAATAAATAAGGCTCCTCCCCACCAAGGACGTTCATCTGCCAATCACGATGAAATTTGAATCGAATTCGTTTCATTTCTTGAAATGGGTATTCCCCGTCAATCATTAAGCTTCTTGTCGCGTATATTCCGCGAAGTTGATCTTGTTTTTCCTTTAGCGCAATCTGATATAATCCGTCCTCAGGAACTTCGATTTCCCATTCAATCCATTGACCTGGTAGTTTCCAGTTCGTACCGCCGATCGAATTGATTCGGATTTTAGATACATCATATGGAATTACGGTCGGACTCGAGCGGTCTGATATCGGTGCTAAAGTTGGGGAAGACTTATACGCCGCATCCTCAGCTTGAATCAGCATGTATTGATCCTTTACTGGCGTTAGTCCAGCGGAGGCATATTCACTGCTTACCTGTTCATACGTTTTCTGTCCTGACTGCTGATACAATTCGATATAATCAATCGCCATCGGTTCTCTTAATGCGGTCAAAGAAATCTCTTGTTCACCGGATTCAAAATAAAACGAAAACGGTTCATCATAATAACCTTCTCGATCTGTTAAAGTGCCATGTTGCCATGAAGGTTTCTCAACTTGTCTTGGACGAAGATCATTATTCCGATCATCCTGCTGAATTTCATCCATTTTATTTCCCCAGATTCGGTCAAATAAAAGAATTTCCGCACCCTTGAACGGAACCTCTCCGTTAATCTCTAATTGCCTCTCAATAGCCGAACTTTTTCCTTCGATCGGATAGTAATGTACTCTCACGTTATATAAACCTGCTTCCTCAATAGGCACAGACCAGGATATCATTCCTTCTTCCGGTGTTAAGACAGCAGTTCCATCAAGTTCATATGGATGGTCTGCTATTTCGAATTCGCCGCCTGTAGCGTTTACATAACTTTCCCCTTCAATTCGGATTGCACGGTCAGGTCTTGCCGCACGAGTATGACGTTCCAGGTATGCGGAATAACCGTTCTCATCGTCAGAACTCACGACCGCTTCAAAATCAGATATCGGTTCCATCTTTTCGCTGGCCATGATGGATTTCAAAGGATAAAAAGAGCCTATAAATACGGCGGATAAACTAAAAACGAGCAATGAAATGGCCCATCGTTTCTTATGGATGTTCAACGCTTTCTCCCCTCCAGCTGCATGACGTAATAAATTGATCCCCCCCCTCTAAACAAGTGCTTAAAGGGGCTGATAGGGATCAATATCTAACGTTTAATTGCCGTATACTTCGTCAATCGCTGCTTGAAAAGTTGCTTTGTACTTCTCAATTACGGTTGAGACAGAAACACCGCTGTTCAGCTCTCCTTGAAAATCATAAAATTTCAGATTTGGAAACGTATGATGATCAAGCACGAGCATATTCGGTGCAACCATTTTTGCATTGTTCAGATCTTCTTCATTTGAGAATACGGTTTCATATGAACTTTGATCTGGGTAATCATATACGGAATCGATATCGTTAATCTTTTCCCATATATACATTAACTGCTCCGGATTCTCTACAGATTTTGGAATGGTAAGTGCTTGGAAAAGTGCCTCTGCAGAATGGTATTCGGTTGCACTTGGTCCCTTAGGGAAAGGGACGAAACCTAAATCATAGTCAGGCATATCCGTTTTCAAACCGTTAAGTTCATGTAGTGCACCGGCGTACATTAAAGTATTTCCTTGACGAACAAACTGACCTGGTTCAGTCCAGTCTCCGCCCTCTGTTGGTCTTGTGACTTGCTCATTAGCGATGCGGTTAACAAAGTTAAGAGCCTCCACTGTCGCAGGATCATCTAGATTCTGTTTTTCGCCTTTGGTAAGTGAAGTATTATTTGAATACAAAGCTTGCTCTAAAAGAGAATTATTTGCCAAACCCCATGTATCCAGCTTGCCATCATTATTCGTATCTCTGTTCGCCTCTTTAGCAACTTCAATAAAAGTATCCCAATTCCAATTGTCTTCATTTACATAATCTTGAAGCGGTTTAATACCAAGTTGGTTCATAAGAGTGCGGTTGTAAAAAATCCCCACAACTAGATTCGCCTGATTCTCAGTAAATCCGTACCCTCTGCCTTCGTAAGTGTAGTATTCATTCGTTACCTTTTGATTAAAGGCAACAGGGTTCTTCGTATATTCATCGATAGGCCAAAGCAAATCCTGTTTAACCAGAGTCGGAACCGCATAAGTCTTACCAAGACGAACAATATCTCCAAGAGGCTCGCCTGCAAGCAGCGACGCTGTCACCTTTTCTTGATATTCCCCATAATCAACAGCCACGTACTCAACTTTAAAATTATGCTTTTCCATTAATGCCTCGAGGTTTTTCTTACGCTGAATATTATCTGGGTTATCCTCACCGATCGTCATATCCCACCACGAAACAATTTTGATTGTTCTGCCACCCATATCAAAATCCATTTCCGGGGTGCTGTATACACCCTCCTCATCTGTGTTGCCAGCTGCATCTTCGCCGCTGTTTACCTCGCCAACATCTTCCGTTGGTGTAACATCTGTGTTGACCTCTTTCTCGTTGCCTGAACCACTGCTACAAGCTACAAGCAACACCATTATCATGAATAGCACAATGATCGTTTTGCTGATCCGCATGATTCAATCCCCCTCTTGATTTGTGAGCACAATCAAAGTGTAGCGCTTACATAATAAGGCAAACAACCTGCGATATACGTGTTTTAGTACCCCTCAAAATATAGGTGCCTTGGCAGCGGCCATTTGTAATGTAAGAAGAAGTAAACAAAAGTTAGATAAATAAAGATATGCACATTGAGAACTTTCTTTTATTTTCACATAATGAAAGCGTAATCATTTTACATAGAGAGGATCACATGATTCATAAATAATCGCATGGGGGGCTATGATTATGTATAAGATCCTGTTCGTTGATTTACATCATCATTGGGATGCAAAAAAGCAAGATTTCTTTAATCGGAGTAATCTCGGTTTCAGTTTAGAAGATTACACGAATGAACCCGATTCTGCTTTATCTCTCCTCAAATCGAAATGTTATTCTCTGCTGATGATTGATATTGTAAAATGCCCTGAACAAGGGATTACACTATGCAAGCATGTACGTACAATAAGTCCCGTTCCCATTATTCTCATTAGTGATAGTACTGACTTTCAGCTTGCCCGAAAAGCAATGCAATATCAGGTCAGCGACTATTTACCTGCCCCTGTTTCTAGCGAAGATATGACATCATGTCTACAGCTCATGAAGCGAAAATTAAATGCAGAAAAAGCGGAGAATGAGAGAGCCAGTTATGATATAGCAGTTGATTCAGAAGAATCTGTTATTGATAAAGTGAAAGAATATGTGACCGAATCTCTTGGACAGAATATCACCTTAAAGGAAATATCGAGTACTTTACATTTTAACTATTCGTATCTCGGGCAAAAATTTAAATATCACGAGAATATGACCTTTAATGCCTATTTGTTGCAGCAACGTATGGAAAAAGCGAAGCAACTTCTTGAAAAGACCGAGATGAAAGTATATGAGATTGCAAATGAAGTTGGATATTATGAAATGGATTGGTTTTATAAAAAATTTAAGTTATACACGGGTGTGAGTGCCAACGAATATCGAAAAATGAAAATGGTCACCGCGTAAAATGGTTGAACCCTGCCTTTCCCCATACAAAATAGCCGCTTACTTATCTTTAAGTAAGCGGCTATTTTCGCAGATATCAAAGTACCATTAGGAACCATACCTCTTTCTTGATCTAACCAGACAATTTTGTCTCTTTAGGAGGGTAAAGAACAATCCGCCCCTCCTCCATTTCAACACGAACTTTATTACTATCCTTAAATTCTTCCGTATCGAGGTATCCCGCTGGGATTTGAAGTCTCCCCGCCTTATCAATAACAGCATATTCAATATGACTGTCTGACATCTTCTGCTTTTCCTCTGCATCCAATATTGCAAGTTCTTCCGAATAAGAGGTACGCCGAATCATTTCTGCTGAGGTCTTACCATCACGAATTTGCACAACCCGATCAACCTTCTGGGCTAAGTGGGGATCATGCGTAACAATGACGACCGTAAGACCCGTAGAACGGTTAAGCGATCGAAATAGATCCAGGACTTGGTCCGATGTACTCGTATCAAGTGATCCAGTGGGCTCATCTGCCAGCAGTAAACGCGGGTTATTTGCAAGTGCGATGGCGATTGCTACCCGCTGCTGTTCACCACCAGACAGCTCGCTTAAGCGGTTTTTCATCCGTTTTTCCAGTCCAACCGCGGTAAGCAGTTCTATTGCACGCGCCCGGCTCCGCTTGCCGTGCAGTAGCATCGGCAGTTCAACATTTTCTATGGCTGATAAATACGGAATCAGGTTACGGGAGTTATTTTGCCATACGAACCCTACCGTCTCTCGTTTATACACCTTTAAATCTTTCTCTGTAAAAGAAAGCATGTCTTTACCATCTACAAATAATTTGCCTGCTGAAGGCTTATCGAGCCCGCCAAGCATATTGAGCAGCGTAGATTTACCGCTGCCTGAATTGCCGATGATTGCCATAAGTTCGCCATCTTCTATCGTCATATCGAGTCCTTGAAGCGCAACGACTTCAAGTTCGGCTGTTTTATATATTTTCACAAGTCCTTCGCAATATATCAAGGCTTACTCCTCTCCCAGTCTCAACGCCTCGGCAATTCGGGTACGTGATAAACGGAAACTGATTACGGTAAGTCCAATGATCAGCATACTTCCGATAATACCGTATACTTGTAAATAGTCGCTGAGCTGATAGGTGATTTGAAAAGGCGGTACCTGATCTGTTGTCGCAAATGACATTTCAAACAAAGGAACGAATCGTTCGCTTGTTACATTACCGATCATCACTCCTATGAGGACAGCAGCTACCGAAGTTAACATCTGCTCGCTGACAAGCATACCGATGATGTGCCGGAAAGGCATACCCATCGCCCTGAGCACTCCATATTGGAGCGATCTTCCCGCTAATGTTAATGTCCAGAACAGCAGAAAACCAAAGAAACAAATGAGCATAGAAATGACAAATCCAAGCGTCATCACTCCATTAATAGCCATACGGAAAGGGTCATTCACGGAACGAACCAGCTCTTGCGTCGCGTCCCGAAGACTTGTAACGGGTACCTTACGCTGTTCCAGCTGCGTATAGATATCTTGGCTGGACACCCCGTCCTTCAGCTTGAGCCATACTTCATATGGCTCAATGGCCAGCCTGTTCTGAATGGTGCTTAGATGTCCGACAATCAGTAAGGGGTCTGTCCCCTTACCTTCTGCATCACGACTAACAGCGAGCGGATTCCAACTTGGCCAGTAATCGATGATGCCATAGACGGTAAGCGGAATTTGATTGAGTCCATCCCAAGCAACACTGATGGTGTCACCCGCTTCAAGCTTCGCTTTATCCGCGAGCGAACGTGAGATGAGGACCGCTTTCGGATTTGGGGCGATCAGATTTAGATAGCTGTTCATTGGATGATCCATCAATCCGTTCTTCATCCACGCTGTATTACCAAATTCCAGCGTATTGATGCCTATGAGTTCTACCTTTCCTGATGTGCCGCTCTCTTTTGCACTAAAACGTGCTTCCTCTTTACGAAATACTCTAGCTACTGACTCTGCACCTTCCAGTTCTTCAAATGGGGTAAAAGGAGGTTCCGTATACTGCACACGTCTTTGTTCGGTAAATTCACTGTTCGCCGAACCCGTCTGAGCTGCTGAAGCCACATTTACAGGTGGAAGTGCATTACTTTCCCATTTCGACGTAATTACGATATCTGTTCCTACGGAATATTGGATTTTGCTATCCAGATTATCGTTAATCGTTCGAGCCGCATTTGCGCTAAATATACCTGTTGCGACGGTCATGATTAGAAACACATTGATTGTTAGATACTGTCCGGAAGAGCGGCTAATCTGCACGAGTGAGCTATAAAGCGGCGGGGACCACCATTTCTTCCCTGATACGTAAATGATCCGAATCAGCCAAGGATATACCCGCAGCACAAGGAGTCCTCCGCCGAGAATGAATAATGCAGGAATTAAAAACACGAGTGGATCCATTTGCAGTAATTCTGAATCCAGCGCCAACCGCTTTAAGTCAGCCTGTCGTTTATTGAAATTATAAAGCAAATACAATGAGATCCCGACTAAAAGGAAATCAATTCCCGCCTTATACCAGAACGGGGTATGAGCAAGCCGGGCACTCTGCTGCTTATGACTGACGATACTTACTTTTGAGGCAAGAAACGCAGGAATTAAAATAAGCAAAATGGCGCCTGTCACAGCAATGACGGCAATTCGATAAGCATCACTTGATAAGCTGATTTCGAGAGCAGAACGCTGAACAAACTCGAGGAACCCGTTAGAAGCTCCAAGTATTTTAGTGAACCATACCCCAAGTATAGGTCCAACAGCCAGTGCACTGATGCCTAAAAGTGTACTTTCGAGTACGTAAATACACATGATTTGAAAACGACTGGCACCTCTGCTGCGCAGTACAGCGATTTCCGTCTTCTGCCGATCAATAATAAGATTCGCGGACATATATATGTAGAATGCCAACATCATCATAACGGGGACGTAGAGAGACAACATCATTAAGTCAAGCTTCTTTTGTTTTCCCTCATACGATGCTACCGTCTCGGTCGCTGGAATATTTACTTCTTCCACTCCAAGTTTCCCGCGGAAATAACGTTTCACGTCCGTAGCTGCTTTGGTGAACTGTCCTGTTTTCTCTACCGTTAGCTGTTCGTAATTCAAGGCAAAACGCCACTCTAGTTCGGTAAGGCGGGCTTTTCCACCTTCGATAAATTCACGCTCAAATTGCTCGAAAGGAATAAGAAAACCGTTCTCTTCATCAGTTGTCAAATAGGGGAGATATGGATCCGCAGCCGGATCCGTTTCAATCAAACCAACAGGAATCACACGGAATGTACTTCGATCCGCTTCCGGCGATACCATCAACAGTTCATCGCCAAGTCCGCGCTTTACTGCCAGCAGAAACTTATGTGTCACAAGCGCTTCGAATACACCATCTTGCCGGTCCAGCGGCATACGTCCCTCAGTCAGCTTCACCCGTTTTTCCATATCAGATAAAGACTTGAAAATCCCTGTTGTTTTCTGTATCTGCTTTTCCTGGTCAGAAGCATCGGCTCCATACACTTTCATCTTATGAGTCATCCGCTGCTGGTAGAAAGACATCGCATCGATTCCCGTTCGAACCGGGATACTTGCAGCAAATTGATCAGCACGAGAGATCGCCTCGATCGTCTTCTCATCCATAACAGAAGAAGATACACTTGTACTGATGCGCATAAACCCAGGATATACACCGCTCTGATGCTGGATCTCCTGTAATTCCTTGGTCAATGTCCGCTGCAAAATGGCATCTGAATAGAGCGGCATAGAACTAAACAACGCCACACATATGGTTAGGCCAAACCACAAATTTAGTTGCAGCCATTTGTTACTTGCCATTTTGCGAAGGATCATCGTCCACAAAGCCATATGATCACCCCCTCCTTCCTGTCCTAAAAGTGGATACAAATCTTAATTATTCAAGATAACTTGCTGAGTTTCTTCCAGACCTTTCACAACCTCCACCTGTGTAGGTGTGGTAAGTCCAAGTTCCACATCGACTTCTTTCCGCTGGTCACCTTCAGCTACCTGAACATAACTGCGCCCCATGTAAGAGCGAATAGCAGACCTTGGAAGAAGGATTACGTTCTCACGGCTTTGTAATTTAATCGTGAGTTCCGCGCTGTGACCAATTTTCAAATCACTTGGTGCATCTTTCATACCTATAATGATGGTCACCGAATTTCGCTCCGACTTTGCTTCATCTGTCGTCTGAGGTGCTTCAGCAGGGGATTGTAACACCGTACCTTCATAATCCTTACCTTTGTATTTCAAACCTACCGGCATTCCGGTTTGGATTGATAGTAGATCTTTGGAATCAGAAGCGGTATAAATAAGCTTCATATCAGAAGGATCAGCGACCGTAATTATCGTTTGATAAGCGCTTACAATATCTCCTGTGTTTAGTGTTTCCGTAAAGGTAACAATACCTGAGATCGGAGCATAAATTCTTGCTGAAGACAGTTTCTTCTCCATATTGTCCAGCTGCAATTCCTCTCGCTCCATATCAATTTCACGCAGTCTGAGTTCCGTTTTAACAACACCGGATTGCTGAGCCTCTTTATACAATAATCTCGCACGCTCAACGTTCAATTTTTGTAAACGGATTTGAAGATCGAGATCGTCTGTTTCCAGCTCCGCCAGTAATTCACCAGCCTTTACCTCTTCTCCAACTTTTGCCTTCATAGACTTTAGACGTCCTCCGTTTTCTTTAAAGAACAGCGTCGCTGAGCTTGCCGAAACAAAATTGGCCGTTCCTCTTAAAGAAGTCTCGATATTGCCACGGGCCGCCTCCACAATATCAAGCTCTTCCTCGGCAGGCTGAACAAGCGGCGGCTGAAGACTTTCGTCTTCAACAGGAAGAAGAGAACAGCCCGTAAGAGTAAGCATGGCAGCGAGAAGAATGCTTACCTTTACATTTGGTTTTCTTTTATACGTACGATGATGCTTATATCGATTAGGGTACAATTTTGCCATCCTCCAATGCAATAACATAGTCAGCAAGCTCCATGATCCCCGGATCGTGTGTTGTTAAGACAATCGTCATTCCTGAATCTTGCACTAGATCCCGAAATACACGCATCACCTGCAGACCCATCTTGCTGTCCAGCTCAGCCGTGGGTTCATCAGCAATTAGAATGGCAGGCTCATGTGCGATCGCCCTTGCGATCGCCACGCGCTGCTGCTCACCGCCCGATAATTCCATAGGTCGATGTTTCATTCTATCCTTCATACCTACTCGCTCCAGTGCTCGTTCTGCAGCTTCTTGATTTCCTTTAACCGACTCGCCTGCAATGCGAAGACCAAATTCAACATTTTCGTATGCTGACATAAGTGGGATCAGCCCAAACGACTGAAAGACGAGTCCAATTTCTTTACGGCGAAGTTTGCTTCGTTCTGCTTCTGACAGCCCGGTAATTTGTTGTCCCTGTAGAATGACGGTTCCTTCTGTCGGTTCATCTAGCGTAGCAAGTATATTCAGAAGCGTCGTTTTCCCTGACCCTGATCTTCCTTGCAGTGCCACCATGTTGCGAGCGGGCACAGATAGATGAATATTATCTAGTGCAGTAACCATCGTATTCCCCCGCCCAAACCTTCGGTACACACCGACGGCCTCAAGAATCGGATCACCGTAAGTCTTCCTATCCTGCTCTGTATATGGCATGAGGCACCCCCTCTTTAAACTAACGAATGAATTGCCATGCACCTAATTGAAACAGTTCTTTCTCTGATTCACCTCTAAAAACAAAATAAATATCATGGATCCCTTTCACATTTGAAATTTCTGTGCTGATTACCTCCCACCGCTCCACGTCTTCTGTATGCGGTACGACAAGGGTTCCTAATAATTCACCATTTGGATTATCCATCCGAATTTCAATCTCACCTTCACTTGTTCCAACAACCCAAGCTACGATGGAGGAAGCACCTTCCGCTAAGTCTGCATTTGCTGCTGCAATCCAATCACCATCATGTATATTAGAAATGACAAGTTTATCGGAATGTCCGTCTTCATCTGCCACAGTAAAAGAACGGACGTTTATTCCTGCATTCCATGCCATAGTTACCGCATCAACAATATGAAATGGATTTAGCGTTTTAATTGGGTCCACACCCTTTAAATCTGCCGTGATCTCTTTTATATCCCCATTTTCAGTAAACTCGACTTGATTAAGATGTGTGGAACGGTATCCTTTAGGAACACCCATTGCAGCTGATAAAGTCTGAGCATGATAAGCGATATACCATGTGTCATGAAGTGAGAAGATGGCATGATGATTATTACCGCCTACGCCAAAAAAGTGACCTGGATTTTTCAGAATCGTATTTTGATAAGTCCAAGGCCCCATCGGATGATCACTCGTCATATATGCAATCTCTCCCGCCGGTGGACTCCCTTCAGGACGTGCTCCCGGATAGAAATTAGAACAATACGTGTAGTAGTACACCCCATTATATTTATGGATGCCCGCAGACTCGAACATAAAGGGAGCTTCTATTACTTTTGCCTCGCCAACAACACTAATCATATCTTCACCGAGCTGAATTACACGGGCGGTATTTGGCATCTCTGATTTTCCTTCGGGGATACCTCCTCCATAATACAGGTACCCTGTTCCATCTTCATCGACCAGAACAGCAGGATCAAATAACCAAGTCACACCTGCAGCTGCTGGCATTTCCCGTGATATAAGCGGTTTGCCGATAGGGTCCACCCAAGGCCCAGTCGGGCTGTCACTTTTCAAAACTCCAATTCCGCTTGCATTATTAGCAAAGTATAAGAAAAATTCGTCCTTCCCGGTCCGTTTCTTGTGAGCTGCAGCTGGTGCCCACGATTGTGTCGCCCATTTTGCAGCACCTTCTGCTCCCGCCGCCTTAATTGTGCCGTGATCTGTCCAATTGATCAGGTCATCAGAAGAAATTACAGAAAGTGTATTGATTGTCCCATACGTATTCTCTTTCACATTCCCTTCCGTATCGTGCTCCAGTACATCGTGAGTATTGTATAGATACACCCGTTCCTCATACACCAGTGCGTAAGGATCTGCACCAAATTTATGGGATACGACGGGGTTACCATTCCGAGGCTGCTTGCCAACCGCCTTAGCCTGTGAGTCATCACTGAACTTTACTCCATCAACCGTGACACCATTTACCTCATTCTTCCTATCTTCATATAAGCTAAATTCCTCTTTCATTGCTTTCTTCAACTCCTCGTTAAGTAATCATATTCTCAAATTGCGATCTACATATCAGGTGCAATCTGATGGCATACTTCGTGTTTAGTCTCTCTAAAAAGTTTATCGCTTACATTTACGGGCAACAACCTGCCGAATCGTATATCCAGTACCTGTCTAGTTCTAGTCCTGAAACACAGGCAAAGAAGCCTGCAGCATCTCATATCTGCAGACTTTTTAGCGGGTATATCCCCTTTTTAACTATTACGGCCAACAGCCGACTCTTTGTACAAACTGTCTCGAAACTCTTGCGGCGTTATACCGGTCATCTTTTTAAAGAAGCGTGTGAATGAATGGGCTGCTTCGTAGCCCACGGATATAGAAACGTCCCGCACTTTTAATTCGTGATTACGAAGTAACTCCTTTGCTTTTCGAGTTCTACTTTTATCGATATACTCTGATAGATTGATGCCATATTCTTGTTTGAAGAATCTAGATAAATAGGATGGGTTGAAAAAGTGAAGCTCTGCTAACCGTACTAATGAGAGATCCTCGTTCAAATTTTCCTCAATATACTGACAGATATGTTCGATTACCTGAGTAGCACGATCTCGTTCGTCTTTATTTTTATATTGAAAAATCATTTCCGCAATCTTCGTAAGATACAAGAATCCTTCTTTCATCGAGGCATGTCCATCGAGCTGCATCAATTTGTTGATATTACCCATATGGCTGTGCATTCCCATCCGGTTGATATGCGAAAATAAAACAAGAGCGGCTGCGTAATATCCTTCGCGTGCTTTATGAACTGAGCTGCTTGTCTGCAGCAAGGTAACTGACAATTCGTCTAGTTCATCCATGAACTCCGCCGCTTTTCCACTTTCCAAATGTGCCTCTAATCGTTCAATTCGATGACTTATATAAGAAACATCTTTTAGACCAAGATTATCTGATGTCTCTGCTCGGTCTACTAAGATCATAGAAATCCCATTACCAATCTTGAGCTGTTGCAATTGACGAAGTCTCTCATATTGGGATGTTACTTGTGTCCAGTCGCATGCCCTGCCGCTTAGCGTAAAATTGAGCGTCAAGCTCAGTGAAGACTGACACGCTTCTTGAATGAGCTCAAGTGTTCCCTCCATAAAGCGAACGAGATGAAAAGAATCATGTTCCTCATAACTGGGTTGAAGCAACCACAATAGGTCCCCTTGCTTATCTATCGTTCCTATACTGCTGCTTTTCTCGGATATAAAGGAATCCCAGATCATTCTAACTGACGTGAGAAGTCTGCTTTTTTCTAAGTAACCGGTTCCTTCAGCAAAAAATAATCGACCAAGCGCTAATATAACAGGAACTTTTGGATCTAAAGCAATACCAAGTTCTTTAAAATCTTGGGCTAGAAAATCTGCACGATCCATGACAACGTGACTTTCTTGAAGCAGCTGTCTAATATAGTCCCCCTGTGCCATGAGCTGAAGGGTACCGATCTGTTCTTGAGATTTTTCAATCAATTGACGGGTTTGAATATCCTGATCTAGTTCCTGGACGACTTCAAGTACCGTCTGGGTTACCTTTTCGTACCCTTCTGTTTTTAGTAAATATCGTGCATTTGGCAGCTGAATAGCTTGATACGCGTAATCGAATTCACTAAAACCGGTCAGGAAGACAATTTTGCATCTTGGCCAGTGTGTTTGAATTTCTTGACTCAAGTCCAAACCGCTCATTCCGGGCATGCGAATGTCCGTAAGTACAATATCAATCCGGCTCCTGGACATCCACTTAAGAGCTTCTTTAGCGGAATATGCTTTATAAATATCAAGCATTTCTGGCTTGAATTGCTGCAGTACTTCATATAATCCGTCTGTAATAATCTCTTCATCGTCCACAATCAAGAGCCTATACAATTGATCGCCTCCTCCGTCTTGATTCGTATAAGCACTTCAAGGCCATTCAGCTTGCTTTTTGCTAGAAATAATCCACTTCCTTCGCCAAACGTAAGTACAAGACGCCGATGAATATTCATCATTCCCGTTATTTCATAAGAGTCGGCTGTATGATGAAGATGTTCACGAAGTGATTCAATCTCCGAATCCGTTATTGCATTTCCATTGTCTTCAATACGAATTAATATTTCATTTGGGTTCTTCTCGAAAGCAACATGAAGAATTCCGTCCTCTTCCATTTTCTCAAGACTGTGTTCATAGGCGTTTTCAATAATCGGTTGGACGATCAAACGTGGTACCCGTATACTTTCCATTTCTTTTGGCAGCTCATCAAAAAAGATAGTAATACGTCTTGAGAATCGTAAATTTTGGATTTCAGTATACGTTCGTGAATGTTTTATTTCCTCTGACAACGCAACATAGTCTTCTCCGTTACGAGTAATAAAACGGAAGTATTCCCCCAGCATATTTGTAAATTTCTCAATCCGATCTGCATCTCCCATTCTTGAGAGCGTATTCAAAATAAAGAAACTGTTATATAGAAAATGCGGATTGATTTGAGATTGCAGCTGTTTCAGCTCCGCTTTTTGCATCATCATTTTTTGTTTGAAATCCTGATCGATGAGGGTTTGCAGTTTACTTAACATATGATTAAAACGAGTATATAAATATCCAAACTCATCTTTACGTTCATGTTCGATGGGGCTGTCTAATGAGCCTCCTTCCATGCGCTTAAACCCTTGAATAAGTTTTAACAACGGTTGATGAATAATTCGGTACGAAGAGTAAGAAAAGACGACGATAGCAAGAAAGGATGTCATAATGAATATCCACGCCCATTTAGAAAATGTACTCAGCGGCCGCTTTACTGTTTCTTCAGGTAAATACATAGCTACAGACAGTCCTGTTGCATCCGAATACACTTTATTCATTTGAAACTTCTTGTTTTTTAGCTTCATGACAACGGCATCATTACTTGAAGGGGAATTTCTTATAAAATCTTGAATGGCTAGATCTGCAACCTTGTCCGTGCTGAGCACGAACCCAGCTGATTCTGACAATAACAAAGAACCACTTTCCGGATATAGGTTTACTTGTTCCAAGGACTTTAGCAGTTTTTCGACATCAAGCTCAATTTGAACTGTGAAAAGTGGTTCCGCTCCTTTTCTTCCGCTTTCTTTAGAACCGTTAAGATATATCGAATTACTCCATTTGATCAATCGATGGTCACTTTCTTTAGCGCCGGAACGGAAGAAATAATATTGGATGAGATCCAAATCCTGAATGGCTTCAGCTGTAGATAACGTTTTGTTGATCGACCGAATATGAATGTAAATATCTTTAATATAGGGACTGCTGTTCTGAACAGAGGTCATCCGTTGAAGCAATCTGCTTAATTCTGATCTTTTATCCGCATTATCAATGAAATCCCATGTTACAGAAAGTGTATTAAGCCCGCTATCTTCTACCATATCGAACAATTGAAGCTCAATCCATTCCACTTCCCGATCAAGGGTACCTAAGTAATAATTCAATTGCTTTGAAGTTGCTCTTGATATGTCCTCACTTGCATTCTTGTAACTCCATTGATAGAGATACAATCCCAATACAATGATCGGAATAACAACGAAGAGGTACGTAAACACCAAACGTACAAATATTGAATTACGTAGGGAAACAGCGGGAAATTTAAACAAACAAATGCCTCCGATGCTGCGAGATGATAAATATTCTAATAAGAAGATATCTTAGTTTCTCAGTCAAATCCTCTCCTTTTAAGTATAAGAAGTTATGGTTTTTGTTCTAAAAACCACTGATTGACTTCTTCTGTTATTTGATCACCGCCTAGCTTCTTCCACTGCTCGACAAAACGGTCAAACTCTTCAATAGGCCTGCCGAGTATAATGTCCATATACACTTGGAGTTGAATTTCATTCAAAATGGACTGTTTTTCGATCATAGTTTCCGTTGGAGTGCCTACAAAACTTTCGTACAATAATTGATTGTTTTTTTCGTATTGATCAATAATGGCCATAGCCCCTTGTTCACCATAGGTTCGTTCCCAGCCCCATCCAATCTCGATGTTACCGCTTCCAGATAGATACGTCGTGATATTTTTCTGGATTGCTTTGGCCTCTTCATTCAGTTTAGACTGGTCCCCTGTTATGCGGGCTTCCTTCAATTGTTGAAAAGCCTCCATGTTTTTCCTTGCTGGATAGGGTGTTATAGGAGAAAGCTGCCAAACCGGATAGGGAGAACTATAGTATTTTTCGTATTCTGCTGTTTTCCCCCAGTTCTTTTCTAAATGCAAGTTAAACATCTTTATGATCGCTTCAGGATGCTCGACCCCTCTTTTTACAGCAATAAAATGAGTTGTATTGAACTTTAGCGGTACCTTTGGTGCTTCTCCGGAAACAGAAACGATAGGAAACGCTCGCCAATCCGCATTTGAATCACTCTCACGGCTCACTTGAACAAGAAACGAACCCCACTGTTCTCCGTATAACATTCCGATTTTGCCCTTGGCCACTTGTTCTTTGACTTTGATCCCATTCTTCATCGCAAATTCACTATCCAAATATCCATTACGATACATATTTTGCAGTGACAACAACGCCGATTTTACTTCGGGCTGAATACCTCCATACGCAAGCTTTCCTGAATCATCATGAATCCACATCATTGGGAAAGCATCATAACCTGCCATAAAAGAGGTGAGTCCCATAACGGGATCCCATAAATATTGAGTTGCTGCCAGCCCAAATGTGTCATTTTGTTCATTTTGATCAGGATCTCGCTCTGTAAACGCTTTCGAAATTGCGATTAGCTCATCCATCGTCTGTGGTGGTTCCAGGTTCAGTCTCTCAAGCCAATCGGTACGAAGCCAAAGTACCTGCGCACTCTCAATCGAGGAATCCGTTTCAGGAATACCCATCAGCTTTCTATCTATAGTGGCTGCTTCAAATGGGCCGGATCCTTCTTGGTTCAAAATTTCTTTGGTTAGCGGGGTAGCATACGTATCAAATACCTTAGTCAAATCTTGAATATACCCTGCATTACTTAACAGCCTCAACTGCTCAGCATCCACTCGTACCACATCAGGAATATTACCTGAAGAGAGATCAACACTAAATTTTTGGGCGAATAAGTCTCCTTTAGCGCTCCAATCATACGTAATTTGGATTCCTAAAACTTCTTCGTAAAGTTGACTCCAGGTGTTATCATTTAATGTTTGTCCTGGCAAACTTCTAATTAGTTCATCAAGCTGAGCACTCGTTTCTCTTACAAAAGAGACCTTGATGGGCGGGTCATACTTGCTTAATCCCATCTCTTCATACTCAAGTCTTGTTATATTGTCATCTGCGAGTGGATCAAAAACTTTGTTTACTTCGTTGTTAGGACTGCAGGCATATAGTAACTGAAAACTAAGGAACACTGTAAGCGCAATATTGATCTTATTCATTACGCATAACCGCACGGACAGACCCCACTTCACTAGTTATATAGAAATGACGAGTTGCATTATGATAATTATCAAGAACAGATTTGTCATATGCAAGATGCATTTTTCTATTTTGTTACCATCTCTTTACATTTTTCTTTGATTATCGCATAGGTTTTCTTTGTCTACAATGGACCTTATTTTATGATATAAAAAACCGGAGGTCAGTTTCTTCTTTTTCAGAAGTTACTTTCTCTCCGGTTCACATTCATCTTTTTTAATTCATACTTCTTACTTCTTATTTATTGGGATCGATATGCTCTTATTATGTTTTTCGATATAATCAAATTCGTCTAGCAAGAGGAAATCCGGTTTGTCTGATGTTTTGAAAGAATACGTCTGCTCCCATAAGATATTACCGTTTTTCAAATCCCATTGACGGGAATCAGAAATGGAAGATACAGGAATTACTTTACCGCCTGCTAGCACGGATAGATTGTCTGTTTTTAGGAATGTGAATTCTTTTCTAGCGATGACGATATCATAACCCGTATCTGTTTTGGTTACGCTTCGAATCCATATTTTTTCACTGCCCAGTTTAATGGATTGATCTGATGGAGAAGCAAGAGATATCGGTTCTTCTACTTTTTGCTTTCCTGGAAAACTTTCAAGGACCAGTTCAATGGTTTCTACTTTCTCGGTAGGAATTACATCATATTCAAGTCTAAAAGTAGGGGTGATGGGTACCCCTAGTTTGGAAACACTTTCTGAGTTCATTTCCCATTGTTTCACTTCTGTTCCATTAACATAAAGCTTTGTTTCAGCAGGAAATCTAGGTGAACCTTCAATATCCAATTCATAGTGCCCCTTCACGATTGTAGATGTTGGAGTAGCAATAATGGAGTCATAATGGACAGCCCCCTGATCCACAGTAACAGACTTTGAAATCTTTTCTTTGATGATACTTTTTAGTGCCTTATTGGCTTCGTACTTGAAAGAAATGGGATAAGATACCTTTTCCCCGTTATCTGGCCAATCTATAAATGTAACGGTTAGTGTTTTAGAGAATGGACTAACAGGCTCAAATTTATAGACTCCTTCGGAATGAGTCTCGTCTTTGCTGAAATTCACTCCACCCCCTCGTGACTCGGAATCGGTCAAGAAACCTTTAATATGATGTACAAAATAACGACTTATACCGTTTTCATTAAATATGGTTCCCTCAGGTCGATCGATACTGTAATACATTAAAAATGCATTATCGTCTGCAATAACCCCTTCAATAGTAATAACCGTTCCATCATCTAATGTTGTGCTTTTATTGACCGTTTGCCCATATCCTCTCTCCGCTACTTCACTAAAGCTAAGAGAACTCAGTTCCATTTTATTAAGCAACATCCCCCCGTAGTAAGCAAATGCAGAATAATGATATGATCCGAATATCAGAAGGAGAGCAGCAGCGGATGAGGCAAACCATGTCATCGTTTTATTTCTTTTCTTTTTCTTAACAGGCACTTGTTCAAGTGTACTCCGAAGTCTACTCTCAAGTTCTGACGGAGCCTTTATCATATGTGAGGTCTGTTTGTGTCTTTCTAATTGTTCCTCGATTATCGTCATCACGCTCACCTCCCATCATAAGTTTTAATTTCTTCATTCCTACTGAAATTCTTGATTTGGTTGTGCCAAGCGGAACACCGGTCATGTCCGCGATCGTCTGATAGGCAAGATCATGAACATAACGAAGTTCGATGGCTTCTCGCTGCGGGCCATCTAAATGAGATAGCAACACCTGCATGTCCATTTCTGACTCCGTATCACGATAAGGTGAGTAATCGGTAAATACGGAATATGCTGATTCCTCATCTTCCTCAAGTGACAGGTAACGTTCCTTTTTCCGTAGTAAAGTTTTGCATCGATTTACAAGAATGGTTTTGCTCCAGCTGTAGAATGCTTCTCCTTTATGCAGTTGATCGATCTTTTCATAGAGTGTAACGATCATATCTTCCATTGCATCCATCGCATCATGTTCATTTCCCATGTATGTATAGGCAAGACGATAATAAGCGTCCTGATCAGCTAGGATTAGTTGTAATAACGCTTCTTTATTGCCTTTTTTGGCTTGTTTGACAAGACGGCTTATTTTCATGTTCTCCCCCCTTTCATAGATAAGAGATTGCAAAAGCTATAAAAGTTCATTTTACACAAAAATACTTTACTATTTTCTTATTCGGAAGAAAAAATGGCTTTCTAAAATTTGATGCAGAGTCATATAACGACAAACGAAAAACCAGCCCTACTGCTGAAAGATAGGGACTGGTTTATTAAAATATTGCTTTAAATAAAACGAAAACAGCATTGAATAGATAGACTATAATCGTAATTCCTACTGTATTGAAAAATACTTTCTTCCATTTTATTTTCACATCTTTTTTCATAAATTCAAGTATGATAACAAAACAGAACATGGATAGGGTTACGCCGATAAGCCCATATTCATTAACAATAAGAAAATCTCGGAAATCAAGCTCAGCCACAATAACAGCACCTCTCGTTCTATTTTACATTATTATCCATATTAATCTATTTAATTCCAGTCGTCTATGTATTGCTTGTCATTTCTCCTTAGAAAATATATGTTCTTCAAGTTTATTCCCCTTGTTCTATGTTATCGCTTACAGAATATTCTGTTATAGTCGGGTTGTGCGCAGAGGTGCACATCTGCGCACAACTCCCGTGGTACCGACGTAAGGTCGGTACCAAACAACCTACACTAGAAAGGGTGGAATTTATTGAAAAAAGTTTTGGGGTTGTTTCTGTCTTTTGCCATGCTCTCGATGTTTTATGTTGCTCAGCCCGTTTCGGTGTCAGCCGCATCGCCAATTGTAGTCAGCACAACGATTATCGTGCCCGAAGGCCAAACTTTTGACGGCAGCGGTAAAACCTATGTGGCTAATCCAAGTACCCTGGGAGATGGCGGACAGGGAGAGAACCAGAAACCGATCTTTAGACTTGAGAAAAATGCAACGCTGAAGAATGTAATCATTGGCGCTCCTGGCGCTGACGGGGTACATTGTTACGGAAACGCTACAATATCTAATGTTACGTGGCAGGATGTAGGCGAGGATGCAATGACACTGAAAGCCTCAGGCACGGTCAATATTACAGGCGGCGGTGCATATAAAGCTTACGACAAAGTGTTCCAGGCCAATGCATCCGGGACCATTAACATTAAGAACTTTAGAGCTGATGACATCGGTAAGCTGGCACGTCAGAACGGAGGAACTACTTATGCGGTGAATTTCACGCTGGATAGTTCTAACATTTCCAATGTGAAGGACTCCATCTTCCGTACAGACAGCAGCAGCAGTGCTGCTAAAATAACAAATACACGTTATCATAATGTGCCAACCTTGTTCAAAGGATATGCCGCCGGTAAAACTACGCAATCAGGTAATACGAAGTATTGAAACAGCTATGATGCCGATGAATACTCCAGACCCATTCACTTAAATCCTATCTGATATAACGTATGATATCACCCGCAAACGTCGGGATATAGGTAATGAATAGGTTTACTCAAGCGTTACACTACCCAAGTCGTTCCCCGGCCAAAATGAAAGGGAGCTTCTTCAAAGCACTCTTCAAAATGTACGCTACAATAAAATAAAGAAGGCAGCCCTCATGGTAAAATGTACCCTATAAGATAGACACTTTGAAAAAAAGTCATCTTATTAGAGTGCATTTTAGATGAGTGGCTGCCTTCTTTAAACGTAATGTTAGCAACTAACTGCGTAATTCCGTAATAATATGCTCAGTATAATGTAGATAGAAACACTATTTCCACTGTTCAACTAACAGCTCCGCATGATGAATTAAATTCATTTTCGCCTTCTCGCTAACCGTGTCTTTCCCCTCTCGTTTATTCAGTTGCGAGATGTATTTCTCAAGGAAGAATGAGGCCTGTTTCAGATCTTGCTTGTCAAAATGATGACGTGCCTGCTTAAGTGAATTCGTTGTCTGATTCACCACAGCACCACCGAGTTCTCCTTGTTCGACATACATGCCATGGTGCTGTTCAAGAACATTCAGTAATCCGGGAATGAACACATTTGGAACGTTCACTTTACTAAAATCGGTATCCGAAGCAAAGTAGTAACTAGTGTACACAGGCTGATTGTAGCCTGTATTCTGTGTAGCTACTCCCGCACGGTACTGAGGATCATGTAAGAGCGTATGCAGCTTGCGCTCTGTTACTTCCGTATTCGTATATATACGAATGGCGCTGCTGTCTACCGTGCGGACAAGCATTTCTTCCCGCCAATCTCCAAACACATCCGCCACAAGGGATGGCGTTCCCTTCGTGTGGTTATTCGTGCGTGTACCTTCCGCAGTAAGTACAGTCCCTTTTTTCCAATCATCAATTGTCGGCGTATTCTCCAGTGCTCCATTGATGATTTGAGTTGTCATATCTTTCGACCATTTGATGCTCATGTTCGTACCCGGCATTTTGTCACTGATCTTTTCACCTTGAGCGGTGTAGACGCCGACGGCCCAGGTTTCAAGCCCTGGACGTTCTGGATCAATGTCACCAATCATGCCGCGTCCGGTATCTTTTCCCGTGTAACCGCCATAGATGACTTCTCCTGTCTTGGCGTCTCTCAGCGCATAACCATAAGGGGCATAAGGTCCACCTTCGTGCACCATGTATACTTCAAGTCCTTCCCGCGTTGGATCAATATTGGCTACATGCAGTGCATCACCATGACCTAGGTTGGCAATTGCGCCAGGGTTAGCACTTTCAGGGGGCATAACTGCGGAAGAATTGGACAACACAGACCCATCATGATCAATCGTCGCTGATCCATATACTATTTCCTGCTTACCGTCCCCATCCACATCAGCTACACTGAGCGAATGTGCTCCTTGAGTCGTAATCTCACCATACTGAGGGTCCGTACCCGGCCTTCCGTGTGGACCATCTCTGAATGGATTCGTCATGGGAACCCAGCCGCTGTCTACATACCAATATTCATTCAAGTTCGTTCCGTCCCAGTTATAAGAAACTAAGGTTGTTCGAGTATAGTAACCCCTTGCAAATACAGCATAAGGCTGCTGTCCATCCAGATACGCAACACCGGACAAGAACCGATCTACCCTGTTCCCAGGCTCTATACGGTTCATCGCATAATCACCCCAGCGCAGTCCATCGTCGGTACGACCTGGTTTATAACGGATGGTCTTCAGCTCTTGCCCCGTTGCTCCCTCGAACACAGTTAAGTACTCAGGACCAGATAAAATAAACCCTTCGAATTCACGAAACTTATTCCGATTCGCATCTTTAGATGGAGCAAATACGTCCATAAAATAATCCGTCAACTGCTCCGCATCAGTACGAGATAGAGGATATTCATACTTCGTTTCAATCCCGAAAGCTTCTTCGAGGGTTTGCGGCCAGCTTCCATTACGTACTTCCTCGTAGTCATGCCAGTCCATAAACATGTCCACCATGTGCTCGTAATATCCTTCTCTGCTTACTCGATAATCATCTTCATTTGTATATCCTGCAGCCAGATCTTCGTCCAGCATTGTGATATATTCTTCGGATGTAATCTCTCCTTGCTGATTATAATGAAGAATTTTTGTTCCCGGAGCCGTCTTAAACATTAGTTCTGCCTTGCCGTCCCCGTCAAAATCATAAACGAGGAACTGCGTATAATGCGCACCAGAGCGAATATTAACACCCAGGTCAATTCGGTACAGCAATTCTCCCGTAATCGTATAGGCGTCAACGTAGGTATTTCCCGTATATCCCACTTGGGATACGTCTTTAGCGTTGCTCGGGTCCCATTTTACAAAATACTCTAGTTGTCCGTCCCCATCCACATCCCCTACGCTCATATCATTTGCAGAGTAGCTATAGCTTTCACCGGCTGGCGTGATCCCGTCAGCAGGCTTTTGAATTGGAAGATCATAATATCCATGATTCCAAGGCGTAACGGAGTTGCTTCGATCCACCTCTTTTCCATTAGACACTGCACAGACGTAATAAGAGGAACCTGCTGCACCTGCGGGGTCAAGAAAATTCGTACTGTTTGTCACTTCACCTACAAATTCTCCGTCTCGATATACATGAAAATCAGTGCCTGTCAGCCCGGTTTCACTGCTTCCTGATACCTCTTGAGCGAGCAACCTCCAACTCAAAAAGTTACCTTCTCCTGTCTTTACCGCAATAAGTCCTCGGTCCAAATACTCCATCTGAATGCGGTTTTCCATATTCTGATGCCCCTTTCCGTTTAGATCCTGTGCTGCAGAAGCATAACCTCCCGTACTTAATAGGACAGCGCTTATTCCGGCTGCAGCGGCTTTTTTCCATATGGGAAGCTTGTTCGTACCTTTTGGCATGAAATCACTCCTTTTTCAAATATGGTCACGCTTACAATTCAGACTCTAACAATGTAACAAATTATTCATTCCCCCTTTTTATCGATTTTCATATTACATCAGATTATAGACTTATCTTCTTCCTGTTGCCATTCACATATCAGAGTTTATTCGGTATTTTGGCTCATTCGCTCCACTTGTTTTGCTGCGCAAAGCCAAAAGTCGCTCACGATCCAAAAACCTCACCGGGCATCTATTGATCTTCACTTGTTTAACACAAGTTCCGCTTAAACTCCAAAACTGGAATAACGAGTACCATAATGAGTACTAAATAACGAGTTCAAATTACGAGTGAATCGCTGTGAATTGCTATGAATTGTGAGTGAATGTTTCTTTGCTATCGCAAAGTGATCCGTCGGCTTTCGCCGTACGTAGTTTTAAAAGATTTGAAAGATTCGATTCTACGGAAACGTTTCTCCGTAGAAAGGCGGTAAACATTATGAGAGTGGTTTACATATTACGAAGAGGACTTCTAATACATATGGATAACTTGACATATGCAAGCGGGAAGGGTAGTTTATTTTACTAGGAGTCGTATACACCAAGATTTACCACTCTAATAATATCTAATAATTTATTACGCTATAAGGAGATCTTATGAACAATACTGTTACTACAACTACACTCAAAATGAATGGTATGGAGTACCGCTGCCGTACGGCAGGATTAGAGCAAGAAGGTGAGCTGGTCATTTTCCTTCATGGATTTCCAGAAAGTTCGATTATATGGGAAGAAACAATGTCTAAATTGGCCGCGCTCGGCTATCGCTGTCTAGCTCCTGATCAAAGAGGATATTCGGACGGGGCCCGTCCAGACGGCTATGAAAATTATTCTTTGAGAAAACTTTCTGCTGATGTCATTGGATTTGCAAATGTAATGGGCTGCTCGGGTAAATTCCACCTGGTTGGACATGATCTGGGGGCAGCCGTTGGCTGGAGCGTTGTCACTTTATATCCTGAGCGGATACAGACTTGGACTGCTATGTCTGTGCCTCATTGGGATGCTTACAAATGGGCGCTCGAAAATGATCCGGTACAAAAACAAAAAGGTGCCTATGTATCTAAATTTATGGAGCCGGATGTTCCCGAATCCTTAATAGCTGCTAATGATTATGCTGTTTTGCGTCATTTATGGGAAGGCTTCGATCAAGAAACGTTAGAGGATTATATGCGGATTTTCTCACAGCCTGAGGCTAGAACTGCTGTTATCAATTGGTATCGCGGCATCATGCAGGTTGAAGAACAGATTCCATATGGAGATGTTGAAACTCCAACCGCTTTCATCTGGGGAAACGAAGATTTAGCGCTTGCCCGTGCAGGAGTAGAGAAAAGTCACACCTATATGAAAGGTTATTATGATTTCCATGAACTAAATGCGGGTCACTGGCTAACACAGTTTAATGAACCAGAGGTATCTGAAATTATACTTAACCACATACAAAAGTTCCCAATAGAAAAATAAAATTATATTTACAGATATCGAAGATCTTATAATGAATACAATGAAAAGCAACCAACTCTGGGAAAAACCCAACAGGAGGTTGCTTTTCTCGTATTTTTCGGATCAAATAATAACTGCATCTCTGCAGGTTAAACATGGATGACGTCCAGAGGACTTTTTTCATTTGCACTTTTTTTGCGTATTAATTTGGCTGCTCTTTTTCGTATTCAGACCGCTAGGAATCTTATAAAAATCAAGTAACCTGCTCAATCCGTACGGCAGTTGTCTTAAACCCAGGCATTTTACAAAAAGGATCTAGCTCTGCTCGGGTGGCTCGGTTTACATTCTGGACACCGCCCCAATGCATCGGTACAAACAAAGTATCTTTTCGAATTTGATCATTAAAACGGCATCTTACCTGAAACTCTCCATAACGTGATGATATCTTCACCCATTTCTGTTCTTCTACCCTATAATGCCGCGCGGTTTCTGGATGCATCTCTACATAACTTTCAACTTGCCTTGATAAAAGTGTTCGACTACGCCTTGTTTGTACCCCCGTCAAATAATGGGACAGCACGCGGCCATTTGTTAGCATGAGAGGATAACTTGCTGTAATACTTTCCCGCCGTACATCATTTTGCTGAGAAGTAAACACGGCTCTGCCGTCTAAATGAGCAAACCTCTGCTCGAAAATCCGTCCTGACCCGTGATCATCTTCCGATCTACATGGCCAGTAGATTCCTTCTTCCTTACGAAGCCTTTCATAGGTAATCCCATAATAATCGGCTATTCCTCCTCGGCTCGCTAACCGCAGTTCATTAAAGATATCCTCACTACAAGAGTAATCAAAATGTTTCCCTTTATCTAAAGCAAACGCTAACTCTCTTAAAATCTCCCAGTCCTGTTTACATTCTCCCGGCGGTGATCCCGTTGCTTCTCGAAGCAGTACTCTTCCTTCCAGATTTGTTAATGTACCTGTATTTTCAAAATACGAAGTTACCGGAAGCACGACATCTGCTAATTGTGCTGTTTCAGATAGAAACATATCCGCTACTACCAAAAAGGGAATGTTCTTAAGCGCCTCTTCTACAAGTACAGCATTCGGATTAGACATGATCGGATTCGAGCCCATCACGAATAGCGCTTCAATGCCCCCTTTATCCACAAGCTCCATCATTTCATAGGCAGACACCCCTTTTCTCGGCAGCTGATCTGGACTCACTCCCCACACGGAAGCCACATACGCTCGATCCTCCTCATTCTCTATAGAACGGTATCCGGGGAGCTGATCTGCTTTTTGACCGTGTTCTCTTCCGCCTTGCCCATTGCCTTGACCTGTAATAGCTCCGTAACCACAGCCTTCTCTACCGATATTTCCCGTTGCCAGCAGCAAATTAATAAAATGTCTTACTGCAAGATGCCCATCTGTCTGCTGCTCCACACCTCTTGCTGTAAGTACCATGCTGGTCTTTGCTCTCCCGAACATGTGTGCAGCACGTCTTATCTGCTCCTCTTGTATCCCTGTAGTTGCCGCAATATCCTGAATGGATAACGAATCCAAATACGATCCTAATTGATCATAATCTCTCGTTCTATTCTCAATAAAGTTCTTATCTATATGTCCTTCTTCTATTATGATTTTTAAAATTCCATCGGCTAGCAGTAAATCCGTTCCTGGCCGTACTGCAAGGTGTAAGTCTGCGATCGCTGCAGTTGAGGTTCGGCGCGGATCAATGACAATTATTTGTGCACCGCTTGCCTGAGCTCTTGTAAAATAAGGCAGGAGTGTAGGCTGACACTCCGCAATATTGGTACCTGCCAAAACAATGCATTCTGCGTGCTCAATATCTGCTAACGGAAACGTCAGACCGCGGTCCATGCCGAATACGGTCGCCCCTGCCGAAGCTGCCGCTGACATGCAAAACCTGCCATTGTAATCTATATATTTGGTTCTAAGGGCAACGCGAGCAAATTTGCCTAATAAATAGGCTGTCTCATTCGTTAAAGAACCACCGCCATATACCCCAATCGCATCCGGTCCTGATTTCAACTGGATTGCTTTTATATTTCCCACTATATAATTGATGGCTTCCTCCCAACTAGCCCTAGTAAACTCACCATCTTTTTTAATTAGAGGATACATGAGTCTGCTAGTGCTCTCTGCATGCTGATGTGCATGTAAACCTTTTACACATATTCGCCCTTCTGAAGCCTTGTTATCATAGCCTTTTACGTCTGTAACTTGATGATCTGCCTCGCCATTTTCACTGGTTCTACCGAGTTTTTGTTTCGGTTTGATCGTCACCACTGCTTTGCATTGAACACTGCAAAAGGGGCATTGAGTGATGACAGAACTTGTCATTTTGGTTATTGCTGTAGTAACATCCCCTACTCCACTGTGTTTTGATGAACCGTCTTCCTTTTTCATCCCTGCACCCCCTTAATATTCCATCCCATTATGGTTAGCTGAAATATGCCTCATTCATGTTTATCATTTCGCTCGCAATACCTAGCTGTACCATTACTTGCTCACGCAGGTTCATAATACCGATTCGTTCAGTCCACTCCCATGTTTTTTCATTGAACCAAGCTTCCTTTTGATACAACCTCACGCATGCCACTGCGACCTCAATTGCTTCTTCTTTTGTAGACGATAACCATACAAGCAGCCCTTGTTTTACCGGATGTTCAGCGTGACCCCCAATAAAGACTTCATAGCCGGCAGGACAAGCTTGAATTGCAATGTCATAAAGCAGTATTCCAAATATGGAATCCTTCTGTTCAGTTGCAGCCGCTTGGATCGAGTGCGGAAGAAACAGATTTTCACACCACGCTAAGTATGCCTTAAAATCATTAGACCAAGGGGATGGGGCAGACTGCATCTGAGAAGTTTTTATATAAAATGTGATGGCTGCGTTACAGGTTGCGCAGCCATTCTCTTTTTCTAATCCAAGTAATTTTCGAATCTCACTAGGGGTTATCGTTTCAAATGATATTTCTCGTGCTTCTCTTAGAGATCTGATATACTGTTTCAATTCTTCGTGACCTAATGACATGCATGGACAAACGCTTAGCGTTTCTTTTTCCTGATCCTTCATTCCCCTGTTTTCAGCGTCACTCGATAGAATGACCTTTACAAGTGCTTCTACCATAGGTCGGCAGCCTCCACAAGAACCGGAAGCCTTTGTTTTTTGCTTTATTTGATCAGCGGTTGTAAGTCCGTCTGTCTGCACCGATTTCATGATTGCTAGTTTAGAGACCTGATTGCACCCACACACCGTGTCACTAGGCGGCATCGCTTCCATTAAAGCTTCCATTTTATTTTCTGATTTTGGAGTAACCGTTAATTGAATAAGCTCCTCTGTACTTACCTGACGGCTTATATAATCAAGAAGGATAGGAGAGTCTGTGGTGTCCCCATATAATATGGCTCCTTTCACACGTCCATCTTTCATCGTTACTTTCTTATATTTATAATTCAACCGGTCATATTCCTGTAATGCTATGGGGATATCGGGCCCGATTTCACCGACCGAGAACAAATTCACACCTGATACTTTCAATCTAGAGTAAGGAATAGAACCTCTGTATGGCTCTATCTCATGCTGACATAATGTCCTAGCGAGAATACTGGCTTGTTCATAAAGGGGCGCAACTAGACCATAACAAATCCCTTGATGCTCTGCGCATTCGCCCACTGCATAGACATCTGTGTCGCTTGTTTGTAAATAATCGTCTACGATGATGCCTCGGCCCGTTTTGAGTCCGCTATCTTTAGCGAGTTCAACATTAGGTCTGATCCCAACAGCAAAAACGATAAGATCTGCGTCAAGTTTAGATCCATTAGCCAATCGAATTCCTTTTGCTCTATTGCTGCCCAGGATTTGTACGGTTTGTTGCCCTAGTCTAAATTTCATACCTTGTGCTTCAAGTTCGACTTGAAGTAATTCTGCGGACATGGAATCCAACTGACGATTCATTAAATAAGCTGCATTATGAATGACTTCGGTTTCCATCCCTAAATGAAGCAGTCCTCTAGCAGCTTCCAGGCCTAAAAGTCCTCCCCCAATAACAATCGCCTTCTTATACTTTTTTGCGTAGTCCATCATGATCATACAGTCATCAACGCTCCGAAAAGTAATCACGCCTTCCTGATCAGAACCTGGTATCGGGGGGATGAATGCTGAGGAACCCGTAGCGATCAAAAGTACATCGTAACGAACCTTCCTTCCGGAATTCGTTTCAATCCATTTATCCTTACGTCTAATCCGGGTAACTCGCTCTCCTGTGTATAGATGGATTCCATTTTCTTCATACCAAGCCCAATCATGAAGAATAATGTCATCAAATGAGGTTCCTCCTTGGAGTACCTTCGATAGTTCAATACGGTTGTAGTTCGGTCTAGGCTCATCACCGAGCACCGAAATCTCAAAACGGTCTTTATTTATCTTCAAAATTTCCTCTATACATTTCATTCCCGACATACCATTACCAATGACGACTAATTGTTTTTTCACTGGATCAGCCCCCTATTTATCCATCTCACCGAGGTCATGCCTACCTATATCAATCAGTATAAAAGAACAAAAAAGCCCCTTTTCTAAAAGAAAAGGGGCGGCGTTGCCTCTCAAAACAGCACGTCGTTGTGCTGAACTATTATCGTAAACTGAACTTGTAAGAAAAGAATATTACAAGGTGATTCCAGTGTCAATAATTTTAACATCGATAATATATTTTTTAGTTTTTTTATAAATTTACGTTAAGTATATTGACATATGCAAATACTGTTTCTATAATCCAGTGTAAGTCATTTCAATTAAATACATCGTTGATTCACAAAGAAGTGAATCATGTTACACGGCAATGTGGCCGCGATTTGTTCCTTTATCAAGGACAGATTGCGGTTTTTTTGGTTTTTTAGATGAAAATAAAGGGAGAGAATAACGATGAAGAGAAAAAGTTTTTGGGAAAGCGGTCATAAGCCTACACTCCTCGGCTCATTTTTATATTTTGACATCAGTTTTATGATCTGGGGGTTAATCGGCCCCCTCAGTGTTATTATTGCATCAGACTATCCGATGGATGCCGTACAAAAAGCAAATCTCGTTGCACTTCCGATACTCAGCGGCTCTATTTTAAGACTTGTTTTTGGTTATTTATCGGACCACATCGGTCCCAAACTCACAGCTCAGATCGGTATGATGCTTACTTTAATCCCCCTCCTATTAGGTTGGCAATGGGTTACTTCACTTTCTCAACTATATGTCGTTGCCTTACTGCTCGGAATAGCCGGTGCCTCTTTTGCCGCTGCTCTGCCTCTCGCAAGTCAGTGGTATCCGAAAGAACATCAAGGACTGGCCATGGGAATTGCTGGTGCGGGAAATAGCGGAACCGTATTTGCCACCCTTTTCGCTAACCGACTGGCTACGCATTTTGGGAGCTGGGAAGTCGTATTCGGGATTGCCACGATCCCCATTATCATTGTATTTATTCTGTTCACGATTTTCGCCAAAAACAGCCCCAACCGCCCAGCACCTAAGACCTTAAAGCAGTACGCAGCGGTACTACGTCAAAAAGACGCTCTCATTCTTTGTTTATTCTACTGCGTCACCTTTGGAGGATTCGTCGGTTTATCCAATTATTTGACGATCTTCTTTAATACACAGTATGGTCTGTCTGCTGTAAGAGCAGCAGATATTGCTACCTTCTGCATTATTGCAGGCAGCTTCTTCAGACCTGTAGGAGGATTTCTATCTGATCGATTTGGCGGGACTCGTATTCTTACCATCCTTTATGCGGGCGCAGGGATTATGCTGGCAGCAGTCTCCTTTTTACCGCCGCTTCCCGTCGTTATTGCACTCTTGTTTGTCGGCATGATGTGTCTTGGAGCCGGGAACGGTTCGGTCTTCCAGCTTGTTCCCTTACGATTTGGATCTGAGATTGGACTTATGACAGGTATTGTCGGTGCAGCCGGGGGACTCGGGGGATATGCCTTGCCTCTCTTACTTGGAAACCTATATAAATCACTTGGATCCTATACAGCAGGATTTCTCATCTTAAGTGTTATCGCTGTACTATCCTCTATTCTCGTCTTTACAATGAGTTTGCAGTGGAGAAGAACGTGGCTGAAGAATCAGGCGAAAATAAAAATCGATAACAGCGCGGCTCTGCCTACTACGGGAGAGATGAAAATATAACCATAAAAAATGCAGAAGATCTTGATCAAGATCCTCTGTATTTTTTATGTTCATTTTTCTCAAAACCATCCCTGCTTGAAAGTTATTCCTGCCTGCGTGCAGGAATAACTTTATCCCATTTCGTTACGCTCGGGCATATAAGCGACCCATTCTTGATCGTGCTGATTAGGGTCAGATTACATGACTAACATCCCTCCTGGATCTTTTTTATCCATACGATATATTCAGTAGGAGGCCATTAAGCGACAGCTCGGGAGCGGACGGTATTTTCCGGATCTCTCTCTTTGTCTACATACCTTATGTCCTCTATAACACACTTGAGAAAACCTTACTTGTTTTTGGAGTAATGACTAATGGCTTGGATCATCCTCATTAAAATATATTGCGAAGTTAGCTAATTCGCTCCATAGAGAAAAGCCGTGATCCATCATCACGGCTTTTCTCTATAATATATATTCAATCCTATCACCTGCTCCGTCCCATCTGATGAAGTCACTTCCCCTCAGAGTGTTCGAGAGATATGGCTAGAGCTTACAGCTCCAAAAGGAGAAGTCAGCTCTATATCCCTTCGTATGGAAGGTTATACCACTGTCATTGATTCATCATATCGTTACATATACGATACCACTCGGAGGATCCACTTCCACGACATAAGCGGAGACTTCACCTTCATCAGGGGTCTGAACCTTCCCGCTGGCAAGATGAATTTTCCAATCGTGAAGAGGACAATGCACCATATTTCCGCACACCATGCCCTCCGACAATTTACCGCCCTTATGTGGACAGCGATTCTCAAGAGCCCTGATGGTTCCGTCGCTGAGTCTAAATAAGGCAACTTCTGTATTTTCAATCGTCACAACCCTTGTTCCCAGCATATCAATGTCAGACTCATGAGCTACCAAATATCTCTGTCTCATGCTATCCCCTCCTTATTCATGCGTTAACTCCAATCGATTTAGCGGCTCAAAATTTTTCCTAAGCTCCTTGTTTTCCACGATCTCCTTCCAAGGATCTACGGTATGCTCAAGAGTCTCCTTCAGTCGAGCGACAAGTTCTGATCTGAATACGGAATCTGCAAGAGCCTCCTTAATAGAAACAAGACCTACTCGGTCCAGCCAGTGAGAAGTCCGTTCACTCCAGCTCGCTTGTTCTCGGTAATATTGAATAAAGGCGCCTGCCCATTCGATTACTTCATCTTCCGTCTTCACTGTACAGAGCAGCTCTCCCGCCCGCACTTTTATTCCTCCGTTCCCCCCCACATAAAGTTCCCAAGCGCCATCAATGGCTACGACGCCAAAATCCTTGATAATGGACTCCGCACAGTTTCTGGGGCAGCCTGATACTGCCATTTTTACTTTATGAGGAGTATTCAGTCTTTCAAAGGCTTTTTCAAGTCTAATTCCTAAAGCAATGGCATCTTGTGTTCCAAACCTGCAGAAAGTAGAACCGACACACGTTTTCACTGTACGAAGTGTTTTACCATAGGCATGCCCAGATGGCATAGCAAGATCTTCCCACATGCTTGGCAAATCTTTCTTCTTCACACCTAGTAAATCCAGACGCTGCCCTCCTGTAAATTTCACCATAGGTACTTCATACTTCTCTGCTACTTCCGCAATTTTCTTAAGTTCGCTTGGTGAGGTCACCCCGCCGTAAATGCGTGGTACTACCGAAAAAGTGCCGTCTTTCTGGATGTTGGCATGATAACGTTCGTTGGTATATCTTGATTCCTTCTCATCCACATATTCTCCAGGCCAGATCATACCAAGATAGTAATTAAGAGCAGGCCTGCATTTCGTGCAGCCTTCAGGCTCATTCCATCCCATCACATACATAACTTCCTTCACCGTTTTCAGACCCATTTCCTTGATGCCAGTAATGATTCCCTCCCTGTCAAGTGAGGTACATGAACAGATGCCTTCTTTCGATTTTATCGCGGCTTCTTCTCCTGCATAGGCAGTAAGTAGTTGTTCCACCATCGGTTTGCAACCTCCGCAAGAACCTGAAGCTTTTGTGCAGTTTTTCACTTCCGCTACACTGTGACAACCTTGCCCAATCGCATCTACAATCTTCTTTTTTGTCACACCATTACATCCGCAGACAATTTCATCCTCGCTCATCTCGAGTATTTTTGCGCCGCCGGAAGGACCCTCCATCTTCATACCAAGCAAAATCTCTTTTTCCCGTCCTGTGACCGATTCAGCACTTCGAATGATCGAGAACAAAGACGGTCCGTCGCTTGTATCACCGAAAAGCACAGCTCCGACCAGCCGATCTCCGCGAACAACTATTTTTTTATATACACCTTCCACTTCATCCTGGTATCTTATCGACCGTGTATCTGCTGAATCTAAGTAATCCCCAGCTGAAAATACATCAACTCCTGAAACTTTCAGTTTGGTCGAAGTTACTGAGCCATGATATCCTTGGTGTCCTACTCCTGATAAATGCTTAGCAAGAACACTGCCCTGCTCATAGAGCGGAGCGACTAAACCATAAGTTATTCCATTATGCTCAGCACATTCACCAACGGCATACACATCTTTTATGCTGGTCTCCATATGGTCATTTACAATAATCCCTCGTTTAGTTACTAGTCCTGTTTCCTTTGCTAATAAAATGTTCGGTAATATTCCAACAGCCATGACAACTAAGTCCACTTCCATTCTCTCTCCATCGCTAAACCTAATCCCATTTACACGTTTTCTTCCCGTCACTTCTTTTGTATGTTTATTTACTAGAAATTTCATCCCTTGTTGTTCAAGCTCCTGACGAAGCATTATCGATGCAGGTTCGTCAAGCTGCCGATTCATTACATACTCACTGTTATGAATAACGGTAACTTCCATACCTAGATTTAGAAGCCCTCGCGCTGCCTCAAGGCCCAAAAGTCCACCGCCAATCACCGCAGCTTTCTTATATTTCTGTGACGATTCAAGCATCATTTCACAGTCCTTTATATTCCTAAAGCCTATGACCCCTTCCTTATTCGCACCCGGCAAAGGGAGAATAAATGCTTTCGATCCGGTTGCAAAGATCAACTGATCATAAGACTCGATGATTCCCGAAGAAGATGTGACCGTTTTTTTCAACGTATTTATTTCTGTTACAGGATCACCTGTATAAAGCCGAATGTCATTTTCTTCATACCAAGCATAGTCATTTAGAATAATGTCATTTACCGAAGTACCACCAGCGAGTACCGAGGATAACATGATCCGATTGTAATTTGGATGAGGCTCTTCTCCGAACACCGTAATTTCGTATTTATCTGGTGCAAGCTTAAGCAAATGCTCTAAGGTACGTATTCCGGCCATTCCATTCCCTATAAGTACAAGCTTATTACGACCATTCATATCATCGCCACTCCCTTTCTAAATCTCTAATTAATAAAAAAAGCCTGCCACGCTATAGGAGAACATATTTGTTCCCTAACTATTAAGCGAGGACAGGCTTCGTTGCCATACCTAGACGAATACGCCATTGTATTCGTACACGTTTATGAAATTGTTGTAACTACTATAAATCGGCTTCAACCTTATGTCAATATACATGACGTAAAAATCCCCCTCATACATATATTCATTCTTGAAAATAACTTCAAGTAAGGTTATCTAACAAATTTAAGTTGATTTTTGGAAAAAAACAAGCGAAAATAAACAGAAAGATCTAACGGACTTGAAAATTCCAGTATTTGAACATTCAGGGGGTGCTGATCCTTCGATGCGTTCTTTGTTACTAGTAGAAACCAATCGCCAAAACATGGAGATATCACATGAGCATCTCCGTCCAGAAAAGCTGCTTACAGAAAGCGGGTATCTTATTCAAGTTGTAAGTAATGAAGCCGAAATCTGCACCTTTCTTTCAAAGGCCGACGCTGCAGTCCTCCATTTGCCGGTTTATGATATTAAGCTGTGGGCAGAGAAACTTAGCGAAATCAAGTCCCTGCCTATCCTGTGGTGGTGCAGTCCAGACACAGCAGGTTCCTCTATTACTTCTTGTGAAGCAGAGGTAACCATCGATGGGGTTCTGACTCCTTCCATGAAAGAATATGAACTGGATTGGGCACTTCACTTTAGTGAAAAGCGTTATTTTGAGCGACAGGAATGGGCTAGTGAACGCAAACAGTTACTTACTCGAATCGAGGATCGGAAATGGATTGATATGGCGAAAGGAATACTAAGTGAAGTTAACAAAATCAGTGAATCTGAAGCTTATGACATACTCCGCAAAAAGGCGATGAATGAACGAATGCGCATCGTTGATGTTGCGATTTCGATCGTAAAAGCACATCAAATGCTGAAAGCGTAAGTTTCTTAGGGGGGATCTGTATGAACATGGTTCATTATCTTAAAGAAGTCGGCAGAGGGAAAAGAGGCGCTCGAGACCTCACTTACGAGGAAGCAACCGTATGTGCAGAAATGATCTTGTCTGGTATCTCCACTCCTGCACAGACCGGAGCTTTTCTAGCCTCAGAAAGACTTAAGATCGAAAGTGCTGATGAACTGAAAGCCTTCGTTGAGGTATGCCGGAATCACGCTGACCGCTCTTACAAACACGGCGGCATTGATTTTGCCGGACCGTACGATGGTCGAAAACAATCTTTTTATGCTTCGCTTGCAACCGCGTTTGTCGTTGCAGCTGCTGGAGTCAAAGTTACTTTACACGGTTCTGAACCGATTCCTCCTAAATGGGGTGTAACCTATCCTCAACTACTTAAATCCCTAGGCATAGACACAAAATTGATTTCAGATGAGAATTTATTGAATGCCGCGAAGGAAAGCGGTGTACGTTTTGCACCTCCTGAAAGGTATGGAGGGAAGCTCCATAAAATCCGTCCTCTTCGAGAAGAAATGGGCCTTAGAACGATATTTAATACTGCAGAAAAGCTAATAGACTATAGTCATTCGCCTTACCTCGTACTCGGTATTTTTCATAATACGGTATTTCATAAGACAGCAAAGGTACTTACTGACCTAAACTATAGACGCTCAATGATTATACAGGGTTCCGAAGGGTCTGAAGATTTACATATCCATCGACCGACCAGAACCTATCTTATTGAACATGGAGAGACGGCTCTTCATGTTCTGGACCCTGAGATGTACGGAATAGATTCATACGTACCTGAGGTGGAATGGACACAAGCGAAACAGGCAGAAGTGACACTAGATGTCCTTCAAGGGAATGGCCTAATGCCATTCACAAACCAGGTTCTTTTTAATGCCGGAGTAAGGCTGTTTGTAGCGGAACATGCTGGTTCCATTGAAGAGGGAATATATATAAGCAAATCACTTCTTGAAAGTAGGGCAGCGTGGCGAGCCTATCAGTTGTTTCACTCCAATATGACCACTCGTTTAGAACCGGAAGAAGCTTTAATGGAGTAGATGAACGCAAATAAGTAAGCCCTCATTCGTATAGAATAAGGGCTTACGAACTGTTTCTAAAGACAAACTAAGAAAACGAACCAATAAGTAGAACTAATTACACCCACGCTTTACCATGTTCCTGAATGAATCTAATATCGCTCTCATAGTGTTCCAGATGCCCTTCATCTATCATTTTTTGAAATGCGACTTCCCCTTGCTTCGCTCTTCTCGTTATCGTTTTACACAGCCCTTCTAAACGCAGCAATACTATATTGAGAACATCACTTGTTATTTCTGTACCGTAAGACTCAAGAAACAAAGCGATCCTTTGTTTTATTCGACCTGCATGCTTCACTGGATCATAAGGAATAGGTTCTCCTGTTTTAGACAAATAGAATCTGCTTAAAGGAACACAGGTGTACAGCGTATAAGCGATATCCCAAAGTCTTGGACCTGGCCCAGCAACATCATAATCTATAATACCTACCGGCGTTTCTTTTTCAAAAATAATATTATATATCGCAAAATCATTATGACAGATGACCTCAAGAGGCTCCGGAGTAAGATCAATGGGTTCCCAGCTAGAATCAAATGGAAAATCTGTAACAGAATCATGGTAAAGACGGAGCATTTTCGCTATTTTAGTTAATGTTTCATTAGACCACATATACTCTTTAACGGGGGAGTTACCAGCTTCCCCTTCGATGAACGATAATATCTCTCTTCCTTTTTCATCGATTCCTAAAAACTTTGGGGCATAATGAAAACCTTTATCCTCTAGATGCTGTAACAGTTTATGGATTCTAGAGCTGTCCGAATGAAGTTCTCGCCGTACCGTATCAGCTACTCGGTACACTTTAGAGACATTTCCCCCAGTTAATTCTTCTTCATGCTCTTGGTTTACCACTAATTATAACCTCCCCAAAAGTAATCCGTAATCCATGCCCGTTTCCCGTTACGAAATAACGCCAAATTTTCTTAATGCATAGGAAATGCCGTCTTCGCTTGCCTTTTTCGTAACAAAGTCCGCTCTTTGCTTGAGTCGTTCATTACCATTTCCCATCGCTATGCCAAGACCTGCATACTCCAGCATGTCGATATCATTTCCTCCGTTTAGACATGAAATGAAATAACAGAATCCAGCAGTCTTTTTGCATAGTCATTCTGAACCACAGAGAGGCTTTTAGTTGCAATCTGCTCTACAATTTGGCCATTCTCCATAAACAGGACTCGATCACATAAATGGGATACGGCCTGCAGGTCATGGGCGATGAAGAGAATCGTCATATTATCGTTTTCTTTCAGCCTGAACAGCAGTTCCATAATTTGTGATTGTGTTGACACATCAAGTGAGCTAATCGCTTCATCCAGCACTAGAAATCTTGGATTTCTACTAATCGCTCTCGCGATGCACACTCTTTGTAATTGGCCGCCGCTTAGTTCATGGGGATACTTATTTGCCACCGATAAAGGGAGTCCGACTTTTTGTAACAAGGATTCCACTTGTTCCTGGATTTCCCCAGCTGTTCCAAAGGCTCGAAGCAGCTCACTAATGACGTCACTCACTTTATAGTAAGGATTAGCGGATGAGGTATAGTCCTGAAAAACAACGCTCATTTGCCCCTTATTTTCTTTGATCCATGTCGTTATCTCTTTGTCTTCCATACGTATGGAGCCAGCGTCGGCTTTTTCAAGACCTAAGATGAGCCTGCCTAATGTACTTTTTCCGCTTCCGCTCTCTCCAACCAAGCCTACACATTCGCCTGCATGTATCTGAAAAGAAACATCCTGTAATACGTTCAGCTTCTCTTTTCGAAGTCCATTCCCTGATCGTTTATAGTTCTTATACACATTTTTCACTTCAAGCATGACACAGAATCATCCTTTCTCATCGCATCTGAAAAGGACTTCGTTAATTGTTCTCGGGTACGAATTAAAAACTTCGTGTACTCCTGCTCCGGGTTTGAGAATACATCTTCTATTTTCCCGTACTCTACTTGTTTTCCATCTTTCATGACAAGTACCGTTTGCGCTAGTCTTTGTACAACACCAAGGTCATGAGATATAAAAATAACAGCCGTATCGAGTTCACTTCTCAGTCGTTCAAACTCTTTTACTACCTCATTTTGCGTAATCGAATCAAGGGCTGTTGTAGGTTCATCCGCAATAATAATATCAGGTTTCACTGCCATCGCAATAGCAATCATACACCGCTGCAGCATACCGCCTGATAACTGATGCGGGTATTTCTTCAGCACCTGTTCAGGTTCTTTAATTTGCATCTTATCAAGCTCTATAATAGAGAGAACTCTCGCTTCTTTTTTCGATATTTCAAGGTTCTCACACAAGGTTTCAATCATTTGACTTCCCATGGTATATAACGGATCAAAGGCAGACATCGCGTCTTGCAAGATCATGCAGATCCTCTTGCCTCTTATCTTTCTCATCTCTTTCTTACCTAGCTGCAATAGATCATCGCCATCAAAATAAACATGCCCTGTAACCTTCAGTGAGGGCTGAGTTAGTCCCAGTATAGCCTTTGTGGTAATGGACTTACCGCTTCCGCTTTCACCGACAATACCAAGACAATGATTGCGATCTAACGTAAAATTCACATTTTCTACGAGGACTGTCTTTTTCCGTTCATCTGTAATGAATAAGCCCTTTACTTTTAACACACTCAAGTTCATCTCACCCCTTCTTCGTTCCCCGTTTCGTATCAAAGGCGTCTTGCAGGCTGTCCCCTACGAAATGAAAAGCTGCTACTACAAGCAGAATCGCTATTCCAGGAGCAAGCATTTGATAAGGATGTACAATCATCACATTTTTTGCTTCATTAAGCATCATCCCCCACTCAGGTGTCGGAGCTTGTACTCCTAATCCTAAGAATGACAGGGCTGAAATGACCAAGATGACAGACCCCGTATCCAGTGTAGCTAACACTGCAATTTCTCCAGCTGCTCCCGGTAAAATATGCGTTTTTACAATATGCCTCGTACTGCAACCTGACACTTTAGCAAACCGGATATAATTCTTGTCAGTATATTTTAAAACAATCGTACGGATCATCCGAGTGTACCAAGCCCATTTTGCGATAATACTTGCGAGAATCACATTGAATAAGCCGGGACCCATCATTCCCACAATCGCTAGAATCATCACTTCACTTGGAAAAGATAAAAACACATCACATATTCTCATAATGAGTTCATCTACTTTGCCACGTGAAATCCCGGCGATGACTCCTAGAATTGTACTTATGATAATCGTTGCTGCCATTGCTAATAAGGAAGTAAATACCGTGGTACGGATCCCATAGAGTAACCTTGACAAAATGCAGCGCCCAAGCTGATCTGTACCTAGTGGATAGCTCATACTTATCCCTGCAAATTTCTCTTTTACATTGGTTTCAATCGGATTATGCGGTGCAAGCATAGGTGCGAACACCCCAGCTAAAATAACAACAAATAGAAATCCTATACATACCATCGCTAGACGATCATTTTTTAATCTATTTATTACCCCCACAGTTAAGCCTCTTTTCTAAGTCTTGGATCTAATAACATCGTAATGATATCAACGAGTAGATTACAGCCTACAAATAATACTGCCATAAGAAGTACATAAGCTTGAATGATTGGATAATCATGATTAAATATCGCTGTAATACATAATCGGCCTACTCCTGGCCATGCAAAGATGTTCTCCACGATAACCGTACCTGCGATAAGTTTAGGGATGGACATGCCTAGTGCAGCAATCGAGGATTGCAGAGAGTTTTTAAATATATGTTCGAAAATCTTTCGTTCCTTTAAGCCGCGAGCTTTTGCATACAGCACGTAATTCTCTAGCTTGTTCTTCACCATGTTATTTCGAAGCAGTCTTACGTAGGTTGATATATAGGCAAAAGAAAGAGTAACAGCCGGAAGAATAACGGAGCTCGGCGACTCCATTCCACTCGTTGGCAGTAAATTTAGTTTTACTGCAAATAACCACATGAGGAGTAAGCCAATCCAAAAACTTGGTATTGCCTCCGATACAAAAACCATTCCTCTAATAAAACGGTCAATCATCGTGCCCTCATAAACTGTACATATGACTGCGGCCACGATGCTAATCGTCAAAATAATCGCTAGTGACACCATTGCTAAATGTAGAGTCGCTGGAATTGCTCGGCTCATTTCGCTAATGACCGGTTTGTTCGTAATATAACTGTTACCAAAATCTCCTTGCAAACTGTCTACTACCCATGCTGCATATCTTTCAATAAATGACTTGTCGAGGCCAAGTTCTGTGCGCATTTCCGCAACTGCTGCTTCTGTCGGTGTTATTTCATTCACACGAAGTGCGACTTCAGCCGGGTCACTTGGACTTAAATTAATCAGAATAAAAGATAAAAAGGATATACCTAATAAGATGGGTATCATGCTTAGCAATCTTTTTATCATGTAATTTCCCATTTTGTGATTCTCCCTAAAATGAATGAAAAAGACAGATTCTTGAGATCTGCCTTTTTCACCTTAAATTATGATTGTTCGAAATACATTTTTTCAAATGGTATCTCGTATTGGGAAACATTAAATGTTACACCTTTTAACTCCGGAACATAAACCGCTTTTGTACGCGAATACGTCAGAGGAATATATACTCCCTCATCATGTATATAGGAGAGAATGTCTTTATACATCTCCTGACGCTTCTCTTCACTTGCCTCAATCATCACGGCTGTAATGGTATTATCTAACCATTCTTTTTGATCCAGTCCAATCTGTGCTTGATAATCACCATGTGCCGGAATTCTCCATGAGGATAGATAAGACTGAGGGTCATACGGGGTACCCCATGATAAGGAGTACATGAGATCAAACTCACCTGATTTTTGTCGATCTAAAAATGCTTGTTTCTCTTCACCGATGATTTTCAATTCAGCCCCAACGTTTTTGAAATCGCTTTGGATGAATTCGCTGATTGTTTTTTCTTGCGCATTGTTAGAGTTGTAGTAAATAGAAAGCTCTAATTTTTTTCCATCCTTATATCGATAGCCGTCATTTCCAAGTACCCAGCCCGCCTCATCTAAAAGTTTGTTTGCCTCATCTGGGTCGAATGATCTTACCTCTAAATTCAGATCACTATAGGGTACCGTTGACGAGAGTAACGTATCTGCCACAGATTCCGAACCATTCAGAATCTCATCAGCGATGGACTTTTTATCAATTGCATATTGAAAAGCTTGACGGACTTTAACATCACCTGTAATCGGCTTGTTTGAGTTGAGTAGAATAGCTCTAGAAGCAACCGGTTTACTTATATCTGTTGTATATTGACCTTGTTCTTCTAATGCTTTGAACGAGTCAATATCAATCATATCGCCGTCAGCACCAAAAATGAGATCCACTTCTCCTTTTTGAAGAGCAAGCAAGATCGTTTGCGGATCCGGCATAACCTTCCACTTCACCGTAGAGACTTTTGGTTTTTCACCCCAATAATTTTCATTCGCCGTAAATACCGCATATTGCCCCTCTTTATGTTCCGTTAACACCCAAGGACCTGTCCCTGCATAGCTGCTAACTCCATCTTTTGTCTCCCCATCAATAAAAGATTTGGGCGAGATAAATCGGAATGGACGAGTAAGGCCGAGTTCAGTTAAAGCGGGATAGTAGGGATGCTTTAATACAAGTTTATATGTATATTCATCGACTACCACGTTTTCTTTGATCTCATTTACCATATCAAGCCAAGCATGGCGTTCACTATTTTTTAATATTGCATCCATATTTAACTTTACAGCTTCCGCATTAAAGGGCTCTCCATCGGTAAAAGTAACATCTTGTCTTAGATGAAAGGTATACTCTAACCCGTCTTCTGAAATTTCCCAACTTTCAGCGAGAGCAGGTTTTACACCCTCGTCCGTATTGATAACAAGTGATTCAAACACCATATTTTGGGCTGACATTTCCCCGCTATATAAATGAGGGTTGATATCTCTTATATCTTTTGTGCTGGCATAGACAATTTCATCGCGTGAACGATCTTCCGTGCTAGCCACATTTCCCCCTTGACATCCTGTAACGAATACCATGAGTAAACCGAGTAATAAGGTCATACTGATCTGTAATTTCTTCACTTCGTGTGCTCCCTTTTTGTTATAAAAGTATGGTCCTATCCATGATGCTGTTCTACTTGTACATCCATATGAAGTGTATTCCAGATTGGATCATCTTCAGCAAGTCTTTCTTCAAAACCTTTTGACTTCCAAAATGGGATCGCACCCGGTAGAAACGGATGGGTATGCAAATATAGCGTTTCATAGCCAACCTGCTTACAAAATTGCAAGGCTTCATCAAATAAAATCGACCCCAGACCGAATCTCCTGTAGTTCCGATCAACGTAGCATTTCACGATTTCTGCGGTTTTACTATGATGATAGAATCGATCCAGTTGAACAAATCTCCCATCATATGGAGTAATCGCGATGGTTCCAATCACCGTTCCGTCCTCAAAAAAAGCAGCAAAAATCGCTGCATCTTCCTGCTCCATATAATATTCATTAAAATTAAGTAGGTCTGGCGGAAGCTCATCCTGAGTTAACATCGGGAAGATTTCTTTACGTACCCTCATCATAAATTCGACGATTTGGTCACGTTCATCAGCTTGCACTTTTCTTATACTATACGGCTGCTGTATTTTCATTTTCTCTCAAACTTCCCCTTATCCTAAACATTTCTATGGATTAATATTATTAGTCAGAAAGCGAAAATTCAAGTTTTATGAGCGGTTTCTACAACACATGCACAAGAAAAGAACAAACCTTACAATATATGGTTTGTTAGCGATGTTTACAATGACATATCGTGCCCATACCTCGCAAGGTAGGCCTCTTTTTCTTTGTAATCCTTCATTATACTTCCGACTCGTCTCCAAAAAGAACGATCATGATTCATATGTAGCAGATGGCAGAGTTCATGAATTACGACATAATCGATGACCTCGATCGGCGCCATAGCAAGACGGTAATTAAAAGTAAGCTGTTTCGCTGAGTTGCAGCTCCCCCACTTCGTCCTGGATTCCTCAATAACAAAGGATTTGGGTGTAACTTTAAGCTGCTTTTGATAAATTTTGATACGTTCGCTAATCACTTTCTTACAGCTTGTGAAGTAAAATTTCTTTAAATCAGCTCTTAACTCTTCTTCTGTTCGTCCCTGCGTCTCAATGAGTTCGTGCAAGAAATAATACTTTCCAAGATGAAGGAATTTCCCTTCTTCTTCGTATTCTCTTATCTTTGACGGAGTACGAGCAGCTTCAATCGCGCGGAGTTGTTTTACAATCTTATCTCCTTGCTGACGTACGGCGTTCATGATTACCTCATCTTCTGTATGCTTTGGTGCTTTCACGATGATCAGGCCCGAAGGATAGATCTGAATCGAGAGTTTTTTGCGTGGTCCGTATTCCACATGAAATTCAATTTGCCGGTTGTCTAGTTCAATTTTCATCATCAACATCGTTTCTATATATTTTTTCTCTATATTACTATAAACGCATGGCTTCCGAAATATTTCTTCTAAATTCATTAGGTGCTATGGCATATTCTTTTTTAAAAGCACGATAGAAAGATCGCAAACTATTAAATCCAGAATCAAACGCAATAGCGGTGACCGGTTTCGTAGTGGACGTCAGCAGCATGTAAGCATAAGCGGCCCGCTGGGCGTTAATATAATCTCGGAAAGAGATTTGGAACTGTTCGGAGAATGTCCGGGAAGCATGGAATTTACTGATCCCGAGCTCTTTTGAAAGGGTATCAAGCGTGATCGGCTCTAAGTAATGGAGGTCTATATAGGTAAGTATTTTTTGAATGATATTCATGTCTTTCGTATAATCTGCTTTTTGCAGAGACAATAACGGCATCGCATGTCCTAGAATCACGGTTAGGTATGCCTTAATCAAGCGTCTGTCTACTTGTTCATCATATAATTTGCACAGCATGGTGAGGGCGTTCATCATGACCTCTTTTTTTGGGATGATCGGACTGTCTGGTATATAGTTTAGTAAATCTCCTGTATAGTCCCCTGGGAAGGTAGCATCAAAAAAGATCAGCAAAATCTGATTGTTTTTCATCGTTTTATAGCTATGAGGCTGGTTAGGAAAAACGATCGACATCTCTCCTTCAGACAAAACATAATCTTGCTGATTAATCGTAATATTAATCTCCCCTGATAACACCATGGTGATTTCGACATTCTTATGCAAATGAAGAGGATACGTATTATTCGTAGAAATAAATAGATGAAAATCGTGATCGCGATGCTGGTATTTGATTTTCATACCTTACTCCTCCCCTATTCGCATTGGAATTCCCTTACGAACTCAACTGCACTACTAAGAACATAATATAGATATCCTCCTTAGTACAAGATCAAACTACAATATTTGGCACAAAAAAGTAGATTTATGGCATGTAAATACATAGGAGAAGATTTAAAGTAATAGCGTAAGCAACATATTAATGAGGGGAGGGAGTATAACAGGATTGCAGTTACGTCCTAAGGGATGCATTCATGTTATACAACAATCAGATGAAATGGAAGTTAAGAGGAAGAGGTTCAAGAAAGATGATGACCGTCTTTTTGAGTTTTTCGGTAGCGCTTTCATTCACAGGATTGCAGCCTTTTGGTCTTGAATCTGTACAGGCAGCGGAAGGAAGTCAGTTCAAAGGAGCTTTGATTCCCGCTTTTCCAGGTGCAGAAGGCGGCGGTGCCTACACCAGCGGCGGTCGAGGCGGCGATGTTTACATTGTTACAAACCTTAAGGATTATGCTGAAAAAGATCAACCCATTGAAGGATCGCTTCGATATGGGATTCAATCTACTCCTAAAGAAGGACGTACGATTGTTTTCAACGTTTCCGGTACCATTGAACTGAAAGGCACCCTTCGTCTGAAAAACATTAAAAATCTGACCATTGCGGGTCAAACGGCACCTGGCAATGGAATTACCATTGCGGGCTGGGATACGAACATCAGCGATTCGGAAAACATTATCATCAGGTATCTCTCCTTCCGCCCAGGTGCAACCAATGTCTATAATGGCAGTGATTCAATGGATGCCCTATGGGGAAGAGACAACAACTATTTCATTATTGATCACTCCTCCTTCAGTTGGAACACAGATGAGACCCTGTCTACTTACAGAGGTGAAAATGGAACAATTCAGTGGTCGATCATATCAGAGAGTCTGACGCTATCGGGGCACTCTAAAGGTCGTCATGGCTACGGCGGTATTGCGGGTGGAGATAAAACAACCTTCCATCATAATCTGTACGCAAATCATACTTCGCGGAATCCAAGACTCGGCGGTGGATATGCTGGAGCGGCAAACGCAGATCATGTCGCTGTCGTTCAATTCTCTAACAACGTCATCTATAACTGGGGATTTAATACTACATATGGCGGCGGCTTTACCTATACTAATTTTATGAACAACGTAGAGATCGCAGGCCCAGGCACCAGGGATAATGTAGCAGACCGAGTCCTAGATGCTGGCGAATCTAAAAAGATTGGCGGGTTCTACATCTCAGGCAATCGGATTAATAATAAAACAACGGGTTTACTCGATCCTTCCTCGAAACATATCCAAAACTCAGGTGACGTCGAAGGTGACACAAAGACGACCTATGCAACTACACCCTATCTGTCCGCAGATAGCACGGGAGTAAATCATGGAATTACGAATCAAGCTTTTGATGATTATGTACAAAATGGTGTGAAAATAGCGAATGGTAAATTACTTGACACGATCTTGCAGCAAGCAGGAGCCACCTATCCTCGTCGTGATGCAATCGATGCAAGAATTGTAGCTGAGGTAGAAAAAGGTTTAGGTAGATACATCAACACAGAACATGAGGTTGGAGGTTATATCTCTCCTTTTGGCGTGATTGAGGAACAGCATCCTGCGAATTATGACACGAATCAAAATGGTATTGAGGATAATTGGGAAAAGAAAAACAAGATCTGGGATACCACAGATGCATATAAGACGGTGACAGACCAAGGTTATACCTGGCTTGAACTCTACATCAATAGTCTAGTCGATATGAATCATGTGGCGGAGAATCCCGAAGCTAAAATGACAAAACCAGATAATAATACACAATTGAAAGTAGGAGAAGCCGTCTCCGTGAAAATCAAAGCGGACTCCAAATTCGGACATAAAATTAGTAAGGTTGCTGTATACAATGGTTCGGAGTATCTTGGCGATGCGGTGAAAAAAGGGAATAACTACGAATACACGATTAAAGATCTTGCAGATGCTTCTTATTATATCTCGGCAAGAGTTACGGATTCGAAAGGAAATACAACTCAAACTACCGCTGCTAATATTCATGTAAACGCACCATCTCGCTCTCTTGCTAGTGAAGGTTATAAATCTGACGATGTTGGATCTCCTGATCTTAAGGGCACTGCAAGTATGACAGATGGAGTATTTACCGTGAAAGGTAATGGGAAACTCGGGATGAGTGAAGGCAGCACAAAACAATCACGTGAGAATGATGCAGATAAGGACGATTTCCATTTCGTTTATAAGGAATTATCAGGTGATATGGAGATTACCGCGAAGCTGGAGGAGATTGGTTCTGTGGATAATCATGCCTTTACAGGTCTGATGATTCGAGATGACTTGAAAAAGGATAGCGCTACCGCTGCTTTAGGACTCTCTTCGGTGAAATTATCGAAAGATTACAGCTGGTCTACCTACCTAGCAGGAAGAAACAGCAAGGGCGCGGACTTTGATCGATTAACGGAAACGTTGGATAGCCCATCTGCAGCACAAGAAGCAGGTATTCAACTCCTTCCTGACATTGCATTTAAACTGGGCGGGGTGGAACAAGGATACTGGCTCAAACTCGGACGCAAAGGTGATACCTTCTATGCTTATGGTTCAGCAGACGGTAGCAACTGGACAAAAATCGGCGAGAAAACGATCGCGATGCGAGATTCCATATTTGTTGGCATGGCTGTAGACAGCAATGATGTAGCGAATGATATTGAGCAGTTGAACTATGCGAAGTTCTCCAATGTGAGCGTTAAGGATAGCTTTAATCCAATAGGTGAGTAAGCTGCAGCCACATGTGGTGAGTAGAAAATATCTTGAATAGTAAGATTACTTTATGGGGGATGGTAAAAATCCCCCATATTTTTGTGTATGGGGATCAAAATGTGCCTGGTTACCTGAACGAAATTATTCATCTAGCAGGCTATGATTCTTTTAAAAATAAGGTTTACCCTTCAACCACATCAGCTCGAAGATCTGATGAAATTTCTAGCATTTTAGGAATGACTGCTTCGTTTGCAACGGCTACGTAGATGTCTCCCATGTAAAGTCGGAATGGAATTTCAAGATCCTCATGCTTCCACATGAAAAAATCACCTTTGATCGACATCGTGCTCTCCGTGCCTTTCACGGTAAATACCTCCGTGTAGGTGAAATCGGGTTTCGTTGCAAAGTAATCTTTGCACTCTTCCAAAGTAATCGCTTGTTCTGTTATATTTTCTTGCATCGATCGTGTTATACGAAAACGCTGATTCATTGATATGCCTCCTATATTGTCATCACTTTCATTACACTCTACATTTTTTACATCGAATCCTATTTTCTCATTCCCCGAATCTTCTGTCAAAGAAAGTCCTGCTCATTCTTGTTTAATTACAAAAAGAAAAGCCCTATCCTAATGGATAGAAGCTTCGAATTGATTAATTTAATATTCCAGGACGTGGTACAACTCCAAATTCCTCTGCAAGTACGATTAATTCTTTGTTTGTTATTCTTTGCTTGATTTCGTGGTGTGCTATTAACATATAGATCTGAGCTGCTTTTTCGATCGTTTCGATAAGACCTAACGCATCGTCAATAGAATTGCCTGTACCAAAGATACCATGATGCGGCCATAACACGGCACGGTGTTCCGCCATTTTGAGTGCGGTCTCGCGTCCAATCTCACTAGAACCGGGTACCATCCAAGGAATAATTCCAATACCGTCAGGGAAAACAACGATACATTCCGTGCACATTTCCCATAAGGTTCTCGTAAACTTATCCTCATTTAATTCGTGAATAAAAGTCATCGCTATCACATTTGTCGCATGGTTATGTATGACTACACGATGATTAGGATCAATTTTTATCCTTTCAATATGACTCATGAAGTGGGCAGCCAGCTCGCTTGTTGGCTTCGCATCATCTGGTAATCCCCAAAGAAGTTCAAGGGTCTCTCCATCCTTAGATATACGAATCACACCTAGATTAGCTTCTGGATCATCAATAATGTTTTTGAAATATTTCCCGGAACCCGTTACGATAAAGTATTTTCCCGCTAGTTCGTTAACTGGAAATGCAGGCTTAAATGTACGGATCACTCGTTCAATATCCATATAGGCAGCCACTTCTGATTCATCAAGAAGATAGCTGACATTGCCTCCATTTCGTTCGTCCCAGCCAAATCTCCACATATGCTGTGTTGCTTCAGCCATCACTCTCACAAATGGTATATCGAGTGCTGGAACATTCCCCTTTTTAAATCCATGAGTCGTACTCATCTTCGTCACCACAATCCTTTCTAGTATAAGTAAACATTACAATAGATCTTGTGAGACATTTAGAACAATTCTTTTGGTTTGACTCTTAGATTACTGAAATCATCATTTTACTATCCATCATATCTGTTATTTTCTTTGAAGTCCACATAAACAAAGATACACCATCTTAGATCGATAAGGTGTATCTTTGTTTACAATAGGTTCGCTAAAATGAAAGATATTATTTTATAGTTAACGTTAGCCGCCATATTGCCTCTATTTAGTTAATAGCTGCTAGCTAGAAATCTCCAGTGGCACGAATAAAAATGGTGCACCGTTTAAATAAGCTTTTAATATGGCTTCCGCATAAGGTTGTTCTTCAATTAACCCATCCCACTCGGCAGAATCGTCTGCATGAAAACTATAGGCTTCAATGAGTGCCATAATGAAGAAAGCTTCCAACTTCGGTAGGTATTCACCATGAAGTTGTCTAATTCTCTCATACCCTTTCATAAAAAGAAGGCGCTGCGGAGGGAATAGTCCAAGAATGGACTGAGCTATATCGTACAAGTGATAACCGAACCCGCACCTGCCAAAATCAATTGGATAAGGTTCACCTTCAAAGAACACGATGTTTCCATTATGTAAGTCAGCATGAATCATCCCATAGTCATGTTCGTGACTTGTAAGTGTTTTAAGTAGTTCTGTCACTTTCTGAGCAGCCAGTGAATACAACTCTATTGCTTCATCTGATATAAAATGCCTGTGATTGAGTTCTAGATGAGCCCAATCTCTCTCAAAAGTATGAATGCCCCAAGAAGGACGTGAAAAGTTAGTGGATGGGCTAAAATCAGCGCTTGCTTCGTGAAGATGTGCCATCAATTCCCCCATCTTTTGTATCGTCTCTTCTGTATGCTCCCCCTTCTCTACACGCTCACCTTCGACCCAAGTTAATAAAGTGGCATAGTACTGCTTTCCGTCATCTGTGTATGCAGTAGTAACTAAAGAGCCCCCCCTATTCCGCACGGCAACAGGCAGAGTTATGCCCTTACTTTTCATCGCTGTAGTCCATTCTAGTTCAGAGCTAATCTCTTTCGGATTTTTGCCTGCCGAATGAATACGGAGTAAAAACGATTCCCCCTGGTCAGCAGCAATTCGAAAAGTGACATGCTCCGATATTTGGATGAAGTGAATAGAATTCCAGTTAATCTCGTATTTTTGTAGTGCATAGAGAGCAGCTTGCTTGGTTTGTTTTAGCGTATCTTTCCGATTGATCTCGGTATCCATCTGAAATCCCTTAGCCATCATAGTGCTCCTTTTCCTGAAGATATCTTTAGGTAATTATAATTGACCAGTAAATGGTTAGAGAGATAATAAATTTTTTAAGCTGATTTTTACTAAGAATGAACGATTGTTCCTTAATCGAAAAAAAAGCCGCCAACTGGCGACCTCTTCTACTTGATGGACTTTTAAAATAACCGTCTATTCGCCAATCTCAACATTAGTAACTAGTGATTGGATTTAATCCGAAAGATCGCTTCTTTTGCCTCTTCCCGATCATCAAAGTGTATCGTATGATCTTTTAAAATTTGGTAAGTTTCATGCCCTTTTCCTGCAATCAATATAATATCTCCTGGCCTCACTAAGCTGATTGCTCGCTCAATTGCTTGTTTGCGATCGGTGATGAGTTCGTACTGACCTGTGAAGTCATCACAGTCCAGCACCCCTTGTTCAATATCAAGAAGAATCTGATCAGGATCTTCCGAACGAGGATTATCGGATGTCACGATAACGATGTCGCTGTATTCCGCTGCCAGCTTACCCATGATGGGGCGTTTCTTCTTATCCCGATCTCCACCGCAACCAAACACAGTTATGATCTGCTGCTCAGCAAATTCACGTAATGTAGTAAGGGCATTTTCTAGCCCATCCGGTGTATGAGCATAGTCAACCAGTACAAGAAAATCTTGACCGGCATGAATAATTTCCATTCGCCCAGCAACACTTTGCAGTGATAATAACCCGCGTTTTATGTTTTCTAGTGATATCCCTTCAACTATTGCCGAGCTGATGGCTGCAAGTGCATTATAAACATTAAATTTACCAACCAGATTAAGTTCCATGATTTCCGTGCCTATAGATGTACTGACGGTGAATTTTGTGCCTTTTGAAGTAAGCTGAATGTCTTCTGCCATCACATCGGCTTTGCTCTCTATTCCGTACGTAACAACTTGTGCCGGTGTCACTCCTTTGAAATCATGACTCGATTCATCATCTGCATTCAGAATTGCATATTTCTTCTTTAGAGGGTCAGCTGAAAAAGAGTTCCCCATTCGTGAGAATAACAATCCTTTGGCAGCAATGTATTCTTCCATCGTTCCGTGATAATCCAAGTGATCCTGCGATACATTGGTAAGTACAGCGGTTCTAAAATCACACCCCAAAACACGTCCCATATGTAAACCTTGTGATGAAACTTCCATGACACAAAAATCGACGGACTGATCTCTCATTTTTCGAAGATTGTATTGTAAACGATTTGGATCCTGCGTGTTTATATCTGTTTCAAACCATTCAGATCCTATTTTTGTTCCGATATTCCCCATGAGTCCTGTTCGGTACCCTGCTTCCGTGAGAATCGATTCAAGCATATAACTCGTTGTCGTTTTCCCATTGGTTCCTGTAATTCCAATCAATTTTAGCTCAGCACTTGGATAACCATAAAAATGGTTGGATAAGACCGCCAGAGCGTACCTTGCATCGGATACTTTTACCGTTGGAACACTTACTTTCACATCCCGTTCGACAATGACTGCAGCAGCCCCCGCTTCCACGGCTTTATCAATAAAAAGATGTCGATCCTCCTGAAGTCCATTCACGCCCGGTATGCAAACAAAAATGTCCCCTGGCTTCAAAGTTTGAGAATGGATGCTAACCCCTGATACTTCCACATTTGTATCCCCATTTGTGTGTTTCACATGAAGCTGATTGATGAGTTCTTGTAACTTCAAGGTTACTCCCCCTACAATTTAGCTTTTAACTTATTGTATAGATGAATGATGAGCATCAGAATCCAGTCGATCATACTATAAAAAACGGCAATAGAAATGGCAGATGTAAAACTGTGGATGTAGATCCCATGAGAATATCTGGATATAAGATATATGAATATGCTGTTTATGACAATCGTAATCACATGCTTTGAGTATTCTGAAATATGTAGACGCAAACCCATTTTTAATATGGTAATGACCATTGGTTTTAATACTTCTTCACATATAAAAAAACCAATTAACATGGCTAACGAAAAATTGAATAAACTTTGATGTGAACTCGCACTAAATATATTCGTGAACTCACTAAATGAGTAGAAAAAGAGGGTATAAAAAAAGGTGAACAATATGATAGGTACAAAAGGAAGAAGGGCTAGTAATGGCACAAGCCCGATTCTTAATCCCCAGTGATTCGGCTTTTCACCCTGTTTAAGGTCATGAAATTTAATCATCTCGTTGATGAGTAAACAAATCACCACATAAAATATCAGTAGAAAGACAGGAGTACTCACTAGGCAGGCTCTCCTCTCTAATTGAAACATATGGAGCAGTTTCTAAACTGAACTGATTATAGTAGAAAGAAGATTCCATCTCGATTAGGGCACAATCTATTCAATAATTTTACAAGCTTCCCGTACAATCTGATTGATGATTTCACCCGCAGACTGATCAGCAGTTAACATTCTAGTACCTTGACCCGCCCATAACGACATATACTCAGGGTTATTAAGACGAGCAGAAGTATTTCTAATATCTCTCGTGAGTGCATTTTGTATAGGATAAGGAAGTGGTTCAACATCACTAGCTTCAAATTGCTTTATGAATTCATTCTTTATCCCCCTGGCTGGTCTTCCGGAGAATGCTTTGGTAATAACTGTGCTTTCCTCTGTACTTTCAAGTAACGCATTCTTATAAACAGGATGCGCTCCTGACTCGGTAACAGTTAAGAATCGGGTTCCCATTTGAACCCCTTGTGCTCCTAAAGCTAATGCTGCGACAAGCCCTCTTCCATCCATAATCCCTCCTGCAGCAACAACTGGGATCTGAACTAGGTCCACAATCTGTGGTATAAGTGCCATTGTTCCAATATTTGCCCCAGAAGGATCATTAGAGAGATCAAACGTCCCACGATGTCCTCCTGCTTCACTGCCTTGCGCAACAATTACGTCACTGCCACTTTGTTCCGCTTGGATCGCTTCTTCCACCGTTGTTACTGTAGTCATGACCTTCATACCTGCTGATTTCACGTGTTGCATTTTGGCTTCAGGAAGAATTGAAAATGTAGTGCTAATGATAGGAACTCTTTCCTCCAATAAGACGGTAAAATGCTCTTCGAAATAATCGGGTGTATTCATATTTTTAGTAGAAGGAATAGGTACTCCAATACGCTCTCGTATTTTGTTAAGCTCAAACTGTACGCTTTCAACATCTTTAGATGGGTCTGGAACCCCATGTAAGAAAAGATTCACAGAAAAAGGAGCCTGTGTTTGTTGCTTTATTTTCTTAATCGCACTTCTCATTTCTTCAGGAGTCATGTATCCTGCACCAAGGGTTCCAAGCCCGCCAGCATTAGAAACTGCGGATACTAGGTTCGCCATATTCGGTATCCCTGCCATTCCAGCAAGCACGATAGGATAACGAATGTTAAGAATACTGCACAAATTATTATCAAGTTGAATAGCCATAGTCATCGTCCTCTCGCTCAGTCTATTGATGTGTCTTTCCTTGACCATATGAAGTCGAACAAACCAAAGAGTAATGCGACCAGTATAGAAATAAATTCATAACTATCTAAAAAGGTGGGAATTACCATAATGGTCGCCCCAGCAATGATGTATACGAATACGCGCACCCAAATACTCACGTTGTAATACTTTAGGATTAAAAAAGGTGTTGTAAATGCAACAACGAGAATAGGATACACCGCAAATAACGTAACGAATAAAACAAACGGAGCATATTCGTCCATTGATAACGTAAATGAAAGAGCATCCTCTTGCTTACTATCCATAAAGAATACAGTGAAGGTAGCAAAGAAAGCGAGAAATAATAAGCTCAAACATGAGGCCAAAATACGCTTTATTTCTTGTTTAGAAAACACAAATTTCACCTCTTCAGAGATGGACTACAGCTACCTCTGTTCCGTCTCTTCTTCATTTCATTGAATAGATTTCGTTCCACAAGCGATATGAAAAATCATCATGGCATAAGAATCTGGGTTATTTAGTAAATTATCATGAGCTTTTTCAATATTATGAAAATCGTTATCAGATAAGATGCCTAGTCTATAAAATTGCTCAAATCTATTCGGATGAAACTGCTCCTGAAAACCCTCTAATCCAACTAAATCACTATGTACAGAAACAGCCTCCATATCAATATTAGAAAACCCTGATTGTTTCAGTAATCTTGGTAGACTTCGCCCAATTTCTCGATTTCCGCCTGCTTTTCGTTGCATCGCTACTAATTTATCAAGAACGGAACGGAAGGATTCAATACTAGGTTCTACAACTCCAAAAATCCCATCATCTATATCGATAATCGCTACTTTCCCACCAGGTTTTAACACCCGGAAAATTTCTAATGCTGCTTTTAAGGGATCATACAAATGAAGGAAAATGAGACGAGCAATCACAAAGTCATAGTGATCATCAGGAAGCTTCGTATCGTATATGGAGGCTTGTACGTACTTCACTTTCGATGAATTATGATTCTCTTCCGCTTTTTGCAGTAAAGCAGAATCAAAATCCAACGCCGTTATTTCACTATTAGGGAAATTCTTGATAAGCTGTTCCGTCACATATCCAGGTCCGCATCCTGCTTCCAGCACGTTCATTCCATCTGACAAACCATACCACTGCAAATATCTACATTCTTTCTCCCATCCCATCAAAGCTTGAGCTTTAAGGCGGTTTAGCTCCGCTTCCATACCTAGACTTGTTTTACTAACATCATATGTTGAATCTGAAGTCTTCATATTTCAATCAACCCCCGTATCTTTATTTGAATGCGATATAACTTACATAATAAACATATATTACCACATTAAATAATGACTTCTTACTTTATTAAGTAGATTTTATTTCAGATAAAAAGAATATGAGGCTCATGAGCTTCTTTTTTTCCGTTTATCAATTTATATGGACACAAACCTCTCATCTTTTTGATTTATTATCAATAAGGCTCAAATATAAATTAGAGATTGCTACTAAACTCAATCTATTACCTCTGTCCTTATTTTTTCAGCAGTTAAATATAGGCTTTATATTTCTTTATGAACAAAACAACTCATCGTTGATTCTTAAAAACATTAGAAAAGTTGCTATCAAACGCATCCCGCAAATTTATTAAGTAACCAATTTATTTTATTTTCTATCAGTAGTAATTGTTGTTAAGCGTGACCACTTGAAGTGTGCTCAAAATCCAACTCCGTGCCAGAAGATATTTGGTTTGTAAAATAAAAGAGGAAATTAACAAAAATTTATGAAGGTGATGCTTACGTTTGCTGCCATGAATTTCAAGAAAATCGCGAGAATGTCGTGGAATAGACCAATCCCGGCGTAATTCAGATGAAATTACTCCTGATTTAATAAGGACAAAAGGCATTCAGAATGAATACATTCTGAATGCCTTTTATCTACAATCTGCATTATTATTCGATAATTTTCTTATGTTTATTTAGTAAATCTCTTTTAAGTAGTTCTTGTTTAATCCTCCCTTTTACATGGGGATTTTTAACTTTACCTTTTTCACTACTCATTATGTCAGAGAGTAGGTTTACTAATTGTTCTTGTTCTAGCCTTGGCATCGTAAAAAAGGTTTGGTAATAAAATAGTTTAGATTTAATTATCTCTTTTATTAGACTAGATCTTGTAGTCCTAAACAAAGTTTGATATTTAGCGATATATCCTTCTAATCTTAAATCACCATATAAACAAGTAAGGATCAATCTTTCAAAATCAGTTTCAACCTGATCTATTAATCTTGATATTACAACTTTTAACTTAGGGGAACCTAAGTCTTTTAGCACTATTGTTTGCATAGCTAAAGGAACTCCTATAGTTATCATATACATCAGATCATCATCGTTATCTATTTCTTTTCCTTCTTCAATGCCTTTAGCTACAAGTTCATATAAAACTTTATATAATAGTCCAATTAAAACACAATATTTTTCAACGGAAACTTTAAGTGCATTAAGTTTAAAGTCAATCTCCACCAACTCACAATTTCTAAGAACATTTGAATACAACATTAAATTGTAAATAAAATCTTCTTTAATTTTATTACTCCTAATTTTTGTATAACCTGAAGAGTCATTAGTAGTTATATGATCATCCAAAATAATATCCTTTTCATCTTCAGATAATTTCATGGATTCTATCTTTTCCGATACTTTTTCATCATCTTTAAAATTTGTCAGAAGTTCTCTGACTGGAAGGCTTGATAGTTTATCAATATCTACAATTTTATCTATTTCTTCAAATGATTCTAACATCCGTTTTTCAACTAATTTTAAAATATCATAACTTTTGGTTTTTTGATTTAAACCTGTATAATAAATAATCTCATTTGCGAAATCTAAGTAATTACTTTCATCAGTAATGTAATTAAATAAAGCCTTGTCTTCATTCATTTCTAGTGCAATAAAATATTCCAAAAAGCATGTAAATCTAAAATATATAAATTCATTCACTTTTAGTAAAATACCCTTATCAAAAAATGTTTGCTTCAGATCATAATCTACTTCTAAACCAATCTTATTAAAATAACTCACGTAGATTTCCTCAAATGCACATTTCTCAATGTAGTATTTATCACCTTTAATCATTTTTTTCGCTAAAAATGTCAAGAAATCAATTTTTATCTTGAACCCAATAGTTTCATACTTTGACTCATCCGGATTCAATTTTTCTAATAACGTTTCTATAAAGTTCTCTATTACAGAAGCTTCATTTACAGGAGTAAAGTTAGCTTCTCTTTCGAGGATCCAAAGCATTAATGAAACAAACATTGGGGTACGAGGAAGACCTATTTTTTTTATACTTGTCATTACATTTTCAAGAATAACATCGTCATCTATTTTTTTGAACGAAAACCAGTTTTTTACCAATTGTCTAATCTGTCCTCTTCTAAATGCATTTATATAATTAACCTTATATTCAAAACCTAAGTCCGGTAAATCTTTGACTTTCATAGTTTGGAGTATATCTTCTTTCATTGTTAAGATGAAACGATTTAGTTCAAAAGTTGTCGCAAAATCTTTCAGTTTTCTGAGATTTTTTTCATTGTTTAAGTTGAAGTTATCAATTAATAAGATACAATTCCCTTCAACCAGATTTTCATTAACATCAAAATCGTTTATATCATAATTTATTAGAAAATTAGAAATTGCTTTTTGAAACACATTTTTTCCTTTAGGTAATTCGTTAAAGTCAATAATGATTGGTATTTTCAAGATATCGTGTTTCTTCAGGTAATAGTTACAAATGTAATTTAATAATGTTGTTTTACCCATCTCTTTTTTTCCGATAAATAATACATTGTGCTTTTCATTTAAAACTACCTCTAGATCTATATCTCGATCATCCATGATTTGTTCATTAGCTTTACCGCTATTTTCTGGCCTGGAAGTTAAAATTGGAGCAACAAATATATCATTAATATCTTTAGGTGCCATTGAATCAGATGCAACTGATAGAAGTTTATTGTTTATATCAGGAAAAGCCTTATCTTTTAGAACCTTTTTAATCTGTATATTTTTTTCTAGAAATGAGCCACTCTTTTTTTTTTCAAGTGGAAATACCATCTTGCCCTCTTCAGCTACTCTTTCAGCTTTGCCGAAGACACGTCGTCCACCATCAAAATATTCTCTAAATAATACTTCGAGTTCATTAGATGTAAAATTCAATTTGAGTATAGAATAACCATTTATAGTTCTTCCCTGGAATATAGAAGCACACTTCAGGAAAATAGTATTATGGTTATCAAATGCAATTTCTCTATAATTTTGGGAATGAATGTGTCCTGTCAATACTAGATTAAATCCAGCAATTAATCGGTCGTAAACTGATTCCCTATCAAAATCTTTAAGCCATTCTATCGGGTGATGTATCATAGCTATTTTATAATCACAATGTTTTAATTCATCAATTGCATTGTCAACTTGTCTTTCACCTAGGAGAATTTTCCCAAAATCCTCATCACCACCATAAGCTCCCCAAGCTGAATTCAGACATGCTAACCCTATTTTAATTTCATGATGATCAAATACATATGTCGTAGATAAAGGGTTCCGATTATATAAATAACTATTTTCCTTATGTATGTCTCGAACAAAGTTGTGGTATTTATTTAATCGCACTAAAAGTTGTTGTTGTTCTTCTATTTTATCAATAAATGAATTCAAAATATCTCTATCCGAGAATTTCTCAGTCAAATTACCATCAACAAATTGATTGATCGCCCCCCTATCAACTTCATGATTACCTGGAACTACAAAAAATTCATTTACTGTTAACCCTGTTATCTCTAAAAGAGGTTTAATAAATTTTTCTACAGCTAATTCGTAGCTTTCTAAATCGTTCCCCTTGTTGACTAAATCTCCATTAAAAAAAATATAATTAAACTTCAGTCCCTGTTTTTTAATATCCTCTTTTAATGCTGCCAAGACAATATCTATATCTTTAGAGTTATTAATGTCATAGTGTAGATCAGACAAATGTAGAATGATTTTCTCCATATTCTCCTCCTAATTGTATTAAAAAGAAGCTTACTGACATAACATATTACAATACTAATCACTTATTAGGGGTAATGAGATGAAACCTAGTGAAATAATAAAAAATATAACTAAAATGCAAAGTAAAACTCAGATTAAAAAAGCACTAAAAGAACTGTCTGAAAAGGTCAATAAAAACAAAAAAATCTAAAACAAAATCTAAACTATGCTTCTACCTTCAATCGTAGAATACTTATTTTATCTTCAGATTCGTTTTATTTAGATTTTTATGTTTGTTTTTACAATAAATATTATATAGGTATTTTGAATTATTGTCTCTAATACTTTAGAATTAGAATAACTTATCAATTTGTCTGTTGTTGTTAGCAATAGTAATTTCTTGGACAATCATTCTAATTTTAATTTTCGAATCTTGAAACTCTGTAGCGATAACCGAATACCCAGATTGTGAAACAGATGTATCTCCTTTAAAAGCTCGAAACGTTCTTTCTTTTAGTGTGCATATAGTATTGTATACTACTGACATGCTGTACTTTAAAATAAGGTAAGAGTTAATTTCAATTACCTATGTACACTAAATAATTCATGAGCTTTTGAATTTAACTTGTTGACGCTATTGAAATTAACTTGTTACATTTTATCCTGAGCGTTGAAAGAGTTTTATTTAGATGCTAGACCAATTGACAATATGACCTTATCTCTTCCCCCCACATTTTACCTTGTCGATTCATTTGCGTTAAAATCCTTGTTACTTTAAATTGAATGAACAAGAAAAGAAGAATACAAAAAAAAAGAACTGTCCCTCCGTAGAAAATCTACATTAGGACAGCCCTCTAATCAGGATCTATTATTCAATTAATCAATTTTTAATTATAGTTTGTTGATAGCCACTGAACCGTGCTCAAGGATAACTTACCTGCTCCTGCACCATCCGTAGCCGTTAATCTTGCCTGAAGTCCCGCAGGATCTTCTGCTGTGTAACTGTACGGCAATACACTAAAACCGTTCCAAGAAAAAGGGATTACTGCTGCTGGAACTGGTGAGAGTGGACTACCAGCATCCTCACTTCCACCTCTATACTGAATTTCATCCAGCTCATAGATCGTATCTACGGCTGTAATTTTACCTGTATATTTACTTTGAGTCGCACTCACCTGATTGTTACGAAGCGGGTACTGAACACCACGAATAACGGATTTTTCTAGTAACACTGAACCATTTTCAGTTGAGATAGCACCATTGCTAGTGATTCCAAAATGATACCCTTTAGCAGAAATGGCCTTAGCCATATCCGATGTAATGCTATTCTTCATTGTCCAAGCTTCCGCATTATCCATGACAATGTTGTATGCATGCACGTTACCTCCTCGTAAGCGAGGCATACGGTCCTGAATATCTTTATAATAATTGTGATGCAAGGTGACTTCTAGATCTGGATTATCTGTAGCAAACTCGTTAGCTCCAATGAGATGCCCTTTCTTCTGACTTGCTGCGACCGCGATAATCTGTTCTTTGCTCATTCCGACAGAACTGCTTCTCAAATAAGCGTACATCGGATAAGCTGTTTTATTCGCTTCAAGCGCATTGATCTGCTGCGTAACCCAGCTGTTCGAACTCTGATCATCCCCTACAAATGAAGACCAAGAGATCGTTACACCATTACTTCCTTTTTTAATATCGATAAGTCCGTCATAGGCTTTATGGAATGTCGTATGATCGATCCAGATATTACTGCTATTTTCAACCGTAATGTAATCCCAATCGTTCTTATCGTAATCGCCTTTCGAGGCTTCGTCCCACTCCCACAACTCGTCAAATTCCAAATTGCGAATAATGATGTTGTTACTCCGTTTAAAAGTAAAGGCAGCATGTTTAATAGTTGCTCCGCTCGACGAAAAAATCGTCAGTCCATCAAAACTATCGATGTTTATTTTGCTTACCCCTGTCTCCTTCAATACTGGGTGTGTCAGTGCTGCATTATGTGCGCTAAAAGGTGCTGCCTTAGCTGCATCAGGAATCTCATTCCAGCCAAGATCCAAATCATTCATGATCTCTATGACCTTATATTTCGAACCTTTCTTCAAGGCTAGAGCGAGATCCGAAGCATTGTATACCTTAACATAGCGAGGATCCGTGTCTGCAATTTGACCTCCACCTGTAGTTCCCGTTGCAAAGCCACCCAGATTGTATTCACTAAGTGCATATGTATCATCTGGTGTCTCCGCTGGCGGATCTACTGGTGGAACTACTGGTGGATCAACTGGCGTTTCCGTTGGTGGGTCGATCGGTGTGCCAGGTGAAGGCTCTGGTAAGGAAGAGATTACATCTGAAATCTTCACATTGTCGTACATTGCAGCAGATTTCAAAGTTACGAGCCCCACACTTCCCTGCGTTAGATCCGTATCTGTAGCGGAAAGCTCCAATACATCATTTACATACATATTAATCGTTGCACCGTTCATTTCAAGTTTAATGTGATACCACTCATTTGTCTTAAGCTCATAGTCAGCTTTGGTGACTAATGTCGTTGACGAACCTTTGACTTTTTTACGAATCTCCAGTTTCCCGCCAGCATTGTTAAACAGCGAAGCTGCATAGTAATTGTTTGCATCTGTGTATCGTCCAGCTACATAAGTACGGGTAGAACCATTAAAATCAGTGATTTTCACATCTGCTGTAACGGAATAATCCCTCCAATCCAGATCACCCGCAGAAGTTCGACCTTCACTACTACTTGATTGATAATACACCGCACCCCCCTGATCACTAACGACGGACCAACTCCCACTTGTGGCAATCCAATTTGAATCACCTTCCTCAAAGGTATCCAGAAACGGTTCACTGGCTAGAACTGGCTGAATTACAAAGGTGGTAAGCACAAGAATGATGCTCAGCGCCAGAATTACCATTTTGTTAAACTTTTTTCGTATACGCATAAAATAACTCCTCTCATATTCCATTCTTTTATCGGTCATAAGAACGCTTACAGATATAGGCTGGAAGTATTATTAATTCAAATCAACATATATTGCCAATTATCTTAAACTCAGTTTATTTATCACTTGAATTTAATATGCAAGTATCCAGAGAATAAAAAAGAAGAAATACAGATATCTGCATTTCTTCCCGATGGTCAAACTTATAAAAGAAGCTCATAAATATTGAATTATCAATAAAACGTAACTGAAAATTCTGTGGATGGATTTCATCACATCAGCGTATAAGTTCTATCTTATTACTGTCATTAAACTCACTTATAATAGTCTCAGCTACGAGTCCCCCTTCTTGGTTAAATCCTTTAATTTCTATAGGAGGAACACTAGACGAAGGTATATTCACAAACCAGATCGTTTTTTCCGAATCAATATCTACTAGTTTGGCCTTATGCACTCCACTTTCCTTGGTCTCGGCCGTTATACTTTTTATAGACGGGTCCAAAACATTGCCGATGACCATGGGGAAAGGGGTAGATAACTTATCTATTTTAGACATACTCATATAAATGAGAGCAGCATTTGATTTTGATGAACCAAATCCTCCGCCCCATACCCATTTCCATCCGAGCCCTGCTTTCCTTACAAACTCCACCTGAAGATTCGTTGTATCCTCTTTTTCGGGATGATTCATGAAAACTAGCACTCCCTCTTCAACAGGCTCTTGATAAATGACTCGGTTAGGTGAATCGTTCCCTCTGAATTTTTGGACAGCCTCTTCAGGAGTCTTGCCAAGTGGAATCTTGATTGAACTCGTCATTCCTAAAGCCTTGGATGTACGATGATCAGAAAACCCGCCTGGTCGATCATTGAGAAACATGATAAAGAAGAAAAGGAGTACGCTAAGAAGAACAATGGTTATTATCCAAATTAATCGTTTGTATCTTTTACAAATTTCCATATCTCCGCCTCCAAAAACATTATTCATTAATAACTAAAGGTCAAGGTCAAGTCAAGCTCATGCTTACTCTTGTTAAAACTGACATATCGTTCATTATAATCTAACGCAAACTATTGCGTGAAGTTACACAACAAAGGTTATAAAATTACGAAAAATAAAAAAGAAGAAATACAGAAAGCCTGTATCTCCTCTTTTCATACCAATAACTATTTATTTACTTTTGTATAAAGTGTTTCTTGAGCAACTTGTGCTAGTTCCTCGGCTTTGTTGCTGATCTCCATAATTGTTGCTGAGAATTCTTGAATCGTTATAGCCTGGGTATCTGTTAATGCGTGGATATCGGAAAAAGCATGATTTAATAGCATCAGAAGTTCCTGAATGTTATTCGTAATGCCATTAATCTGATTCACATTCTCTTTAGAACTTGTCGCCAGTTTTCGAATCTCGTCGGCTACGACAGAGAAACCTCTTCCCACTTCTCCAGCTCTTGCTGCTTCTATAGCTGCATTAAGTCCTAACATGTTACTCTGATCTGATATCTCCTTAACCACACCAGAGATCTTACCAATCTGCTGCGCACTGGAACTAACGTCATCCATTTGGCTTGTTATGCCGCTCACCCGATCGTTAAGGTGGGTTACCGACTGACTGATGTCTTCGATAGATGCCGTAGTCTGTTCGACAATAGCGGAGAAACTTTCTGCCATTTCAAACAGTTTATTCGCTTTTTCTAGACTGGTACCCATTCCCACACCGCCAATAACATTCCCCTGTTCATCATGTAAGGGTATTGCACGGGCAGCCAGCGGAAATCCAAATAATTCTTTTGGAACAACCGCCGAAAGCTCGGTATTATCCCTAATCGCATTGGTTACAATATCCCCTTCTACCAAAGGGTCGCCAGGAGTGACATTCAGTGAGAACGTATTGCCTGGAATGTTAATGATCAGCTTTTCGGTATCATAAATACCAATCGTAATGTCATCATTGGTTAGTCTTTTCAATAGGGGTGCGATCTTTACGAAAGCTCTAATCAGTTCGTGCTGCGTGTGATCTTCTGATTCCTGATTCATGGTATCTCCCCCTACCCATTAATACGGAAAACTTCTTTGTCCGTAGTTGACTGAAATCCATTTCATCGTAGTGAATTCATCCAAGCTCCATTGTCCATTCAAACGGCCCATCCCTGATTGTTTCTCGCCGCCAAATGCTACAATCGGTTCGTCATTAATCGTAATATCATTTACATGAATCATGCCTGTGTGAACTTTCTTCGCCATTTCTACTCCGCGCTCAACATTGGATGTATGAATGGCTCCGCTAAGTCCAAACGGTGTATCGTTAGCTATTGCAATTCCTTCTTCTTCGGTCTCAAACGGAATAATACATACAACCGGGCCAAACAACTCTTCTTGAGCTACTGCCATATCCGTCTTCACATTAACAAGAACGGTCGGCTCTACCATTCTGCCCGTGATTTTGCCTTCTACAAGAAGTTCTGCGCCTTGTTCAATACCTTTTGCTATGAGTTTTTGAAGTGTCTCTGCTTGACGATGATTGATAACCGGACCAATTACCGTCTGCGGATCACTCGGATCACCAGTCGTTAACGAAGTGACTTTCTCTTTGAATTTAGCTACAAACTCTTTATATACTGAGTTTTGTACAACAATTCGGTTTGCACACATACAAATTTGGCCTTGATGTGTAAATCTGCTGAACGTTGCAGCTTGTACTGCATAATCAATATCTGCATCTTCCAAAATAATAAACGCACTGTTTCCGCCCAGTTCAAGCAGCGGTTTTTTATAGTTTTTAACGGCCAGTTGACCAATATAACTTCCGACTTTTGTCGATCCAGTAAATGAGATAATTCTTGGAATTGGATGTTCTACAAATGCATCGCCAATCTCTTTAATATCGGTAACAACCACATTTAATAGCCCTTTTGGTAATCCTGCTTCTTCGAAGATTTTACCAATGAGAGTTCCACCCGTGATTGGTGTATCCTCATGTGGTTTCAATACTACGCCATTACCGGCACCGAGTGCAGGTGCTACAGATTTCATGGACAAGAAGAATGGGAAGTTAAATGGACTAATTACTCCCACCACACCTGCTGGGCTTCTATACAATCTGTTTTCCTTACCATCTTCCGTAGAAGGTAAAATCTTGCCTTCCATACGAATTGGGAATGTAGCTGCTTCTTTAATCATATTTTTCACTAGGCCAATCTCAAAAGCTGCTTTCATACGCGTTCCACCCAGTTCTTGAATGATCAGGGATGTAATTTCTTCTTCATTTGCTTCTATGTATGTAACTGCTTTTTCTATAATATCTCTTTTTTTGTATGCGTTAACTTTATCCCATTCGAGTTTTGCTTGGTGTGCTGCTTGATATGCATCATCAATATCAGCGACATTCGCTATATGGAACGTAGTAATAACTTCATCATTATATGGATTGATATCAGGTAATGTTTTTTCACTCTTACCATCTCTCCATACCCCATTAATAAATTGTTTTCCTAAGTCTGTAAACTGCATTTTCTTCCTCCTATGTAAACTCTATTAAGTTAGTATTATTTATATATCGACATCATGCAGGTAGTTGTTAAGACCCATTTTAAAATTCATTTTAGAATGAGTTATATTATTATATTTCGATTAATGCCAAGTATATGTTTTTATTACCTTCAAATGTATATTGAAAGCTGTTTATTGAATATTAAAAAAGCCGCCGTGATGGCGACTTATCCAGGATTTCTCCATATAGATTTCATCTGAAGTCTTGTATTGTAATATCCATTTATAGTTTCAGCAGTTTTTCTGCATTTATATGAGATATCTTTTCTTTATCCAGATTACGAATTGGGGCATTTTCTATAAAAGCTCGTGCCTCTTCATTCTTGATGAAAGGGTAATCTACAGAATACATAATTCGATCTGCTCCCATAATCTCCATGTTCATCATCAGCTGTGGGATACTCCACATACCGCTTGGCGTAACGTACATATGGCTCGTAAAATACTCCGATACACTGCGCTGAAGGTGCTTCGCCGCCTCAGACAGAGTGGAGTCCATTCTATCCAAAAATGGAGGAATCATTTCTCCCCAATGACCTAGAATGATTTGCAAATTAGGATACTCATCAAAAATACCGCCAAGAATCATACGCATGGCATGAATACCTGTTTCGGCATGCCATCCAAAACCTGACGTGGCAAAGCGAGTGCTGACAAGCGGATCAAAACTACCATAATAAGATTCCTGTATTTCCTTCGATATTAACGAAGGATGTAAGAAGAGGGGAACGTCCAGAGCAGACGCTGCTTCAAGAATAGGACGAAATTTCACATGATCAAGAAACAGTCCATCCGTACGTCCATTTATCATAAATCCTTTGAAATTCAGCTGACGAACGGCTCGTTCTAATTCAAGTGCAGCCTGTTCCGGTGCAGCGGTAGGTAACATGGCAAATCCAACAAAACGATCAGGATGTGCTTTTATGGCGTCTGCCAAATAATCGTTAGCTTCTTTTGCGAAAAAAATAGCTTCCGATGGGGGAAGGATTTGTGCTCCCGGAGCTGAATACGACAGACACTGAATGTCGATGCCATTCGCGTCCATATTTGCTAGGCGAAGGCTTCCCATATCGATCAGCTCTTCCTGACTGGGTGAGCCTCCTAGTCCATTATTGCCATAAGCTTCATAAAAGTGAGGTGACAATTTTTCAACCTGTTTTTGAATATCTGCATTCAGTGCAGGGTTAGTAAAGTGTTCTTCAAGCGCAATGATTTTCAATTATCACACCAACCAGTCTATTAATGTATGTATTTCTATCGATGTAAGTAGCGGTAATGACCTTTATTCAAAAAAATTTTTCTGTTTAAATAATTTGATAAGGTAAATTGGAGAATTTGTATTTCTTATCATTATCTTTCATTTTAACGGTTACCGGGAAGATGGTAGCTTTCTGACTCGTTGGCAACCAGATCCGGTCTGTAACCACTACAATAAATAGTCCATGTTCATCCCCAACAGGCTGAAATATGGAGCGATCCCCTTTCCATAAAGGCAGGTTCATGTCTGCTTCTAATGCAGAAACTACGCTTTCCACATCCGGAACGGGTAATCCCACTTCACTAACACATAGAATATCTTCATTCGTAAATTCATGGGAAGAAACACTTTTACTCTTAATATTATGGCGAGCGATAAATTCAACAATGTTCCCTGCCGGATCACAAAAATAGACAGCGTGAGCGTTCCAACTTTCAAACTTGAACTCATCTTGCGACTCGTCTTTCAGCAAAGTAACCCGTTCTGACAAATATGCCTTGGCAAGTTTGAACTTGTCCTCATTAATATTCACTGCGAAGTGATAAAAAGGTTTCTCTTCCTCTGCTTCGGTTAGAACAAATGTGAGATTCGTTTGCCCAACAGCAACTGTAAAGGAATTGGTATCTTCTTTTACTAAACCGAACCCTAAGGTATGGACATAAAATGTTTTCAAATCCTCTAATTCGTGAGTATTCAATATAACCTCTTCAAAAATCAAGATTCACCACACCATTCCTATGATATTTAAATATTTCATATTTCTAATTTAACATAATTGGAGCGAGCCAGATGTTCTACTGTCGAACTTTTCTAACGAATACATTAAAAACATCAGATATGATTTGTCTTCTAGCGAATACGACTAAAACTTATCGTTCGAAAATCTGTATGATTGTAGCTTTGCCATTTCTCACCTCAACTTCAGCTGCTGCTCCGTTCACCAAAGTAATCTGAGGTGGCATATGCCCACAGTCTATATCGTAGACGATAGGGATACCCAGTTCTGCCCCAATTTCTTCGTATACATCCAGTACATCATAACCTTCTACTGGCTTATTCGCATGGCTTCGTCCAAATAAAATACCACTGCAATGTGCAAACCAACCTGCCAGTTTCATTTGAATAAGAGACCTTCGAAGGTCCGTTGCACTGAGTTCACAATTTTCTAGATACCAAAGAATCGGTTCACCATGTATATACTGACGCTGAAATGTCTCAACATCACCGTAAGGAGTCCCTATCAAATGCCGGATCACATCAATGCAGCCACCTAGTAAACGACCACGCAGAGTCACATCAGATCCTAAAGTTGTCTTCCACTCGGTAGGTTCTGTTAATTCGAAAATACAGGGTGAAGGCTCCTCATGTTTCCATTTCTTCTGATATCGTTCTGAAGAGATTTGCTGATTTGTTTTACCCGGCCGTGTAGCTAGAACCGTTTCCCACATGGCAGTCGTCTCGTCCGAATATATTCCTCTTATATCCATCAGATTTGTACCATGCGCTGTAGCAATACCCGTCATTAGCGTAATAGCCAGCAGCAACACACTAGTATCTGAGTAACCCAGGATCCACTTTGGTTGAATTCGTTCATATCCAATCTGATCCACGATCTCAATTAATAACTCCCCGCCCCAAGGCGGAAAAATCATACCGATTTTGTCATTCTGCAAAAAATCATTAAGTTCATCTGCACGTATGCTGGCAGATGCTGATTTTGCTTTGTGCTGAGCCCACACCGTTTGACCGCAAACCACGCGGTATCCTTTCCCCTCTAGACGAAGGACTGCCTGCTCAAGCAGTTTATGTAGTGTATTCTCAACTCCCGATGAAGGTGCAGTTACTCCAATGGTCGTTCCTTTTTCTAAAAACGGCTACTGAATCATCGGATTCCTCCCATTTCTATTTTTTAGTGGATTTTTAATTTTTTCGATATTATAATCTATCTTTTTTTAGAATAATATGTTTTTTTGTTTTTAATACTAAGTTAATGAGATAGATATCAAATAAGGTTGGTTATAGGAGGAGTAGATAGAAACGATATAGATCTTATTATTGTGAATTTTTCATATGTTGAAATAATAATATTAATGGTAGGTTATGCCTCTGAGTAGAAATCAAGAATTAACCTTATATGAAAAATTCATATAAAAAAACAACCAGCTTTACCGGTTGCCTTTTTGATTTTTATTCAATTCATTTTTTGAGATTTGTATTAACCATTTCTTCTCAAGCACCCATCCAAAAATAAATGGAGGAACAATGGAACAAAGATAAACAACAAACCACTCAGGTCGAATTAGAAAATGAAAGGGAATACTAAGTATGACCCCCATCAGTAAATAGTACATACATCTCCAAATCAAAGATAATCTCTTCATGCGATCATGTAATAGAAGCATTATCATATTTGATATAAAGAAAATAATGATGACAGGAATTAGGAATCCAAGATAATAAGTAATTAAACTAGTCAATGAACGAAAATCGTATCCTGGGAACGGATCATAAGGTTGAATCATCGTTAGTATATATAGTAATAACATACTTAGCACCGAAATTAAGACGGTAAATAGCATGAACCGACTGAAGCTTTCCATAGGTTCAACTTCATTCTCGTTTTTCATCTATACTCCTTTATCAGTATGAGCGTTAGTACTAATAATCTATCCTTTTAATCTGTTCTCTCCGTAGAAGTATGTAGTTCTCTGTATTTGGCCGGTGTAATCCCTTCCTTTTTTCGAAACGTCGCCACAAAATGACTCACATCGTTAAAGCCAGTCTGTGCGGACACTTCTTTGAGAGTTTTATCAGGATTCATGATCATCATTTTTTTAGCTTGACGGAGACGCAGGTGGATCAGGTAAGAGTAAGGACTCATACCAAATGCATCCCGAAAAAGCTCATTCAAGTACGAAACACTCATATTCGCTTGTTCCACCATCTCAGCCAGTCCCACGTTCGATGAAAAATGCTCTTCCATCCATCGCACAACGGGACGAAGTTTATCATAATATTGAGATAATGAGGGCTGTTCGTCACGCATACCGTAATTTCTGAGCAGCATAAGAAAACGATAGAGTGCTGTAGATAATTCCATTCCAGAGAGCTCCGTACCCCAGTCCGCTTTATGAATCATCTCTTCCATGAGAGATACGAAAGATGCACCTTCTGAATCGATAGAATAAATTGCAGAAGTATTCATATCAAGCGAGTTCAGTACAGCTTCAGCAGCAGTGCCGCCGAATGTAATGTATACGGTTACCCATCGATCCGATGCAGGGGAATAGGAATGAGGTGTGAATGGGGTGAGCAGTACTCCTTGACCTGATGTCAGCAGGAAGCGTTCTCCCCCCATTTCCATACTTCCTTCCCCTTCCAAAGTATATAGCCAGTGATAATACGGGTATCCGTCTGTTCGTGTAAATATCCGTTCCCAAGCACTATATCCAATCGTTTCAACAAATAATGGAAGTGAGCGCTCTATTGTATTAAATACACATCTTTTGTTCTCGTCGCCCCAGTTCATCTTCTCCTCCCCCTTAAATAGATCCTTCAATATTCATATGATAACAAAAAAAATCCAAGTAAAGAGCTCAAAACAACTCTATACTTGGATTATTTCGATTCTTTTATTTTAGAAATACATCTAATGAAGCAAGCGCCTTACCCTCAAAATCGAACAATCCTTGGTTGGCCCAATGATTTCCCATTTCCGAGACATCGTTGCCATATTTCATACCGGCCAAACTTGCCCAGCTCGTCCCTTTTACCGGCAGCCACGCCGGCTCCCAGTATACAATACCGAGACCTTTTCCGTCAGGAACTTTACGGACTGTCTCCATTAAATCTTGAAGAAACTGCCCCTGGCCTTCCACTGTTGGCGGGTATCCAGCAATCTTGGACATTTCTTCTGTGAAAATATCTGCTCCAGACAAACTTTCCGTCGTATGTCCATAAGCCGTTTCTACAACAAGCACCTCTTTATTAAAGCGAGCACTGATATCTTCCAAATTAAACTGTAAATCTTCGAGACCGCCATGCCAGATCGGATAGTAAGATAACCCGATAATATCATAATCTACGTTACGTTTACTCATTTCATCAAACCATGTGCGGTATAATACATTTTGCCCACCGGCATCAAGGTGCAAAATAATTTTCATAGGTCCTGCTTCTCTCGCTGCCCGCACCCCTGCTTTCAAGAATGCTGCAAGAGAATCGTACGACTTATCCCACTGCGCTGCTTCTGTTTCTTCAAAACTTTGCTTCTCAGGAACATAGTTAGGTGTTTTACCTTCTGGCCAAAGCATGCCGTTCGTTGTCTCATTCCCGATTTGTACCAGATCCGGCATAACATCACACAGTCTGCATACTTCAAGCACTTCCCTGGTATAGCGATATACTTCCTCTTCCAACCTATCACCTGTATAAGACTGCCAAGCCTTTGGCTTGTCTTGTTTCTTGGGATCTGCCCAAAAATCACTGTAATGAAAATCCAGCATAAATTGCATTCCGTGTGCTTTTGCTCTTTTTGCCAGTTCAATCGTCGTCTCCAGATCATTCGTGCCGCCCATATATGGCTTACCTTCTTCATCATATGGGTTCACCCACAAGCGCAATCGAACCGTATTGAGTCCTTTTATTTGTAATATTTCGAATAAGTCTTTTTGTTCCTCACCTAGATAATATCTCCCTCCGAAGTCTTCAACTTCTTTCAGCATGGAGATGTCTGCACCTTTAACAAACAAACGAGTCATAAAGTTCTTCCCTTCTATGTGTCAATTCACATATTATAAAGCGTTTTCAGGTAGAGTTGATATATAAAAAACGATGGGTAAATGGTATAAGAATATTATGTATTCAAGATGTTAAAAAACATGAAAAAGGACGAAATACCAGGGTAGTCCCTGAATATTCGTCCTTATTTTCTTTTATTCAAAAAGTAATTCCAAGGCTCTCTTTCGAAAACTTATCCACCGAAAAAGAAGTCGATGATATTCGAAGCCTTCGAGGATTTCTTGTTATAGAATTCGGAATACCCGCAATTTTTGCAGTAAACTACAATAAATTGATTATTTTGTATATCAAACATTTTTGATAATCCAGTACCTGTCATCGCAACTTCTTTGGTGTCCGCTTCCAAACCTCCGCATTTAAAACAACCTCTTCCACTCATTTAAAATCGCCTCCTATTTATATAGTTATGAATACGAATTGGAATCATCTCAGGTTTCAATCTCTATCTTGGAAATTTGGAATAAAGAGTCATACATGACTCTTAAAAACATTTGACAATTCTATATATTGATATAAAATTATAAACACAGTCTATATATAGTATGAATTTAATGCCTTTTTTACCAATCAAGGGGGATAAGATATTGTTAATTGTTTATGATTCCATGACTGGGAATGTAAAAAGATTCATATCGAAGCTGTCACTTCCGGCAGTTCAAATTCAGAATCAAATGACGATTGATGAACCCTACGTACTCATCACATATACGACAGGTTTTGGACAGATACCTGAGAAGGTGTCTTCTTTTTTGCAAAAAAACTCAAAATACCTGATTGGCGTTGCTGCCAGCGGTAACCGCAATTGGGGTGAACGTTTTGCCAAAAGTGCAGATTTAATATCCGCATCTTATAACGTTCCTGTTATTAGTAAATTCGAATTATCCGGTACAAAAAGTGATGTTGAATATTTTAAACAAGAGGTGAGCCGCATTGCGTCATATTGAATTAAACAACATGTTACTACAGCGTGACTCTGATGGTTTCTTTCAATTACATAAAGACAAAGAAGCTGTAGAGGAATTCATGAAAGAAGTAAAAAGTAAAAGTCTGCAATTTGCGAGTATCGATGAGCAGATTAAATATATGATTGAACAAGATTATTACGAAGATTTTTATGCTGTCTATACCCTGGATGAAGTTAGAACCGTATTTGAAATTACACACGGCTATGGTTACCAGTTCCCTTCCTACATGGCAGCATCCAAGTTCTATACGGACTATGCACTTCGAAGCCGTGACCGAAAAACCTACCTTGAATCGTATGCTGATCGTGTAGCGGCAGTCGCTCTTCATCTAGGGCGAGGTAACTTTGATACGGCTTGTTTGTTGTCTCGTTCAATGATGGAGCAGCGCCTTCAGCCTGCAACTCCCACATTTTTAAATGCAGGAAAAAGTCGGCGTGGTGAACTCGTTTCTTGCTTCCTGCTTGAAATGGATGATGCACTCAACTCGATTAACTATGTACTGAACACTTGTATGCAATTATCCAAAATTGGCGGCGGCGTTGCGGTTAACTTATCCAAACTGCGTGCTCGCGGGGAAGCTATTAAGGGTGTTGAAGGTGCTGCTAAAGGAATTACGCCTGTTCTGAAACTGATGGAAGATGGTTTCTCTTATGCAGACCAGATGGGACAACGCAAAGGTTCGGGAGCAGCTTATTATAATATTTTTGGCTGGGATGTAATGGAGTTCCTCGATAGCAAAAAAATCAATGCAGATGAGAAAATCCGTCTAAAAACCCTTTCGATTGGACTTATTGTTCCGAATCGTTTTTATAAGCTCGCTCAAGATAATGAGCCGCTCTATGTTTTCGCTCCTTATAGTGTATATAAGAATTATGGAACACATTTAGATGATATGGATCTTGACGTGATGTATGACACGCTGCTGGCTGACGATCGTGTGAAGAAGAAAAAAGTCATGGGTGCTCGCGATATGCTGACCAAAATAGCGATGGTTCAGCTTGAATCCGGCTATCCGTATATCGTCAATAAAACAAACGCGAATCAAGCTCATCCGCTAAAAAATGTAGGACAAGTAAAAATGTCAAACCTCTGTACAGAGATTTTCCAACTGCAGGAAACTTCTGAAATTACGGATTACGGTCAGCCCGACATGATCCGCAAAGATATTAGCTGCAACCTCGCTTCTCTTAATATCGTGAATGTGATGGAGAGCGGCAAGCTCAAGGAATCAGTTCATGAAGGTATGATTGCACTGACCTCTGTCAGCGATATGACTCATATTGACAATGCTCCAGGTGTCGCAAAAGCAAATGCTGAAATGCATTCTGTCGGCCTCGGTGTAATGAATCTTCACGGCTATTTTGCCAAAAACAAGATTGCTTATGAGAGCAACGAAGCCAAAGACTTTGTGCGTACCTTCTTCATGACAATGAATTATCACTCCTTGGAAAAAAGTATGGAGTTTGCTAAGCAAACGGGGCAGCGATTCTATGGATTTGAAAAATCAGATTATGCGACAGGAGTTTATTTCGATCGTTATCTAACCACCGATTACCGTCCTGTAACATCCAAAGTACAAGCATTATTTAATGGAATCTACATTCCTACTCCGGAGGATTGGGAAATACTGAAGTCTGAGGTCATGGAACATGGTCTCTATCACGCGTATCGTATGGCTATTGCTCCAACAGCAAGCATTTCTTATATCCAAAACGCAACATCCAGTGTAATGCCGATCGTAGAGCAGATTGAGACACGTACCTATGCAAATTCAACAACGTATTATCCAATGCCATACTTGCAAAAAGATAATCTCTTCTATTACAAATCGGCGTATCAGATGGATCAATTCAAAGTGATTGACTTGATTGCAGAAATTCAGCCTCACGTTGACCAAGGTATTTCGACCGTACTGCATGTGAACAGTGATGTATCGACCAGATACTTAGCTCGGTGCTACGTCTATGCTGCTCACAAAGGGCTCAAATCTCTGTATTATACACGTACTAACAAGCTAACAATGGAAGAGTGTCTTGCTTGTTCTATATAAAAAGTAATGATCTTTTAGAGCTACTGAAGATAGGAGTTTGATATAAAATGGCGGCAATTCAAGCTGTAAACTGGAATCGTGCAGATGATGAATTCACACTGATGTTCTGGAATCAGAACATCATGCAATTTTGGACCGATGATGAAATCCCTTTATCCGATGACAAAATGACCTGGGTTACGCTCAGTGAGACTGAAAAAGATGCTTATATGAAAGTTCTTGGAGGCCTTACCCTCCTAGATACCATTCAAGGGGGCGTTGGGATGCCCCAGATTATGGAGCATGTTGACGGGCTGCAGCGTAAAGCCGTTCTTAGTTTTATGGCAATGATGGAACAAATTCATGCGAAGTCGTACAGCAGTATTTTCACAACCCTGGCATCAACGGAAGAAATTGACCAAGTATTTCGCTGGGTAGAAGAGAATCCTTATCTGCAAACCAAAGCCGAAATCATTCGTGAATATTATACAAGCATAGAAACTTCAAAAGATTTATATATGGCGATGTGCGCTTCTGTCCTGCTTGAGAGCTATTTGTTCTACAGTGGTTTCTTCTATCCGCTCTATTTAGCGGGGCAAGGAAAACTAACGTGCAGTGGGGAAATCATTGATCTCATTCTACGTGACGAGAGTATTCACGGTGTATATGTTGGTGTGTTAGCACAGGAGATCTATGCCACTTTAGATGCTCAAGAACAAAGAGAGTTGTATCAGAACCTCGTCGATTTATTACAAAAGCTTCATCTCAACGAATTGCAATACTCGAAAGAGGTTTATACCCCTATTGATTTAGTGGAGGATGTAGAAGTATTCTTGCGCTATAACGCTAACAAAGCGATGATGAACCTTGGTTTTGAACCTTTATTTGATGACGAAGAAGTGAACCCGATTGTGTTAAACGGGATTAGCACTCACACCAAACAGCATGACTTCTTCTCCAAAAAAGGAAATGGTTACATTCGTGCTTTGAAAGTAGAACCTCTGACAGATGATGATTTCAATTTTGATGAATTCGATAAATAAGAAATCAAAAAAACTCAGCCAGTTCTTCACAAAGAACTAGCTGAGTTTTTAAAGAAGTTTATTAAGGAACCCCGTCTTTTTCAAGACATGGGTTCCTTTTATTTTACATTAACCCATTACTGTAACCCAAAAATGAGATAACGGCATGACAATCAAGAGCGCGGGCAACATGTTTGCAATAGGGAATGATTTTATTCCGCAAATACGGAAACCTGTAGCAATCATAATAATTCCGCCAGTAGCTGTAAAGTCTGCAATCATCGTTGCATCCGTCATAGGTACGATGAAACTTGCACTCAAAAACAAAGTTAAAAGTATAAAGAATTGGGGCACGGCAATGGTCATAACTATAAAACCAAGAGCAGTTGCAAAAATCGCTGCGGTAAAGAAATCAAGAAATGACTTGGTTAATAGAATCGATGGGTCCCCAGTCATCCCTTCATTAAAAGCGCCAAAAATACCAGTACCGCTTGCACAAAAAAGGACCACGATACCCACAAATTGTTCCATGAACAGTTTTGGATCTTGAATTCTTCCCGTATCCTTAAAAATTTTGTTAATCGGTTTCTGAACAAGGGTTGCACAATGCTCAATCCCTTTTTCTAATTTAAAGATTTCCCCGATTATGCTTCCCAAAATTAAGGATAGGACTACGGCAGGCAAGGTTTTTAATTCAACGGTTAGGCTGATTCCCATTACCATTGAGGCTAATCCGAGTGTCAAGGGTAACGCCGTGCGTAATCTTTCTGGTATTTTATTTCCTAATAAAGCTCCAACTAAACCACCAATTAAAACGGTGAAACAATTAACAATAACACCTACGGGTAAATGCATTCCATACTCTTTCCTCTCTTACGAAGTTCTAATAACAAGTAATCAATAATAGCCCCCTATCACTATGTACATCTTTCTCAGCAATACTAGATTGATACTTAGGTATTAGTCGATGTTCTCCCCTTTTGCAGCAATAAATATGATTATATCAACTACAATTTTTTGGAACAATTAATATTGTCATTGAGAACTAAAAAAAGCCGCGCTGATTGGCTGCGGCATTCATCGTTTGTTACATATATTAGAAATAATCTTAACTATATAAAATTATAAACCTGCTGATCGCTTTAACCTTTCTGCTATCTGAATAAGATCTTCTGCCGAGATTCCCGGCGCAAATTCTTCGGGTAAATCCGGCAGTTCCGGTACGGGTCCACTATATCCTGGCAGCCCCGCAAACGCCTCAAGTTTCCCCCCATCTGTTGGATGAACCCCTTTCCAGATCTGGGCAATTTGCTGATAGTCTTTGTCACTGAACGTGTAAAGTCTTCGGTGTTCTCCGGCTGCTTCCCACTTTCTTGTCGTATCAAATACTTTATTATCGAGCCTAGGTATGGGGAATAGCTTGGTTACATCGACTCCTGTTGCCATTTCAAGCGCTTTCGCATAAGCCAAAATATGTACACCGCCGCGCGCAAGTAAATATCCGGTCATTTCCCGAGCCGCCGGATGATCTGTCATTTCATACACTCTCATTTTATGTGTGCGCGCTCCGCATTCCAGGAAAAAATTATGCAATAAATCGAATATAAGATTCCCGCTGCTTACCACATACGACCCGTTCCAGGGTCTTCCCATAGAATCATAAGGAAGTGCCGTCTGTGCAGACTCAATAAAATGAGATGTCATCCGTGCATCTTTACCTACTCGCAGCGGTGTTGTATCTGGATCTCCTGGAGATGTCGTACCGCTAAGCATAATATTAATCGTATTTGCTACAAGCTCAACATGACCAAATTCTTCTGCTGTGATGCTCGCCACGATATCATAGAACGGACGCAACTTAGATTTGCCTCTAAAGTTGAAGGACTGAAACATATAATTATTCAAGGTCGACATCTCTCCAAAGCGTCCACCCATAAGTTCCTGAACTGCACTGGCACCGTTCGGATCCGGTCCTGAAGACAGGGGAAGCGGCAATTCAATTGCGAGACGGTCTACTCGTTTAAACATTCCTATTTCCTCCTTAAATGCTCTTTGATTCATGTTATGTGACGATACTCGCGCGTTATGCATGGACAGGTTTTTTTGTCATTTATTGTTGTTGATTTTATAAAAACGCAGGAAACACAAAAAAGAGCCCCTCTAACCAGGGCTCTCATTCGTCAATAGATCGTGTTTAATTTAATACGTTATACTCAAAATTAGAAAACTCAGCAGTTCCCCCGATTTTTTCTGTAGAGAATAAAAATAAACCGATGCGGCATCCCATAAAATGATCCAATTTATACACCATATGATGTGTAATTCCAAGTTTTCTCCAGCTCTCACCGTCTAAGTAGTGGAACATACACTCATCCGTGTTATTTATGAAGTTCGCCGATGCTTTCAGCGTCACTTTGTTTTCTTTTACGGGAATTTTTGCATAGATGTCACCGGGCTTCATATCTACTAAATTTCCAAAGATCGACTTATCGTCGGTATCTCGAGCGATCATTACCAAGTAATATTGCCCAGCCTCTTTCGTTAGAGCAATCAATCCATAGGTGCCGATTAAGAAACTCAAACCAGCATAATCCCCCTCTTGCAGTTCACTGCCATCTAGTGTAACTACTGCTTCACATGCAGGCCCCATCGCTCGCTGCGTCAACGTATTCTGAGCAAACGTTAGATTGGGACTGATTTTTCCCGATTGAATACGGTATGTCCCCGGCTTATCTGTCACCGACCATAGTTCATCATTCGGGATATGATTCCACTGCCAGAAATCTTTCAGCTTCACTTTTCTATTCTCATCCGTATCATAACGAAAATCATCGCTTCCGATCAGGGGCTTATACTCATAACCGGGTCTCGTACTTGGGATCTCAATACATGTTGGGGCCTCTTTCGCAAATACCGGAAAATCATCTTCAAAATGCAGAGGAACGATAACCGGGATACGGCCTACCGCACCATGATCCTGGAATAACATAGCATACCAGTCTCCATCAGGCGTATCGACAATCCCCCCTTGAGCTACTCCTGCATTAAAATACCCCATGTCATCATTAAAAACTTCTCCGCCTGTAAATTCACCCTCTAAAGAATCAGCAACATAACAAGCCTGCGTTCTGCGTCCTTTTGTAGCAGGTGTAATATGTATAAAGAAAGCATAGTATTTTCCGTTTATTTTATATAGATGGGCGCCTTCATAACCTAAGAAGTACTCTCCCGGTTCTCTCACGATAATTCGACTCAGTCCGTCTGGCTTTGGTCCAGATAAGTCTTCTTTTAGTTCGGTAAGATGAATGTCAGCGTTACCATAAATGAGATAAACACGGTCGTCGTCATCAAATAGAAGAGAACAGTCATGATAAAACCCTTCAATATACTGTTTTGTCCACGGCCCATTTATATCACTTGCTGTATACAAGTAGGTTTTGTGCGTATCGTTTGCTACAAAAATGACATAAAATTTCCCTTTGTGATGACGGATAGATGCTGCCCACATCCCTTGGCTATAGATTTGCTGATCTCCCTCGAGCCTTTGAGCAGGTGTATCTTCAAGTATATCGTATACATGAGTAGCTACTTCCCAGTTGATCAAATCATAAGAACGCAGAATAACACACCCCGGCATCATATGCATCGTCGTACTAACCATATAATACGTATCTTCTACTCTAATCACGTCAAGATCCGGGTAATCGGCCCATATAATCGGATTGTTCTTCATGTTGTATCTCCTTCATCTTTTTGATATTTTCGAAGATTGATGAATTCATCCGGTTAACTTCAAATGATATCCAGACATAAGCTTCATGTGTAAAATTATAGAATATAGTTCTATTTCAAACAATGATATATACTGATAAAAACTTGATGTATTCTATGATCGGAGATTTTGTATGACTACAATTTACTATGTTGGATACGACGCAGCCCATCCTGATGATTTTATCTATGACATACCAAATGGACATGATTTTTGGCTGCTCATTCTCACTCAAACACCAGCCGAGTTTTGGATACAAGGAGCATTAAAGGAATATCCCGCAAACTGCGCAGTACTGTTTCCACCTCATCAAAAGATTTTTTATCGTGCCTGTTCTCATCAATTTGTTAACGATTGGATTCGATTTGATTCTAGTGAATCCTATGTGACCGGAACTACTATTCCGCTTGGAATCCCCATTCCCTTGCCGGATCCGGGATATTGCCACCAGTTGTTTCAACTGCTTGCCACCGAAAATTTCTTCAGCTGTGATTATAGAGAGCTCTCGATTGATTATTTGATGAGGATTCTATTCAATAAACTTTTAGAAGCTTCAAATTCTAAAGAAAACACACAACATTATCAAAATTTGCTCAGTTTGCGTAAAACAATAAATAATAATCCAGGTTTCCATTGGACCGTCCCTATCATGGCAGATTATCTACATATTAGTCCTGGTTATTTACAAGCCTTGTACAAGTCTACTTTCGGCATCTCCTGTATGGACGATGTTATTCAGTGCAGGATCCAACTTGCAAAAGAAAAACTGAGTCACGGACAGCTAAGTATAGCTGACATTGGATCCATATGTGGATATAAGAACGTAGAACATTTCTCCAGACAATTTCGTCAGGTTACGGGCTTTACTCCTCGTGCTTTCCGCAAATCCGTTAATTCTCGAGGTAGCATGAAAGTGAGTGAATGAGTGCTTCTTATATTTGATTTGTTTACTCTTTCGAAAACTTATTACTGAATTACATTCGATCTTCCACGTCGTTTCTTATTTATGCTGCTGAATTCGTCTTCTTCTGAGCAGCAACATTGTTCCTCCATACAATACAAGGCCTAAACCAACCACTCTCGTTATCAGGTGGCTAGTTTCTCCTGTCTTAGGAAGTGTCGCTCCTCCAGTACCAGAATCTCCGGTTAGTGTAGAATTACCTGTTGTTCCATCATCTTTTGATGTTTCATCCGGTGAGACTATTCCACCTTCATCATCTGTAGTCTGACCTGGAATCGGGTCAATTGATGTCCCTGGCTCCTGTTCACCAGGGTCAACAGACACTCCTGGATTTTCTGGTTCAGGATCAACAGACGTATCAGGATCCTCTGGTTTAGGCTCTTCAGGTGTAACTGGTTGTTCCGGATCTACTGGATCTATAGGGGTAGGATTCGGATCAACTGGCGGATTCGGATTACCTGTAGAAGGTTCGCTTGGATCCACCGGAGTGGAAATCTTGTTATTCGTCTTTTCAACGATAAAAGTTTCCGTTTGCTTATTTGTAATTTCAAAATCCACTGGAGTATTATCTAACACATAACCTGCTGGTGCTTTAATTTCAACCAACTGATATTTATTCGGCATTAAATCTTCCAAATAAAGCGCGCCATTCTGGTCAGTTGTGAGCTTAGCTTCCTCTATACCTGTAACTACTTGATATTCATAATTTGCATCTTGGTCAAAGATTTCGCTTAACGCTCGCAGTTCAAAAACAGCTCCTGGAAGGGCCAGTGTTTTTGATGAATTGTATTTAATTAAAGTTACTGAACGGTCGTTTTCTTTATTCTCAATCGTAATTTGAGTTTCCGGTTTTGTAATGGAGACTTGGGTTTCTGGTATCTCAATAACAAAACCATCTGCCTTAGTTTCTACTAATTTATAAGGTCCATATGGCAGACTATCAAATTCAATAACCCCGTTAACATCCGTACTTTTCTTACTTATCACGGTATTTGTACTATCGCGCAGTTCAAATTCGATATCTTTTAATACAGACTGATCTTTAGCATTCACTTTAGTAACGACTAATTTGCCATCTGTGCCTAGTTCGTTTGTTTGCGTTAACGTAATGATTTGCGTTTGATTAGAAACAATGGTAAAAGAAATCGGTGTTGCATCCAATTTATAATACTCAGGAGCTTGTATTTCTATCAATTCATAGTCTCCTGGAACTAAATTCCCTAATGCTATTCTTCCATCTTCACCAGTTGTCAAAACTTCCACAAGTTCTGTATCTTGGCCTTTCTTCAAACGCAGCTCGAAAATTGCGCCTTTTAACTTCTTCGTAAAATCATTAGAATCAACCTTTGTTAATTCAAATCCCTGACGAATCTTTTGATTCATCACTTTAAACGGTACACTAGGATCCTTAAATTCTATTATTTTTCCTGTTTCAGAGCCATATTCGGAATCTACTAAATATCCACTAGGTGCAGATACTTCTTTTAACTTGTACGGCAATCCGTTCGTTTTATTATTAGATCTGTAGTCTCTAGAGGTTTCTGTCTCTCCGTATTCATCCGTAGGTTTCAAGGTTTCCAAGAGTGTAGTTCCAGTAGCATTGTAAATCTGGAAAATAGCTCCTGCGAGCGGTTGATCTGTATCATCAACTTTCGTTATCTTGATCTTACCTTTACCCGTTGATGCTCCTCCACCTGCTCCAGCCAGTGAAACTTTAATTCCTTCTTGATTATCATCTCCCTTTACAGAAGAAGACTGTCCTGCAAAATCAACCTTATTACTAATTTTCTCACCATCATTTGCATTAATGTATGAACTATATTCTAGAATAAATGCAGTGTTTAATGCTTTGTTAAATGTAAACGTAAAGGTATTACCGTTAACTTCTAGATCATAATCATTTGCATCAACCAACTCTGATTTTTTTGAAATCTGACCAGAATTGTTTTCAGGTAACTCTGTTTTATATAATTTCAATGTATCTGCGAGTAAAATTTGATTCTCAGATAACGTATCAGTGAGCTTAGAACCTGCTGCAATATACGACTGGCTTGGATTTATCGTTACCGTCCAGGAGGCAATGTCTGTTGATCCTTCTTGTTTTCCTGTTTTGTTTACATAAATACCCCCATGCTTAGGTGTAACCACTGCAGATTTGTCAAACCGCATTGGACCGCTTTTTCCATCCCTCAAGGTTGCATGATTAGAATAATTACCAACAATAGGGGTTGCTCCATCAAGACTCGTCTTATACTTAATACGATACGCTTTTTCACCTATGTTACCAAGATTCAATTGAAAGCCCTTTTTGTCCTCATTCAGTTTAAATTGATCTTCTGCAAACGTAAGCTCATCGCCGACTGAAGTAGCATTATTAGCTTCGTTTAAATTAAGATTGTAAACCTTCAAAGATCCATCTACAAAAGTTTGGTTTCCAGTAAATTCGTCATTCATAATTGCATCTTGAATATTAAACAAATTGTAATTCACATCAACAGTCCAGGTTATCGATTTATCTTTTGCATTGTATTCACCTATTTTATTTCCGTTATAAACCGTATAATCTTGAGGTATTACAACGTCAGATTTGGTAATAGGACCCTTTGCTATACCCGATTCATTCCACGCTAGCGTGGCTGTATTTCTATACTCATTATCTTTCGGCTTATTTTCAGCTGTAGGATCAAACGTTGTCGTATAGGTGATTTCAACCATGTTACTAACCGTTACGTCTTTGTTTAACTGAATAACAAACCCTTTCTCATAATTTGCGTCACCACTATTCGCTACAAGCTGATAGTCTCCTTCTTTAATTCCAGAAACCACTAACGATCCAGGTTTCAATTTCATATTTCTATCCGAGTAATCATCTGTGATAACAATGTCCGTCATGTCCTTCAAATCACGGTTTAGAACGAGTTTCCACGTAATTTCTTTTTTATTGAAATCTTCAGACAATTTACTTTTTGCAAAAATCACTTCTTTGATGCCTTTTTCCGTTTCTACTTTTGTTCCATCGTACATATATACGGAATTGGTTACCGTGGTATCGTTATAAACCCGATCAATCGCTTGCGTCTGATATTCAATTACATAAGCCGTATTGATATTATGGTTGAATTGCAACTTTAAGCCATCATCAAACCCACTATTTACCCCACTTAGAGTATATTCACTAGACGCCAACGGATCTTTATTTACAGTCGGCTTTCCGCTATTATCGATGTCCACTTGATAAACTTTCACAGAATCTTCGACTAATTTCTGTTTCGTTGTGTCAAAAGAGTCTTCAATCCATGCGTCAGCCTGGGAAATCGATTGTTGATTATAATTATACTTAACTTTCCAAGTAATCGTCTGGGTAACCGGATCATACTCACTGTCTTGGCCAGTCTTGTTTAACGGTTCATTGAAACTCACAGTGACTTTACCAATAGCAGATTGGTCGTACTGTCCGTCATTACCGGTCAAACTAGTTTCATTCTTATATTCTCGATTTGTAAAAGGGGCTGTAGTTGGTGCTACAACACTGGTGGTATATGTAATTCGGTACGCTTGATCAATATCTCCAAAGTTAATCGGAAACTCAGTTTTTGTATCAATTACATTTCCTGCGATCACCGACCCGTTTAATTGAACTACCAAAGGTCGAATTTCAATATTGCCTTTTAGTTTTAAATCATCAGGAAGAGTATCCGACAGAACTGCATTCTCGATTGTATTCTCACTTTGGTTGAAATCAATCGTCCATGTTATTTCATCAGAGTTAAAGTTATTTTTATTTGCTTCACCCGATTTAGTGAATGCATCTTGGGCATTGTTCGCAAAATTCACATTAATAATGCCTTGTCCCACGGAACTAAAGTCGAATTGTTGCTGTAAGCCATCATCCATCTTACTTTCATCATATGATATCCAAACATAGAAATTACCTTCTAATGTCTGTCCGATCGAAGCATCATCTTCATCAAAGATAAACGTAACTTCGCCATTAGGTTTAACGAAGTATTGTCCAACATCTCCATCCAATCTATCGCTTAATTCCGATCCAATCTTGAATTTGTCTGGTAAATTAAACGTATAGATGGAGTCTTTACCTTTGTATTCAACCTCCCAAGTGAAAATGACAGCTACTTCATCGTCAATGTTCGGTCGTACTTGCTCAATTGATTCTCCTTTTATTATTAAATCGTTACTCTCGTTAATTTCTGGTTTTTGATTGTACATTTTAACACTAGTAATAATGTTTTCCTTTATTTCTAGTCCTCTAGAATTATCCGTGTTTACTGAATCGTCCTCCAAATAGACAGAATCAGTAACTGTCACCACAGTCTTCTCTTCCGAACTAGCCGTCTTTTCATCAGCATGGATTGACACAGAAGGAAATACCAAATTGCACAATACCATGACTACCAAAAACAGAGGAAGCATTCTCTTGAAATTGTTCAAAACTCTCACATCCACCTCTCAATTAAAATAATGAAGCTGAGTATGCCAAGAGCAACATGAAGACACAACAAAAACACGAAGGGTCTCCCTTTATGCGGAAGTTGGACTTTACAAAATCGTTTTAGAGAGATTCGATTTCTCTCCTAATAGCTTTTGTTAACATCGTAACTTCAGCTATACTATTTTATATTTTCCTATCGCCTTAGAACTCATTAATTTCTTCTTATCTGAGGCAGTTACTGAAAATATTATGTCCACTTCTCGCTAGATTTCTATTATTGCCCTTTGCGGCTCACATACTTCGACATATTATATATCATTTAGTAACTTAATGCTAAAATTTCCTGTACTATTTTTCATTCGACTAATTTGGCTTTGACTATAAGGCGATGTGTGGGATTAATCAGCGGATCGCACGTAACCAACGTTAACTCTTTATCCACATCATTCCCCTCCAATACCCAAACATCTTGAGGTTCTACAATCAGTTTCTCAGTAACTTGATATTGAAACGAGCTATCTTCGTTTCTAATATCTATGATATCTCCTATCTCTAACTCATCGAGTCTATTAAAATTTCGCCCATAGGTATGACTTCTATGACCTGCTATCGCGTAATTTCCGGTTTGGCCAGCTTTACTCGTATTTTCAATACTCGCTAAGGTTGTTTTCAAATTTTCTTGAGTAGCTCCCTGCAAGATCGGCAGCTTCAAAACAATTTTATTAATTGTTAAAATTCCTTCCATATTCTCATATTCACTAAAAGCCGATTTAAGATCTTCCAGACTTGTATTCATCATTTCATCATGATTCGTTTCACTTACCTGATCCATTTCTTCTTCAGTTTGCTGAATATTTTGAAAACTTTCCTCCCAGCTTTGAATCAGTTTCTGCTGCTGATAATCATAGTATCTTTCGGATAAATCCGGATAAAAAAGTACAAAAAGACCAATCACAACGATGGATATATACATTACTTTTACTTTCATTTTATTTTCATCACTACCTTTCCTCTCTAACCAACAACGTAATAAAGTCATTCAGCTTCTATGTACACTTCGCTACAACAAACATACCTAGTTAATAACAGCCGACCTGTTATTTTCTTTTCCGTCAACACGTGGGGCAATAAAACCAGGAGCAGTCTACTACTTCCTGGTTTTGATTTTTACCTACCCAATAGCGTACTCACTTTGCTGCACAACCTTTAGCCACTCATTAGCAATAAGCTCGTGTCCCGCAGCGGTCGGGTGAATTCCATCCCACATCCAATATTCAGGGGTCACTTTGTCTGCTGCCTGATCAAATACCTCTTGCAGAGGGATAAATAAGGTATGGTATGTATGTGAGAGTTCCCTAACGATAGAGCGATACTCATCTGTCTTTTTACGCAGCTCTGTCCAGTTATTTGCTGTTAACTCTGTTTGAAGAATAAAAGGCTCACATAGCACCAATCCTGTCTGAGGAAGCACTTCTCTTGTTTCGCTCAGCAACTGGTGATAGATTCGTTCAAAACGGTCTGTAGCTCCGCGTGGATCACCAGAAATAAGGCTCGTTGCATCATTAACACCAATAAGAATACTAATCAGGTCAGGTTGTAAACTAATCGTATCTTCATTCCAACGTGCATACAGATCGGAGACTCGATTTCCACTAATCCCTCTATTTATAAAATGAGGCTGGCTTGCTGCAAACTCCGCTCCTAACTGGCTTGCAAGAAGATATACATAACCATGTCCAAGAATATGATTCAGGTCCATATCTCGTCCCCAATTCCCATCGGTAATGGAGTCTCCTTGAAATAAGATCGTTTTTCTTTTTCTCTCCATAAGTCCCCTTCTCTCCATTCAGCAGGTATAATTTGAATAATTATCTTTATATTGTACAGAATCCCAGTCGTTCTTGACTAGGATAGATTTTCTCAAATACAAAAAACTCATCGTCTCCCTTGAGGCAATGAGTTTTTTAAACGCTGAGGACGGTTATTTTATAACCCTTTAGAAACCTGCTGTCCAGCCACCATCCGCAGCAAGCACCGCACCATTTACGAAGCTCGACTCATCCGATGCTAGAAATAGAGCGACCCCAGCAATTTCTTCTGCTTGCCCAATGCGAGGGATAGCGCCTTGTGTAACTTTTGTTCTCGAAGCTCCAAACTCATTCACGTTCTTTATTGTAGAAGAAATATTAGTCATTGTTGCACCCGGAGCAATCGCATTACAACGAATACCTTTCTGTGCATACATAAAGCCCGTATTTTTCGTAATCCCAATAACGGCATGCTTGGACGCTGTATAAGCTGCACCTGCATGAGCTCCGCTAAAACCGCCTGTTGAAGCTGTATTTATAATGATTCCTCTTCCTTTATCCAAAAAGATCGGAAGTGCTTTACGGATTGCGCGCATAACACTTTTCGTATTGACATCAAAAATGAGATCCCAGCTCTCATCGTTAACATCACCGACTGGACCCATATTATCCATAATACCTGCGTTGTTCACTAAAATATCAAGTGTTCCAAATTCGTTAACTGCCGTATCAATCATTTCATTAATATCGTTCAGATCGGCAACATTGGTTTTTACAGCAATCGCTTTTCCGCCATTGGCCTCAATACCTGATGCGACCACTTCTGCACCTTCGATGTTCAGGTCTGACACAACAACGCTTGCTCCCTCTTTCGCATATAACTCTGCAATTGCTTTCCCCATACCTGATGCAGCTCCGGTAACGACCGCAACTTTACCTTCCAAACGCATGACAATCCCTCCAGCCATTTATTGAACACTTGTTCATTTAGATTATAGAGGGTATGGAATGTTTGTCAATAAAAGAAGGTGCTAGTTACCTAGACGATCAATTGTCTTTCCTAATAAAAACTTCCTTTTTGCAAGATGAAATAACTTCGTTTTAGAAAGTAGTGGTGCAGATGCGATCACCCATTTTTTCGTCCATCTTGGAGCTTTAATAATGGCCTTCGCGATCAATCCCTGCATCCGGTGGACCATCATCACTTCTTTCGCTCGTAAAGCGGTTAAAGACTCTACTTCTCTAAAATCGAGATCCTCATCTTGTATAGACGCATGAATTAAATCCGCTAAAACGGCTGCTGTCTCTGCTGCCAAAGAAATCCCGATTGCGCCTACTGGAGACGAGCAATGAGCGGCATCTCCAATGAGTACACAACCTTTTTTATACCATTGATCAACAAAGAATACATCGGCTTTTAAGGTAACAAAGGACTTAAAATCAGTAATCTCACGCAGCGGTTCTTGTAAATCTGGGAATACGCTGATTAGTTCCTCAGAGAGGGCACCGATTCCCCTCTGCTTTATTACCTCCCATTCCCCTTTCCTCACTGTAAACCCGATTTGCAGTACGTCACTTGAACTGGGTACAACAATGAAACTGCGATAATTAGTTACTCTGAAAAAAATATCTTTATGCTGATCTTCCTGAATGGGTACGGTGAACCAAATCACATCAAAATCATGATTCTTATATTTATACGTAAAATCACCCAGTTTTCGAATGGTTGAAAAACGTCCGTCTGCACCTACAGTCAGATGGGCATGAATTCGAACTTCTTGTTTCTGAGTAAGAGCAACCACCCCACTGATTCTGTCTTCCTCTGTGATCAATGACTTCACTCTGGCATTAAAAATCATGTGAAAATGATCATACTTTACTGCTTCATCATATAGAGCTTGGAGTAATACAGACTGCTTCATTCGTACGGAAAAAGGTGCTTCTGGCGTATCCTCTGCGTAATCGATAGACGAAATCAGTTTATCCTCGCTCCAGATTTCTCCCGTTAACAGCTTTATATGTTCATACTGGTACAGATGCTGATCCAGTCCTAATTGTTTCATTAATCGAATGAAACGAGGTTGTAACACTTCGCCTCTGAATTTACGTTCAAAATTCGGTTGACTCTCTAGCACCGTCACATGGATTCCTTGCTTAGCTAACAAGAGGCCTAATAGCAACCCTGAAGGTCCTCCGCCAACAATACATACGGTTGTATTCCTATTTTGTGTCATCACATTTTGCTCCCAACATTACTTGCTTTCGGTGTGGATTTATTCACCATCTCTTCATTTTAGCATCTTTACACATGTAATATCATGTAAGATAAAAAAGACGAAGAACTTAGAAGTCCTTCGCCTGGATAGTAAGATTAAACGGTAGTTTTTTCTTTTTTCACTAATGCATGACCTTTACCGGTTGCCATTTTCCCTATCGATGCAATTAACATAATAACACCTAATATAAGCAGAATCGCGAATAGTCCATGGTAAGTGCTAAGAATCGCTGCCTTCTTGGCATTTATATCTGCTATCGTATCGATCTGACTGAGCTGCCCTATCTGTTTTTCATATTGATTTGCATTCAGAAGGTAGAGAAACCACCCAAGGAATGGTGCAAAGACGGCACCTGCATAGTTTCTGATCGTGTGCAGTGAAGCTGAACGACTGGATGCTTGATGTGCATTTCCTGCAAATAAAGTTCCTATTGCGCCTGATATAAAGGTCATACTGAGGCCAAAGCCTAAACAAGCCATTTGGAAATTAAGCGTAGTGAGCGATGCCTCAGGTTGTATTGAGGACCACTTCATACTTACGATAACGGTGAGTATCGAACCTACGATTCCTAGAATTCCTGCTCCCCACCTATCGTAGAATAGAGCGCATAAGATAGCGGATATGACAATGCCTATAAAGAAACAGCAATAAAAATAAGTGAAGTCGATGAATGAAACATTTTTAATCGTTCGCATGTATCCATTAACCCCAACAAAGATAACAATAAGTGAGATATGTCCCGCTGCTGCCATTACTGTACCAAACACAGCCTTGGGCTGGGCTAAAGCACGTATTGGCACAATAGGAAATTCATTTCGACTATCATTATTGAAAAGAAGCGTCATAAGAATTATAGCTATAACGAGAAAAGGCCAAACATAAACGGAATCAAAGCCTTTTTCTTGTAGATTAAGAATAGGAAAAGCGAAGGCTGCCGTCAGAAGACCTAATAAGAGAAGTCCGTTTTTGTTGATCACCGTTTTTTCTTTTTGTTCTGCTTTTTGTTTAGGTAATGTAACAAAACCAACGCAGAGACAAAGCAGTGAGCAAAATATATTAATAATATACAGCCAGCGCCAAGCATCCGTGCTTAAAGATATCGTACCAAATATCGCTCCAATGGCTGACGCACCAAAGAGTCCCACAACGACCGAGAACATGAAGAACTGACGTAAATGGTTCGGAAATGAAAGAAATTTAGCAGACAGGATCGTTAAAAACAGCATCCCCGCACTAAGCCCTTGGATCATCCTTCCGATGATTAACGTGGTTATATTATAGGATAATGCATCAATAATGGTCCCGCACAGAAAAACAAACACAAGGCTAAGATAGAAGTTTCTCAGTCCAAATTTTTTAGAAAAAACACGTCCTAATGGTATGCCAAGTGCAAATGCAAGACTGGATAAACTTGAAGGAATAAGCATCTCCTGCGCACTCAGATGAAGCCCATTCTGAATAACACTTTGTCCAACAGTATAAGAAAGATTAAGAAAATATTGTGGTCCAATCGAAAAGATGGTAAGAATCGACATAATTATGTATTTAGGAATACTTAATTTCTTTGGATTGGTCATCGTTGCCTGATTGCTTTGACTCATATATGTCCTCCTCTAGTTGTCTTACGCCCTAACCTAGTAGAAAATTAAAGATTAGCGTATAGATAAATGAAACCCTCCTAAATTAAAATAACTCACTTTATAAACTAACTTGTAATATACAAGTTGTATGTTACAAGTTATAGTGAGTAAGTTACATTATACAACTTCGTATTATTAAATCAATCACTAAAATTATCCAGTAGTGAAGTTGCTAATTATGTAGATTATTTTTTATTCCATCTTTTGAAATCTCGATTTAAGCGAGTCAAATTGGCTTCTAAGGTTTTTAATTCATCATGAGTCCAATCTTGAAGCACCTTTTCATATACTTCATACCTAGCGCGCTGAACTCTCTGTAGAACTTCTTTCCCCTCCTGCGTAATTTCCAAAAGGCTAATTCGTCCATTATGAGGGTCAGGAAACCGCTGAATGAAATGCTTTGCTTCTAACGTAGCAACTTGTCTGCTTGCTGTGGAAAGACTAAGTTGTAATTTCTCAGCAAGGATATTCATCGCGAGCGGACTATCATTATCCAGTTCGCTAAGCAGAAGATACTCAGAACGATCAAGAACTCCTAGGCGAGGCTTATAAGCGGTTGTAAGACGTACTAGCAATGCGATCTCGTGCTCAATAGTTTGAAGTGGGTCTTGTTTCATGGTTAATCCCTCATTTATACGCATATAGTTGATGAAGATTACATTCTTTCTCTTCTTTCTCTCATCATTCGTTATCGTTATTGTGTCATATTCAAACTCGGGGTACAAGATTAAGCTTCATTTATTCCCCTCCAAGTTCACTCATTTCTACATGATAACATGAGTCTTTATAAGTTGCTGCTTGGAGGGGACAATACTACCCTGTAATGACTATATTAAAACGAATCTAATCAATTTCATTCGAATTACGATTGATCCTTATTAAACAGCAGATCAAGCACTTTTTCATTCGCCTTCCGATTCTTTCCTTTATATGGGTAACAGTGAATATGAATCGCAGGATTGAAGTTGATTTCGATAACGCTGTAATTCGATTCTGTCGCTTGAACATCAACATCATCAATCATCATATCCACTCCGCAGATGGTTGCACCGGCAGCCTTCGCTGATTGAATCGCAATCCGCATATAGCTTTCATCCACCTCATCCGTATAATCAATGCTATCTCCACCTGTACTGATATTCGAGTTTTCTCTTAAATAGATGACTTCCCCTTTTGCAGGAATATCGTTCCATCCTTTATTATGATTCTTCAGAAACATCTCTTCTGAATCTCCAAGCTGAATCTTCTCCAAAGGTGTCTTGTACCCTCTTCCCCGAAGTGGGTCCTTATTCTTCTCGTGAACCAATTCCTGAATGGTATGAACACCGTCTCCGACGACATTGGCAGGAACCCGGTGCAGCACCCCCACAACCTCATCCCCCATCACGAGAAAACGATATTCTTTCCCTGTCATGAATTCTTCAAGAAGAACGGTTCGGTCATGCGTAAAAGCGATCTCGAAAGCTTTATCCATGTCTTCTCTAGAATATTCTTCGTTAAAAATCGTAATACCAAGTCCGAAGTTGGTCGATTTCGGCTTTATCACGATTGGTTTACCTCGGTACATATCATACGATTGTTTAGCTTCGTCTAAACGATGAAACACTTCACCGGACGGAACGCGTATGCCATGCTGAGATAGTACAGCCTTAGTAACGACCTTATTTTCCATAATCAAGACGGTGCTATACGAATCTAACGATGTCTTTGTCGCTTGCTTCACGTATTCCTTATGATTTCCTTTGGTTAATACAACAAAGTTTTCTTCTCGGTCTAGTATTTCAAATTTTATTCCGCGTTTTACCGCCGCTTTTAGAAGAAGTTGAGTGGATAGTTCAAGATCCTCATACCCGGAAAAACGATATCCCGTCAAAATGCTTTGCTCGGCGTATTCTTTCGCTTTTTCGAGATGGTACGTAAGGTACGAAGATTTTTGAATTTCGGACTTCACGATCGAAGCAGCACTAAGTTCTGGATGCATAATTTTTCGTTTCGCATTCTCTAAAATTTGCACATACATCTCTTTCTTAGGGAACAAAAGAGCCACCATCTCTTCCATTTCTTCTATGCAAGTGAGCGCAGTCTCTTTCATCCATTTTTTGCTGTTCTCTTTATCGTGTAAATGACCGGTCATCCCGTTTGTAATTAACTGATCATGATTCAAATCAGCTATCCTTTGATCCTGCTCGCTAAACGGCTCGTCCTTCTTCAGCAACATAAAGAGTAAGAACAAATGAATAAGTCTTAAGGTATCAATACTGATTCCATTCTTATAAAGCGGGTTTAAATCAATGAATCGCAGTTCCAAATAAGCGACTCCATCTTCTAGCAGTTCTTGCAGTGGATCTATGCCTTTTGCGGTTTTGATACGAACCGGGCTATAAAATTCTTTTACACTCAGTAATTCATCTTTCTGAATCAACTCTTTTAAATCACGAACATAATCCTTAGCTGAATCATATGAAACCCTCATCGGTTTTGTATTTCGATAGCCGCATGAACTATTTCGCAGTGAGTTCATATTCGGAAAATAATAGCTTTCGTTATCATCGGAATGTCCTGTTGCTACACAAATATCCATATAAGTTCTATCGAACACAGGGCTTGCCCCCGTTAAATAGATCAACATCCAGCGGTACCGAAGCATGTTGCGAGCTACTTTAAAATAAACCGCATCTTTGAACAATTTGTATTCTTCGCTGCCGCCTTCGATGTGGTGCAATTCGCGAAGAAAACGTTCTTCAAACGAGAAGTTATAATGAATTCCGCTAAGCAGCTGGCGTTTTCGCCCATATTTATCCGCTAGCTCATGACGATATTCATCCGCAATCGGATCGTTCATTTGCGCGATTGGAATTTCATTTTCTTTTGGCAGCATTGGGGGATTGCTGCTCGGCCACAAATATTCTCCCTTCTCCATTAATTCGTGAGATACGATATCTTGCAGCGCTTCTAAAAAATAATAAGCTTCCTCTATCGATTCAAAAGTGGGCGTAATCATTTCCATTTGGCTCTCCGAAAAGTCCGTTTGAATATAAGGATGCTCAAGCTTATTCCCAAAAGCTTCTGGATGAGGAGTTAAGGCAAGCTTTCCTTCTTGATTCACCCTTACATTTTCTTTTTCCAGTCCAAATCGACCTTGGAGCAGCTCTTCTTGTAATGAGTGTTCCCTTAATGTTTGGATGAATTTATGATCTAGTAATCTCATGAATGAACCTTCCTTCTTGTTTTAGATCACCGTTTGTGGAACCGTCATTTTGCGTAAAGATCTTCTAAACCAATAGACGAGAACCAGACCTTTAAACACACTGCTTAGTGCAATTGCCATCCATATCCCATTTAAACCGAAAGGTTCCGATAAAATGATAGCAAGCGGTATTCTTAGTGCTGTAAAAGTGATGCTAAATAGCGGAGGAATATGCGTTTTACCTATTCCATTAAATGCACCCACTGTCATTAGTTCGAGACACATAAACAACTGAGAATAGCCTAAGATTCGCATATAATCCGTTCCAAGAGCGAGACTCTTCGCATCTGATAAGAATAGAGAAAACAGTTGCTCTGGGAATAGTATAAAAATAAGAGAAATAACAATACCGAATACAGAAGTCAGCGAGAGCGCTTTGGCATAACCCTCATGGATACGATCCATCCGCCGGGCCCCATAATTTTGTCCGAAAAAGGCCGCGATCGCACCCTGTAGTCCTCCAATGGTCATATAAGAGATCGATTCGATTTGAATTCCTACTTTTTGAACGGCAATAGCCTCCGCTCCAAAACGTACAATTAATTTGGCAATAATAATTGAAATCATCGTAAAAGTAACGCGTTGGATCGTGATCGGAACCCCCATGCGGATGACTTCTTTTAGAAGCTTGGCATCCCATACAAGTGCTATTGTAACCAGATTAGAATGACGAGTCTGCAAGAAAAATAACAGGGTCACAACGATATTCGCTGTCAGTGTCGCGATAGCAGCCCCTACGACACCCCATCCTTCAAAATTTCCAAAACCGAAGATGAGGAATGGGTCCAAGGCAATATTTAAAATGAGTCCTATCGTATAAATACGAAATGGTTGTTTACTGTTCCCCATAGCATTCAATATCGTAGCGTATAACGTATTCAGTATGGAAAAGACCGTCCCTAAAATAGAAATGAGTAGAAACTGTTTTGCCATTCGTTCCACTTCACTACTTCCAAGATCAAAGAAACCAATCAGCTGATCCTGAGCAAGAAAGACAAAAATCATATACAGTACGCTTAACAAAACAGACATCACAAATCCATTTTTCACATAGGACTTAGCTTTGTCTTCCTGACCCGCTCCCATACAATGAGATACTTTAATCCCCGTACCAATCGTTATCAAGGTAGACAAAGCAATTGCTAAATTGATAAAAAAACTAGCTGTACCAATGGCCGCAACCGGGCCGCTGCCAAGTCTCCCAACCCAGATCATATCCACAATGCCATACGTTGTTGAGATGAAATTCGTCGCAACAATGGGAAGTGCTAATTTCATTAAGGTCGGCATAATTGGGCCTTGAGTTAAATCGTGTGTACCTTTCATAGGTATGTATCTCCTTCCTCCAATTATAAAAAACCGATCACAAGGATCGGCAAAGCAAAACGATATCAATTCTTTTAGGAGATGAACATATAATTACATGTTTATATTACGATTTGCATAATCAAGAATACCACAAGAAAAAAGCTTCTTCAATTGAAGAAGCTGACCTACTAATCAATCAGATTTGCACCAATCATAAGACCCGTATCCCCAGGATCTTTCAAAGATATTTCCGAGATCGCCCAATATTCAGGGTCACCTGCTTTCACAATAGTGAGGACTGCTTTCCCATAATCTATAATTCCATCTGCAGCTACGAGCAGCGGATAGGAAAATGAAATTTGTACTTTATCAGCTGACAAGGTTTTTGTATCCATCTTCGTTACCGTTCCCATATGCGGACTCGATCCGCCTGTAACCCAGGAATTATCTTCAAATTCTTGTTTGGTTTTTTTCTGTAATTCTGAAGTCATCACTGCATACTGAGTTGGACCGCTTCGACGCTGAACTCCGCGAATCCATGTATTTGCTGCTTCTTCCGGTGTTGTTGCAGCAAGCCCGTTCATCAGACCATTTACTTGTCTAGCTAAATGAGTTGCTTCTGGAAGGGTAATATAAATACCGTGGTCTTTGTATGCCACTTCTCCTTTAAACAGCTGCACCATGGTGCGTAAAGAAATCATTGCCGTACCTTCTTCGATTTTTAATTTCCCATAGGAATTTGCATATTCTACATTATTAATATAAATCTGTGGCAAGGATGTCATAGCGACAGCAGAACCAGATATCAATACAAAAGCAGAACACGTCACCATCAAGACTTTGAATCGTTTTTTCATGTCGTATCATTCTCCTGGTATTATTTGTAATATATACATAGTAACATAGTCATTTCTATGAAAGTTACATTCAGATGACATTTAGTTTACATGTCTTACAAGAAAAAAGCCGCCAAATTGGCAGCTAGTATAATAAGCTCTTGTCCCTATTAGAACGTCACTTTTCCTTATAAGAACATCATTAATAGAATGTATTCACTCCTGTGATCGCTATTTTTGTCTTCTACTTATAACCAATGCCTTCATAGTAGTAACCTAATGACTTCATGGTCTCCGCGTCAAGCATATTCCGTCCATCAAAAAGGTTGGGCTGCTTCATTTGCTGATGCATTGATTTCCAGTCTAGTTCTTGGAACATTGTCCATTCGGTACATATGAATACTACATCTGCCTCTTTAAATACATCTTCAGCCATAGGAACAACGGTCAGATGATCATGTGTGAAATCAGCGGGGAGTTTGGCGATCGGGTCATATAGATGAACAGTGGCTTGTTGACCCAGTAAATCCTGAATCAAACGAAGTGACGGAGCTTCACGGATGTCGTCTGTGTCAGGTTTAAATGCTAAACCTAGAACAGCTACTTTCTTGCCTGCAAAATCTCCTAATCTATTCTTTGCTTTATCGAGCAAGTATAGATATTGGCTTTTATTTACGCTTACCACTTGTTCTAATATCTGAAGTTTCATTCCGTTCTCTTCTGCGGTTTGCTGCAGCGCAGATACATCCTTAGGAAAGCAGGATCCTCCATAGCCAATTCCGGCTTGCAAGAATCTTGACCCAATTCTAAGATCAAGACCCATGCCTTGAGCTACCTCTCTGATATCTACATCTAGTCGATCACTTAATCTGGAAAGTTCATTCATATAAGAAATTTTGGTGGCAAGGAATGCATTGGATGCATATTTGATGAGTTCGGCCGTGCGCGGGGTAGTTTCGATGATTTCACAAGTCATAGAGGAATACAGCTGCTGGAGTAATTTTGCCGCTCGGTCACTTTTTGTTCCAATAATAATACGGTCCGGATGTAATGAATCTTCTAATGCCTTTCCCTCACGTAAAAATTCAGGATTAGACGCGACATCATAAGGGTGTGCATGCCGATTCGATTCTGAGATCCATTCCGTCACTTTTTCCTGTGTTCCTACGGGAACGGTACTTTTATTTACGACAAGTTTATAGCCATTCATATGATAAGCCACATCTTCTGCTACCTGTTTCACATAGGATAGATCTGCACTCCCGTCTGGACGTGAAGGAGTTCCCACACAAATAAATATGACGTCACTTTTTTGGATGGCTTCTTTCTTATTAGAAGTGAATTGAAGTTGACCTGAATTGTTATGTTTTATCAGCAGTTCCTTTAAGCCGGGTTCATGAAAATATAAGATACCTTTTTGCAGTTGATTTAATTTCTGCTGATCTGTGTCAAGCCCCGTAACCTTCCATCCCATTTCGGCAAATACCAAAGCTGTTGTTGTTCCCACATACCCTGTGCCAATCAAAAGTATATTCATCCCTGATCTTCTCCTTTTTGTTCGATCCCGACCCAAGTAGAACCTGAGCCAACCACCATCTTCCGAAGGAGGTGCCCTATTTTCTTTAGATGAACATGGCTGAGGAGGATACTATCCTGTATAGAGCAGCCATTTATTGTCGAATTCTCTCCAATTGATACATAAGGACCAATCACCGCATCTTCTATAACACAGTTCTGTTCAATAGAGACAGGTCCAAAAATCGTACTGTTTTTTACAATGACCGAAGGATGAATATTACTCTCATACGGCATTTCTTTCAGCATTTTTCGGTTGGCTGTAATCCATCTTTCTACGGTTCCTACATCAATACTCGATATTTCTGTCTTTTGATAAGCAACGGGATACCCTTCCTGAATCAGCCACTGGATCGCATCCGTGATTTCGTATTCCCCTCTAGCGGAAGGTTTGATCGTTTCGGCTGCCTTAAAGATGGACGATGAAAAAGCATAAGCACCCAGCACAGCAAGATTGGATTTAGGCTTTTGCGGTTTTTCTTCCAGTCTTACAATTTTTGAGCCAGTCACCTCGGCAATTCCATAATCTTGAGGATGATCCACCTCAGCTAACAATAAAGCAGCATCATTTTTCTCAATATCCACTTGATCTTTGAGTATCTCTAGTGAAGTAGAGATTAGATTATCTCCTAGCAGCAATATGAAGGATTCCTCACCAATAAAATCCTTCGCCTGCAAAATTGCATTTGCAATCCCGGCGGGCTTTCGTTGATAGATATACGTAATTCTCATATTTTGTTCGTCTATCTTTTGCACACTTTCTCTGATACTAGATTCCTGAGAAGGATGGATCACGATCCCAATCTCGGTTATGTTTTGATCAATTAATTTATCAATGCATCCGTGAAGCAATGGGACGTTCGCTACAGGAATCAATGTTTTGGGATAAGAAACGGTGAATGGATATAACCGGGTTCCTTTTCCTGCACATAGGATTAGTCCTTTCAAAGGATCGCACACTCCTTTCCATTACTGCATTCTCAATATTCTATGAAAATGAAATAGCTTTGGATTGGATTCTCGTACCTCATAGAAGAAAGAGACATTAGTTAATAGGTTCTAAAAAGGCCCATTCCTTCTCTACGCAGACGGCATAGACTGTGGAGTAGTAAGGCTTAGCTTCGGCTAGTTCAAAGGAGGCAGATTCATTTTGAAGATTGTTCAGGTATCAACGAATTCACTCCCCGTACCGCCTATTGATTATGGGGGTACGCAGCGAGATGTGTATTATCTTACAGAGGAACTTGTTAATCGCGGTCATGAAGTGATCCTATTTGCCAAAAAAGGCTCAAACACTCGCGCCACGAAAACATTTGAATATCCTTCAGATAGTAAAGAAGATCAACTGGTTTTTATTATCAAAAACACGCCTTCTGATGTAGATATCATTCATGACCACTACGGCATTGTAGCCAAGTCTAATCCTCCAATTCCGACAATCCGTAATTCACACTCTAAAAGTGCGGCAGGAAGCCAAATTCCTGTATTTGTCAGTAAAAAAATAAGAGATATCAATAAAAAAGGCTATTACGTTCATAACGGTATTCGTTTAAGTGACTATCCTTATAAAAAGAAGAAAAAAGGTTACTTACTCTTTATTGGCAGAATGATGAGCGGAAAAGGAGTCCATCTTGCGGTTGAGGTCGCCCAGAAAACAGGCAAAGAGCTTATTATTGCAGGGACCTTTAATAACAACCCAAATTATGTAGCTTACTTTAATGAACAAATTAAACCGCACTTAAATGACAAGATCCGGTTTATCGGTCCTGTTGGCGGTGAACAAAAAATGAAACTGTTATCCGAAGCAAGCTGTGTCCTATTCACTTCGACTTGGAATGAACCCTTTGGTCTAGTTCTTATTGAAGCACTGGCTTGCGGCACCCCCGTGCTTGCGTTCAAAGCGGGAGCCATTCCTGAAGTGCTGCATGGCTTATCACAGCTGCTCTGTAATAATGTGAATGAGATGTCACGCAAAGTGAAGAGCGGTAAATCGTATCCATCTCCAAAAACATGCCGCTTGTATGTTAAAAAATATTATTCAGATAAAGTAATGACAGATAACTTTCTTAAACTCTATAAAAAAGTCATTAAAAAGAAAAAATATAAAGTTACGAAAAATTCCACGTGGAATAAAAGAAAAGCGATTATAGATAAGGAGTTGAACAGATAATATGGCTTCTATCATCGCTTGCACCATGAGACCTGAATTCATGGATAACATTTTCTCAAATTATGAACGGCAGGAGTGGCATAATAAGGAGCTAATCATTATTTTAAATAACGACAGTATGAGTCTGAAAACATGGAAGAGAAAAGCAAAAGATTATGATAATGTGAGAGTTTATAAGCTCCCCGAGCGGTACACATTAGGAAAATGTTTGAATTGGGCAATTAAAAGAGCAAAGGGAACTTTTATCGCCAAATTCGATGATGATGATTATTATGGTCCCCATTATTTAAAGGAGTCTCTCCTCGCCTTGAAGGCAAAAAAAGCACCCATCGTTGGTAAACACTCCACTTATGTGTACTTCGAAGAAAAGAAAGCACTCATGGAATATCGTAAAGGAAAAGAACACATGCTCGGAAGAAGACTGAAAGGCGGTACGTTGTTCTTTCGAAAAAACGTATGGAAAAAAATTAAGTTTCCGGAAGATACGATCGGAGGATCTGACGCGAAATGGTTGAAAAAGTGCTACAACGCAGGGTACAAAATCTATTATGTCTCAAGTAAGAACTACGTCTGTGTTCGCCGAAAAAACATCCAATCTCATACGCAAAAAAGAGATACCAAGCAGTATATGAAATCTTGTGAACTTGTCGCTTACACGGATGATTTTGTAAACTTTGCAACTGCTAATATTCCTGATGATTATGAGGAGCATGCAAAGAATTCTTTTTCATATGAATCCTATTAACTTCTCTTCCGTCATAGAATAAAGCAAACCGCCTTATGGCGAGCAGCGGGCTGACTGAGAACTCCGTAGAGGGGATGATCTCACAGCCCTTTTCGCCATGATATTTTTAAAAAAGGAACTTCCCTTTTATTTGTATTTTCGTACATTCTCGTGTTCAATATATTGTCTCAGCCAATCAATATCTTGGCTTTTATATCGTTTTAGGAGCGTGTATTTTTGCTTTAATACTCCTTTAGCCAATTTTTGCTTCGAACGTTTAAAAATATAGAGTTTATCCGGTGCGATCTCTTTCACAATCTCATGCAGCGTTTTATGCTGTGAATGACCGTACTCTCCTCCTTTACTATGGGTGACGATCATATTAATTTCGGGATTCTCTTTAAGCACTCTCTCTATATCTCTCTTTAATGACTTTCGGTTGAAATCTCCCCCCCATTTATCCTTGTAGTCCCACATCTCATATTCAGCTCCAATGTCTTTCATTACTTTTCTGAACTCTTTGGAACGAACTTTGTTTCTCGCATTTGTTACACAAATGACCTTCCATCCCTTTTCAGCTAAAAGAAAAGCTCCTCCAAAGATAATCTCGTCATCCGGATGAGCGACAATCATAAGTTTGTTTACCATATAGCACACCCCCGGCTTAGTTAGGTCATCTTGTGGTATACAGCGAGTAATTTATCTGTGATACCCGATATATGAAACTTATTTTTAACAAACTCTCGCCCTGCGTTTCCCCATACGACAGATGTTTTTTTCGAACGAAGTGCAATCCCGATTAAACGCTCAATTCTTTTCGTATCGACCGTTTGTTTCGCTCTGTGATCGCCAAAATAATACTTCCAGGCCACATTATAGTTTTCTGGCTTCACAATACCAAAGACCCCTTTGCTGCCAATCGCAATAACGGGACGTTTACAGGACATCGCTTCAAGAGCCACTCTTCCTGTGCCTATTACTACATCACTGATGGAGAATAAAGAGACCGTGTCTAGTCGCTCTCCTAATATGTGAATACGCTGAACGTGTTTTTTTGCAGCTAGTTTTTTAACACTATTCAGATCAGGACCCCCGCCGACAATCACCACATGTACGTCCGCATCTTTATCCATAAAACGCTGAGCCGCTCGAATAAAATCTTTACAGACATCTCCTTTTTCATCTTCTAAACGACTGACATATAAAAGCACCTTCGATTTTCGTGGGATGCCAAGCTGTTTGAGCAGTTCTCTATTTTTGCTATATATAAATTGTTCTGTATTGATCCCGTTTGGGATTACAATAGAGGAGATATTTTTTTCTTCCAGCCATTTTTTCACGGGAAAACTGACACTAATTACCGCCTTACGCTCGTCACATTTCTTGAGGACTCTAGTAATCAAGGAGCGGGGATAATAGGTTCCGTGAATGGTGAATACAAAAGGAATTTTCAGTTTCTTACTGAGTTGACTGCCGAGTAATCCTGTCGTTTCGTGATGAGCATTGATCATGTTAATCTTATGTTTTACAATCCATCTTTCAAACTTCGCCTGATTACGAATACTCGTAAAAGTAGGACAGCCGATCGCTTTAAACTTTGACAGTAGACTCCCTGGTTTACCTGCTACATACACAGCAATCTTTCGTTTTGACATTTCTTCTACGACAGCGGATACATAGGTCTCTGTTCCACCTACCTCGAACTTATCTATAATCATGAGTAAACGTAATGCTTCCATCGTTCTCCCTCCACTGTCTCAAAATCTATTTTATATAATATGGAGGACGGCGAGTTTCCGTTACGGAAATACGTCTATATTCACTAGAATAGTTAATAGACATGATGTTCATCATTTTTTATAGATAAGGATCGTATAGGCTGCTTGCTGCCTGATATTAGTAGAATTCTAGAATGCAAAAAAGCCGTCACACTCGACGACTTCTTGCGGTAGAATTCTATGATCTATTTAACTTCTCATTAAATAATGCTTAGAGTGCGGACCGGTTCAGATTCTCATATTCAGTACTTGCCTGCAAAAATGCTCCCAGTCCCTTTTGATCATTCGTTATGATCGGTTCACTGATATAGTAAGCATAAGTTCCATCTCGGCGGGAATTGCCGCCAAGTCCTGCAACCTGACAATTTTTATTCAGGTTTACCCAGCCTTCTTTTGTCTCCAGAATAAATTCAGCAATAAGACCAGCATATGCTTGATCTAGTACGTCTAACCATTCCGAAGAGAGCAAATTCAGACGAAGTCCTTTCGCTATGGCGTACACAATCATACTCGAAGCGGAAGCTTCCAAGTAGTTTCCTTTGCGTGAGATTTCATTCACGACTTGATACCATACTCCCGTATGTGGATCTTGCACCTTACGAAGAGCAGTTAGTGTGTCGTTTAAGATCCGAATAAGCTCCCCCCGATCTTGGTGATTTGCTGGCAAAAGTTCCAGGACATCTACTAAAGCCATCACATACCATCCAAGTGACCTTCCCCAAAAATTCGGTGACAAACCCGTTACTGGATCTGCCCACGGCTGTTCCCGTTTCTCGTCCCAAGCATGGAATAAGAGTCCCGTCTGCTCGTCTTTGGTATGTCGTTCACAAACAATAAATTGCCGGGTTACATCTTCGATATCCCCATCTGGTTCAAAATTCAGCAAATACTCTAAGTAAAAAGGCGCCCCCATATAAAGCCCATCCAGCCAGATCTGATGTGGGTATACTTGTTTATGCCAAAAAGCGCCTTCCGAAGTGCGCGGATGACTGCGAAGCTGATCGCGAAGAAGACTAGCAGCCTGTTTATATTTTTCCTCACCTGTCTCACTATACAGTACAAACAGAAGCTTACCATTATTAATATGATCTATATTATATTCTTCCTGGCGGTACCCTCGGATCGTACCATCATCTTGAATAAAGTGGTCCATATTGTCCCGAATATACTGAAAATATGGAGCCTCACCAGTAACTTTCCAAAGCTTCGCGAACCCTTTTAATATTACACCGTAATCATACGACCATTTTCCATTATAACCTTCACCCGCATACAGCTTAGGTGTTCGTTCCATAATGGAACCAGCCACCTTTGTTGCCCACTCATACTCTGATTGAATCAGGACCATTCTATCCCCGCCTCTCCACCATAATTATCCATAAAAGGCAATAAACTTAGATCATATTATAGCGTTTACATTCGGCAATTGATATACAATTATCCGTTATAATCCTATTTATAGTGCACATAATTAATGAGGATAAACATTATCGAACTCTACACCACAAGGTCCCCCATCCGGATTTATCTCCAGATCAATAGCAGAACCGTCTGCACGAAATAGAGGACGATAATGATTACTGATATGAGTGGCGGATGCATTCGCATAGTGACATATAAAAGCGCGGCGGAATTGATCTTTGGTTTTATTTCGGTACGAACCGTGAATGAGATTTCCATTAAAGAACAATACATCTCCGCGATCCATAATTGCGGGTATGGCTGCTGCATCCTTTGGCGGTTTCACATAGTGCGTCGTAAAAGACTCTTTGGAGTCCGCCTCTTCCGGACATACGATGTCATGCTCGCTAGTTTGAGGGACTACAAGTAGTCCACCATTCTCAAGCATAGCAGGATCAATGGCAGTCCAAGCTGCTATACAGTTGCCAGGCTCTACCTGCAAATAAAAATTGTCTTGATGCAGTGCCTGACCTCGGGAGCCGGGTGGCTTATAATAGAACATACTTTGTGCAGCTAACGCTTCTTCACCATAGAGATCTTCAAGTACATTAAGTACCGGTTTATGTAACATATAGGATTTGGCCGTTTCATTGAAACGGTGCGGATGCATGACCCTTGGGTAACGTTTTAGTGGATCGCCTGAAACAGTCTCCAAATCAGGTTCGAAATAACCTGGAATAGTTACATTACTGATCTCATCAAATGTATCATCAATCCGGCACAGATCTTCCTCACTAAACAACCCTTTTACGATGATATACCCTTCCTTTTGAAACAGATTCCACTGATCGGGGGATAGCGTTTTCAACCGTTTGTTCATGATTACTCATCTCCTTTTTAAACATACCTCATCGGTTGACAACAGCTTACATGAATCCATAATAGATAAGAAGTAGGATTCTTGCTATAAACTGCATGGATTCTGCTAACGTCTGGAATTAGGAGGACAGTACATGGCTCCTCAATATCAAACTGTGAATTATACAGCTACAAGTTACGGCGATATTCTGAGCGGACATTTTAATGAAGACGACACATATAGTCATAGTCGTCCCAAGGGAATGGGAGACTGGCTCATGGTATACACAATCGAAGGGGAAGGATATTTCCATACACCCGAGGGGTGTAAACATATCCATGCAGGAGAACTTGGACTACTACGTGCCGACACTCCTCATGAATATGGTACAGTGAAAGGCAGTCGCTGGAACTTTATCTGGGTTCATTTTCATAAACTTATGGAAATAAGTTATTTGCCTCAAGAGGAGTTTCTTATTGTACCTATCGCGGAGGGATATACACAAAAGCGAGTTATCGATGGATTGGAACATATCCTCTACCATGCAAGAGAGCGATCAGATTATTGGTATGCTTTATGTGAAAATACAATTCGGGAGATTATCTTGCTGCTCGCAAAGCAATTACATAGAAAGCACGACCCGCGAATTATCCTTACTTTGCAAAACCTGTCTCACTCTATGAATAACGAGATACGAATTCAAGATTTAGCAGATGCAGCCGGCTTATCTTCTTCAAGACTGTCCCATCTTTTTAAAGAAGAAATAGGAGAAAGTATTATTGAACATGTGAATCGAATGAGAATCAAGCAGGCTGCCATCTATATGGAACATATGGGGAGAACGGCAACCGAAGCAGCACATGATGTAGGATTTAATAACTATAATCATTTTGCCCATCTCTTTCGTAGAATGGTAGGGGTAAGCCCAGCAAAGTTTAGAAAAGATAAAGGATAAGTATTCGGAGATTGCCAAGTTGAGAGCAAAGCGTTTAGCAACGGGGTAAAGGAAGTTGGATTATTAAAAAACGGAAAGTGTGGTTTGTATATGAATATAAATATGGATATAAATACGATTAGCAAAGAAACCCAGGATTTATCCATAACATCCTTGGAGTCAACGATGAATAAACTTACTAACGCTTATAACACCATGACAGAAAAAGGTTCAAGCACCACTCTTGTCAAAAAGAGACTAAACGCAGTGAAGATTGGTTTAGAAAGCTTAAAAAGGGTTTGGAATGAGCAGAGTTTTAACTATAACGAAGAGATCATAATGACTTCTAAAGAAGTCCTGCAAGGTATCCTTCCCTCTATTGAAAAACAAATAGCAAAAGCAAAAGAAGGCAGTTCTCAAAAAACATTAAATGAACGTCGCTTAACTGCACTACTACTTGCAATCGAATCTTTGGAGAACCGTCTTATGTAAACGGTTCTTACTTATTTTATCGTAAAATAAACAGTAGATTTAAAAAAGACAAAAACACCAGCATTATACCGATGTTATCGTTTATTTTCTCTAGTTCCGCTCGTTAGTCCATCTTTGCTCCATGAGAAAGTGTAAACAATACCGCCTGATCCGTGTCCATTCGCACGCCTGCAATGCTCAGCGTTTTGAAATCCACGCCTTGCATCGCAGCTCCTCTTAGATCAGCCCCCTGCATATTTGCTTTCGCTAATACGGCCATTGTTAAATCACTATTTCTTAAATCGGCTTTTTCCAGATTAGCACCTGACAAATCAGCTTCATAAAACTTAATTCCTCGCAGGTCCTGTTTAACCAGCCTGGAATGTCTTAGATTCGTATATGACCAATCCCCTTCGACGATCGTGATGCCATCAATATCTGCATCTGATAAATCGGAGCCCGTCATTTTACATTGTTCAAATTTCGAAACATAAAGATTAGCTCCTTTAAAGTTGCAATTCTCAAATGCACTTTCTTTATGAATGGAACCGTCCAGAGATGCTCCACGAAAATCACACTCCATAAATCGGCAGTTGCTGGACGTGATCTCTTCTAATGAACCGTTCATGAATGAACAACGATAAAATGTACAGCTGATGAGTTCTCCATACCGCAGATCTTGAGTACTAAAATTAACTTCTTCGTAATGTTGATTACTATGTTGAAACATATGATGCCTCCTATGAATGGGTAGTAGTTATAGTATAACAAACGGCTGTCAAGCACCTGTACCACTCAGAGTAAATGTCAAGAATTTTATTTTCATTTACATATTATAAAAAGAGGACAGAAAAGTTGACTCCTTCTACTCCCCCGCCTTACGAATCAGCTCTTGTATCCATTTCATCTCGCCTCTCACCTGAGCGATGGATAGTTGTAACACTTCATACCTGTACATATCACGAACATGTTTCTTTTGCCATTTCGTAAGATCTGCTTCAAGTAATTCCAGATCTTTTTTTCTCATATTCAAGATTCGAAGCTGGTTTTCTTTCGAAATTCGCTGAAAAAGAGATACCCTGATCAAAAACTCAATTTGATGCTTTGACTCTTTATCTGAAAAAGCATTTATTAAATCAGTAATCTTGCTTCGACCAGAATCCGTAATTTCATATACATATTGGTTGGGTCTCCCATTTTGTTCATTAATCTTCTTCGTAACAAAACCTTGCTCTGTAAAACGCCGCAACGTCGGATATAGCATATTGTGATTGACATCCGTTAAATATCCTAAATCATTCTGTATTTCTTTTTTGATCTCGTATCCATATTTCGGAGATATTTCAATCTGCATTAATATAAGTAGTTCGATATACATGAATACTTCCCTTTCATAATTACTGTTGTATCTGAATTATGCCTTGTTATCGAAATAACCGCTAGTCTTAATTCAATCAGAATTCGACATATTTTTAATAGGTACTAGACTTTAAGCCATGGGTCGTTGGGATGTATCACCAATTTACTCTCATATGTTAAAATAACATATGTTAACTTAACATAACTTGCCAGTAAGGAACATAACATCGAATTCAAAAAACAGAGGAGGATACGACATGAAAAATGAAATCATCTCCTTAGAGGAAATTACTCAATTTGAATCACCTAGTGAAGAATTTAACCCATACGAATGGTATAAGAACAAACTAGAAAATGAACCGGTAAGCTTTAATGAAGCAACGAATACCTGGAATGTATATCGGTATAAAGATGTAAAAAAAGTGCTTAGTGATTATGAACATTTCTCTAGTGTTAGAACGCGTACAACCATTAGCGTTGGAGCAGATAACGATGAAGGAAAACATATGGGAAAAGTGAATCTAATGTCCGATCCTCCTGAACACAGAAAGAGCCGTTCTTTACTTTCTGCTGCTTTTACTCCGCGCAGTTTAAAATTATGGGAGCCGCGGATTCATGAAATTGTGAATGGGCTTCTCAGTGATATAGAAGAAAATGAAGTCATTGATATTGTTAAAGATTTTGCCAGCGCACTTCCTACCATAGTGATTGCCGACCTGCTAGGTGTCCCTTCCAAAGACCGTGAGTTATTCCAAAACTGGGTATACGATTTATTCCTTCCCATTCCAAAAGAGAATGCGGAAAAGGTGAATGAATTAAAACGTGAAGCTGCCAAGGAATACTATAATTATCTCTTCCCTTATATTGTACAGAAACGATCAAATCTAGCGGACGACATCATATCGGATCTGATCCAAGCTGAAGTAGACGGGGAACGTCTAACGGATGACGAGATTGTAAGAATGACGATGTTTATTCTCGGTGCCGGCATCGAAACAACGAGTCATTTATTAGCAAACACATTTTACTCTTTTCTATATGACAATGATCAAATATACCAAGAGGTCCGATTAAACCGCGAACTGCTGCCTAACACGGTAGAAGAAATGCTCCGTTTCCGGTTTAACATTGCGAAAATGGACCGGACTGTCAAACAGGATAATGACTTGCTAGGTGTTCCCTTAAAGAAAGGAGATGTGGTTGTTGCTTGGATGAGCGCAGCGAACATGGATGAAGAAGTATTTAGCAACCCGTTTGCTTTAGACATTCACCGTTCCAACAACAAACAGCATTTAACTTTCGGCAATGGACCACATTTTTGCTTGGGTGCTCCTCTCGCCCGGCTTGAAGCGAATATAGGGATCGGGTTATTCATGGATAAATTCTCGCGAATTGAACCCGTATCAGACTTTGTGCTTGAACAAAATTTAACGCCTGCAGCGACAGGGCAAACCTTAATCTCCCTGCCTGTTCGTGTGTATAAATAAATCTCTCTCTGATGAGTAACTCTCTCTATGTATAAGGCAGCCAATTTTTGAAGTAAGTTAACAGATCTTTATATTAAAAAACATCAAAAGCAACCTTAGTTCGGCACTCAACTGGACTAAGGTTGTTTTTTCATGATAACTTTCGTTTTGAATAGATGTATGTAGAACCTATCTTTAACTCAAATGATCTCTTTCCTTTTACCTAAATAAATATATAAAACTATTCCGGTTACCATGCACAAAGCTGCACATAAACCGATAAATCCATATCCAGCTTGGAGTCCGCGATACAGCCCTAGCTGAGTATCTGCTCCGAAAATACCTTTTGTTATTTCGATAACTAACCCGATTAGATAATTACCTATGACACTGCCGACTCCCATAAGCGTTACCGTAAAAGTTATGGCCGTGTCACTCCCATTAGGATATCTCCTAGCAATAAATGCCATTACCGTTGGATAAATCATAGCAATCCCTATTCCAGCAGCGGCAAAGAAAAAGGCTAGTTCTTCCCCGCCAAAAATAGCAATAAACGTACAAACCGCAGAGATCCCCGAAAAAATAGTTAAGGATAATGTAAAACCTATTTTATCTGTTAACGGTCCAAGTAATAGTCTTGCAAGTGAAAAACATAAGAAGAAGGCAGAGAGCATTCCCGATGCGGCAACGGTATCCCAATCGTAAGCTTTTTCTAAAAAGTTAACGAGCCAGCCTCCTACAGCCAACTCGGATACAACACCAAAGGATAGGATAAGCACCATGAGCCATAAAACAGGATCTTTAATTAGCGTTTTAAGAGAAACACGGTCTTCCCTTGAAATATCATCGCCAGGAAAAGAACTAAATAACGCGAAAACAATAGGAATAATAGATAATAACAGCATAACCAGATACATTCCACGCCAGTCCAGTGTATAACCGTTAATGGTAACCTTCATTAGACCAGTTGCAATAAGCGGGGCTACCGTTGAACTCAGACCATAGAAACCGTGAGTTAAATTCATCATCGTGCCCGTGTTCTTAACAAAAATACGAGCCCCCAGTATGGCTAGCCCGATCTCCAGCATCCCGTTACCGATATACATTAAGAAATATGAAGCTGAAAACATGGCATAATGCTGCGAGAAAAAAATGAGTATACCCGAGAGAGCCATAGAAGCAAAGGATATAACCGTCACCCGTTTGATTCCCCATATTCTTGTCAGGTAAGCTGTAAAAGAACAAGCAAGCAAATAACCTAACGCATTAAGCGATAATAAGGTACCCAGCTGAGACTCATTTAACATAAAATCGAATTGAATTCGCGGAATCGCAGGTCCTTTACTATTTTCTGAGAAACCAAAAATGATAAAACCGATAAATATGGTAGCAAGCTGCATAGCATAAATTTTGTTGATTTTCCCTGTACTTTTTTTCACTGTTATGTACGTCTCCTTATCCCTATATATGAACATATCATTATACTATATCGAGAAAATCACTTTATAAATATAATATTTTAAGTTTGGTATATAAGAATATAGAACTAGCATAGATTGAAAAAGTTAAATTTAAGCTCTTCGTGAAGTGAGCTGCATAAAAGAAGGACGCTGCTTCCTATTCAGCTCACAGCTAAATAGTTAACAACGTCCCTTTTACATTATATTAGTTCAAACTTAGTAATTGATGCAAAATCACCGCTGCTTCTGCCCGGATCGCTGTAGCCTTAGGCAGGAATTTGCCATTTGGCATACCGCTGATGATGCCTGCTTGCTTCATCGTTGCTACCGCTTCCTTGGCATAATCCGAAATTGCTGAATGATCTGCAAAAGTTGATCCTTGGTTGTTCATGATCCCCGTGAATTCAGTCGCCTTTAATGCTCTAAGCGTCATTACTGCCATATCTTCACGAGTAATTTTATCATGGACGCCAAAGGTTCCATTCTTCTTACCCTGAACGATTCCTGCTTGATATGCTGCTGTAATCGCTTCAGAATACCATTGCCCCTTCTCTACGTCACTGAAGTTTACTTCTGTATTCGCAGCTTCCAGGTTAAGTGTACTGATCAGCATTTGTACGAATTCAGCACGTGTAACTTCTTTTCGAGGTAAAAACGATTGATCCGTTGCACCTTTCACGATATGACGAGCTGCTAACGCAGAAATGCTTTTTTTCGCCCACTCCGTTTGATTTAAATCAGTGAAGTTCACATTTACATGTCCCATTGTGAATTTACTGAAGTCATTAACACGAAACTCTACCATAGAGGTAGCTGGATTATAGTGTCCGTTGTTAATAATCTGCAAGCTGTCGTTGCCGTTTATGGAGTACACGACCACTTGTTCCTTTTTCTCATTATCTTTTGAAGTATAAGGAATTGCGATTTGAATCTTTTGGTTTTTGCCTGCATTACTGATTTGCTTTCCGCCAATGGTTAATTGGAAGTCGAGCACAGGATTGTTTCCGACTTTACTGCGAACTGCATCCGTTAATGAATTGTTGTCCACTTTTTCGATGCTGAATTCTGCATCGGTCGTATCCGCCGAGTCAGGAATGAAAGTGCTCGGCACAACTAATTTAGCTAGACCCGCATTGATTTCTAATTCCTTGACACCAGATGCCTTAGCTGTCTTAATCTGGTCAACTGGCAGTTTCACATTCACCTTTGTTGTACCGCTTGGTAACGGAATTTCGAACAAGATTCGGCCTGCTTTTACTTTCTTCAACGCTTCAGTGAAAGCTGCATTGCTTACTTTTGCGGTAGCATGACCATTTGCATCCTTGCTCACCTGTATTGTAGCTGACTCATTTGTATTTTGATTGGTGTTTGGTGACGGACTTGGCGCTGGACTCGGTGATGGATTTGGTGTTGGATTTGGATTCGGATTTGGAGCAGTCTCCTTATCCTTGAACTGAAGAACACCGAACCTCGATGTATTCGTATAAGATAGACCCGTAGGATCATTCCATATGAATACACTATCCCTGGAACCCCCGTCCTGATCGTCATTTACCTGTAGATCAAAACCAATTACTGTATTTGGAGTCACTTTAATCTTATCCAGTGATATTGCTGCTTCGACAACATACCCTCCTGGAACAATTTTAGTCTGCGAAGTGAAATTATCTTCCGATGCATGCCCTGCGGTCGTTCTCACATTTTTGAAATTAATACGATACTGACCATCATCATCTTGATATGCTGTTGTCTTTCCATTATTCTGATCCACAAAAATTTCAATGGAATCTTGTTCATGAGCACTTTCTTTAATAGCATCGCTTAATACGCTGTCTGTGACCATTGCATATACGTATAAGTTTTCATCATCCCACATCGTGCGGAAATCTGCTTTGGCTGCTCCACTGCCTGTCTGCTCAACTTTCACATCCGTTTTATACACAGGTACATTCGCCCAAACTGCATCCAGTTCACCATCAATGATAGGTGTGCCTTTGATAGCAGTTCCGATTTTCGTTGCTTCAATATAAGTGAGTACCCCGTATCCTTGTGTATCATACTCCTGCGCATTTCGCGGGTCACTCCATGATACGATCATGCCATTCCCGCCCTGTTCAGAGCCATCGTTAACACCAAGGTCAGTTACTCTTACATCGAATTTGACTTTATCTCCGAGTTTTCCTTCCAGTGGAATTGCTGTTGTTAATACGTATCCACCTTCTACTTCAGTTACTGATGAGTCATCGCGTGTAAATGTCCGTTTATTGTTACCACCCTCATCCGTAAACAGTTCAATCTTATCTGTAGAGTCTTTCGTGTTATCTTTCACTGCCACTCGAACATATAAATGAAGCGCGTCCCACAACAATTTTACATCTGCTTCAAGTGTACCAAGACTTTCCGTTTTCATAGCCGGAATTGTACCCCAGGCAATATCTTGAGGATCCCCTGCTTTTGGTGTACCTTGCGCTGCGGAAGCCGCTTTTCCGGAGACAGGAAGTTTGGAAGGGAATATTGTTTTTACCGCTTCAACCATTCCCCAGTATGCATATTTAATTTGATGTTGCTTGTCAAATGGAAAAGGTGCATCCTGGCGATCGATTGGACGGTTATGAAGCCAGGTAAAATCATCTGCTATGCCCCAGAGTGTCACATTGCTGATCCAACCTTCAGGGTTCTTATCTGTTCTTCCAAGATCATCTAGGCGTATCAACTCTTTGAATAATTCTTTGTATCGGTACCCTTGCGATACGAGCAAGTTCTCAGGAATCGTATCATAGCTCGTCGTATTATTGGTATATACAGATACGTCAACCTCTGTTAATTGATTATCAAAACCTGCTTCACCGAATTTTCGAATCGAATCTGAGATTTGCTGGGTGGAAGGACCGCTGATATTAATATGTGTTTGGTGACCGACTCCATCGATAGGTACACCTTCGTCTCTAAGTTTCACAGCAAGATCGTACATGAAATCGCGTTTTTTGGGACTATGTGTATTATAGTCATTGATGTACAGCTTCGCATTTGGAAGTTCTTCTCTCGCTACCTTGAATGCAGTTCTAATAAAGTCAATCCCAGTTAACCGGTACCATTCACTTCTGCGCATACCGTCCGGCTGACCTTCGTCAATGACTTCATTAACTACATCAATGTCATGGATTGTAACTCCCATATCCTTAAAGTGGCGAAGCACAACTTGTATATAATTCGTTAGTCTATCCAGAACGAGTTGCTTATTCGCTTCCGTTGCTTCAAGAGCTACGCCATTTGCATCCTTAAACATCCACTCTGCAGCCTGTGAGTGCCACGCAAGAGTATGTAGCCGCAAATTTAGATTATTGTCCTTTGCATACTGTGCAATTATATCCGCTGACGAGAAGTTCCATTTCCCTTCGGACGGACTCAGGGACTGCGGTTTCATTGAGTTCTCAGCAACAACGGAATTATAGTGAAAATCAAGAAGCTGCTGAATATTTCCACTCAATCGAGGAGGTTCCACTGCTGCCCCAATATCGAAGTATTTTTCATAAACCGTTTTGAGTGCGTCAATGTCAGTTTGAATTGGCAACGGCGTTTGACCTGATGCAGGAGCACTTAATGATATCTGAAAATCATCTAGGTAAAACGATCTTGCCTCAGCAGGCTTTTCTGCTGATTCAACATAAACGTTAAGTACTTCCGGTGCCGCAGGTACAGTATATGTACCTTTCAACTGTATCCACTCTCCTGATGTGACAAGTACGTCTGAGGACACATTTGAAAAGCTTTCTTTGCCTGATTGAACCGATATACGAAGTGTCGTCGGCTTTGAATCAGGTGCCATTTTCACCCATGCGGATAAGTCGTATTTATCGTTTGGATTCATATTTTTTAGTACCTCGAGAAGAGGTCCATCATACTGCTCAGAAATCGTAGTCAACAAGCTTTTAGAACCGCCTGCCGTATGATTATCTAGATCAGTAACACTGATCTGCCCATCTCCAAAGCGACGAATCCATTCACCTTGGCCGTCTTCAAAATCGAATAAATTACCTGGTTGGTCAATTTCCCCATCACCCGGTAATGCTGGCTCAGAGTCTTCTGGCAGTTTGACAAGTTTAGCAGAGAACGTATCGATGTAATAATCAACCGTTGCATTGTCGGTAGATTGTACATACACTTGATATCCGCTCGCACGCTTATCAACTTGAAGCTGTCCTTCCAGATGGACCCAATCAGCTTCTGTTACGGTATTAGAGTCGATTTTGACATAAGTAACTGGGTCATTTTCTGGCAACCCAGATTGGTTCAGTGTCAATTCAATAGTAGCTGAACCTTTTTCTTTTAATTTGGCATAGATTGAGAACTCATAGGTAGCACCCTTTACCAGTTTTTCTGTTACATTCATCCCTGGTCCATTCCATGTCGCTGTACGCCCCGTTGTCAGCAAACTTCCGTTGCCGCTCTGAGCATCATACGTACTTTGTGTAACGGTTTCAGAACCGCGCTTGAACCACCCGTCAGCTCCTGACTCAAAATCACTGCTTACAACCGTATCACCGACTGCAGCAGCATCTGCTTTGGGAAGCCATAAGCCTTGTGGTGCCATGATGGTTATGCACATGATGAAAGCTAATACACTTGATATTTTACTCCTCATTACGTTCCCTCCCTTATGATTACACCACAAAGCAAACGCTTTCAAATCACTTTGTGACGCTTCCTGTCTATTATGACGGGTATCCTGGTTGACGAAAACCTGACAAACTATAGATCTTACTGTAAAAATCATAGATGTTACTGAAAAACCTAAATAAAAAATAAAAGTTTCACAGCGCTTTTTACTTCAACCTAAAATGGGTAAAAAAGTTATAATTCAGTTACATGGAAAAACATAGATAACAAGCAAGCGAATCTTATTTGCAAAACATTTATTACAACTGTCTCTAGGAGGAAAAGAAAAAGTGATTGAACAACCGAAATCGGAAAGTTTTATTTCGCTCGTAAAGAAAGGAAATACTTCGTCCGCCATCGCTATGGCGGGGAATGCAGTGCTTGCTCTATGTAAAGGAGGAGCATTTATATTCAGCGGCAGCGGTGCCATGTTTGCCTCAGCCATGCATTCGCTCGCAGACGCGATCAATCAGGGATTTGTCTTTGTCGGAAGCGTATTATCTGAGAAAAAGCCAACAGATCGATTCCCTACTGGATTTGGACGTGTAATCAACATTTTCTGTATGATAGCTGTTATTGTCGTTACGATTATGGCCTATGAGACGATTCATGAAGGAATTCATTTATTGCAGCATCCTGCCGGTCATTCAGGTGGTCTTTGGATTAATATATCTGTGCTGGTACTGAATATTCTCATTGATGGTACCATTTTAATTAAAGCAATGAAGGAAATTCTCAAAGAATCACGGGCTCCTGAGGCGAAAGGATTTGCTCTTGTTCCGGCTGCTATCAAAAATGTGGGGCGAGCTGCCCCCCCAACAAGACTTGTATTTTATGAAGACGTGGTTGCAGTGTTAGGTGCGCTCCTTGCCTTAATCTCTGTCGTCGTCATTGCGCTCACTAACTTTGCACTCTTAGATGGAATCGTGACCACGCTCATTGGTTGTTTGATGATTGCCGTTGCTTTCCGGGTCGGATATGACAATATGATTGGGCTGATCGGGGTTGCTGCCCCTCAAGATATCGAAGATAAGGTGTCTCAGACGATTTTTGCAGATACACATGTGGCAGATATCCAAATGATGCGCATCCTTCAGGAAGGACGTTATTACCATGTGGAAGGATTAATTGAACTTCATAAAGGACTGACGCTGGCAGATGCTGATGATGTCAAGTTCCGGATCCAGGAGAAACTCATGCAAAATCCAGACATCGCTGATGCAGTCATTTCTATTATTGAAGATGATGGAATTACGAGTTGGATTAAAAAGGATTCTGAAATCGTAAAATAAAATGATGTATAAGAAAAGAGTCATGCTTACGAAAAGTATGGCTCTTTTTACGTTTTCTCCCGCTATGATGCGCTCATAACCTACAAGCACAACAGTTAGCGTATCTCCGTCTCGTTCCTGCATTAAGCCAAAATATGTTGTCGCAAGAAAACGAAAAATGCGAAATTTCTGTCTTGATTCCTGCAAATGAATATTCTCTGTGTAATTCATAAACTGTTCAAACTATGATTTATACTCTCATTTTATCTATTACCACATCAGCTTCGTTTAGAGATTGCTCAGAAATTAGATATTCATTTCTATGATTTAACTCACTTTAGCATCAAAAAATCCTTATAAATCTCATACCCATCTCCATTTAGAATGGAATAGTAACAGCCTTTTTTATTATAATCAGCCAAAAAATTAAAGCTGAAAAGCTACACCGATTTTCACTATTTCATCTCATTTTTTCTTGTTTCTCTTATTTATAGAGTACATACTCACTGCTCAAAATCAGAAAATAGCCCATTTTTTGTAGCAATTTATCTACACAATTTCCGGATCATAATGCCATCTTCCCTTCAATTGACGAAAAAAAAGACTTGCACTAAGATACAAGTGAAAGTATTCACAAACATTTGTGTCTGACTTAAGAAAATGAATACAGATATTTGCGATTACATGTGAATCCTTTCACTATACAAATATTGGATTAAGATAATAAGGGGTGTGTCCTAATGTCAAAAGTTATTACTGCAATGGAAGCTGCAAAGCTGATTAATGATGGCGATACAGTGGCAGCAAGTGGTTTTGGATTGTCCTGCTGGGCTGAAGAAATGGGTATTGCGATCGAAAAACGATTTCTTGAAACAGGTCATCCAAAAAATTTGACCGTAATTCATGCAAGTGCAGTCGGTGATCGCCGTGACAAAGGAATGAGTCATCTAGGTCATGAAGGCTTGATCAAACGATGGATTGGCGGCATTGCTATTGCTTCACCTGCTATGGCAAAACTGATTGAAGAAGATAAATGTGAAGCTTACAACCTGCCACAAGGCGTTATTACTCAGCTCTATCGTGAAATTGCAGCAAAACGTCCTGGTGTTATTACAAAAGTAGGACTTGGCACATTTGTTGATCCACGAATCGAAGGTGCCAAAATGTCTCCCTCAACAAAAGAAGATATCGTAAAAGTAATCGAACTTGAAGGCGAAGAGTGGTTATTCTATAAATCCTTCCCTATTCAAGTTGCTCTCATTCGAGGCACAGTAGCAGATGAAAACGGAAATCTAACCCTTGAAAAAGAAGGACTCCATATGGAAGTACTTCCGATTGCTCAAGCGGTACGTAACTCGGGCGGTATTGTTATTGCTCAGGTTGAATCGGTTGCGAAGGCTGGCTCACTAAGTCCAAAAGATGTTGTGGTTCCTGGTATTCTAGTTGACCACATCGTTGTTGCTAGTCCTGAAAATCACTTCCAAACGGAAAACACGCAGTACAACCCAGCATTCTCAGGTCATATCAAAGTACCAACGGAAAGCATTGAAGCACTTCCGCTTGATGAGCGTAAAGTGATTGCTCGCCGCTCTGCTGCTGAGTTAAAACCTAACACTATTCTTAATCTTGGTGTCGGCATTCCTGTCAATGTATCTATCGTTTCTGCGGAAGAAGGAGTAAGTGATCAGCTGATTCTTACAACCGAAGCAGGATCAATCGGCGGTGTACCAGCAGGCCTGAAAGATTTTGGACATGCATATAACAGTGAAGCCATTGTCGATCATCATGCACAATTTGATTTCTATGATGGCGGCGGAATTGACCTCTCCGTACTTGGTCTGGCTCAAACCGATGGAGACGGCAATGTGAACGTAAGTAAATTCGGAACTCGTGTTGCTGGATGCGGCGGTTTCATTAATATATCTCAGTCCGCTAAAAAATTAGTCTTTGCAGGAACGTTTACTGCTGGAGGATTAGACGTCCGTGTGGAAGATGGAAAACTGAACATTATTAAAGAAGGTAAATCCAAAAAATTTGTTAAACAAGTTCAGCAAATCACGTTCAGCGGTGCTTATGCGACACAAACGAACCAACCTGTTATCTATGTAACGGAACGTGCTGTGTTTGAACTATTAAACGGAAAATTGACCCTGACCGAAATTGCACCAGGTGTTGATCTTCAAAAACATATTCTAGATCAAATGGAATTTGAACCTGTTATCTCCCCTGATCTGAAACAAATGGATCCTGGTATCTTCCAAGAGCAATGGGGAGAATTAAAAAACATTCTTTTTAAACAATCCAAGAATTAATAATCTCTAGAAAGGGACAAAATCATGCAAACAAAACTGAATCGATGGACGATTTTGTGGGCTTCTACTCTCATTAATTTATGTGTAGGTGCGGTGTACGCCTTCAGTATATTTGCTTTACCATTATCCGAAAAATTTAATGCTTCGATGGGAGATATTATGATGGCATTTACCATCAATGCTGCCATTTCTCCTGTCCCAATGATTCTCGGCGGTAAATTAGTGGATAAAGGCGGAGCGAAGAAAGCTATTTTTATCGGTGGTACGATGTTTGGTCTTGGGTTCCTACTATCCGGACTAGCAACCGCTCCATGGATGCTTTATATCACATATGGTTTAATCGCCGGTATAGGTCAAGGTATTGTATATGCTTCAACGATTGGTAACAATGCGAAACTTTTCCCAGATAAACGCGGACTTGCAGCTGGTATCGTAACGGCTGGTTACGGTGGCGGTACAGTGATTATTTCTCCTATCGCGAATGCTCTAATTAGCAGCAGCGGTGTTAATATGGCAATGGTTACTCTGGGTATTGCCTTCCTGGTTATTATTCTAGGCTGCGGCTTCTTAGTTAAGCCAGCACCAGCAGGATACATTCCGGAAGGTTGGATTCCTCCAGTCACTTCAAGCGCAAAAAGCAGCGTGAACCTCAACTGGAAGGAAATGATCAAAACTCCATTATTCTATGTCATTGCATCTATGTTCTTGATTGGTGCATTGTCCGGAATGATGGTAACCTCCAATGCTTCTGTAATTGGTCAAACGATGTTTGGTTTAACTCCAGCAGTAGCTGCACTTTATGTTAGTTTGTACAGTCTAAGCAATTGCTTGGGCCGTGTATTCTGGGGTGCTGTTTCCGATAAAATCGGTAGATTTAAATGCCTTATGATGATCTATCTCGTAATTTCAATCATGATGTTTATTATTGCACAGTCTTCTACAGTTACTGGCTTTGTCATTGCTATTGTGGGTATCGGACTTTGCTTTGGTGGAACCATGGGTATCTTCCCTTCCATTGTAGGCGAAAAGTTCGGTATGAAATATTATGGTGTGAACTACGGAGTTGTCTTCATCGGATACTCTGGAGCTGCATTCTTTGGACCAAGAATTGCTTCTAGTGTAGCTGCAGCGAATGATGGAAATTTCACTAACGCATTTTACATCGCACTCGTTATTTCTCTAGTTGGTCTACTGTTAACATTCGTCTATAACGCAATGGATAAAAAGAATAAACAAAATTCAACATCCAAACAGATGTCAATGGAAGCAGCAGAATAACAAATAAATAATTAAATAATGAATCAAAAAAAATTAAAAAACACTTCATTATCTTTAGGAGGAATTACACATGTCTATTACAAAACTTCTAGGAATTAAATACCCGATCTTCCAAGGTGCTATGGCACAAATTGCACTTGCTCCTCTTGCAGGTGCTGTATCTAATGCAGGCGGGCTAGGTATTATCGGTTCTGGCGGATTATCCGCTGATCGTCTTCGTGAAGAAATTCGTAAAACTCGTGAAATTACAGATAAACCGTTTGCCGTGAACCTAATGCTCATGATGCACAACATCCCAGAACTTATTCAAGTCGTTATTGAAGAAGGTGTTAAAATTGTAACGACTGGTGCGGGAACTCCGGCTCCATACATGCAAACATTTAAAGAAAACAATATTATTGTTATTCCTGTAGTCCCTTCCGTAAAAATTGCAAAGAAAATGGAAGCTTTAGGAGTTGACGCTGTCGTTGCTGAGGGAACAGAAGCTGGCGGACATGTTGGCGAAACGACTACAATGGCTCTTCTTCCTCAAGTTGTGAGCGCTGTGTCTATCCCTGTAATCGGTGCTGGCGGTATTGCTGACGGCCGCGGTGTTGCAGCTGCCTTTGCTTTAGGTGCTCAAGGTGTACAAGTAGGTACTCGTTTCTTAACAACTGTTGAATGCCCAACTCACGAGAACTTTAAAAAAGCAGTACTTGAAGCTACAGATACAAGCACAACAGTAACAGGCCGTAGTATCGGCGGACCAGTTCGCAGTATTAAGAATAGTATGATTGCGAAATACCTGGAACTTGAAGATGCAAAAGCAAGCCGAGATGAATTAGAAAAATTATCTCTTGGCTCCCTGCGTAGAGCTGTTTTCGAAGGAGACACAGATAATGGTTCTGTCATGGCTGGTCAGATTTGCGGATTGTGCAACGAAATCACAACGGTAGAGGAAATGATTACTTCCATGTTTGCAGAAGCTGAACAAGTATTTGAAAAACTTGGAAAAATTAAATTCCATGAGGTACGCGAGTTAACATTTGCTTAATATCACACTTTAGCCTGGATATTCATCCTGAATGTCCAGGCTTTTCTATGATATGTTCCTTTTCATATCGTTTGTTTAGAATGGTTTAAACTCCCCTATAATAGAGATGTACTTCTTATTAATGAAATAAACTTGGTTTGCTGATAAAGGAATGACACTTATGACAAACACAGAGATTTCAGGAAAATCGCATGAGCAGAATGATCTTCCTTCTACCCTCTTCGTAACAGATCGTTTAGGGAATATTTTAATTTCTAATGAATTTACAGCAATTACACTTGGAATACCACTTGAAGAGATTTTAAGATCTAACGTCATGGATCTTGTGAGTGCGGGATACTACGATTATTCGATTACGATGGAAGCGATTAGAACAAAAAAAAGGGTTACGAAAAAAATCAATACCAACCGAGGGTTTAGTATTCTATCTACTTCCATTCCGATCCTTGAGCCAGATGGAGAAATTCAGCTTGTAGTAACGACATCTAATGAATGTCCTATTGAAGAAAGTAAACTAGAAGCTGAGAAAATTGAAGCTTCTATTATTAATGAGTTGGATAATTCCATATCTCCACCTGATATTGTGGCTGAAAGTATTGCCATGAAACAGATTATTAAAGTATGTGACCAAATCGCTCCTTACGATAGTAAAATTCTAATCACAGGGGAATCGGGAACAGGTAAAGAAGTGATTGCTAATTATATACACCAAAAAAGCAATCGTTCTAATGGTCCTTTTGTCACTTTAAACTGTGCTGCCATTCCGAGTTCCTTATTTGAATATGAAATGTTCGGCTATGAAGATGGTGTCTATGACAGTAAGTCAAAAGGGAAAATAGGACTTATTGAAACAGCTCACCAAGGGATCCTATTTCTTGATGAGCTGTCAGAGATGCCTCTAGATATGCAGACAAAATTACTTCGGGTCATTGAGACGAATGAACTTCGAAGAGTCGGAGGAATTGAAAATATTAAGGTTGATTGTCGTTTCATTGCCGCTACGAACTGTGACCTTTGGAAACTCGTGAAGCAGGGAAAATTTAGACAAGATCTCTTTTACCGAATTAACGTCATCCCTATTCATATTCCTCCTCTTCGTGATCGTAAATTAGATATCGTGGGTCTCGTCTCTAGGTTTATAGATGAATTCAATCAAAAATACAACAAACATTTTTCATTAAGTGCAGATGAATTTCAGCACATGTTATCGCTTAGTTGGCCGGGAAATGTGCGGGAATTACGTAATTACGTTGAACGATTAATCGTTATCAATAATCTGCCTTTTAAAAACATGAATGAAATCGTTACAGACTGGTTTGCCCTCGATCATTTCATTAACAACAATCAGACTCATTTTCATTCACTAAAAGATTTCACAACGATCACAGAAGGACGATATATTGAAAAAGTGCTTGATTCCTGCCAGGGTAACATAAGTGAAGCTGCTCAGAAATTAGGTATTCATCGTTCTGTTATCTATCGAAAGCTCAAAAAAATGGAAGAGAATCTGGAAAACGAACATTGATAACGAAAAGAGATCTGGATAAAAGTATGCAAGTATCTAGATCTCCTTTTTCATATTTAGTTCCCTTCCATTGCTTTTCGTAGATCATAGGGATGAAGATCCATATCAAGTGGCATCCCGAGTGCTAATTTAGCTAACTGACTTCCAATGTAAGGCCCCATCGTTAGACCCGATGAACCAAGTCCATTCGCGGCTAACAGCCCCTCCCACTCTGGAACCGTACCGAACACTGGCAAAAATCCCGGTGTAAAGGGGCGAAATCCAACTCTAACCTCTTGAAGTGAGCTATTTGCTAAACCTGGCGCCACTTCCATCCCTTTTGTAAGTACTTCATGCATCCCGCCTGCGGTAACCCTTGTATCATAACCTTCAATGTCATTTTCGTGTGTTGCTCCAATAACCATCTTTTGATTATCAAAAGAAAGCAAATATTGATCCGAAGGCGGCATGATTACAGGCCACTCATTTGTATTCTCACCATCTGGAACTTGCAGATGCATAATTTGTGCTTTTTGATAACTAACTTGAAAAGAAATACCTAGAGGTGCCAGCAGAGATGCAGCCCAAGCACCTGCACAGACGATCACTTGATCAGCTGAAATGCTCTCGGTTCCAATGGTGACCCCAGTTACTCGGTTTGAATGATACTTAAGTACTGCATCACCATGAATGAAAACCGCCCCTTTTCGCTCTGCCGAGCGGATCAGTGCATCACGCAGCGCACGGCCGTCAACACGTGCCGCACCGCTAATATGTACAGCATGGTAATCTTCTTTTAATAGAGGAAACCGTTCACGGGTTTCTTTCTCATTAAGTCTTGTAATTTCGCCGATCTCCGGCGCATCTGGTTTGCGTTTATGTGCTCTTTCCTCTATTTTCGCAATTTTTTCTACATCTGTATGGATACTAAGTGCACCCACTTTAGCATATCCAGTATCCGTTTCCCCTTCAGCTTCAAGCTCTTGAATTAGATTAGGATAAAAACTTGCACCTGCCTTGGCAAGCTGGTACCAATCTTGATTACGCCTTTGTGATAACCATGGACATATAATACCGGCAGCAGCATCGGTGGCTTGCCCTTTATCACCGCGGTCTATAATAACGACTTCTGCTCCTTTTTTTGCTAATTGGTAAGCTGTTGATGCTCCTAGAATTCCTGAACCGATGACAATGACTTTCTTCTTCATGTATTACATTCCTTTCCTTACAACCTGTATCCATGATAACAAACCCGCACTCCAAAAAGAAGGCGGGTTTGTTAAAGTAAAATATATTCTTAATCTTATAGAACTATAATTTCTATTCTTATGGAACCTAACGATCAACATCAATAAATCGATTAAAAGATACCGGCTTTAACCGAAGTTTGTTTAATTCCATTTGTACCATGAACCACGGTGTTCCCCCAGCTCGTAAGACTTCCATTTGGACCTGTTGCTAGATCTAAGTAATTAAAATCGGCACTGTTTCCATGCCAAGACCATGCCAGCCAGCCGATTCCTTTCTCTTGACCATACTTCATAATTGCGGTTTCATCCACATCTGCACCTTGATGATATCCACCAAATTCACCAATGATCAGTGGTAGACCTTTGTTTATCACATTCTCCATATTTGACTTCACGGTCGCTGCATCTTTTCCAGCATACTCATACATATGAATGGAGAACACTGTGTTTTTCTGAGAGTCCGCTGCAAATACGCTTTGCCCATAGTCGACAATCGATTGCGGGTACTGACCCCATCCTGCAGCATCCACAATTAATGTGTTTTTGATACCCGCATTACGAAGCTTTGGAATCGCCTGCTTGTATCCATCAGCCCATCCGCTGCCGTTCCAGCTTCCATACCATTCATTTGCAATGTTAATCATGACTCTGTCTTCTTTTCCGATGAAAGCATCCCTGATGCTAATCCAGTAGTTCACAGCCTGCTCCAGTGATGCATAATCATCTTTTCCTGTCGCATCATGTACTTCAAGAATAGCGACCATTTTATGTTGTGATACTAAAGAAATGATATTTTTCACGCTATTGATATCATCTTTCGTGTACTGACTTCCATTCGATAATACGATGCGTACGGTATTTGCTCCCGTATTTGCAATCGCTGGAATTGCCGCATTTAGATCAGACTTAAACCATGAATGTGCATAGTTAATCCCTCTCATGACAAAAGGTTTTCCCGTAGAGTCGTAGATTTTGGTTCCGCTTACATAAAATCCAGTTGCAGCTTCTGCTTTCGGGATTCCTCCAAAGGCAAATACAGTAAGAACAGCCAACATCGAGATCAAACTTTTTTTCATTCGAAGCATATAACTACCTCCCATTTGTTATTATTTTAATTCTCATCTTATAGATGGAAGTAAAATCAAGATAAGTGAAAACAGAACTTTAATTAACTTATTCAACGAGGAATAAATAATGCATAAAACTAACCTTATCGATTAAGTTATCTTGAATTTTACAGAGGAAAACGCTTACAGTAAATGGTCTGTATTGCTTATTTTTGCTCTTTATTTGTATAAGATATCTCTTTCGATCATCCTACAAAAATGATTCCAAAGTCCGTGAATATGAGGATTTTTGAACCTGCCAAATCAAATAAAAAAGATGACCCCAGATCAACTAGGAGCCATCTACGATTACATTTACAAATTAGGTAAGGATAAAAATGTACTTACTTGAAAACCGGTGCCGTTGTGCTGGTCATCTGCAAACCATAAGTACCATGTACAACGGTCGTTCCCCATTTTGTCAGACTATTTCCGGACCAATCTTTAGACAAATCCAGATACGCCCATTCTTCGCCATTCCCTTTCCAAGACCAAGCAATCCAGCCAATTTGCTTTTTCTCAGAATACTTCATAATGGTTACCTCATCCACATCACCATCTGTGTGTTTATTACCAAATTCACCTACTATTACCGCAAGCCCTTGATTCATAACTCCATCAATATTAGATTTCACCTGCTCCGCCGTTCCTCCAGCGTATTCGTACATATGAATCGAGAACATCGTATTTTTATTTGGATCGCTTTGAAATACTTCTTTCCCTTTATCAACGATTGACTGCGGATATTGCCCCCATCCTGCCGAGTCTATAATCAAGGTGTGATTCATTCCTGCTTCTCTCAGTTTAGGAACCGCCTTCTTATATCCTTCAGCCCATCCAGTGCTGTCCCAAGTGCCATACCATTCATTCGCAATGTTAATAAGCACCCGATCTTCTTTTCCTGCAAGAACATCTTTCAGTTCAATCCAATAGTTTACCGCACTATCTAGCGCACTATATTCGTCACTCCCTGTTGCATCATGCACTTCAAGGATCGCGATCAGTTTGTTTTGTTCAGCTAAATCAAGCAGATGTTTTACTGCAGCTGCATCATCTTTTGTATATTTCGTTCCATCTGACAGGACAATACGTACGGTATTTGCCCCTGTTTTCGCAATTGCTTTCATTGCCTCTGCTGAATCTTCCTTATACCAAGAGTGGGCATGAGTAACACCGCGAATCTTGAATGGTTTACCCGTAGAGTCATAGAGTGTGGTACCGCTTACATAAAAACCAGTTGCAGCTTCCGCTTTCGGTAGTGCCGACGAAAATGCGCCAAATATAAATAATACGGCGAGTGTTGAAATAAAACACCTTTTAAAATTACGCATAATTACCTCCACTTAGTTTAGAGATTTAGCCTAATCCGGATTTATGATAGATCTCTGTATATATTAATTCCATGCCTTCCTATAGAAAGCATGGAATTAACTACAGGTATAACACACATCTTGAATCTAGAGTTCTTGTTGATAAAATGCTTTAATTACAGAACATCCATTATTAGATGAGGCCAATTTCATGATCGTCTGCTATATCTTCATGCGTATTTTTAATATATTCTACAATTTCGTTTACATCGGTATAAGCAACGCCTACATAGGAATCCGCAGCTCCGTAATAGATGGCAATTCTGCCTGTATCCGCATCTTGAAGAGTGGCACAAGGGAAGATTACATTGTTAACAAATCCTCTCTCTTCATACCAAGTCTCAGGAGTAAGTACAAAAGTAGAGGAACGATATTTCACTTTTGAAGGCTCATCTTTATCAAGGATAACGGCACCCATGCTATATACGAAACCGTTACAAGTACCCGTTACACCATGATAGAACATCAGCCAACCTTCTGAAGTTTCAATAGGTGCTGGTCCGCCGCCAATCTTTACAGATTGCCACCATCCTTGTCCGCCTTTACTCATGACGTGACGATGTTTCCCCCAGTATACGAGATCAGGACTTTCGCTAAGGAAAATATCACCAAATGGAGTATGTCCGCTATCACTTGGTCTAGACAACATTAAGAATTTACCGTCTTTCTTCTTCGGAAACAGAACTCCGTTACGGTTGAAAGGTAAGAATGGATTTTCAAGTCTAGTAAATGTTTTGAAGTCCTCTGTTTTTGCAAATCCCAAAGCAGCGCCGTAAAAATCTGTACACCAAATGATATAATAAGTGTCTTCTACTTTTACTACGCGAGGATCATAAGCATAGTTCGGTCGATAAGGCTGACCATTATCATCTGTGAACACGATCGCTTCTTCTTCAATCTCCCACTTCAAGCCATCTTTACTTTTTCCTAAATGCAAATGAGGACGTCCGTTTATTGTTTCGGCACGAAATACACCCATATAGCCATCTCCGAAAGGCACGACTGCACTGTTAAAAATTCGCGCAATTCCTTTCACTGGATTACGATCAATAATTGGGTTTGCAGAGTGTCTCCATACGGGTGTTGTAACCCCTTCTGGTCTGTTCTCCCATGGCATGTTCGGCAAAGCTTGTCCAATAATATTTACTTTTGACATTGTAAAATCCCCTCTCCATTTTCTGATATTATTTAACAGAACCGTTTGTTAAACCATTGTAAATATACTTTTGAAGGCTCATGAATATAATAAGTGTAGGAATAATCGCTATCATAATCCCTGCACTGATTACTTCCCATTGGGATCCATAAGGACCCTTAAATTTAAATAATGCGGTCGATATCACTTGTAAATCCGTCTTCGGCATATATAGGAAAGGTGTATAGAAGTCATTATAAATATTGACACCTTTTACAATAATGACAGTGACGATCGCCGGCATAAGTAATGGCAATATAATTCTCCAATAAATCGTAAAGTACGACGCACCATCAAGCATTGCCGACTCATCTAGTGCCTGCGAAATGGTATCTAGGAATTGTAAGAAAATATAAACCGCAATGATATCAGTCCCCAAATATAGGACAATTGCTGCCCATCTTGTATTCATAAGATCAAGAGCATTAATAATCTGGAAAGTGGCTACCTGTGTAGTTACACTCGGAATCAGTGTTGCAAGCAGAAAAGCACCCATAAGCAATTTTTTGCCTCTAAATTTAAACCGGCTTAGGATAAAAGCAATCATAGAACCAGTTAAGGTTGCACCCACAATGGAGATAATTAAAATGATAAAAGTGTTCATAAATCCGATAAGCATATTCCCATCAATAAAGGCAGTTACATAGTTACTTATGTTTGTAAAGTCTGCCGGTGGTGTAATCGGACTCGTCGTTGCGTACTCTTCTTTTGTTTTAAATGAAGCAAAAAACACAACAAGGATCGGTACAATAGCGACAAGAGAACCCACGATGAGCGATATATATTTAATAGCCGACGCTACTGATTTCTTAAGGGTAAACATCAGTTATCCTCCTTAATGACAAGGCGCTGCAACAAGGTAACAATGATGACGATAAATAAGAGCACCACTGCCATCGCTGAAGCAAGACCAAACTTCCCGTATTTGAACGCCATATCAATGGTCTGAATAACAAACGTTTTACTGCCATTTGCTCCATCAACCATAATGTACGGAATATCAAAAGCACTGATCGCGCCGCTAATTGCAAGAATCAGATTCAGCTGTACGATTCGTTTAATACTCGGGATAATAATATGTTTGAATTGATGCCATTTGTTCGCACCATCAATATCCGCTGCTTCATAAATATCTTTATCAATCGAGGAAATAGCCCCGAGGAAGATAATGAAGTTAAAGCCCATATATCTCCATACGGAAGCACTTGCAAGTGAAATGTTAATTACATCTGGATTACCAAGCCAAAGCGTAATATACTCACCGAGTCCCAGTGCATTCAGTAACGTATCAAAGGTTCCATCTGGTCTAAAGAAGAACAGAAAAATAAAACCAATGGCAACCCCATTCAACATATAAGGAAAAAATAAAACCCCTTTAAAGAAGTTCTTAAAGCGAACTTTAAAACTTAAGATGGTTGCAAAGTAAAGAGCCAGTCCCATTTGGAAAAAGGTAGCTACAAAGTAATACAAACTTACTTTAAACACGGCAAAATATTCAGGATTCGTAAAAATGTTAATATAGTTTTTAAAACCTACATATTCCATGTTTTTGCTGTAACCATTCCAGCTCGTAAAACTGTATTTGAACATATTAACTACGGGCAGGTAAGCAAATGTAACTAATAGAATAATCGGAATTAACGAGAACGCCAGTATTATTAATTTTCTCTGATTGGCGTAACTTAAATTAGATAATTTAAACATGCCATACCTCCACTTATCCAGCCATTTTATGAAATTTCAGAAGATCATCCGCACGGACCTAGATGATCTTCTGAACCTTTCACTATCTCTATTCGGCTACTGTTTTACGTGCCTCTACCCATGCATCATTCAAGTCTTTCATAATGTCATCGTAAGATTCTTTCCGGTTACCAAGCGCAGCTTCAATAATTCTTTTCTTAAAGTCAGGCTGCCACAGACCAACTTCCGCTTCTTTATCAATCTTATCTACTAGACCTTCTTGTCCTTCTTTGGAAGCTGTAATCGTTTTAAACACAACACCTTTATCGCCGTACTCTTTCAAAATTTCAGGAAGTTCCGCGCCAACCACTGCACTGATGCTGCCTGCTTGTTCTACTGCATAGTTAGAATCATGAATGAAAAAATCTACCCATGCTTTTGCAGCCGCTTTATTCTTACTATTTACGTTAATTGCGAGGTTGTAATCGGCTCCAAGTGGTACAATTACGTTGTCTGCATTGGTAGGGAATGGCATAAATCCGATATCATCTGGATTCGTTGCCGAAGCTTTAATTTGGTCAATTGCCCAAGATCCAAGAACCATCGTCGCTATTTTCCCTTGTCCTAACTCTGCTTTTGAACTTTCCCAGTCTGTTGTCGTAGGGTCGCGTTCAATCAAACCTTCTTTCGTTGCATCAAACAAAATTTTATAAAGATCATAGTGCGGCTGACCAGCTACAAAGTTATCATCACTGTTCGGCTGTGTAACGTTTACATAATCAACATCGCCAGCTACCGTCGTAAGATCAGATTCCCACTGTGTCAGCGGCCAACCTGCTGCATAATTTGTGTACAGAGGAGTAGCATCTGTGTTTGCTTTCACACTTCTAAGAGCTTCCATAAACTGATCAATCGTTTGCGGGATTTCCGTTACACCAGCATCTTTAAACACTTGCTTGTTGTAGATGACACCGGAGTATGTAATCGCTACTGGAATTCCGTAGATTGTATTGTCTACCATCCGTTCTTCAATACCTGTGTACTTTGTTTTCATTTCATCATAGCTTCCTAGTGGTTCAAAGAAACTTGGAAGATCCGCAACAGGAACACTGGTTGGAATTAAAAGAACATCACCGTATTCATCCGTGTTCATCCGAATCTTGATTTGACCTTCATAATCAGAAAGTGCTTCAAAATTCACTTTTACATCAGGATACTTTTCATTAAATTTCTTGGCATAATCTTTAAATACCGTATCAACAATATCTGTTCTCTGCGTGATAACGGTGATTTCTCCTTTAATTGCCCCAGGATCGTCTGAAGCCGAACCACTTGAATCATCTCCTCCATTAGAAGAACATGCTGCCAAGATGGAGATGATGAGAAACACAGATAAAAACTTAAATAACCCTTTTTTCTTACTCACATTCATAACCCCTTTCAAGTGTTTTTAAGTTAACGATTAAGTTACAAACCAAAGTTTATAATGATAACGCTTTCCAGTCAAGCCTTATTTTAGTTTCTATCTTTCCTTCTTTTATACCGATCTATTTCCGTGAAATGATTGACAAGCATTAAAAAGGTATTTAATATTTGATTAAGTTATCGTTTACTTAAATGAATTTCATTTTAGAGAGGTTGTGACTTTTTGGTCGAATCTTTGAACACCTTAACTGCCGAGATTCAAGATGAATGGATATCTCATATTCTTCCTTTCTGGGCAAACATGAAGGATGACGAACAAGGGGGGTATTATGGAGAGCTGGATTACAGCTTGAAGTTAGATAAAACCGCAGCAAAAGGCGGAATCGCAAACTCAAGGATTCTATGGTCTTTCTCAGCTGCTTATCGTTACATAAACTCTCAAGCATATGCTGATCATGCCCATCACTCCTTCCGTTTCCTGAAAGAGAAACTTCTTGATCCTGAATTCGGCGGTGTATATTGGTCTGTTGATTACCAAGGTAATCCCCTCGATACGCGCAAACATATCTATAACCAATCTTTTGCCGTATATAGTTTAAGTGAATATTATCGGGCATTACGCAATGAAGAAGCTTTGGAACTTGCAAAGTCTCTATTTTTCCTCATAGAAGAAAAAGGTTATGATCTTGGGATCAACGCCTATAAGGAAGAATTTAATCGCAGTTGGCAGGAACAGCCTAATGAGATGTTAAGTGAAAACAATGTCATCGCAAGCATAACGATGAATACCCACATTCATATCTTGGAAGCGTATACTACGCTTTATCGTGTGTGGCCAGACAGCAGAGTTCGAGCTGCACTTGAAAATCTGCTCCATATCCTTCACGACCGTATGTTTGACGCAAAGCTTGGCAGACTTCATGTTTTCTTTGATCAGAACTGGAATTCTCTACTTGACCTTACTTCTTACGGTCATGATATTGAAGCAAGCTGGCTTATCGATGACGCTATGCAAGGTATTGGTTCTGAAAATCCCGATCACAAAAAAATGATAATTGATTTGGCTTATTCCGTTGCAAAAAGTGCCATTCAAAACGATGGCTCTCTTGCTAATGAACGCGAAAAAGATCATTTAGATACGACAAGAATATGGTGGGTACAGGCTGAGGCTATTGTAGGATTCTACAACGCCTACCAGCGTACAAATGATCCATTATTCATAGATCTTGTTACTAACCTATGGAAATATACGAAAGACCATATTATTGACTCAAGACCTGGAAGCGAATGGGTGTGGGCAGTTAAGGAAGATGGCAGCCATGATCAGCGTGAGATCGCTGGGGCTTGGAAGTGTCCCTATCATAACAGCCGTTTTTGTCTAGAAATTATGGAGAGGATGAATAAATAATGGTACACAAAAAATATGATGAACTGCTTGCAAAACAAGAGGAATTGCTAAATAAAGAAAATAAAGTGAACGAACAATTTTACAATGGAATCTACGATCGATATGAAAATCCAGTTCTTACACGACATCACGTTCCCCTTCACTGGAGATTTGATCTGGATGAAGAACAAAACCCTTACTTTATGGAAAGACTCGGGATTAATGCTACATTAAATCCTGGCGCGATTTATCATGATGGTAAATACGTACTTGTATCACGCACCGAAGGTCTGGACCGTAAATCCATTTTTGCTTTAGCGGAAAGCGATAACGGTATCGATAATTTTCGTTTTGTAGGAGAACCCTTAGTGTGGGAAGACATTGATGAGAACGAGACCAATATGTATGACATGAGACTCGTGAAACATGAGGATGGATGGATTTATGGCATCTACTGTTCTGAACAAAAAGATCCGGATGCAGCTCCTTTTGATACATCTAGTGCAGTTGCACAAGCTGGATTCGTACGTACTCAAGATCTAAAGACTTGGACAAGACTTCCTAATATTAAGACCAATTCACCGCAGCAGCGTAATGTTGTTCTCCACCCTGAATTTGTTGATGGAAAATACGCGTTCTACACTCGTCCTCAGGACGGCTTTATTTCTACAGGATCTGGAGGCGGTATTGCTTTTGGTTACTGTGAAGACATTTTAAATCCTGTGATTGATGAAGAATTTATTATTGACGAGCGTCAGTACCATACCGTTTATGAAGTGAAAAATGGACAAGGTCCTGCACCGATTAAAACAGACCGCGGATGGATTCATATTGCTCATGGAGTAAGAAATACAGCGGCCGGACTGCGCTATGTGCTCTATACGTTTGCGACTAGTCTTTCGGACCCTACAGAAATCATCGCCAAACCAGGCGGCCATTTCCTTGCTCCTTATGATGATGAGAGAGTCGGAGATGTATCAAATGTTGTATTTTGTAACGGGGCTGTTGTTAATGATCAGGAAGAAGTGTTCATTTATTATGCATCCAGCGATACCCGTATTCATGTGGCAACAACAACCATTGATAAATTGATCGATTATACATTTAATACACCAGCCGACACATTCCGTTCCCTGGGTTCCGCAGCACAGCGTGCACAATTGATTAGGAAGAATGAAGCATTATTAAAAGTAACGAAATAAGCTCGATTTTTACTATATTTGTCGTTGCATTATTTCATTCATCTTCTTTATTCGTTTCCCAGAAGAAGGTATACTTAACATGCGTATAACTAATTACTTTAAATCATTAGTTTACTTCATATATAATCTACACCCGCGGGAATAAAGGAGATGATGTGATGAATAAAAACATCACTATGCGTGACATAGCGAACCAGCTTGGCGTGAGTAGTGTAACGGTGTCGAAAGCACTTAATGATAAAGAAGGCGTAAGTGATGAGCTAAAGGAACGGATTAAACAGCTGGCAAGTGAACTTGGATATCGAGTGAATATGGCAGCTAAAACGATGCGCGAAGGATTAACCTACAACATTGGGGTCATTATTCCTGAAAGATTTACGGGGCCTGATCAATCCTTCTATCTACGTGTCTATCAAGAAATATCAAAGTCCTTAGAAGCCACTGGGTATTATGGGATTTTGCACATTCTTAGCAGTTCTGATGAAGAAGGACTCCTTCTTCCTAGAATTTACTACGACCGTAAAGTAGATGGTTTTATCGTTCTTGGTCAGATTAATAAGTCTTATATCGAAGTAATTGAGAACATAGAACAACCAAAACTGTTTCTGGATTTTTATGACGAACACTCGAGTATCGATTCTGTAGTTACGGATAATTTCTATGGTGCCTATGAACTTACGAATTATTTAATCCAACAAGGACATCGGGAAATCGCATATGTGGGTAACCTTTACTCCACAAGCAGTATTCAGGATCGTTTCTTAGGGTATTACAAGTCACTGCTTGAGCATCACGTTCATTTAGAACCTAAGTGGATTATTAATGATCGGGACGAACAGGGAACCTACATTGACATTGAACTCCCCTCTCCGCTTCCTACTGCATTTGTATGTAACTGTGACCAAGTCGCATACTCCGTTGTACAGAAGCTCAAGCTGATGGGTCACCGGGTACCAGAAGATTGCTCCGTCGTTGGTTTTGATAATGATATTTATGCCACCCTTACGGAGCCTCATCTAACGACCATTGATGTAAACATCAATCAAATGGCTCAAACTGCTGTTCAGTCTCTTCTTCGTCAAATCAATCATCCAGATGTTCGTTTTGGCAGACTGGTTGTAAAAGGTGAAATCATCTACAGAGATTCCGTAAAAACGTTGAACCCGGCAGCTACGTCTGAATAACAGGAAAATACAAAAAGGATGCAAGCAATCATAGCTCTGCATCCTTTTTGTATTTCACTTCTTTTTGTATATTTTCCTTGTTATGGCCATGGTCTCGGTGTCTCCCACCTTCTTTATGCCTTAATTCTTCATTAGTTCCATGTTCGTTACGCGTTGATTCCCTTTCTATTTTATGTATACATTTGTATACAAGATATATACAAATGTTAATACGATTACTCTAGTCTATCAATGATCTTCCCTTTTCAAAAATTAGGTCCCGTAATAAATATCCATTTTCCCTGTAGGAAGAGTGGTCGCATTCCATACGGCCGCCAGATTATCAGGAGCAATCGTTGCAGCCGTAATATAATCACCAATAAGGTCTGTAGGGATCGGAGATATTCCATTCGGATTAAATGAGGTCGTTGTGACACGTCGGTTCGCAAAGGAAGCTCCCCCGTCAAATGACTCGGCAACAAACACATCCAAAAGAAATCCGTCAATCCGGTTCGTATAGTAGATCACACGTATGGTTCCCGTAAATGGCGACACGGTAATAGAAGGGCTGAAGTTTTGTGAACCTGCTGGAGCTCCCGTAATACTGACCGGCGCCGTCCAAAGAAGACCATCGGGAGATTTGCATAACAGAATATCTGTATAACCATTTCTTGCATCATTCCATACGCCATATACATTACCGCTAAAGGGACCATTTGAAATATCTGCACCCAAACTTAAATTCGTCTGAACACGAAAGTTATAATTAGGTACAGGCAATGGAGATGGTGCTTTGACTACAGAGGATATGAATGAAGACTGCCTTAGAACAGGAGGTTGATAGGTTACTCCCCCATCATATGAAATTCGTAAAAAAGCAATTGGATTGATTGGACCTGTTAATATAAAACCAGCATAGACTTGCCCTGAAAAACCAATCGCAAGCGCTGCACGATCGTGAAATCCTCGAGGATCTGAAATGCGATCTGGTGCTTCCCAGTTCAAACCTTGGTCTAAGGATCGTTGTACAAAGATAGAAGACGCAGATCCAGCAAGCGGCGTATAACCGACATATGCATTACCACGGTATGGACTACCGGGAGATCGATCTACTGATATAAATGGTTCATCATTGTGAACTACTGTACCATAGCCACGCTGAACAAAGACAGGCGGTGACCATGTTTCACCGTCATCAAAAGAAGTATAGCTGACGATTGTACCGTCATTCAAATCATTAAAAACATGTACAGTTACAATGAATGTTTGAGGAAATGTATAATCTATCGTAGGCGCTTCTGCTCCAGAGTATCCTGCAGGCTGAGGAAGAATCTCAGTGGTCCATGTTAATCCACCATCTATTGATCGATAAAAACCGGTTCGTGTAGGTCCCGAACTTGTATCTACCGCCACCACGCATAAAACATTTGGATTCAAAGTATTTACTGCAATGGAAGGCTCGAACTGCGTACCGCCAAGTCCCGCAGTAATATTAACCACTGGCATTTCGTTCACCCTCCCTTTTTCTAAGAAGTAATTGTAAATTGATCAATATAAGTCATTTCAGATTGAAGAACACGCTGAATGATTCCTCCTGCTGAATCAATACCATATACATGTGTTATGGTGCTTGTTGCACTGAAAAAATCACTTTGAACTTCATAATATCCTGCGTCTGAAAGTGTGTAGAGTAATGTTTTGGTCGTGAGCGGTTGAACTTGAATTAAATTAAGGCCAATTGGTGTTCGGCTGGTTAAAGATACATTCCATTTGAAAACTTGAATTTCAATATTAGAAGGGATATATGGGGAATCATTTAAACACGTTACTAAGATTTGGGTTGCCCCGCTTATACCTGAAGAATTATAGATTAAACCCGTCGAATATGGCACAAGTCTCCCTCCTTTCAGCTTACCTCCTATTAATCGCTTGTATTAATCTATTCTATGTTCATAGGTTACGAATGACACGGCTGCGCCTTATCGTAGAAGATTGGATCTGAAGGAAAAGTGCCGATACATAGATTTCATTAAAAGTTCAATAAAAATAAACCCGAAAGACTGCCACTCTTCTTGTAAAGTGACTATCTTTCGGGTTACTGTAAGGCTTACCCTATTATTTTACGATTCAGTACATCCTCCAACAAAGACCACGCTTCATCACAAGTTGGACCGGTCAGGAAAGGTTCAAATCCATAGTTTAAATACATATTAATCGCTTGATAACTTGTAGTTTGGGAGGTAAGGTACGCTTTTGAGTGATGATCAGCTAGTATATTCATTGCAGCACTGAGTAACGGTTTGGCAAGTTTCTTCCCTTGATATTCAGGAGTAACGCCTACCCAATGAATTCTGCCTGATATTTCTCCATTACCTAGTAAATCACCATACCAGGCTGTTGTAGTAGCAATGACTTCTCCTTCTTTATTCTCAATAAATAGACAGCGCTTTGTCATATCATCAAGATAGGGTCCAAATTCTTTATTAAAACGCTCCAGCGCAGCTTCTTCACTTTTAAATTCACCTACACTGGTTTCAACCCGTGCCCAATGATGTTCATCACCTTTTTCAAACAACCTAATATGGAATCCATCAGGAAGTGAGTACTCTGGAATCGCAAGTAAGTCTTTTCTGACCATTTTAAGTGGTATTCTCTTCATTAATTCATCATCCCCTTATGATTAGACCAAAGAATAATCTAACTTGTTCCTAATAAAATAGCAACTCGCCGTTATTTTATCCTTCTTTCCACAAGATCTCACCCACAATCATCACACCTTTTGACTCCATTAAAAAAGAATCCTCATCCTAAGGATGGAGATTCTCTATACCCGCTGTTTTACTCTGCTTTGCGTTTCAAAACACTTTTATGATGCGTGAATGTATCAAAACTTGCTTTACCATGATAAGAGCCCATACCGCTTTCACCCACACCGCCAAAAGGTAGATAAGGCGAAGTTAAGTGCGCAAGAGTTTCATTGATGCAGCCGCCGCCGAAGGAGACCCCGCTCAACAACTCATCTTGTACTTCTTTGCTCTCAGAGAAAACATAGAAAGCTAACGGTTTCGGACGATTTGTAATTTCTTCAATAATCTCGTTCAAATCATCATATACAATCACCGGAAGAATTGGACCAAAGATTTCTTCTTGCATAATCGAATCATCCCAAGAGATCTGATCAAGTATAGTTGGCTCAATAAAATGTCTAGAAGCATCTGTTCTACCGCCAAAATACAGATTACCATTATCTAAGAAAGCACTTAATCGTTTAAATTGTTTTTCATTTACGATCTTAGGGAAATCAGGGTTTTTGGAAATATCTTCTCCATATAATCCGTGAATCGCTTCTTTAAGTTTGCTGAGAAATTGATCTTTTACATCACGCTGAATCAAAAGATAGTCTGGAGCAACACAGGTTTGCCCTGCATTGAGAAACTTCCCTCTTGCAATCCGCTTAGCTGCAGTATCAAGTTCAGCATCACTATGCACGATACAAGGACTCTTACCGCCGAGTTCCAAAGTAACCGGAGTTAAATGTTTCGATGCAGCTTCCATTACCACTTTTCCGACATTCGTGCTTCCTGTAAAGAAGATATAATCGAATTTTTCTTTCAAAAGAGCAGTACTTGTTTCTACTTCTCCCTCTACTACTGCAATATACTCTTCAGGGAAGTTATCTCTGATCATTTTAGCAATGATGCCTGATGTCGCTGGTGTGAACTCTGAGGGCTTCAGCACCGCACAGTTACCTGCCGCAATGGCTCCGACAAGAGGAGAAATGGCCAACTGGAACGGATAATTCCATGGAGCAATAATCAAAGCCTCACCGTAAGGCTCTGGATAGATTACGCTGGATGCATCTGTAATAAAAGCAGGCGTTTCTACATTTTTAGGTTCCATCCATGCTTTCAAGTTCTCTAAAGAATACTTAATTTCCTCAAGTACTAGTTTAATTTCGGAAGAATATCCTTCTGCCTCCGACTTATTCAAGTCTTTTCTCAAAGCAGCAAGAATTTCTTTTTCATTTGTATTGATCGCGTTTTGCAATGTATTTAATGAATCCATTCGATATTGAATAGGTTTCGTTTGACCTGTTTTGAAGAATGCCCGCTGTCTTTTTGCTAAATTCTCGTAATTTTCCATGCTCACATTCTCCTCTATATGTTAGTATGATTCGTATTTTACTCGCTAACTTTAACGAGCATCTTACCTAGGTTCGCGCCTTTAAACAATTGAAGGAAGGCCTCTACGACGTTATCAAAACCATCAACTACGGTCTCTTCGTATTTTAGTTTTCCTTCAGATAACCATTTCCCAAGCTCCTGAAGTCCTTCTGACTGACGATCTGCATAATCACTAAGTACAAATCCTTTAATCAAAGAACGGGTCTTAATCAACTGACTTTGGATACGTGGTCCCACATCTCCATCCGTACTGTTGTAAGAAGATATTGCGCCACACAGTGGAATACGTGCATGATCATTTAGCAAACTCATCACTGCATCTGAAATGGATCCACCTACATTATCAAAATAAACATCGACACCATCAGGACATGCCTTTTCCAAATCTTGTTTGATATTTTCTGTCGTTTTATAGTTAATAGCTGCGTCAAAGTTCAGTTCTTTCAATAAGTAGTCACATTTCTCATCGGTACCCGCAATACCAACGACACGCGCTCCTTTGATTTTAGCGATCTGACCCACGAACATGCCGACAGAACCAGCTGCGCCTGAGACAACCACTGTTTCTCCTTCTTTAGGTTGGCCAATATCAAGTAACCCAAAGTATGCAGTAAGTCCTGTAAGACCAAGAACACTCAAATAAGCAGATACAGGGGCGATCGACTCATCAATCTTGGTAACTTTGTTATCATCTACTGTATTGAAGAGCTGCCAGCCCAGCATACCGATCACTTTGTCCCCTGCTTTGTACTTATCTGACTTTGATTCTACGATCTCTCCTACAGCTCCGCCTTTAATTACTTCATTCAATTGATAAGGAGGAATATATGATTTCGAATCGTTCATTCTGCCGCGCATATAAGGATCTACCGATAAATATAAAGTTTTTACGACAACTTGTCCCTCTTGAGGTTGCTTTACTTCTGCATCTGTAAATTCAAAATCACCCGGTGTAGGCAACCCTTCCGGACGCTTTATTAATAATACTTGTCTATTCTTTGTTGTCTGATTCATATGATCACTACTCCATTACTTCATAATTTTTTAATTATTTCACATCTACTTATTACCCGCTCGATCAGAAATCTAACGCTGATGATGAATCGGCAGCCTATACTTTGATAGTTCTAAAACTTTCAAATTATTATCAAAAAATGATGGGTTTCTGGACATTCGAGTTACAAACTGTCCAAGAAACCCGGTAAAAATTCGGTAAATGTATCTTCTCGAAGACTACTGCACTTATTCTGACCCATGCGTGTCACACTGACTAGATCCGCTTCGTATAAAATCTTAAGATGATAAGATACATTTGATTTATCCATTCCCATCGATTCACCAATCGTACCACACGTGTTGCTGTCCCGGTGGTGATAAAGATATCGAATCATTTCTATACGTTTTACCTCTGACAATGCTTTGAAAATTTTAACCCGTTTTACATCATTCATTGAAGAGTATGGTTTGATCATCATAGAACTATTGTATTTCTCTCTTTTCTTAAAGTCAAATCTTACAAAAAGTACAGTTTAAAATACCCGCGTTATCGCGTCTTCTTATTTACATGTTAAGTATAAGTGCTTTTACGAATCTCGTCATATACCTTTTTTAAAGGAATTCCATGGGAAATTGCAATCTGTTTGCATTCTTCATATTCAGGAGCCCACTGAACTACTTGTCCTGCATAGATTCCCTTCTTCACAGTCACATTCCCCCACTGCGTTTCCACTTGTTCAAAAATTCGTTCCAAGCGGTGCACGGTTAATGGATAATAACGAATCCCAAGTGTTGTTGTTTCCGTAAAGAGGATTTCTTTCATTTTCTCTATTTTAGCAGTAGAACACAGCAATTGCAGTAAGGTGCCTGGTCTGTTTTTTTTCATAAAGATCGGTGTATAAAATACATCATTAGCCCCGTTTTCAAATAGTAAATCCATAACATATCCCAGCCATTCTCCGGAAATATCGTCCAGATTCACTTCCATTTTGACCATTTCCATATCTACATGTTCATGACTCGGAGGATGGTGAGATTCCATAGTCCAGCTCCTCTCGGTATTCAGCTACTCCCCAATGATAACCCGAAGTGCATTCGGATGATCCGGGAAGGTTTTTGTTCCTGCTCCATAGCCAATCGTTTGAATTCTCATGGAGGGAATGGACCCAAACTCCTCTGCCAAGACCGCAATGAGTGCGGCGCCAGTCGGGGTTGTCAGTTCCCCCCTAATATCTGAGTGCTCTATAGGAATACCACGTAACATTTCTAGTGTTGCGGGTGCTGGCACAGGATACATTCCATGATCAATGCGGATTTTTCCTTTACCAACTGGAATGGGCGAGGATATCACAGCTTGTATGCCTAACTGATGGAACAGAATAGCGGCACCTACAATATCGATAATAGAGTCGACCGCGCCCACTTCATGAAAATGCACCTCTTCCAGCGGAACTCCATGTATTTTCCCTTCTGCTTCCCCGATTTTTTTGAAAATTTGCAATGCTGTATTTTCCACTTGTTCTGAAAAGCCAGCCGCTTTAATTAATCGAACGATGTCTTTATACGAACGATGATCATGTCTATGTTCATGTGTATGGTCGTGACCATGGGTATGTCCATATTCGTGACCTTCGTGTGTTTGGTCATGCTCATGGATATATACATTTTTGTGATCTACGTGTGTTTCGTCATGCTCGTGGGTATGTACATGTTTGTGACTTTCATGTGTTTGGTCGTTATCATGGGAATGCCCATGTCCATGATGTTCATGTGTATGAGCGTGCTCATGACTCTGATGCTCGTGAGAATGAGAATGTTCATTCTTATGCTCGCTTTTTTCATGAGTATGTTCATGCAAGTGCTTAAAATCTTCCTGCAAAATTACATCAAACTTAGTGCATGTGATGCCATTTTTCAAGACCTTTTCCCATCTCAACTCATACTCATCTTCGATACGAAGCTTGCGTAGTTCTTCTCTTAAATGAACCGGATCAGCTCCTGCATCAAGTAACGCGCCAATGAACATATCTCCGCTAATACCAGAGAAGCAATCAAGATATAGTGTTTTCAAAATTTACAACCCCTTTTGTATCAGCTTATGAATGAGTGCAGCATTATACCCGCCGCCAAATCCGTTATCTATATTGACAACACTGATGCCTGAAGCACAAGAATTTAGCATCGTAAGCAGTGCAGACAAACCGTTAAAGTTTGCTCCATAACCAACACTTGTAGGGACAGCAATGACGGGATGAGCAACTAAGCCTCCTACCACACTTGGCAAAGCTCCTTCCATCCCAGCTACTACAACAGATGCAACCGCATTTTGGATTTCTTCCGCATGATGCAGTAGACGGTGTATGCCCGCTACACCCACATCGTAAATACGGTGTACGCTACTCCCAAGGACTTCAGCCGTAACGGCTGCTTCTTCCGCTACACGAATATCCGAAGTGCCGGCAGCAATCACAGCAATATAACCGGGCAGGTTACTATGGGTCTCTTTTTCTTTCCAATATAGAATTCTTGCGGCATCGTTATATATTAAATCAGGCAAAACCTTCCGAATATCTTCCGCCTTATCAAGTGAAACTCTCGTGACGAGTACCTGATTATTCTGAGAACGTAAAGACTGGACAATGGAAATAATCTGTTCCGATGTTTTGCCTTCACCATAGACAATTTCGGGGAAACCTTGGCGTTTTTTTCGATGATGATCGACCTTTGCGAAGCCCAAGTCTTCAAAAGCAGCTAAGTGTTCCTTAGCTTCCGCTACGCTCAGCTCTCCATTTTTCACTTGATTTAGTATGTTCTCCAGCATCTCATGCACCTCTTAACTTCGCTTCCTGACTAGAATAGGTATAGAAGAATAACAGAATGTCTCGTTTGTAACGATCCATCTTCCCTTACTACATAGAAAGAACTTTATTCATACTACCGCTGTGGTAACCAAGCAAATCCATCGTAACGTACTTATATCCGTAGTTTTGAAGTTCTTGTACGATAAAAGGATGATGTTCTAATACAATCTTCATATCTTGCGGTTCCACTTCAATTCTTGCAATCTCCTGATGTGTCCGAACGCGAACCTGGCGGATTCCGAGTGATTTTAAGTAAGCCTCCGCTCGTTCTACTTTTTTAAGCTTCTCATTCGTAATTTGTTCCCCATAAGCAATCCTAGATGATAGACACGCAAAGGAAGGCTTATCCCATGTAGGTAAATTACGTTCTTTAGAAAGTTCTCTAATCTCTTGTTTGTATAGTTCTGCTTCAAGCAGAGGACCGCGAATCCCTCTTTCTTTTGCTGCTTGCATTCCCGGTCGAAACTCGTTCATATCGTCGGCAATGACACCGTATACAATATTCTGAAATGACATTTGCTCGAGTACAGGGATGAGATGATCAAACAAGCTGCTTTTACAAAAATAACAGCGGTTCTTATTGTTTTCCGCATACCCCGGAATGGCAAGTTCAGATGTTTCGATTACTTGATGGTTTACGCCAATCTGCGCTGCCAGTTCCTTGGCTTCTTCCAATTCACTTGATGGATAGGTCTCTGAATCTGCAGTAACCGCCAGGACATGGTCAGCTCCTAAGGTATCGACAGCTGCCTTTAGAAGAAAGGTACTGTCAACCCCGCCGGAGAAGGCAACGACGACTGACTTCATTTCAAGAAGAATCGATTGTAATTTGTTATATTTATTTTCAAGCAGGGTTGATCCCTCTGATTTTCCTGTAAGTTCAAATCGATTCGTCATTTTTCTCCTCCTGTGTCAAAATAAGTTTCCTTCACTGTCAAAAGGAATATCATATAAATCCGATACCAGTTCCATCTGAGGATGCTGTTTCACCATTTCTATTAAAGCCTCAGATACTTCGATCTCATTAAGTACGAGTGTATTTTTAATACGAACCATTTTTACTTGATGAAAATCTAGAATATTGCTTGTTTTAATCGCTGCCTGAATCGCTTCGCGATCGTTAGGTAATGTCGTTGCAATTTTAGTCGGTGCAACTACGGTGGAAGTTAATCCGTTCGCATATGTCGTTTCGAGGTCCATCTTGTCTACGAGTCTTTGAGTTGTAAAATCCGCTGTACCTACCCCATTCGCATTCCCTTCCGTCTGCGGAGTCAAATCCAGGACCACCATCTTATTCACATCAGGTCCTCCATGAGCGTAAGGCGTAGGATATCGGCCTGTAATGTTTGGGTCCATTCCATCACCGCTTATGTTTTTGCCAATCTGATCAATAACAAGTACTTCTAATTGATCAAAGAACAGTTTAGGTAACATTTCCTTTGCTTTCATCTGTAATCCTGCTTCTTTCCCCTCAATCTCATCTGGTGTGAGGGTCTCAATGACAGCTACTTTATCAAATGCATTCTCTACGGTTGCTACTCCAAACAAAACTGGTTTTTTCTCCATTATCATTTTTGCCATGGCAGGCACATTCTCGGCCATATATTTAAATCCCAGCTGGTGACAAGCTTCCGCACCTTTTTGCTTACCCAGACCAATACTAATCATTTTCATGATTCCGCTTTCAACTGGACCTCTAAAAGCAGTGTGGGGCTTAATGCGGTTAATAACGACGATTCCGTCAGCATTAGCTGCATATTGATCTATATACACAGGTAATCCATTAGACAGCTCTCCAAGTTGAACGACGTCCATAGAGGAACGTATCTCGCAATTCATACTTTCTTCGGTTACCCCGAGATGTGCCAGTACTTCGCGTTGTCCTTCCGCTGTAGCACCGCCATGGCTGCCCATACTTGGCACGATGAAGGGTTTAGCTCCGGCATCTTGCAGAAATTTGACAGTCACAGCAGTGATCTCCACAAGTCTGTCGAGTCCTCTACTCCCGACGGCGATCGCAATTTCCATTCCAGGCTTTATTTTGCTTAGGATTTTCTCTCGATCCAGCTTCTTTCTTAGTTCTGTTTCCAAGTCTTTGATCTGATTGTCCTCAAAATCAACTTTTACTTTCGCCATTTTTGGAACGGGAATATCTTTTAAAAGCTCTTGTAAAATCCCCATATTGCACTTCTCTCCTTTTTCAGCTCCCTGTGTATGTCTTACTACCTAATAAATAACATTTTATGATTGCTATTTCTACTAATATCTATATTCTGATGTTTTTACCATAAAGACTGATTGCCTGTATAATACCATTATATTTCCTTGATGTCCCCGATCTGATTAAAGCGGTGGCTTCGGAGAGTACGAAAAACGCATTGGAATAAAGGAAAAAAACAAATTATTCATTACCTCAACCCAATCTTCGTATACCATTTTAGCTATTGCTTGAAAGTTTGATGGTTCAAGAAACCAAAAAAACACTCCAATTGTTAGATTGTGCTTAACAATTGGAGTGCAGTTCAATGTTGGGATATTTTCCTTTAGAGTCGCATTGTTTAATATTCAGAAAGTTGAAAGATCCGGTACATAAATACGGTGGCTTCTGCTCTTGAAGTAAACCCTTTAGGGTTAATTTTCTCATGATGCCCTACAATGAATCCGTTCTCTACCCATGATGTAACCGACTCTAGCGCATAATCTGTTATTTCCCCCTGATCAAGATAAGACTCTATCTTCTTGGAGTTATCAATAGGAAGTTTGATCTTCGCTGGATCCACTGCTCTTTTTGCTAGAACCATCATGTCTTGTCTTGATATTAGCTCTTGGGGTAGAAATAGATTGGTTCCTTGTCCATTTGCAATACCCAATTTCTTAGCGATTCCTACTGCATTGTAATAGTAGTCGTCTGCGTCTACATCTTTGAAGTTGCCGTCTATATCCGCGTCTAGTTCAAGTGCTCTCACTAGTAAGACTAGAAAGTCAGCTCGGGAAATCTGAATTTTTGGACTAAAGTTCATTACAGACGTTCCTTCCACAATCCCTTTTGAAGCGAGTACCTCAATCTCTTTTTGTGCCCATGACACATGTTGCAGATCAGAGAAGGTTTTATGAACAAAAGATACAGCGTACTTCGTAGATTGATTGATCTTGAAGTCGATCCTGCTCGTAGCAGGATTAAATCGTCCATTATATACAAAATTCCGATTTCCTTTTTCATCGACCCTCATAACAGTAAGGTGTTCGTGTTCCTTCGCCTCCTCGGTAGTAGGCGTGTAAGGAATCGAGATTTTAATAGGATTCGATCTCTTCCATTCTGCTGAAGTCCCATTAATGAGAAGTTTTACTTCGACTACCTTTTTGTCTGATGAATTTATAGGGTCCACATGAGCAAACATGATTTCAATAACATCACTTTCTTTCAAGTTCTCTTTTTCTAAGAGATTAGAAGGAAGTATAATATCCCCGAACTCACTTGTAATTGTTAATTGATGCTGGCCAGCTTCAGACTGTATCGCATCTACAGGAAGACGAACACGATAAGCTTGTCCCTTATCTGTAAGATCCACGATCAGCTGCTTTGTCCCGTTTACATCAACTTGCGCCTTCATTAACAACTTACTGAAAAGTTCTTTTGTAACTGCAGCCTCGATTCGGCTTGTATTCGTATCGAACTTACCAGCTAACTTAATAGCGGCAGACCCGTCCGCTTTAATAGTAACGTCCGATGTAGAAATTACTGTCCCGCCACTTCCTGAGCCTTCTGAGTTTCCTGAATTCGTTGAACCTCCTGTATCACTTGGACCTGTTGTTCCTCCATCTTCTTTGAAAGGTTTATTGGTGTAGACTACATTCGGAGCCTGAATAGATCCAGATAGTAAGTCTTCCCGAATATCTTCACCAAGGTAGAATCCGAGATGAGGCGGTTGATTATAGGCTGTATTCTGCCAAGCGATACCCATGCGATATACTGTATCGTGCATCAGGGTATATAGTCTGTATTCGGTAGGAATCGTTGTGCTAAATATCCGCAGCTCTGTACTGTCTGTCGTAGGCAACAGCACTTCTTCGCGCCAGTCGCCTAAAATATCGGCTTGAAGTGTTGGTGTCGCCTTCGTTCCATTACTGCTGACGACATCAGCAAAAGTGCGAATAACTCCTGCTGTAGCTGTTTTTTCGTTGTATTTTGTAATTGAAGTTTTATCGAGAAGTTCTTGTAATAAATCCCCGTCCCAATACAGCGCGAAGTTGACCGGAAGACCAATATCTCGGTAGCTATCCGCAATTGCGTCTCCTTTTACATTGTATATGCCGCCGCCTGTAGTTACATCTCGTCCTGCTGCCCCCCAAAACTCATAACCAGGATTTGTCGTAATGTTTGCAGCCAGTCCACGACCTGCATCCACATAGGCATTAAATGACATGATCGTCTCACCCGTTGCGCCATCATGATATTCTAAAGAAGCTACAGCTGGATCCTCGTGTACGCTAATGACATGTAGCCCTTCACGATCTGGATCAAATGCACCTACATGCAGAGCATCTCCGTGTGAACCTTTCTCGCGTCCTTGTTCCCCATCCATTGCATATAAAATCTTGCCATCATGATCAAGTGTTAGTGATCCGGCAATAATCTCGTCGAAACCGTCATTATCTACATCACCAGTTGCCAAGCTATGGAATCCTAGTCCTCCCCCTGTTCCTTCTTCTGTCGAGTCAAACGTCCAATTTTCCTGGAGCTTACCACTGACCAAACTATATGCGACATAGGTTGTTCTTTCGTAATAACCTCTTCCAAATACGGCACTTGGCTTCACTCCATCCAGATATGCTAACCCTGCCAAGAATCGATCGGAACGATTATGCCATGTGTCTCCCCACGATCCTACCTCGCCGAGCGGAAATGCATAATTAACGGTATCTATTACTTGTCCTGTCTCTCCATTAAATATAGACATGTATTCCGGACCACCATATACATGTCCGCCATCATTCACCCATTTCCCGTTATCTTCGGCATTTCCGATCACACTAATTACCTTCTCGCTGTCGTAGATACCGTTTGTTGTTCCATATACCGTCGTTGCATCTGCTGTTTTAATTAATACCTCACTTTTCCCATTTCCATCGAAATCAGCAACAATAAATTGATTATAATGAGCGCCTGAAGTCAGATTCAGGCCCATGTTCATGCGCCACAGCAGCGTCCCATCCAGTTTGTATGCATCAAAAATAGTAGGTCCCGTCATTGCTCGCTGCGAACTGTCAATCGCATTCGACGGATACCATTTCACAATGACCTCATACTTCCCATCACCGTCTAAATCTCCTACACTTGCATCGTTAACACTATAAGTATAGGATCCAGAAGCGGTAGTACCGCCCTCAGGTTTCTGCATTGGAATCGAAAGATAGTCTGTTCCTGCTGCAACGACTTCATTTTTCTCCGTTCGCTTCCCTTTAACCAAGGTTTCAATACGATAGGTATCCCCTGGCTTTCCCCCAGAATCAGCAAAGTTCGTAACCGTTAAAGGCTCTGTTGTTAATTTCTCACCATTGCGGTAGATGTAGAAAGACACATCCTGATTGTATTCATCCGCAAGCAGACGCCAGCTGACAAAAACGCCATCATCTGAGTTAAGTGCAATTACTCCTCGATCAAGCCATTCTGTCTGCCGAACAGAGACAGGTGGTGACAAACGATTGTAGACATACATCGTTGCAGACCGATTATAGCTATTGGACAGATCCTCTGTTACAGCTAAAGTGCCTTGGAATTCAAATACCCCCGCTTTTGCCGCATTCCAAGTGTCACCGACCGTGCTCCACTCACTGACAGCTACATCGACTTTACTGTTATCTGCAAGTGTCACGGTAACTTGATTTGGCAGACCAATGGAATCAATTGCATCCGTTTTTTCATTCACATACACTCGGTGGTAAGGAAGGTTATCCACCCTAGTGATGGTATTTGCCTTTATAGAAACATTATAAATTCCTAAGTTATCTAGATAAGAAGTCCAATTCAGATTATTCCCAGAGGTACGTACCCCTCCTAGCTTCACTGCTTCGACTGAACCATCAAACTTGATATCTGCAATCGAAATCGTGTGTTCCTCTATCCGATCTGTAGCTACATCCTTCAGTAACAAAGTTGCTTCATTACTAGCTAAATCAAACGTAATATTTACGTTGTACCAAGTCTCCGAATTTGTCATTCCCGTCACAACAGCGGTACCTGACTGACCACCTACATAGAAAGATAGAGGTGCCTTATTCGTATGATTTAAGGTGAAAATGGTATTATTTGAGCTGTCATTAATTCTAAACTCACCGCTGTTTTCGTTAGCATTATTGATCCCCTTGTCACTAATTTTGCCGGGATACCAATCAAATGCGACAAGAATCTTATCTCCTTTAACTGGGGTATCAAAACTTTTACTTGCCACACGTCCACCGCTTTGATTCACAACACTAAATTGAAGCTTTGGTGTGCTGTTTCCGGCTAAGTCACTTATGTGGGAAGATAATGTTGCACTCGCTGTCGTGAAACCCCAGTTCGTCGGAGCAGTGGTATCGCCAAAATCGCTATAATAAACCGAAGTAAATTCTTCAATTACAGGAGCATCACTGGTCTCAGCTACGTTAACCGTAGAGACGGCCTTAATGTTATTGTCATTAGATACATTCGGGATTTTCCCATTAACTAGCGTGCCCGTGAATGAATAAACTCCTGATTGATTAGGATCATAGTCAGCACTATCCCAATTCACTTCAATTCCTTCCATTCGCACATTATTATCAAGTTCTACTTCAACCGTACCTGGTAGAAAGGTAACTACGTCTTCTATCGCTACCCCTTTAGGTACGGTAATCTCATCGTTGTACTCTGTCACGATAGAAACGATCGCATTGCTGCCTTCGCTTAGAACGGACTCTTTAGCTTCATAAATCTCCAAATTATCCAAACCAGCAGTAACCACCTCGTTGTTACCGCTTACATTATTACCGATGACTGACATCTTGGCGACGCTGCTGTTCCCATTATCGAAAGAACTGATATCTAGAAAAGAACTCGCAAAGTAATTAGAAGACCCTTCTTTATCGTATACACTCATAGAAACCGTCTTATTACGAGTATCAAAATTCACATTTACAGATAACCATCCTTGGTCTGTGCTTACTCCCGTCACAGGCAGTGTAGTAGATAGATCCGTACCTGTAGTACCCACACCATACATAATAGCGCCACTCGCTCCGCCCGCTTTCACCAGTCGAAAAAGGGGATTATTATGGCTGTCGCTGAATAATACTTCACTACTATTTTCAGGTGATAACATATCATTAGGTTTCCAATCAAAATGAAACTGAATTTGAGCATCCGCTGCAGGCTCAGCCAGTGTTTTTACAATAGCACTTGTACCACTGTCCTTACCCGTCAACTTCAAATAGTGATTGGCTCCATCATCCGACTCAATTGAAGTAGAAGCTCCTTCTTCTATAAAGCCCCCTGTATCACCATTTTCAAAATCCACACTCGTTAGAAGATGAGAAAGATGATTAGCGCCATAAACGGGTGGTATTGATGAAAACACGAGAAATACAGCGAGTAGTCCTGATACCACTTTTCTTGCTTTCCTTGTTCGAATCCTCAAAAATAAACACTCCCTCATCATTTAATGAAATCAGCCTTCCCTTTGATCTGCTAATCACCTCCCATGGCGATCTTTCCACCAATCATCATTGCTATTGATCATAATCTTTACTTGATTCGTGTGTCTATTAGACAATCTTGCCGGTGATAAGAACAAGAATGTCTAACCAATTGTTACGTTAATTATCAGTGGTCTTCTTTGGAAATTCAGATACGAAAAAAAGCAACCTCCTAATAGAGGCTGCTTTAGACTGTAAAGTTATTAATGGATCTTCATTCGAGATGACATTCACATTTTTCTATGTTAAAGAAGCTTTATAGATCGTTTCTACGGAACTCGTTAACAGCTTATTGAAGTCTTGATCTGTCTGATCTGCAACAAGACTTTCCGCTAGGGCACGTGAGAAACTTGCAATAACTCCATGGTTGCGTGCCAATTTCTCATTCGCTTCTTCTCGTTCATACCCCCCAGATAAAGCCACAACTCGAAGAACATGAGGATGATCGACTAATTCCTTATAGTAATTATCTTTGCTTGGCAAGGAGAGCTTCAGCATTACTTTTACATTCTCATCAAGTGTAGACAGATGCTTGCGTAATTCCTCTTTTAAAATTTCTTCGGATTTTTGTTTATCTTCACTATATATATCTACTTCAGGTTCGATAATCGGCATGAGTCCTTTCGCCAAGATTTGCTTGGCAACTTCGAATTGCTGCTCTACGACTTCTTTAATTGCTTCTTTATTCGCTTCTTTAATCACGGAGCGCATCTTCGTCCCAAAAATCCCTTTTTCATTTGCTCGGTCAAGCAAACGATCTAGTTCAGGCATCGGTTTCATGAGCTGAACTCCATTTTTCTCATCAGTCAGTCCTTTATCAATCTTGAGAAATGGAACAATTCCTTTCTCCTCCCACAAATACTCCCCAGTAAATTTCCCGTCTATTTTACGATCCATTGTATTTTCAAATAAGATCGCTCCTAAAATATAATCTGAAGAAAAAGCAGGACTCTTTATAATTCGTGTTCTCATCTCGTGAACTAGGGTATACATCTCTTCTTCATTACGATACTCATTTTCCTTTACTCCGTATTGTAGCAAGGCTTTGGGAGTACTGCCTCCGCTTTGGTCTAGCGCTGCAATAAATCCTTTTCCTGATCCCATTCGTTCTAGTTGTTTTTGATTCATCTTAAAATACCCCTTTCTCTTTCTGTACTAAATTTAAAAAATAGGACTCCAATTCATTGACTCTACTATTTCTATACCGTAACTCAGCAATTCCCAAACATTCGACGCGAAGAAAGGAAAAGATTTTATCGTGTAAATAAAGCAGGATAATTATGGTAAAATGTTGAATATTGTCCATATAAAAAGATTATTATTCAAATATTGAGGTGCGCGATGAAAAAAACAATGATTTTATTTCTTTTCAGTTTATTATTATGCAGTATTTTTCCAAGCATCGGGCATGCTTCGAGTAATCCGCCTAAAGCCAAAATTATTCTTGATGGTAAAGAAATCGAACTGCCCTCCCATGCACAAGTGAGCATCATCAATAATTCGGTCATGATTCCCATCCGTGTCGTTGCAGAGAATTTAAACTTTAAAGTAACCTGGGATCAAAAGATAAAACGCGTCAAAATTCAGAATGATACAGATACCTTAACGCTCACCGTGAATAAAAAAGAAGCCTTGGTCAATGACACCCCATCCCTGCTTGAAGTTTCACCGAAAAATCTGAATAAAACGGTCGTCGTGCCGCTTCGGTTTGTAAGTGAAAATATGGGACTTGCTGTGAAATGGGATAATAAGAATAAAGTAGTTACGCTTACAAGCAGTATTCCTGTAGCAGATTCAAATGGCAGTGAGGAAGAAACCTATGAGGAATCTGTCAAACAAGTGAATGATATGTATTTTGCTAACAACCAGCTCGTCGTATCTTTAGATGGGGAAGTAAAACCTTCTATATCTACACTCGCTAATCCTCAACGGATTGTGGTCGATATCCCGAACGCGACTTTCTCAAGCTCCTTTTCACAATCTTTAAATATAGGGACGATAGGAAAACTGGATGTTAGCGGATACTCCAGTGTTTCTGAGGTGAGATATTCCTTATTCAGTCGTGATCCTGAAGTTGTTCGAATTGTTATCGTTGCCGACGAAGAAATTCCTTTTGAGTTTCAGACAGAAATGGAATCAAATACACTCGTTGTCGATGTAACGGAAGCAGATGAAAATAACACTGCTGTTCCGCTCCCTCTTCCTGTTCCACCGGTTGACAATTCGGGACGTAAAACCGTTGTCATCGATCCCGGTCATGGCGGCAGCGATCCAGGTACAATCGGTATTACAAATACACATGAAAAAGACTTTACTTTAGCTTTAGCCTTAAAAGTAGAAGCTTTATTAGAAAATGAAACGCAGATCAATGTAGTTATGACTCGTGATGAAGATGTATACCCTACCCGGACGGAACGAGTAGCCTTAGCGAATCAATTAAAAGCAGATATATTTGTATCGATTCATGGGAATAGTGTCCTAGCCTCCCCTCAAGCTAGCGGGACCGAATCCTATTATTATCAGCGAAGCAGCAGTAAAGATTTAGCAAAGGTTATTCATAAACATCTTGTAAAGGCGCTCGGTTTTAAAGACCGCGGTGTTAAAGAAGGGAATTATCAAGTAATCAGAGAAACAACGATGGCCGCCGCACTGCTGGAGATTGGATTCCTTAGTAACCTAGCAGAAGAAGAAGCACTCTTTACAGAAGCTGTACAAGATAAAGCAGCACAGGCAATTGTAGAGGGGATTAAAGAATATCTAGGTGTTTAGAAGTTACGTTCTCTCATTTCATATTTACATTTGTAACTTGAAATTTCTGACCCTAATTCTGAATAAAGAGACCGCTGGCACTTATGTCAGCGGTCTCTTTATTCAAATGGACTTAGCCATTTTGATATTCGTAATCTCATATCCCATCTTTTCATATAATCCTCGTGCAACTTGGTTGTGACCAAAAACGTGAAGCCGAATTTTCTCCATGCCGAGTTCTTTTGCTTTCATTTCGATTTCTTTCATGGCTTGTTTGCCATATCCCTGCCCTTGATATTTCTCCCATATCACAAAATCATAAATAAAGCCTTCTTTATAATTGGTGGATGACTCAGGTGCAATCCATATCATTCCTAATAGCTGCTCTTCATCAAAGATGGAATACAAATGATTAAATTCAGTTTTCTCACCTTTTGGCAATAGTCTGGAAAATTCTTGCTCAGAGCGATCCATCGCTTCTTCTTCCGACCAATTACCAGAAATAATCTTATCTTTTGCATAATCTTTAATGGCATAACGCATGTACTGCTGAAACTCTTCTTGGTTCATAGGATCTAATGTAACCATATTTTATCCCCCTGTCATTTAGCTAGCCCTGAATCTCCACCATTAAAAAATGTTCCATTTCCTGATTTATTATGTATATATCATCATATGTAGAATAACATTAAATTAGCTGATGATTAAAGATTATTCTTCAATGATTTCCTGTGCAACCTGCTTAGAAAGATAAAATGGAGTGACCCTTTATGCGTAAAAGTTTACAAGAATTTAGAGATCTCATGATTACAGAGAATAAGTTAAGTTTACATGCAGACGTTCTTATCGCTTTTGATCATCTTCTTGATATGGTAGATGATCATGAAGCACAACATCAAATTGAACTCGGGATCCAAAGAACAAACTATGAAAAATCCAATGGCCTGGTGGAAGCAGCAATTCGTGAAGAAATGCGTTTCTTTCGAGAAGCAATCCATACTGTCATAAAAAAGACGGTACTCGATCTTATTCATGTAGGAAAAAAAGATTGGCAAAAGTTTTATGATCGTGTTCAGTAGGAAAATAAAGAAAGAAACTTTTCCCTCACAGGCGGTTTCTTTCTTCAAAATAGATGTGATAATGTGCAGCGCATCTTTCATTAAATAAAGCCTGGCAATGTGGACAGCTATCCGTCTTCATATACTCTGTAATAGACAATTCCGTGTGACAATTTCCGCATAGGATTGCAAGTTCACTGAACTGTTCCTGTCGCCAGCGCTGAATGGCGTGATCAGCATGTTCCTCATGACACTTATAACATGGATAATATCGGTTGCAGCATTTGAATTTAATCGCAATAATATCTTTCTCCGTATGATAATGAACACATCTTGTTGCATTGTCTACGACAGCTCCGTATACATCCATTTATACCCCCCCTATCTTAATCATCAGCAAAATCATGGGAAACAGGATGGTTAATCCTCCAACTATCACATCCATTCTCTTAAATTGAAGTTGCTTATAAACGGTTCTTCCCTTCCCATTTCCATAAGCCCGTGCATCAATCGCATAAGTAAGCTGTTCAGCGCGTTTGACGGTCGTAAAAATAAGCGGTACGAGAATGGGGACAAAGGCGAAAATACGTTTCATCCATGACAAAGAAGCTATATCATGCCCCCTTGCCTTCTGTGCTAGAAGTATGCGATCGAGTTCCTGCATAATCGTAGGAATAAAGCGAATCGCAATGACAATCATAAGTGAAAACTGTTCTACTGGCACACCGATTTTAGATAACGGGGACAGCAGGTTTTCCAAGCCCTGAGCCAAAGATAACGGTTTGGTGGTTAACGTTAACATGGATGCGAGTAAGACTAGTAAAACGATTCGCAAGACAAATCGCGTTCCATTTAGCAGTCCTTCCACTGTTACACTGATAAAAGAGTAAGACCACAAAATAGCGCCTTCCGTTGTGAGCGCATGAAAGAAAAAAGTGAACGCCAAAATAAATAAAATCGGTTTTATGCTTCTGAATACAACACGAAAGGGGACCTTGGATAATCGGATAATACCTATGATGAAAATGACTGCAAACCCGTAACTAATAAATGTATTCAGGAGCAGAAAGCTAAGCATGATCACGAATAGACTTAAAAGCTTGGTTCGCGGATCTAATTGATGAAGAATCGAATCCCCCTCTGAGTATTCTCCTAGTAGTATATTATTCACCATTTGTAAGTCTCCTTGCATGCCAAATAGGCAGCAGTTGTGCGAAAATTTCCTGCTCCTTGCAGCTCTTTACGGTAATTTTTTGTCCGTGTAATTGTTCCATGAGATGTAAGAACTGCACGGGTTCAGGTAAGGATAATCCTGCCTTTGCAAGCAGATCTGATTTGTTTAAAAACAAAGTTGTGGTATCTTCATGCCCTACTAATTGCCCCTCATGGAACACCATGACCTCATCTGAATATTCAGCAACATCCTCCATATGATGCGACACGAAAACAACAGTCCTGTTTCCTTTCTGCTGCCATTCTTTCAGCATCCTCAGTAGTGCGACTCGGCTTACGGGGTCAAGTCCCGCGGTTGGTTCGTCCAAAATGAGCAGCTTTGGGTTCATCATTAATACAGAAGCAATCGCGACACGGCGTTTTTGTCCCCCGCTTAATTGAAATGGAGCGCATGACAAAATATCCTGGGTAAGACCCACCTCAGGAAGTATGGACTCAGCAGCCTGTTCGATCTGCTGCGAAGTAGAACCCTGCAACTTTGGTCCAAAAGCGAGTTCTTTATAAACGCTCGTCTCAAACATTTGATGTTCCGGATACTGAAAAACAAAACCAATATCAGGTACTACTTTCATCCTTCCTTTGCGATCTTTTGGGACGGTCTGCTCATTTATACGATATTCTCCATCAACCATAGGAAGCAGCCCCTTTAATACTTTGACAAAGGTAGACTTACCCGCACCCGTTCGTCCAATGACGGAGATCCATTTACCTTCGTGAATCGTACAGCTGACATGGTTCAAAGCTGCTTGTCCACCATATTTCACTGTTACATCTATTAATTCATATCCCATTCCGAACGAATCATCTCCTTCCAATCTGCAGAAAGCGGTGTGTGTAGATTCAATCCTTGATGTAGTCGAACGGAGAAGGGCATAGCCAGTTGATAGTCATCTAGCCGCACGGTTTTAAAAAAGGTCTCCGGGTCACCATCATATTCAATACGGCCTTGATGTAAGAGGAGTACACGTTTGGCATATAGTACTTCATCCATATGATGGGTAATATGAATAATGGTCATACCCTGACTATGCAGTTCCTTCATAATGGACAGCACTTGTTTTCTCCCCAGCGGGTCAAGCATGGAGGTTGCTTCATCGAAAATAATCAGCTGAGGACGCATAGCTAGTATTGCCGCTATAGCGACACGCTGTTTCTGTCCTCCGGACAGGTGGTGCGGCATCGCTTCTTTATAATCTTCCATATGAACCGCTTGTAGGGCATGCTCCACACGATGATCCATTTCTTCTCTAGGCACCCGAATATTCTGAAGACCAAACAATACCTCATCTATTACCGTTGTGGTGATAAACTGATCCTCCGGATTTTGAAAAACAATCCCGATTTGCTCATGAATGTTCACAAGATCTTCCCGATTTGAAGTGTTCAGATTACCTAGTTTCACTTGGCCCTGCTTGGGCAAGAGCAATCCATCCATAAGCTTAGCTATCGTAGATTTTCCGCTGCCGTTAGCCCCAACCATCGCCACAAACTCACCTGACTCAATGGTAAAGCTTATGTCTTCTAAGACCTGTTGTTCTTGTTGATAATAAAAATGTACATGATCAAAAATAAGCATCTATTTCGTTCCCTTCTTCTGGTGCCAAGCAGTGAAAAACCTCTCTATTCCGTCTTCGAAAAAGGAAGGTGCCGGCTTTTGCCATTGGGTCACCTTCGAACCATTAACTCCAAAAATTTCACCTGTTATATCCTGATCAGGTTGTGCCAGCAATGCGGCTGCGAATTGCGCGACATCATCCGGATCACCGACTTTCCAGAAATCAGGAAATGACTCTTTGCGCCTAGCGCACTTTTCCTTTACATGCTCAATTACAGGTCTAGTCATATCCGTTAATGCGGCAGGCGAAATACCATTTACCCGTATCTGATAGCGCGCAAGCTCTGCAGCTAAAGTCCACACCATGCCGAGCACTCCGGCTTTTGCTGCACTATAATTCAACTGTCCTACAGAACCTGATAACCCGGCAGTCGATGTCATGAACAGAATGTCGCCTCCATATGGAGTCATATAAGGCAATACTCGCTGAGTGCAATAGAATGCACCATGTAAATGGACATCGATAACCGAGTTCCACTCATGATCCGTCATACGTATACACTTTTGGTCATGTAAGTTACCAGCACAATGAATCAATACATCTATCCTGCCATACTTTGCTGCAACATGGTCTACCATCGCAGTAACTGCTAATGGGTCAGCAACGTTAGCACAGTATCCAGTAGCCACGCCTCCTGAGCTCTGAACTTCTCTTACCACTTCATCTATAAGACTTTGTTTGGTACCATTGATAACGACCTGATAACCGCTTAATCCAAGCTGAAGAGCAATACTTCTTCCAATCCCCCTGCTCGATCCGGTAATTAAAGCTGTTTTACCCATTAGAACCTCTCTTCCACTGAAAAAGTGCCCTTCGCAATAACTTCGCCAGTTTCTGCTGTAACAGTTATGTCAATATGATCTGCGCAAACTTCAAAGTGAAAACTTGCTAACGTATCTGTTAATAGTGGATTGATAAATTTCATGTTGCAGGTTTTGATCCACTGAGCTGGATGGTCCGCTAAATACAAGGACTGTGCAATACCCATAATGTACATTCCATGTACAATTGGCCGTTTATAACCGGCCCTGGCTGCAGCTTCAGCATTCAAATGAATGGCAGCTCTATCTTTAGAGGCAGCAGCATACTGCTGAACATGGTCAGCTGTAATTCGCTTTTTCATATTCCATCACCTACGGAGATTAATACCGTTTCTGCTGTAACGATAAGTTTGTTCTCACTGGTACACACGAGTCTATGAGTATACAAGGTCAAATTCCCATGACGCCCAGCTTTTTTCTCTACTTTTTGTAACGATAATTCACAATCCAGAGTCATACCCGCCGTAAGTGGAGCCTCGTAGCTAAATTGCTGTGATCCATGAATTAGAGGTCCGTTCATAGGGAGCCACGGAATATCAAATTCACTCCAAAAAATAATCGGCATTGTGGCTGGAGCAATCAACTCACCACTTGATGTTGGCACGGAGAATTCGATGCTCTTCGCATACCGAGTTATCGACTCTGCAGATACATAAATCCGCTTATGAAGCTCATTCATTCCACCGCCTCCACTAAAGTGGCAAGACCAATTCCTCCGCCAATACCAAGTGTAGCAAGCCCGCGTTTGAAAGGTTTTCGCAGCATTTCAGCGCATAGTCGCGTCATTAAAATAGCACCGGATGCACCGTAAGGATGGCCTAAAGCCAGCGCCCCGCCACCACGGTTGACCTTTTCCTCGGGGATCTGAAGCTCTTTTAATGAGGCCAATACTTGAGAAGCAAAGGCTTCATTGAATTCAACAATATCTAAATCGTCCACTGTCAGCTGCTGACGGTTTACCAATTTTTGAACAGCTGGAACGGGCCCAATCCCTAAATAATGAGGATCTACCCCTGCTGCCTGAGTATCCACAATGCGCAAGATAGGCTTTAATTTAAGTTCAGTACATTTATTGAGGGACATGATTAGAACTAGCGCAGCCCCATCATTCATCGGACAAGCGTTTCCGGCCGTAACCGTACCTTGATCCAGAAAAATAGGCGGCAATTTCCGCAGCTTTTCCATGCTCGTGTTGGCTCTCGGACATTCATCGGTGCCCATGAGCTTTCCAGCCACTTCGATCGGAACAATCTCCTCAATAAATCTGCCGGATTGCTGTGAATGAATCGCCTTCTGATGGCTTTTTAAAGCATACTCATCCTGTGCTTCTCTGGAAATCTGAAACTTTTCAGCTACATTCTCCGCTGCTATGCCCATATCCGGATCGCCATACGCACTTGGAGTAAACGGAGCACGCGTATACAGCTGCGGGACACCCATCAAGGTTTGCGGCTTGGTCATTCTCCATGGAGCCCGGCTGGTACTTTCGGTCCCGCCTGCTAGATAGACTTCACCCGCACCACTCTGAATGAGTCTGGCTGCTATATTAATCGCTTCTAAGCCAGAACCACACTGCCGATCAATCGTGACACCTGGCACTGTGACAGGAAGCCCCGCTGCAAGTGCAGCCACTCGTGCAATATTACCTCCTGGTCCCACCACATTGCCAATAATAACATCATCAATGAGGTCGCTCTGCAGGTTTGTTTCAGTGACAATATGCTGAATAAGCGGTGCTAATAATGACTCTGGTTCCAGTTCACATAATAATCCGCCCATCTTACCAATAGGCGTACGTTTTGCCATGACAACAACAGCCTCTTTCATAGCATCACTCTTCTCATGTATTCCTTCATCTCATGGCGAGCGATCTTCCCGCTGCTAGTATAGATGAATTGATCTACTGTAATAAGCTGTTTTGGAGCTTTGTAGCTGGCTAAGTACCTACGGCAATGCTCTTTAATTTCTTTTAGAGACAAGTGTTCTTCTCCGCTCCATTGTATAAGTGCCGTCACCTGTTCTCCCCAATAGTCATCAGGCTGCCCAAACACCATTACTTCTTCAATCGCCGGAATGAGCTGCATAACGGATTCGACTTCCTCTGCAAAAACGTTCAGGCCCCCGGATACGATCATATTTTTTGCACGGCCAGCCAGGTGTAAATATCCATTTTCATCTATAGAAACATAATCTCCAAGCATGAGCCACCCATCACGGAAGACATTTGCTGTTTCGTCAGGTAATCCATAATATCCTGAGAACATCATTTCACTTCGGATATATAGCTGTCCAATCTCTCCTACGGGCAATTCTTTAAAATGCTCATCACGTATAGAGATTTCTACGCCTCTAAATGGTTTACCAACCGAATTCGGTTTATTTTCTGCATATACATCGATATAACTAATATAGCTCGCTTCAGAGGAACCATAAAATTCGTACATTTTTGCTCCACCAAAAACCTCCATGGATCTTTTTTTGGATCCTTCCGACCATTTCCCTCCCGAACTGATCAGCGCTTGCATGTATGCCCTACCTGGGATGGCCTCCCGCATCATCGATTCAATCATCGTAGGAACAACAAACAGAATCATGCCCGGAATATTTTCACATAGCTCCAGCACCTTTTTTGCATGGAAATGCTCTACGATATGAAAGGTTGCTCCACTTACCAGACTCTGCATTAAAGCAAATAGTGACAAAGAGTGTACAAAGGGACCGGGCGCCATAATATGTTCCATGTTATGAAACTCAAAAGCTTCGCTTGTTGCTTCAAAGCTTTTCATCCAAGACAAATGAGTGCGCATGTATCCCTTGGGCACCCCTGTTGTACCTGATGTGAAAGCGATAAATAATAATTCGTTTGTTTCATCCACTTCGGCTGCCGGGTTCAAAGAATCAATCCAACCGGCATAGGAGCACGTTTCTTCATGTGAAAAGGTGAGGAGCGGGATCTCATTATCGGACATGCGTAGTTTTCTCGTATAGGCTTCCTCCGTAAAAATCATACGAGGATCGCATTGCTGTAGGATGGTGTTAACCTCCGACTGGCTCCATTTTGGATCTAGAGGGATAGGAACACATCCTGCATAGATGATACCAAGAAAAACTTCTACGAATTCTATACGATTCGTTGATAAAATTGCAATCTTATCATGATGGAAACCCTTCTGCTTAAAGCCATGAGCTACTTTTTTGATCCTTGTTACCAATTCAGAGTAAGAAAGACTATTCTCATTATGAACTAAAGCAATTTTATCAGGCTGATGCTTCCCGCATTCCAATATCGCCTTTACTATATTCAAATTCATCACACCTATTTATGACTTAAAATTCCGTTTTTTTAAGATCGATGGACTTTATCTTCAATGGGACTAATCGTTTTTAATTGAACCGCAACGAATGCTGCAATCAGAGCTTTGATACAATCTCCTGGTATGAATGCCAGAGCACCTATAAGGCCAGCCCAAATTGATGTATTCGTTACGAGCGCCATAACGGGTGCACCAATTAAACTAACAAGCAAGACACCAAAAACAACATTAATCATAAATAATTTCCATGTTTTCAGCTTTCCCCATACCTTCTCCGTCATATATCCTATACAGAATGCGGCAATGGGCCAGCTTAGTATGTATCCTGCCCCCGGTCCTATTAAAGCGGCTAATCCTCCACGTCCTCCAGATAATAGCGGTAAACCTAAAGCAACTAATACGATAAATAAAATCAAACTTATTCCAGCCGTCTTCCTCCCTAAAAAGCATCCTGCCAGCATAACACCAAGTGTCTGGGCAGTAATTGGAACGGGGATAAATCCTAGGGGAATTGGCGGAAGCATCCCGAGCACGCCTATAAATGCTGCGAATAATGCAGCGAATACCATTTCTTTTGTCTTCAAGTGAATACCTCCGATATCATTGTGAAACAATTATTCTATTAGAGCCGACATCTAATGTAATAGAATTATATCTTCATGTCCCTTTATTGTAAACCCGTAATTATTATTTTTGGTTTACAATCATAAAAAAACCACAATCTTTTGTGGTTTTCGTTACTCTTAAAGGTTTAATTTTAATAAACTCACATCGAAGTTATTCCAGCTAACATAACAAATAACATCAAAAGTAGAATACCTAAGATCATTTGAAAGATAGAACATAGCAAAACAGTTTTTGAACGGAAATTGACTCCAATCATGCCGATCACTATTCCGAGTATCCCAGCACTACCCCAATATAGATTGGCCCACGGCTCTGTCAGTTTATATAATTGGTCTGTTAAAAAGACAAGTAAAAAACTGATTTGGTAAAGAAGTACGATCATCACAAGTATGGAATATATGTATTTTGTTCGTTTTGTGAAACCTGCAAATGTAGGAGCTAATTTTCTTCTTACAAATCGTACAAACGGAACAGCAAGAATAAGTACTATGAACACGAATAATATAACCAATGTACTAAACGTCACATTAACACACCCTCATCATAGCTTTACTTCAACTGACAAATACCAGAAAACAAATGCTTTGAATAACCACGGTCATCAGAGTTACAACATGCTCCCTCTCTTCTCGAATGAATCTCCATTCCATAAATGCACGAAATATTAAAAACACAGTTGCAAAAATAATCCAAATAAATTCCAGTGATCCCTGCTCCCATAAAAAAATAGCTGTTACTCCACTTATAATCAGTAAAATGCTGCCCCATCTATAAACGTTCTTACCGGAAGTTTCTGTTATACACTCTGGGTCATCTTCTACCAGCCATAAGTGGAGTATTCGTTCCATAATCCCGACAAACAAAATCACCCATGTAATAGTAGCATCCATTAATAAGTTTCCTCCCCTCTATAACCTTACGAGTTGTCCTTGGTGATTCCAAATTGTGTCTTATATCCCTTTATCGTATACATTTCACTTCAATTAATAAACGTTTTTATTGTATTCCTAGTTACATCAGTTACATAAGTATTTTACTACATACTAAAAATAAAAAAGACTGCAGGTAAACTAGTTTAAGCTAGTTTGCCTGCAGTCTGCCTAATCAAATTCGATTAGGCCAGTTGGTAGACAGCTAACTTACTCTAGTTAGCCTACCATTTTTTACTCACCAATTTAGCCGATGCCTACTTCCTCCAACTCTTCGCGTGAGGGCGGTTCACCTTTTAATTGTTTGAGTACTTTCTTCAGCATCACAGATGCTTTGACTTTTATATCAAGTGCTTCGGAAATCTGGATCTCATATCTTTGGCTCTGAATTGCTCGTTTTAAATCTTCAACCGTATCGATTGGTTCGTCAAAACGATTCACAACACTTCCATATTGGAGACACTGATGAGTATCGCTCCCTGCAACAATGGGAAGACCAAGCTCCTCAGCAAACGGTTCTAATTTCTGACGATTCACTTCTACTCCTTGTTTGTATAAATCTTTTGCATTGAGATCCAGCGCGTCTAATTGGATGAGCAGATCTCTATTTAATTGATGCAGCGGAGTTGAATCTCGGAATGGATGCCCTCCTATTTTAAATACATGATAAGTGTCAGCAAGCTTTAGCAGCTGTGCAAATGGAATGAAGTTTTCTTTAGATGTAAAGGGCTCCAGTTCCGCTCGAATCGCTAAGATTTCTTCTTTTTTACCAATCAGCAGAATATGTCCTGTTTCTCTTATATCTACTTCAATTCCTGGGAATACCCGAACCCCATGGGCTTCATAGTAGTGACCATTATAAGGGAATGCGGAATCAAGTGCTTCATACATCGCCCCATAATTTTTCGTGTTAAAATGTTCGGTTAAAGCTACAGCATCTACCCCGTTCAATTTTGCTTCTTGCATCATTTCGTGAAAATAATCCAGTGAGAAATCAGATTGTTTGGATAGTTTTCCGTGGGTGTGTAAATCGATTAACATGTTACTTCATCTCCTTCTAAATATGTTCATATCAATTAATACAAAATGGATGGAAATTTCAGACCGAACCAGAACAACCAGGTAATATAAAGGATAGAGAATGCAATGAAATACAAATCTAGCATGCCGAGTTTAAGATAGGATAATCTCATCTTCTTTACTTCACGGTTATTAAGCCCATAAGTAAACCCGCGTGTTTCAAGTGCTTCAACTGTTGTTCTGGAACGTTTGGCCGTATTTAGCATCAGTGGATAGAAACAAAGTACCGTCAGGCGCAGATAATAAATGATAACCCGAATGTAGAGAAAACCGGGCCGTTCGGGAGACCTTCCTCTTAAACGGAAAGACAACAGAATCTGATGAAACTCTTCTAATAGAGTAGGTAGAATGCGGTACCCGTATGACAAACTAAATGAGAATGTATCTGGTACACCAAGAGCGGACAAGCCATCACTTAATTTTTCCGGATCCATACTTGAAAATACAGCGATACTGGCAAGTGAAATGACCGATAACTTCAGTGTTAGCGTAAGGAGCGGTAAAAGGGAGGATAGATCGCCTCCAAATAGCATCGAGAATAAGAACATCCATCCTACTTGACCCACGAGTCCTAAACATAATATGAAAATAAGGATCGAACTAACGCGAGATAACGCCGTCATACACACCATAAATACGAACATGCCGATTAGAATCGTCCGGTTATGAATAAACCAGGGAACAATGGCAAAAAACAAATACCAAGATAAAAGCGTACGCGGATCAAGCCTTCCAATAAATGTGGTGGAATTACCATAAGCCGTACCGAGTAATTCCAGCTTGATTCGTTCTACAGATATGCGGTCAAGTGTCTTTTTGACGATTTCCACGCGGTATCCTCTCCTTCCGGTTGAGATTGTTCTCTAGATGTGTAAAATGAAATGAATTCATCCAGTGAGTAACAGATTTTTGGCAATCCAAGACACCGGCTAAGTTCCATGAGCTGCGTAGGAAGCAGACCCGCTCGTTCAAGCAGCCTTGCATCTTCAAAGATTTGTTCCTTCGTACCATCTGCAATGACAACCCCCTGATGCATCACAATGATCCGGCTTGCCCACTCCGCCACAAGCTGCATGTCATGAGTTGCGATAGCGACCGTCTCTACATGTGATTTCAAAGTAGAGAGTACACTGAGCATTTCCTGCTTTGTTGCAATATCCAAATTTGCCGTCGGTTCATCAAGAAGCATAATGGATGGTTGTATAGCGGCTCCAATCGCTAAAGCTACCCGCCGCTGCTGACCCCCGCTGAGCAATCTTGCGTCCCGATCTTTAAGTCCAGTAAGACGGAAACTTTCTAGTACGTTATGAATACGTTCTTCCGCATCCGGCAGACGGTGTGCATGAACATAATAACCGACTTCTTTTTCAACGGAGTCCTCAATAAACATCTCTTCGGGGTTCTGATATACATAAGATACATGTCCTGCCATTCGCTCCGGGCTCATTCCTTTTAGCGAAAATCCATTCACATTTAAGTATCCGCCTGTAGGTTTCACTATTCCTGCGATCAGTTTAAGTAAGGATGATTTCCCTGCACCGTTATTGCCGATAATCGCAACCGCTTCACCAGAATGCAGAGTTACATTCACTCCATCCAGGACAGGGTGCATCTTCTTATGAATGGTACGGTATGATAAACGAACATCTTCTGCCACAACTACTTTTTTCCGAGCACCAGATTCTGTAACCACTTCTGGTTTTTCTGTGTTCTGAAGAGTCAAGGTAACGGGCCGCGAATGAAACCAATGTTCTCCTTCTGTTATACGAATCGGGAGCGAAGTTCCCTCTTTTGGTAATGATTCACGAGTCTTCAAATCCAACCATGCCGCCTGGGTCACTTGTGGCGGATAGATCCCAAGTCGGAGTAATGTGTCTACAGAAGATAGAGCTTCCCGAGTTGGACGCTTCCATGCGACTGCTCCTTGATCCATAAGAACAACTTCCTTACAATAGTCAGCGATAAATTCGGCATGATGTTCGATGACAACAATGGTTTTGCCATAATCTTCGTTTAAGCGTTTTAAAATATCATAGATATGCCTCGCATGCTGTGGATCAAGCTGTGATATCGGCTCATCAATCACTAAAATGTCGGGATCCATGGCAAGCGCACCTGCAAGTGCAAGCAGATGCTTTTGCCCGCCGCTGAGTGACCAGATAAACTCATCTTTCACATTAGATAGCCCCATCATCATCAGCGCTTTTTGGCCTCGAGCTTGATAGTCAGCATAACCATAGTTGAGTGGGGTAAAGACGACATCATCAAGTACGGTAGGACGAACCAGTTGATTCTCGAAATCTTGATATACGTATCCTACTTTTCTAGATAATTCCGCTACACTACTGGTCTCAGACGATTGTCCGCATATTTTCGACTCTCCGAAGTAATCTCCTGTGTAATAATGAGGAATCAGACCATTAAACAATTTACAAAGGGTGGACTTCCCTGAACCGTTACTTCCAATAATCGCTGTGAAATCTCCCCTATGCAGTGTTAACGATACATCACTCAAGACAGGCTGGTCAGACCCGGGATATGTAAAAGAAACATGTGATAATTCGATTAAAGGCTCACGCATTTTTCGTATCCGTCCTGTTCGAAGATTTTCCAGCCTTACTGCGAAGGATAAAGATTGTGACGATAGCAATCACAGCTGCTGCTGCAATGCTAACCCAGATCAGTGTGCTTTCTGAAGATTCTGCAAACGGAAGCTCCCATTCCCCAAAACTCCAATCCGTTTCGGACATAATTTCAGCACCGACGGCAACGAGTGCAAGTACTACGCCTATAATGACAAATTTGGGGGACAACCAATTGGACATTTCATATTTCGTATTTTTATGGCGCGGTCTCATCCCAAGAAGCGGTTCGATTTTGCCATATAGACGTGGAACCAAATACAGTGTCGGCAGCAGAGCAAACAAAATACCAGAGAATAAAACATCATTAAGGAATCCGACACCTTCAATGATTACAATACTTTCGGCTAGTCCTTGAACTGCTTCAAGTTCCTCTACACCAACCCATACCTTAACAACATCAACGATTGCACTCAGCAATTGATGGATAGCAACTCCTGTCATTGCGGCGATACCCACCTGCCGTTTATTCGTCGGATCTGACACCATTCGACCAGCTGTATACATAGCAAGGGAGAATGTAATGAATTTTTCCACTTCACCAATTCCTCCGAATTGACCCAGCATCAGCTCTCCAAAGATGATTTCTCCAACAGACGCACCTACCGCTGCATAAAGTGGATGAAACAGCATACAAAGGGTGAGTGGAATAAATGCGAAATACTCAACGGACAATTCAATCGGTCCTAGCTGTATGCTGGGTATGAGCTCGGTGAACATGTTAGACAAGCCATACAAAGACATCGACAGTACAAAAATCATCATTTTTTGAGATTGTGTCAGCGTATAGCGTGTAGACAACGTACTCATTAATAAAATCCTCCCTTAACATCTCATAATATAATCTCATTATAGGAAGGAGGGATTAACGCTAAATTGTAGTTTTATCAACGCTGTGTTAACTTTTTTTCATTATTTTTAATGATGTAAAAATATTTACATGACATTTCACCTGTAAGGTAGAGAAATAGAATAACCTTTGAGGTGGGATGAGCATGTATGAGAATTGGAATAAGAAATCATTTTCGACGAATCAAAGGCTGCTTGCGGAATTTATTCAGCGCAATGAACAGCGTGTACTCTATTTGACTGAACAAGAAATGGCAGATGAACTTGGAATTAGCATCGCTTCTGTTTCGAGGTTTTGGAAAGCGGTTGGATTTGTGAACGCCAAACAATTTAAAGCAAGACTTCGATTTCGACTGGAAACATCACCCGCGATTAAACTTCAAGAAACGATGAACCTAGTAAAGGAACTTTCACTGCCGGAGATGCTGCTAAATAGCTGCTTGCACCACTTGGAGGAGACGAGTAAGAGGCTTTCTCCTGAACTTTTGAAAGAGGCATCCGCCATGATCCAACAGGCAAGGCAAGTGTATGTATATAGCCCTGGACCTTGTATTTCGCTGGCAGAACTGTTTGCTTTTCGGTTACGACGTTTTGGAATAGGCATTCAACTAATGGCGGCAAGCGGTCACGAACTATTGGAGACGCTCATGCATGCAGGTGAGAAGGATGTCATTCTTGTATTCGGATTTGTTCATCTTCTGCCCGAAATTGAAGTCATTATGGATCATGCGCGTGAAGCTCATTACCGTATCATCCTGATCACAGATCGTTTCATCTATCCGAGGTTAGATCATGCAGATCTTGTTCTTTATGCGGGGCGCGGAGAAGTTTGGGAATTTCATTCGATGATCGCTCCTATGTATGTAATTGAAAATTTGATTTTACATATTGGGATGAGCCTGCCGGAACATCATGTAGATAAACTAACTCATCTTCAGCAAATGAGAGTTACTTATGCTTCTAAACTTCCTCGGCAATAACACACATAAAAGGACCATTCCGATAAAGGAATCATCCTTTTTCATGTGGTCCTTACTCAATTATTCCAGTACGAATTGTATCAATTTGTGCTTTCCCATGAATCTTTGTATTTGGAAAAATATCTTCCCACTGCTCGTCGACAAACTTGCCGTCCTTCGCATGACTTCGGTAAAGCTCACCAAAACCAATAATATCGGAATTTACTTTCCGAATCTTATCGAGAAACGATTGCAGATCTTTAGTTACTTCTATGTCTAATTGTTTCTCCAAAGCAATAATGGCTTTATTCTGTTTAAAATCATACACTTGAGATATTTCCTCAATGTTAATATCCATATCTATAGAGGCCTCAAATGTTCTCGATTCCTCGTCTATTAATTTGACTTTTCCTTTATTTTTAATAATACTAAACACTACTTTTACTTCGTCTGTATTTTCATCATTGAATTCTGTCAGGAAATACTGATCCATTCCGCTTTTTTTCATATCTTTTTTCTTAATGATAGCTTCATAAAGAAAGGGTGTTCTTTTCCCTTTTAGTGCTTTTAGAAAAAAACCTTCTTTTGGGGATGCTTCTCCTACGATGTCCCCACCATGTAACAAAGAGAGCGAGTTGATTACAATTTCCTCCCCTTCTCTTTTTAATGTTGGGATTGCGAGATCTAATGTATTCGTGTCCCTGAAATATGTGAAATCGTGAAGCGTTAACTCAGGTACCCAGTTAAATTTCGTATTATGATCAAGCAAACTGTTAAGTGACATCCCGACATTCTTATATTTCTCATACGGGTGTGTTAACAAATCTTCTGTAGAACCGTCTACGATCGCAATCTTAATCATATCTCCAAAAAACGGATCCCGACTTAAAACATAAACCTCATTCAACATTTTTAGATCAAAGATCGCTTTATTTAATAAAACGACCCTTGTTTGGCCTGTTGCAATTTCATTCGGCAGCTTCTCATTGAGTTTCCTCCGCGCAGATTTACTTGTCTCCGCTTCTACCGTGACTATATGACTGGTATCTTCCGCATGCTCCTCCGACTCTAATAGAGTCGCCGTTACTTGAAAAGAATGATTTTCTTTTGCATCATAGCCAATAGCAAGGGTAAGGGATTGCTGCTCTAGTATATTTGCTTTAGGACAGCCGCTAAGAAGAAACATAACGAGTAGGAATAATAGGATCCGCAGGTGCTTCATTATGTATGTTCTCCTCCTTTTCGCTGTTTCTTTTTACGCCATGCAAATACAATAAACACGATGCAACAAAGCAATGCTGGGTAAATAAAAGAAAAAAAGATGCTGCTTAATTCAAGTCGAATCATAAAATTTTTCACTTCAAGACGCTTATGGAATACAAACGACATCAATAGAATGATAAAAAACACGGCGATTAAAACGGGTTTTGGGTTTAACTTCCACATTCTCTTACAACCTCTTGTAATCAGCCATGTATTTAACAGGATTCCGGAAAGAATGACTAACATCCATGCGGAGATAACGATAAACTCCAGCCGTTCCAGGTAAGGATACTCGACAATTTTGAGCATATTCAGAGACGGCCAGAGAGATCGTAATAATTGATCTGGAGCAAAGTACCCGATCGATATAACCATAATAAAAAGGTATAGAACGTTACTGAATAAAACTGCGAGTTGTGAATGTAACATAACTCGGTTCTTATTCAGTATAAACGGATAAACCACAGTAATAATCTCAAATCCTGCCAGACTAAATCCCATTCTCACTGCGCCGTTCATTATGTCCCAAGCGCTTGAATCAAACACAGGAAGCAGCTGTGTCCATATTGCATGCTGTATCGAAGAATGAAACAGGATGAGAGTCAGCACCGTAACTATAAAGCTAAACAAACATATGCCAGCAATGACTCTTATTCCTCCCATCGCTGCATAAAATGCTAAACAGCTGATTAAGATGATCAGCACCCAAGTTGGTATATCAGGAAATATCCAAGCCTGAACTACAGAAGCATAGTTTCTCATCACCGCAAAGGTAACGAGAAAATAGTACACGATATAAACCAAATTAAATACCATACCAATCCATTTGCCATACAGGTCGTAATGAATGCCAAATAGATCAGCCGTTTTATATTTCTGCAAGGTACGGACGATAAGCCACATGATCAAATGGGTAACGACCCCAGCAATAATAACGGAGATCCATGCATCTCGCATGGAAGCTTCATATACTATTCTCTGGAAAGTAAATATCCCTACCCCCACCTGGGTATTGGTTATGATAAAGAAGAGAAGGTATGCATGGAGCATCATATTTTTAGGTGGAAAGACATTAATCTTCATAGCTCTACCTCCCGATCAATCATCATTGTCAGATTTCAACTTCTTCATCCATTTGGATCTCCAAGAAGAATCGTTCCTTTTCGTTAAATCCGTTTGATATGCAAACTGTGTAGAATTTGTAATCAATGTGGCATTAAGCATCCCTTTGGTATCCGGTGGATAGAGAGGATACAGGTATGGTTTACCATAACTTGTCATTTTCAGTAAATGAATCAACAAGAAGATAGCAAAGAAAGCAATGCCTATTAACCCTAAAGCCCCGGCAGCGATCAGCATAGGGAATCGTACAAAACGAATGGTAGAACCCATCATATAGTTTGGTGTCGTAAAAGAACCAAGTGCGGCAAGGGCAACGAGCATGACGAGTGTATTGCTTGTAAATCCTGCTTGAACGGCAGCTTGACCAATAACGATACCACCTACGATACCCATGGTTTGTCCCACTTTTGTCGGCAGACGTGCCCCTGCTTCTCTTAATAATTCAATGGATGTTTCCATAAGCAAGGCTTCTAAGAGCGGCGGAAACGGAACCCTTATTCTTGTACTGATTAGCGGCTCTAACAAGGGTACAGGAATCACTTCATAGTGATATGTTAAGGCAGCTACATACATCGGTGTGAGGAAAATCGAGAAAATAAAAGCAATCGCTCTTAATAAGCGAGTGAATGTTCCGATTCCCCACGTATTGTACCGATCTTCTACCGAGTAGAAGAAATCAAAAAATGTGGTAGGACCAATAATAACTTGAGAGTTCCCTTCCATTAAGACAACAACTTTCCCCTTTAATAAGGCGCGCGAGGTAAGGTCTGGTCGTTCGGTTAATGACATTTCTGGAAAAAGTGAATATTTATTATCCGTTAAAAGCTTCAGTAATAACGGACTTCCAAAAAAACCTGCTACTTTCCGCCTTTCGATCCGCTTTCGGATCGTCTCAATAAACGGAAGGACATCGGGTGATTGGATATAAAGCATCGTTGCTACCGTGTTGGTTTCTGTATTTAACTGAATTTCTTCTTGAATTAACTTCGGACTTGTAATGTAGGAACGAAGTAGTGCAATATTTTTTCCCATGGACTCGGTAAATGCCATCATCGGTCCATAAATGGTGGTTTCATTCTCGGCATTAGCAGGTGCACGAGCAGGGATATTAGCTACACTAACGATAATCCCTTCCTTGCTGCCCTCCATAAAAACAAGAGCACTTCCACTTAGCAATTCCTGGATAGCATTAGATATCTCATCAAACATTTTACAGTTGCCGATGGCAATCTGATCTGAAAGAGATTCTATGTTTTCATATTGATTTTTCTCTATAATTTTCCCGATTACATTCTGATTGATTTGCTCACAGTCCACCATTCCAGACATAAAACATATCGCTATTTTTTCACCTATCGGCTTTGTAATCAGTCCTTCACTTTCGTTCAATAATGTTTTTAATTGTTGTTCAATTTGCTTGCTATAATCTGACATAATGGCTTTATCCTTTTCCCTCATCATATTACTCCATAGCTAATATTCTCCACTATGGAGCATACATAATATGTCCCTATTATCTTCGCTTCATTCATAAATAATGACACTTCATGATGGATTAAGTTCCTTCATATAGCTCTGTCTAAAGAGATGAGTTCCTTGTTGACGCAAAAAAACCGCGGGGTTTTCCGCGGTTCTCTTAAAATCCTAATTTAAATAACCAAGCTGTGATTCGTTCTTCCCGATCTTTCAGATCACCATTCACTTTATTATATTTGCCCAGATGCAGCTGTGCAGTTATGTTCCCATCAAGCATGTAAAGTATTCGTTCCGCGTTAGCAGCAACTTTTGAATCATGTGTTGCGAGCAGTACGGTAGTCCCTTCGCTATTTATTTCGGTCAAAATCTCCATGATTTCACCCGCAGATTTAGAGTTCAGTGCACCTGTTGGCTCATCACCGATAACCATCAATGGCTCATTGATGAGCGCACGACAGATAGCAGCCCTCTGTAATTGTCCTCCCGATACCTGTGTGATATCACGATCTGCAAGAGATAAAATACCTGTTCTACTCATTAATTTATCAGCTCTTTTATTGATCGTATTTCGGCTGTGTTTCTTTGCACGATAGGCTGACAAAATGATATTGTCACGAATGTTCAAGTTTTTTAGCAGGTGCATTTGCTGAAAAATAAATCCCATCTTATGAAGCCTTAATTCTGCCAATTCTTCCTCGGATAGATAAGCAATTTCTTGCCCTTCAAAGACAACACTTCCCGAACTTATTTTATCCATACCACTGATTGAATAAAGCAAGGTTGATTTACCAGAACCGGAAGGCCCCATAATCGCAACAAACTCCCCGGACCAAATTTGCAGTTCAATACCTTGTAACACGGATTGCCGAAATCCCTGGCTATTAACATAGGCTTTATTTAATTTCTTCGCTGCTAATATAGGCATACCGATGCCCCCTCTTATTTGGAAATATGTTCAGCAATACTATACTTTTTCTTTGCGCGAGTGTTCAATAAACTTGTAATCGATATCATAGCTAAGAAAAGAAGCGGATAAAGAACATACGTGATTAACGAATTAAATTCTAAATGAATTTTTGGAGCACCCATAAATGAACCTACTACTTGAATAAGCCCTTGCCCAATGGTAACCGTACCTAATGTTCCAATAATAACCCCCGTCCCTCCCAGTAAAAGCATTCTTATCAAATATTGAATTTGGATATCCCGAATTGTAAAACCGAGACTTCTCATCATCGCTAATTGAGGAGCATCTTTTGCCAAAAGCATTCTTAGAAATAAAGACGTAATAAGAACTGTAATAGACAAAGAAATGACAATTGCTAGAATGGTGACAAACTGCAGTTGTCTGATTGTATTGCCTAGAGTTTGTGCTAGGTAGCTTTTCAGATGAGTTATTTTTGCCGGATAAAAGGCATCTGTGAATTGATCTACTTTCTTATGCACTGAAACATCTGGTTTCACATCTAGCGCTATGACATGCCACATCACATTCTTTGAATCATAAGGTATTTGCGCTTTAGCGGTTCGACCACCATTCGTTATATCTTATAAGGTTCCACTAACCCTCATTTTCACTTGTACCTCTCCCATTTTTATAACAAGCGTGTCATTCACCTTTTTGTTCAAGTCCTTAGCAAGAAGGTCAGAAAGCACAAGTTCATGACTCCCTTTTGGAGCTGATCCGCTTATATACGACAAAGGAAAAATCGAAAAATCACCCGTTTCCACGTTTACACTTTCCCAAACACCTTCATCATTCTGTACCTGATAGCGGGAGGTAATCAGTGGAGAGAACTTTTCTATGTCGGGATCATTATCTAATGCGGTTATTATCTGTGAAAATCTTTGCTGAGTGTTGGCCGATTGTGGTAAGTCAATGCGGATATCACTCTGTCCTACCCCCAAATAGGAAATGAAACTAGGCAACTGAAGCGTGTGTAACAATCCTAGCGGCACCATAATGATAAATACATTCAATGCATACACGAAAAACAATAATGTAAACATGGTGACTCGTCTGAAGACATCTTTTATTCCGAGAAAAACGTTTACGTTCACATATTTACATCTGCTAAGCTGTGCTCTTCCTATCGGAGTTTGTGACTTCAAAGAAGTACCTGACCTCAGTGACTCTACTGCTGATATTCGATTTAACCTTCTAAGCATTACTTTACAAAAAAATACGACGATACAGAAAATTAGACCGACAGCCAAAAAAGGGATGACATAAGAAAGCAAGCTTTTCGTGACAGCACCCAAATATAGACTAATATTAGCGGTAACTAAATTTATGGTCGTTAGGGATATTAAATACCCGCAGCTCGTTGCGAGAGCGGATATCACAATATATTTTGCCAGATAGATTCGTTTGATATCGAGGTTAGATAAACCTATTGCTTTCATGACGCCAATTTCTTGATAATCCTCCTCCATCGTTGCGGTAATTGTAAGTCTTAAGCAAAGTAAAGCTATAACCATTAACAGAAAACTTACAATAATAATGACAATTGCTATCATTCCATCTGTCAGTGCATTCAACAAAGTAAATAAAGAATAATCAATCGTAGGACCTTTATTTGGCATATTGGATGAGAAATAGTTACTACTAAAATCGCTCAGTTTACTTAGATCGGTTAGTAGAAATTCAATGAGGTATTCCATATCTCCCACATTTTCTCTAAGTACAGCAAAATCCTTCTCACTTATGACAAAACGCTTTGAACTGACCATAGCGGGGTTCATCTGAGCATCACGCACAAAATCAACAATTTTAAATTCTCGTTTGAAACGCTCTGTTTGAATGAGGACAGTATCACCAAGTTCGAGGCTCTTCTGCTGCATGTAATAAATAGGCATTGCAATCTCTCCTGGAGCCACCTGAATAACTTGATTCTTTAAATTCAATAACAAATCGAAAGAAACGTTCTGTCTTACAAAGCCGATATCCATAACACTATTTGCTTCCGACTGTTCTGAAGATCCTATAAATACATTTGATCCGTCAATTCTTAGCATCTCTACCGTCTGCTGTTCCTTGACGAGAGGATGGGTCCTCGCAAATTCTTCGATGCCTCTCTTGTCGATGGGTCCAGCATGCATTTGTACAAAATGAGGAGCTTTGGATTGAGACAATAGATTGTTTAGAGAACTCGATAATTCCGTAATGACATGTGAAGCAGAAGCAATGAGCAGGGCTGAGAGCATAATAAAGAAAAATAAGATGGTCGTTATGATTTTATTTCTTTGAAAATCTCTCTTTACGATGTGCAGCAGCATAGATCGGTACCTTCCCCTTTCTTCTTAAATCAACTAAGTATTCTCCAGTGCTCGGATCGATTTAATACGTGGAATGATAAGAGAAAGGATCACGATGAGGAGTCCCGAGACGATAAACAATAATCCTGTACCTCGTCCCTCCCCGATCCCAATAATATTCCCTAAAGTAGGAGTAAGGGGTCCTCCTTCACGTAATAGTGGATTAAATACAAGGTCCGCCAGAGTTCCGGCTAATGCGTACGAAGCTACATAACCAAGCTGGGAAAGGATCCCGATGATCCCCCATGCCCGTCCCTGTGCTTCACTAGAGATTTTTTTACGAATCATCACATCGGCGCTTGTGTTGATAAAAGGAAGCGCAGCAAAGAATATAAATCCGAACACGGAAAGAAAGTAAATATTCGTTGTTATCCCTAACAGGGAAAAGAAGAAGCCGGCAAAACCAAGACCTATGGTTAACACAGGGATATAGTTTCTTTTCATATTGAATAACCCTATAAAGAGGCTCCCGATCAGCATACCGGATGCGCTTAGAGACATGATTGTGCCGAAGGTTCTGGAATTCATATAAGGTAGGAGCATCGGAGTAAATAATGTCTGGAGAAGGCCCATATAAAAAGTAATAATTGAAAGAATAATTGTAAGCTGCAGAACACCTTTCGAAGCTATAAGGATATCCCAGCCATCCTTCAGATCTTTGATAAACGTCACTTTTATTTTCGTTTTTTGTATCACTCGCAGATTTCTTTTCACAAAGAACACAGCAAAGAGCGTAATAAAAAAGGTAGCAATATCGATGATGAGTATGTTCCTTATATCCATGATTGTGAGGAGTATTCCGGCAATAATCGGGGAGAGAAGATATTTAGAGGCGCCGGCAAGTTGTACAAGTCCACTAGCTTTTGCAAACTGCTCTTCGGTTAGTAAGTCCGTTATCGTAGCTTTGTAAGCGGGTTCTAGCAAAGAAACAAACACAGAGCTAAACGTCACTCCAACGTATATTTGCCAAAGAGCTGGTTCACCCAGCAACATCGCGATGAGTACAAATCATAGGCCAAACGCAGAAAATAAATCGCCTATAATCATCATTAGACGTCGATCAAATCGGTCTGATAGCACTCCGCCAACAGGTCCAAGGATAATGGTGGGAAGAAAAGCACATAAAGTGACCATTGCAACACTACTAGCCGTCCCTGTCATCTGGTATACATATACACCGAGCACAAACGCTGTCATACCGCTGCCAATACTGGATATCCATTCTCCGGCCCAGAGCACCATGAAATACCCAAAAGATTTATTGACCTGCGTCTGCGTCTCCATATAGCCCCCCCACCTTTCAACATGAGAAATTTATTCAAACATTTGGGACACATAAGAAAAACTTCCTCTCTCTGCCCCGAGTGTCGACTCCATCATATAAATAAAAGCTTGTATCTTTTGCACAATTTCTTCAGGTGTCCATTTGAATATTCCTTCATCAAACAAAAACTGGGATGAAATAAGCAGAAACTCTATTGATTCACGAGGATAAGGGGTGTGGAAGAGTTTTTCCTCGATTCCCTGCTCAATCACTCCTGTCAAAATAGGTGTTAATTGCAGTATGGTTTCCGTTAAACTTTTCTGATGGATCTGTGCATTATCGGGTTCATGAAACTCTTCAATCATCTGCCTTTTGCTCGGGGTATTTGGCTTTTGCGCCATAATGATCTGGAGCAACTTTTCGTGGACAGTAAGCTCCTTATCCGTGGCAATTTTCTTGGCAGCCACAACTCCAGTTTCGATAAACCGCATCACAACGGCATCCATCACTTCTTCCTTTGATTTAAAGTAATAATAGAATGTACCTTTGGCGATACCAATAGCCTGCAACATATCATTCACTGTAGTTTTGCTATATCCTTTGGTGAAAAACAGTTGCTCTGCCGTGTCTAATATTTCGTTTCTGCGGTCTTCCGGAGCTTTTGAGATTCTCATTCAATGGGTCTCCTTTTCATGTATTGACTGACGGTCGGTCTACCAATCATTATATAAAATAACCATTCTTTGTCAATCAATATTGTTCCTAAAGCACAAAAAATCCGTGGAGTTTTCCACGGATCGATTTAAATATAGGTTTCCAATTTACTTTTTCATCATTTTACTAAGATACAAATTCAGGAGATAATTATATTTATCTGCATGTTTTTGTTCGTCTGTGATAATTTCATAAACCATATCTCGATAATACTGGCTAGGGAGCCCTGCTCTGATATCCCGATAACGTTCGACTGCGGAGAGCTCTCCGAATAGAGCTTTCTTAATTCCTTCTATATAAGAACTTGGTTTTTTAAACTCGACATCAGTCGGAGAAGTAATGGTTTGTCCTGTCAGATCTTGATAAATCCTACGGAACATTTGATTATGCTTACGCTCATCATTACGAATACTCTCAATGATTTCTTTTTCTTCCTGGGACGGTGCTTCTGAAATTAAGTAATCGTAAAACAGTTCATCCTCACGCTCGCCGCTAATAGCATTTTTTATGAGAGTCAGTGCTTCTTCCAGTGATTTGTAAGTAGTCGTTTCCTGACGCATCTGCCCGTACGAATAATAAGAAGTTGGAGTTGCTGAACAATATCTCACTGGATAATACGTATTGTAATACATGGGTTCCCCTCCGGTATCGTTTGGTTTTCACTCCAATATATTCGTGAGTGGGCGCTTCGGTACCATGTCCTGCGTATACCCAGGTTTAGGTTCTAATAAAAAGACGATTGTTAAAAACCATTTTTGTAACAACATCTTGTTGAAAATATATAGGAAAACTGAGATCAAAATTCCCTTGGACAACCACTTCCCCTTGACCAAAGATATAATCAACAAAACTTATTTCTAATACGGACAGCTTCACTAGCAGAATAAGTTCTTCTATGTTCTCGACGATTACACACCCAGGCTGTTTCTTCAGCAGTTTTTTATAGATCGTGAAGTCTACATCCCCTAGCCTATTCTTTTCTTCCTTGTTTAATTTTTTAATATAATTGTTAAAATAGACGGTACATGTGTATTTGGCAAACATGTCCTTGAAAAAGGAAATAAACTTGTTCACATGTTTCAAATGATACTCATAGGGGATGATCATTTCCTTAGCTTCTTCCTCAGAAAGGCAATAATCGAACACATCAAGAATTCCTTGATGCTGATGATATTCTAATAAAATCTCCTCTTTCAATCGTTGTTTCATTTTTTTATAACGTACATCATGGCCGTTTCTCGGTATTAGAATCATCCTGTATCCCTTCTATTTACATACTTGCTAAAGACTCAGATTGGATTATTCAATAGAATATCCCTGATTTCTTTCGTTTCAAATCCGAAATCACCAAATGAAATTACAACTCCTCCGAGCGTGGCATAGTAAAATACCTCTTCCGTTTCGATGACGGTACTTATACTTAAGATCATCTCTCTTTTTATTCCGCCTTCATCTACAAAGCCTCCACTAATACTGCCCCAGATGAGATGATCCCCTGATTGCAACACCTCTTTTTCAAGTTGTGAGCTTGATACCGAAAAAGGGTATTCTTTACCTAATATCGTTAGTTTACCTTCCCCTTCCGCTTTATAAAATTCTCCATTTGGCGAGAATGTTGCATCTAGTTTTAATGTATCTTTTTCGCTCATTTTATTGTAAAAATCAGGACTACCAAACATCTTTTCAGCCATTTCCTCATTCGTTGCTGTCTTGAAATCTTCAGGTACAGCGTCAATATATGTACTTTGATAATGAATGGTAACTTCCCCATCTTCATTGAACTTCTGTTCATTTGGCATCCCTTTTATGAGTATGTACATAGCAAATACAACTGCAACTAATAACAGCAGTCCGCCAATCGTACCTATCATTTTCTTTTTCTTCTTCATGCTGTTCCCCCTGTTGTTGTCTGAAAAAGTTGACCTTACATCATTTCTTTGATTATATAAATTTCTTTCTACATTTTCGCTATCATACTAACATAGAACACTTGAGATAACAAAATGAATCATATCCCCATAGCATAACGAAAAACACCTCTCCAATGAATAAAGAGGTGTAGTAAAATTACCCGAATATACTCCTATTTAAACCCTGGCTGGGACCTGTTCTCCCTGCCACAATAGCTGCATTTCTTCATTTTCTTCAAGCAACTTGGCTAGACTGCCTTCTGCTTCAATCCGCCCATCCTTCATTACAATAATATGGTCCGCTTTAGTAAGTGCTGCTTTACGGTGAGATACGGCAATGCAGGTTACATTCTTTTCTTTAAATAAACCATCCCATACTAGCTGCTCTGTCTCTACATCCAGCGCGCTTGATAGATCATCAAATATGAACAAGTCCGCTCCCGTCATGATCATACGTGCAGTTGCTGCTCGCTGAATTTGCCCACCAGATAACATTACCCCCCGCGGTCCCACAAAAGTCTCAAGCCCTTGATCTAAATGGGTAATATCTTTCTCCATGACAGCAAGACGAATTGCTTTATTTAAAGACTCTTCTACATTTGATCTCTTTCCTTGAACGATATTCTCTTTTAGAGTATCACTGAATAGACGCGGAACCTGCGGTGTATATGCGGCTCTTGGAGGCATTAAGAAAGTAGCAGGATCGACTTCCTCACCATTCCAGCGAACCGTGCCCCCTTGCTTGGGAAGCAGTCCAAGCAGCGTGCGGACCAGCGTAGATTTACCAGCACCAATCCGGCCTGTAATGACAATAAACTTACCCCGTTCAAGACGAAAATTAATATCTGAAATTCCTTTATCTGTATTCGGATAATGATAGGTTAAACGGTTTACCTCGAGTACTCTCAGCTGTTCATTCGGTTCACTATGAATGATAGGAAGCTCAGGAGGTTCCTCATTCAGATAAATTTTCCGTGATTCGATGATTCGATCTTCTTCACCGGGACGAAACAAAGTACGCATTCGGTCAAACGATATTTTAAGGCGCTTATGTTGAAAAACCATGTACCCGAATAGTGAAATACTGTACCCGATATTAGCTAGATACGTGGTGAATAAAGCAAAATCTCCAACCGTAAATCGGCCTGCCTGCATTTCAGAAGCACACATAAGAAGAATGAGACCCGTACATATGCTGATTACATGTTGATTGAGTGATCTCATCCATTGCTTGAACAGATTATCTTTCAGCGCCGCTTGACGGCGATCTTCATTCAATGTTGTAAAGCGATCATGAACATGATCTTCGGCCTGACCTAACTTCAGTGCTTGAACAGCACCAAAGGTTTCCGCAATAAAACTGGTAATGCGCCCCGTTGCCTCTTTGTTTTTCTGTCCATATCTGCGGGCTCGATTCCCTGACAAATTATTAAGGAAAGTAACAAGGAGCAGAGGTAGAACTGCCACCAGCATGATCTTCCAGTTGATACTCGCCATAATGCTGATCGATACGATAGAAAAAACAAGTTTCCCCCAAAAATCTACCCATGACTCTACATACTCTACAACTTCATCGACATCATCTCGAAAACGACTCATCGCTTCTCCTGGTGATGCGGGTAAATTCCGACCAGGCCAGCGCATTATGCCTGAGAGCATATTCGTACGAAGAATCGCTTGAATATGAAAGATATAGGTTATCCATTGATAGAATGCTGTAAAGAAAGTACCTACTCTGATGAACCTTACTACAGCAATAAAGATCAGCGGAACCGCAAGCCACATATAGTCCTTTGAACTTGCAGCGGTTGCCCGATCAAAGAACCACTGCATGCCAATTCCGATAGCGAGGGGTAAAGAGTGAAATACACACCATAACACTCCATTAATTAAAAATAAAAAGGGATTATATCGAAATAATCTTCCTATAAATCCAGCTACCGTCATGCTAGTTCCTCCTCTGTGCCTGTCGCCAGCAGTCTTGCATAATGCGAATTTGGACGCTGTGCAAGTTCTTCCCGTGCTCCAAACTCTATGATTTCGCCATCGCTTAGCACTAGAATTTTATCTGCCTTCTCTAATGTAGCTAGTCTGTGCGCAATAATAATGCCGGTGCACTCTTCCATTAATTGATCTACTGCGATTTGCAGCATCGTTTCTGTGGCTGCATCCAGCCGAGATGAAGGCTCATCGAGAATGACTAGATTCGGCTTTGTTAAAAAGACACGCGTTAAAGCAAATAGCTGTGCTTCCCCTGCCGATAGCGAGGAACCTCCCGCCGTCAAATGTGTATCCAGCCCTCTCGGCTGTGCATCAATCCATTTGCGAAGTCCAAGCTGCTCGGTCGTTTTCAGAATAGAATCATCAGACACACCTGCATCAAATAAGGTTAGATTGTCACGCAGTGAGCCATCGAACAACTGGACATCTTGTGTAACCATGCCAACTCTGCGATAGAGTGCCGGAAGCTTCAGTGAAGTAATATCTATCCCACCCACACGAATCACTCCGCTGTCTATATTGTATAAACGAAGCAAAATCCGGCTGAGACTGGATTTTCCGCTGCCTGTTCGCCCGATGATGCCAAGTCTTTCTCCCGGTTTAACAGTAAAGTTAATGTTTCTGAGCACAGGTTTATCTTGGTTATAACTAAAGCTCACCTTATCAAACTCTAGACCAAGAGCTCCTTCAGGAAGCTGCTCCTGTTCCCCGTCCACAATACTACTTCGATGGGAGAGTAATTCTCTTGAACGAAGCATGCCAGACTTTGCTTTTTGAAATTCTTGTACCTGATCGCCCAGCATCTCAATCGGGTCATTTAACATTTGGGTATATTGGTAGATTAGAAAAAGCGTACCCAGGCTTATTTGACCTATTAAATAGTAATGTACGCCAAGTAGCAGCACAGCAGTAACCGCTAAGGCAAACAAGATTACCGTCGTATTCCATGGGATGACCCGAATCATCCAGGCTTTTCTCCCTTTTAGGAATACGGCCCGCATTAATTGATGAAATCGGTTCATCACATAAGGCACGTTGCCGTTCGCTTGCACATCTTCAATACCGGCAATCCGTTCTTCAATGAGTCCAAATAAGGAAGCACTTGCTTCACGCTCATCCTTGGACGGAGCAACACCTAAATCACGAATGAATACCATAAATAAGATCGAAACAAGGGTAAATACCGTCATAACGATAGCTATAGGTAAATTCACAGTGAACATGAACCCGAGAATACCCGCGAGCAGAACAAAGCTCCCAATGACCTGAACGATAAACATGGAGAAAAAGTTCGAAATACTCGTCACGTCTCCATCCACACGTTCGATCATCTCACCAGGTGTTTTCATGTTGTGAAACCGCATATCAAGCCTTAAACAGTGCTTCAATAAGTCACCCCGAAGTCGGTTGGTCGCACGCCAAGAGACATCGTTACCTAAGTAACTAACTGCTACGGTTATGACCTGATTTAGAACAGCCACGACCAGAAATAGCCCTGCCAGCTGTATAAGTGTTGTCAGTACACCTCCAACTGCTGCCGTATCAATAAATCGTTTAATGATTTGCGGGCTGATCAGCTGCAGTCCCGTTGAAACTAACAACATGATCAGCAAGCTCGCTAATCGGCCTTTTACTGGCCTCAAATACTGAAACAACCATGTCATTGATACTTTCTTTTCTTTGGTCTTTTCTTTGGGCATATTGCCCACCCCCATATATGTGTAAATATGTAGATAAATGAATCAATTTTGTTATGAAAATGGATTCAAACCACTTAGAATAAAACTAATTCCAGCAGTAAATCTTTACCAGTTTACCGTATGTTTTCTTTTTTTCCTAGGTAAAAAATAATTATAAATTTGCTCGTAGATGTAACAGTGAATTAAAAGTAACATTTATCCATTTGTGATTGCGAGACCACTTGATTGTGCTTTAAAACTCTGAGTAATTGTTGTGTTCGTCCGGTCTTACTCGATTAGTGGCATCAGGAGCTTCTCATTTCGGCACAGGAAACAGAATTTAAAATAAGGAAAACTTGCCAAAATAAAAAGAACCGGCAAATGCCGGTTCTTTGTGGAATTATCTTCACTTTTCTCTTAGCTGCTTACCTTAGGAAAATATCCAATCTTCACTGCATAACTAATTAATTGATGAATAAAAGATTCATCCGGTTCAGCACATACTACACCTGTACCTTCCAGATACTCTAATGTTTGCGGACAAGCATAGCGAAATGCTGAATTTTTCGCTCCATCGCCTTCCAGCTGTGCCATAGCCAGTTCAAGTCCTGCTTGATCTTTCGGTTCTGCTGGATTCAGCAGCCAAGATTCAAACTCAGGGAGTGCAAACAAGTTAATATCATAGCCGTAGTTGTTAAAGTGTTCGACCATTTGTTCATACGGAATCGTGACCGGATTACAAATGTGGAATACCTTACCGACCGTCTCTTTCTGAAGAGCTAGAGCAATAATGGCTTCTCCCGCATAATTAATCGGAGTTAGATCAACTTCCCATCTTACATTAGGTGCCTTCTCTAATAGAAGCATTGCTTTCAGCATCCGGTAAAATGCATTCTGATCAATATTTTTCTGGAAGACCCCTGTAGTAGAATTGCAAGAAAGATTTCCCACACGATAGATACTAGCGGCTATGCCTTCTTCCTCACCATATTTCACAACGAGTTTTTCAGCTTCGAGCTTACTGTTCGTGTATACATTCTCAATATAGGAAGTTTTGTAACCTGATCCCTGAATAACACCGTTCCATTGACCGTTAAAAGCCAAATCTTCCGGTATACCCAGTGTAGAAATAAAATGAAAACGTGTATGCGGTTTTTTCTTCGCTAGTTTTAGTAGTCGTCTCGTACTATCGATGTTCACATTTGCAAAATGTTCGGAATCTCCGAAATGTTTTACATCGGCACCGCAGTGTACAATCGAATCAACCAGCTTATCTACGAGCATTCGGTCCGCTTCACTAAAACCAAGGTTTTCTTGTGAGAGATCACCTTCAATAATTACTACACGGTTTTTCATAACCTTCGCGATAGAATTTCCGAAATACCCTTTCATTACATCCGTTAAACGCTCTATAGGAGACAGCTCACGAGAGGGCCGTACAAGACAATATATAACGGCTTCTGATTTATGTAATAATTCATAGAGCAGATGGGATCCTAAGTAACCTGTCGCACCGGTTAGTAAAATATTATTTTGTTTAGACAAGTTCTCTTCCCTTGCTTCGTCCGAACCAAAGGTAAGCGGATATTCTACCAAATCTTGAATTGGAAGATTAGCCATATCTACTGCATCTTGAAGTAATTCTTCTCTACCCATCTCTTCTATTCTCTCTGATAATTTGAATATCGTAGGGTACACGAAGAAATCATTAATTTTCAGCTGCGGAAAATGAGGTTTTAAAATCACTAGACTTTCTAGGATTTTTAGTGAATACCCTCCAATTTCGAAAAAGTCATCATGGATGCCGATTCTAGTTAGTCCCAGCGCTTTTTGCCAAGCTTCGCTTACTTGTATCTGTAGTTCATTCTCAGGAGCTTCATATTCAGTATCATCATGTTCTGTATTTATTTCGTACAGAGCTAGTTTTTTACGATCCATTTTGCCTGTGGGTGATAAAGGCATTTGTTCTAAATGGCTAAAGTATTTCGGTATCATGTAATTTGGTACCTTTTTGCTTAAAAATTGCACAAGCTCACTTTGAGCAATAGCCTGACCATGATTTGATGTATAAAAGCCTACTAAAATCTTTACACCATCTTGGTCCGGTCTTGCTATAACGGCAATATCTTTGACGAGGTCATGCTTAGCCAGATTATCTTCAATCTCTCCAATTTCAACCCGAAAGCCCCTGATTTTTACCTGAAAATCTTTTCTGCCTCTATACTCTACTTCGCCATTTGGCAAAAGTCTGACCAAATCTCCTGTCCGGTATAATATTTTCCCTGAACCTTCTGTAATCGGATCAGCTATGAACACTTCCTTTGTTTTTTCCGGTAGATGTAAGTACCCTTTCGCAAGTCCAATCGAACTAATCAATAGTTCGCCGGTTACACAAGTCGGACAAAGCTTATTATTCGCATCTACCACATATAATTCATAGTTTGCAAGCGGCTTACCAATACATACAGTAGAAATATGTTCTGGAAGTTCATAGTCAATCACATGCGCTGTTGCAACGGAAGTAATCTCTGTAGGCCCATATAGATTAATAACAGGTACGGATAGTTTTTTCTGAAGCATACGTACCATTTCACCGGGCAGAGCTTCTCCTGCTACCGCAATACTTTTAATATTATGATAAATGTGCGTTTGATTTTCTGGTAAATGAGCTGCAAGCTGATTGAAGAAGACTGTCGGCAAAATAGCAAACCTCGTAGCTCCTGTTTGTTTTACTGCCTCTGTAAAAGCATCAATGGAAAAACGTTCTTCATCTGCTAACAGATGAAGTCTGGAACCACTGACAAGAGAACTGAACAAATCATACACAGAAGCGTCAAAACTGAAAGTAGAATACTGTAAAATGATGTCTTGCTCTGTCAACTGGAGATGATCTTGTGTGGCGAACGCCAAATTCACAACACCTTTATGAGAAATGAGTGCTCCTTTTGGTTTACCTGTTGAGCCGGATGTATAGATAACATAAGCTAGATCATCACCGTTCAAGTCTATAGTAGGAGTAACATTCGAATCTTCCGCATATGCCTCCATATTCATTTTCGGATAAATAATCAATGGCTTTACTTCGAAATCTGATAAAAGTGTATTTAATTTTGTCGTGAAATCAGACTGAGCCAGAATCAGTCTTGACTTCGTATCTTCAATAATATAAGCATTTCTTTCATCCGGATGGGAAGGGTCAAGCGGAACATAAGCTCCTCCAGCTTTGATAATACCAAATAGACTCACAATAGTAGAAAGACTGCGCTCCATAAAAATAGATACGAACTCACCTTTCTGTAGTCCATTGGAGAGCAGCATTTGAGCTAGACAACTAGATAACTGATCCAGCTCCTGGTAAGTGACCTCTTGGTCACCATAAGAAATTGCGGTCCGCTCAGGATACTTTTCTACTGACGCAGCAAACATGGATGTAATTGTTAGTTCAGAAGGCAGATCCTTTTTACTATTATTGAGCTTCTCGTAGGCTGCTAAATCAGCAGGTGTTACTATAGAAATTTGATCGATCGGCATATTCATATGTTCAATTAGCTCGTTACAGAGAAATAAATAATTATCGCAGAATTTGCGAATCGTTGATTCCTCATACAACTCTTGTGCATAGACAATATGAAGTTTCCAGCTATCCAACGCTCCCTGCCCTACAAACCAATGTAAATCACTGTTCGGATGGTGGAGTTGATCTCCGTAAAGCGTATGGAAAGCTATAGTTTGTCCCAGAAAATCTCCAATTTCTGTAAGTGTAATATCCGTTTCTTCGATCGCTTGCAGCTTCATACCTACTTGATCATATACTGTTTGAAAGTTCTCTAATCCACTTAGCGTCATGCGCAGTGGTAAAATGCCGCCTTTGTGATCGCTCACTCCGATCAGTAGATCTTTATCACCACTCATTTTGTATAAAAATACGATATAACTTGAAAGCATCCAAGTGTTTATATTGTACAAAGGACGTAGTTGTTCAAGTCTTGGTATTTTCCCATCCAGTAAAATGTTCATTTCCTTCATGCTTCTGCCTGACATCATTGCTGGGTAGTCTGTATACATATAAAATCCTGGCAAAGGCAGCTGTAACTCATTAATCCAATACTCTTTGCCATGTTTAGTTAGTAGCGTTGCATTCAAAATCGATCAGCTCCTATTTTATTTTACTTGTAATTGTTCAACTAATCTTTCTAATCTGCCTGATACCTGATTCAGTTGTTCAGCAGACTCAAAGATCTGCGCAAACGTGGCTTGTTGTTCCTGAGTACCCATTTGGATTTCTGTAGATACGGAAGAATTTTTCTCAGCTAGTACAGCAAGCTGCTTAATAGAAGCTGTGATCTGTTCCGTTTCCGCGACCATTTGCTGTGTAGCAGCGGATACTTCCTGGATTTGGCTCGTCACTGAATCTGTTGAAATTAATATTCCTTCAAATAGCGAGCCCGTTTCTCTTACGACACGAATGCCTGTCTCGACTTTCTCTTCCCCTTCACCGATTGCTTTTACTGCGAGTTCCGTTTCATCTTGAATAAACTGGATTAACTCAGCAATCTGATCGGCAGACTTCTTGGATTCCTCAGATAATTTTTTGACTTCACCTGCTACAACTGCAAAACCGCGTCCTTCTTCGCCAGCACGAGCTGCTTCTATACTTGCATTTAAAGACAGTAGATTTGTTTGTGCAGCAATCTCAGTAATTACCTGTACGATTTGTCCAATCTCCTGAGACCGACTCTGTAATTTTTCGATAATATTTACAGAATCTTTGACAGAATAATTAATCGAATTCATTTGCTCAATGACTTGCTCAATATTGTGATTACCTAATTCAGACTGCTCTTTCATATGTAAAGAAATCTCGGATAATTCTGTCGTATTTCCCGCGATCGTAGTAACACCTGTCGTTATTTCTTCTAGCGAGACCACACTTTCAGTGATCGAAACACTTTGCATATCTGCACTATCAGACATTTCTTTCATATTTTTCGTAATTTCTGATGCGTTCTTGTTATTTAATTCTACAGTTGAAAATAAAACATTCGATTGCTCAGCAGATTGCTCCGATACTTTCTTTATCGTACTCACTAATTCGTTCATATGGTTAACTGTCATATTAAACTTCGCATTTACTTGTCCAAATTCATCATCACTTGTTTTTAATTGAACTGTAAAATCACCGTTACTTAGTTTTTCTAAGGCACCTTTTAAATCACTGATCGGTTTAAACGTACGTTTCAGCGTATAGTACTGCATAGCAAGTACGATGATTAAAGTGATCAAGAGCGCAATTAACGTGGAAGTGAGCAACTCTTTTTTACCTGAAGCAATTAAACTTGCATCTACATCAATCCCCATGTAGGCAAATACTTCACCGTTATTATCTAAAAAAGGATACAGGACCGTGATCCACGTACCAAAATCATCGTTATAGGCTTTCGTAAAGGAGAGTTCTTTTGTATCCAACATCTCATTTACGGCATCTACGTGTAGTTGGGGTTGCTCATATAAATCACCAAGCGCCATATTACTTTCCATAAACAGATCTAGGAGGGCTGGAGATAGAGCTATTACAGATGTTTTGTTCCCATCCTCAAGCTCGGGACCAAATATGTAACCCTGTGCAATATTAGGATGCGTACTGACTAACTCACTAAAGGTTTCCATTAATCTCTGTTGTACAGGGGAATTTGGGTCTATTGTATCTTTCGCTTCTTGGGCATCTTCCGTTGACACTTGTTTAACTAGAGTTTCCATTATCTTTCCGGAATCAGATTGAAGCTGATGCGTAAGAACATTTCCTTGAATATAATAACTGTACCAAATCACTACCGCACCCGTTAGGATGATATATAGACTTGTAAATATCATATTTCGTGTGACAATACTTTGATTCTTAAAGATGGAATTCAACTTCTGTATAAAGTTGTTTATTTTATTCATGACTGTGTTTCTCCTCCTAATATGTCCTTGTGGTTTTTCATAGGAAAATATCTCGATTTCCCATCCTGCAGTGACCCTATTTGGCCTTCTCTTTACGTCATCCATCCCTTCTATATTGAAATGTAGTACAGCAAATATTAATCTTCTGAAATTAATGTTAATAAAACCCAAAAACATTTTTTTATCTTATATACCTATGTAAACATCCCCCTTCACATAGGTCCTAATAACTAATCGGCTATTCTTTAAGGATTTTTTATACCTTTTTCAATTTAATCTCTTCGGAATTTTTCTATTTGTTTAAATTAAGATGAAAATACTTTAAATTACATTTCCTAATTATGACAATTGTTACATTATTAATTTATATTTTTCTATTCCGCTCCTTTCCCTTTTTTTGTTCATCAATAAGGATTAAATTCCTTTTATTGGTATAAGGTCTCTGCTATAATTAGCTTGATATCCGTGAAGAACACACGGAATACCGATATTAAAGAAGGAGTGATTGTATGAATTTTTCACCTATCTTTATTCGAAGGAAAGCGTTATTAGCTGCTTTTCTAGCTCTATTCCTCTTCTTAGGTGTACTCTTACCATCCGTACACGCCGATTCATCCCTCTCATCTACTGCTAGCGTTCCAAAAAATCTTTCTCCCGAAACAGCTCAGGTATTTCTAGATGAATTCTTTAACTCACAGCAGGCTTTATCTCATTATGTAGGCGCTTCCGTTATTATTGTTAAGGACGGCAAAGTGATCGCAGAAAAAGGGTATGGTTACTCTGACCTCGAAGAAAAGTCTCCCGTTGATCCGAAAAAAACAGCTTTTCGCATCGCCTCTGTATCTAAAACTTTCACGGCAGTTGCCATTATGCAGCTAGTCGAACAAGGGAAAATAGGTCTTAAGAATGATTTTAAAACTTATGTCCCTGGTCTTGATTTCGATAATCCCTATGATAAACCCGTAACCATTGAAAACTTACTTACCCATACGACCGGTTTTGAAATACGCGATCCTAAGGCAGAAGATATTCATGCCGATTTTGACAAATACATATCCATGGAGGACTATGTTCAAGAGCACATGCCTCCTGTTGTTCGTGAACCCGGTAGTTCCTATATGTACGATAACTTTGCATCATTGCTTCTAGGACTCGTTGTCCAAAATGTCAGCGGAGAGCCATTTGAATCCTATATACAGAAACACGTGTTTGATCCTCTTGGCATGCAAAACAGTGGTTTTATGCTGAACGATCAATTCAAAAAACAACTGTCCATAGCTTATGATGCTGCTCATAATCCCATTGATCTATACGCCCTTTCCCCTGCTCCTATGCCTCAAGGGGGGATGATGTCTACTGCTGAAGATATAGGCAAATTTATGATTGCTTTCCTGAATGGAGGTACTGACGGAACGAACCGCATACTTAAAGACGCTACAGTAACAAGTATGGAAACATACCGTTCTGAGATTCATCCCCTATTACCTGATACCACCTATGGATTTGAAGCACCATTTCAAATTCCCGGAGCAGGAAGCAGTTCCAAAATTATAACTAAGGCAGGAGATCTTATTGGTTTCAGCTCTTATCTCTTCTTCATTCCTGAGCAAAATACAGGTGTCTTCCTTACTTATAACCAAACGGGTGCTTTACGTAATTTATTCTATCCTGCATTTATCTCTACTTTCTTCCCAGAGTATGCAGAACCAGCCAAGCTCGATAATTTTGAACCGCAAACAGCAGAGGAACTGCAGCGTTACGCAGGGCTTTATTCTGATCTTCGTTTGAAAACGATCGTAAGTAAACTTACAGATGCTGACGATCAGGCTGGTAAAATGGAGATATCTGATGCCTATCTCGGTGCTCGATCCTTGATTCAAGTGGACGATAATTTATTCATGGATGAACTCAGCGGTCAATTCACCGCTTTCAAAGAAAATACGGACGGAACAATATATATGAAAGAACCTTATTTAAACCCGTTCGGATACGAAAAGAAAGGAGTAAAAGCTGCCGGGTATAAAGACGTTCGTCCAGGCAGCGCTTATGGAACGTTTATTTATGGACTGCAATCTCTTGGTCATTATTCGAACGATCCGAGCACCTATTTCCATCCGAAAAATGCACTAACTCGCGCAGAGTTTATCGAGGAAATCCTTGAACTCAGCGGTATCCCACAAAGCAAAACGCAACCAGAACCTGGTAGTGACTGGGCTACTCATTCTGCTGCCGGCTATATTCAGGCAGGCTATGAGATAGGCATGATTGAAGGTGCAGATCAGAAGCTGTTCAAACCAGATCAGGTCATTACCCGCCAAGAGGCAGCAGTGATGATATGGAGAATTTATAAACAGCAATACCCAGATCAATTATTCAGTAGTGTACAGCTCTCTGGAAAAACAGATACCTGGGCTGTCCCTGCTGTTCAAATGATGATCGGACTAGGCCTTTATGGACCTGAAGTTAAACTACAAGGAAATGGTTCTGCTAATTACCAATCGGTAAAACCGCTTATTCGTCAAGAAGCAGCGGCTCTTATGTACCAATTGCTAACCCAGCCAACCGACCAGATCGTCGCTGGACTTGCTAAAGAGCAAGAAAATGTGACAGCAGATCAAGCTGACGCCACAAAAGAATAAAGAACAATACAGGCATTTCCCAGGACGTTTATTCGTCTATCGGAAATGCCTGTTATTTTCATTCTATATTTAGACTGAGGGCATCTCCGACTGTCTCTAAAATATTCCCATAGTAGCGAATCCGTTCCACTCTAGATGTTGGTCTTTCAGCCTCCACTATCTCATAGGTCCCCCCTAGTACAGCCAATACATTGCCTTCTTCTATCAGCCTCTCTCTCTTTTTATTAGATTCAGGCAGCTCAAGACCTAACAACGCCACTGCATTACCGATGGATCTAAAGGCCCCTGCAATCCGGACACTGCTCGGCATGCCTTTTGCTTCGGCTACTAATGCGAATCCAATGGCCCTTAGAAACGTTCCCCGTTTTTCAAGTTTTTCTCTGACTACCTTCCTAATCTTCACTGTCCTCGTTGCCGCCAAAGCCGATAATATAGCTCCTATCGCAGCAGAACATGTACCAATTACATATAATCTGGAGGTTTCCCCTTGATTTGAGACGGAGGCGATCAGCGTAGTTCCCAAGGCCGCAATCCATAAACCAATACTTTCTATGCCTTGGGCCATTCTACTCTCCTCCCTTCTCTAACAAATAAGATATTATATTATATGTTTGAATAAGAGATTGGACTTTACTTTGAGAAAATTGGTTCTTTGTTCTGCGCTGCTTTGACAAAAGAATGAGTAGTGTTTCGAGACGAACCACTCTATATACTCATCATAAACAGAAAGAAGCGACTGATCATGTTCAGCCGCTTCTTTCCAATCTTTTTTAATACGTAGTCCGCTTCTTCGTTTAAATAAATACCATAGCGATCAACATGGCGATAATCCCCGACAAGATAACGTAAAACAAGTTTGGTATTAACGCTAGTCTGATGATCTGTCCTTCTTTACCGAGTACCCCAACGACAGCAGATACAGCGACGACATTACTAACGCAGATCATATTTCCCGCAGCAGCTCCGATCGCCTGCAGTGCAATGATCAGATCTGGGGCAAACCCATTCACGGTAGCTACATCAAATTGCAATGAACTAAACATCATATTGCTGAATGTTGCACTGCCTGACACAAAAGCGCCCAGTGTTCCTATGAATGGGGCAGCTATTGGCCACGCTCCGCCGAACACATTAGATGCAAGCTGCGCTAGTTCTGTCGGCATACTTTGTAATGTGGCTCCCTCTATTCCAGAGTTCAAAAAGATGCGTACCATGGCCGTAGAAAATACCAGTGCAATCGCAGTTCCTACCATAGATCCTGCCGCTTCAGAGAAAGCTAGCTTCATCTTGTTCCTTGGAATCTCATGAAGAACTACGGTAATTGCGACAACTAGCAAGAAGATAAATCCTGGTGAATATAGAATTTGCCAATTCTGACTAATTCCTGTTCCCATGATATCGTTCCACGAGATGCTTATCCCCTGTAACCACCGTTGTAATGGTTTAATCACACGAGTCAAAACAAGCAATACCGCAATAAGAATATAGGGAACCCATGCTTTTGCCAGTGTTAACGTATGCCCCGATGCTTCCTGTTCCTCTTCTGCTTTTATCTCTTTCTTGACATACTCCGAAGGACCAAATTTACACCATGGTTCTCCTTTAGGCAGTAAAAACCCTTTTTGAGCGGCAAGAACAACAATGATCAGGCTGACTAATGCTCCGAGCAGAGAAGGGAATTCATAACCTACAAAAGTAGCAACGAGTGCTGCTGGTATGGTATAGGTTAGTCCTGCAAAGATCGCAAATGGAGCCATTTGAAATCCTTCCTTAAAGGACTTATTTTTACCGAATACCCTTGTAATCATGAGAACTAAAATTAGAGGAATAAAGGTACCGATGAAGATATCAATCTGGGTTAACCGCATTGCAATGGCTTGCAAGAAGCCGCTGATATCTATACCTTGCTCTGTCAAATAGTTCATAAATACGGGTGATGTTTCATCAAGACCCTGTCTGATTCCCACATTAAAGGTTGTACCCACGGCTCCAAAAGCTACGGGCGTACTGTCAGCAATTAATGCCACCACTACCGCCGCAATAGGAGGAAATCCAAGGGCTAACAGCAATGGTGCTGCTATCGCTGCTGGTGTACCAAAACCGGCTGCTCCTTCGATAAAACCTCCAAAACACCAGGCTACGATAATAACCTGTACACGCATATCTTCAGAGATATTCATAAACCCTTCCCTGATCACTGCAAGTGCTCCCCCATGAGTCAACGTATTCAGAAGCAGGATCGCTCCGAAGATGATAAATAACACGGTAAGAGTAACAAATACACCCTCAAGTGTCGAAGCTGTAAGGTTAATCAGCGGCATATCCCATACAAAATAAGCCAGAACAGCAGTTACTGCAAAGCTAAGCGGCATAGCGACGGTTGCGGGCATCCGCAAGATCACAAGGAAAATCAACACCGAAAGAATCGGCATCGCTGCCGTAATCAATTCAAGGAAATTCAAGGTTATTTACTCCTTTACTCATACTTAAAGTGTAGTACTAAATATTCCCTAAACTTCGCTTTCTAAGTCTTTATTTCAAAATAGATGAGTATCTATAGCAAAAAAGCCGCTAATAAGCGACTTTCTCAATCTGCACCTATTCCTTCCACCAATGATCAAAAGGGGTAACTGGAAGTTCTCTTTTATGCTTCGTCATGTGATAACGCTGCTCGATTTTAGCAGTTGCTGCCGGGTCGATCTGTTTTCCTGTAAGAAAGTCATCCAGCGTGTCGTACTTTATACCAAGTTCCGTTTCATCCGCTTGCAGTGGTTTATTATCCAATAGGTCAGCTGTCGGTGTCTTTAAATACAGTCGCTCAGGAGCACCCAATTCTTTGAGCAGTTCTCTCCCTTGCCCCTTTGTCAGTCCTGTAAGAGGAACGATATCCGCACCACCATCACCAAATTTAGTGAAAAATCCAGTGACTGCTTCTGCTGCATGATCTGTACCGATAACAAGGCTTTGCCTTTCGCCTCCTATGGCGTATTGAGCAATCATTCGCATTCTGGCTTTGACATTTCCTTTGTGGAAATCCCCTAATTCTTCACCCGTGGAGGAGCTATATGCACTTACTAAGGCATTTACAGGATCTTCGATATTAAACACGATGGTATCATCAGGCTGAATAAATTTCAGTGCTTCCTGAGCGTCAGCTTCATCCTTTTGTGTACCGTAAGGAAGCCGTACTGCAGTAAACTTAGCTTCGTATCCTTCTTGACGCAGAGATTCAGCAGCCAGCTGTGCAAGTCGCCCGGCGAGCGTAGAGTCCTGCCCTCCGCTAATTCCGAGTACATACCCTTTCGCTCCTGCCTTCTTACAATAATCTTTTAGAAAATTAACTCTCTCCCTGATTTCATCCTTTGGAACAATGACAGGTTTTACGTGCAAAGACTCCTTAATTTCTTGTTGCTTATCCATTTTTAAATCCTCCCTATTCGAGTTAATTTCATAATACCTTTTCATGAGTATGAAATGAATTCATTCATATAAATGGTTGGTTTTTATATAGTCATAACACGGATCAGGAACTAAATAGCGGGGTTCGCCTCCCATTTTAAGTTCATCCCGAATATAGCTAGAACTGATCTCCATTGCCAATCCTTTGTCAATTAAGTGAAAAGTATAGCCATCATCTGAATTTCTGAGGATAGGTGATTTACTGATCGCTGACAGCATGTTAATTCCGTCCCGAGCCATGACAATAAATTTATTTTCTTGGATCAATTCTTCTGCTCGTTTCCATTTTCCTTCTCCAATATCAACAAGCAGATCCGCCCCCATTATAAATAGATCTCATCATCAGGAAATCTTTTTCTGTAATGCTTAAGTGTGAGATAAGTCGATATCTCCCAGCCGGGCTGCTCCATCTCATACCGGTCTGCTTCAAATTTCGGATTGTTCTGAATCGCCATGTTGACCATGTTCATCCGATGTTCATCGCTGACATTCATTTTTTTGTCTGGACGATTGCTTGAACAAGGAAGGAAAATCACTTTGTCGAGCTTTGCACGGTGAGCTACGGTACTGGCGGTCCAGAGATGCACATTTGTAATGGGATCAAAAGATGATCCGTATATGCCAACTCTCCCCATATCTATCTTTCCTCCTTTACCTTTTCATAAACGCTTCTACCTTTTTTCTTATTTCCTCGATCCGTTTCATTTTGTTATCCCAACATTGCTTACTTAAATTCACAGGATATTCTGCCGGATTCAGTGTCCGTTTGTATTCGTCCCACAATAAATGGAGATTACGCTGAGCAAAATCACGAATTTCTTGAAGGGTTGGAAGATCGTATATCAATTCTCCATTTTCATAAATCGTCTGATGAAGCTCTCTAGCTTCAAATCCGGTAACGAACTTCCCAATAAAAGTATGAACAGGGTGGAACATATGAAGTACTTCTTCCTTATCCGGTTCTTCCTCTTCAAGTGCAATATAATCTCCTTCTGATTTTCCATTCATTTTATTGATGATCCGGAACACTTTTTTAAGCCCGGGCGTTGTAATTTTTTCAGGATTCGAACTGATTTTGATCGTATCCACCATTTCACCTTTTTCATCTTCAATAGCAATCAGTTTATAAACTGCACCCAGTGCAGGCTGATCATAGGCCGTAATTAACTTTGTTCCGACTCCCCATACATCGATTCGTGCCCCCTGAGATTTGAGGTTCATTATCGTATGCTCATCAAGATCATTAGAAGCATAAATTTTGGCATTAGTGTAACCAGCTTCATCGAGCATGCGGCGGGCTTCCTTAGATAGATAAGCGAGATCACCGCTGTCCAAGCGAATACCTTTAAAATGAATCCGATCACCCAGTTCATTCGCCACTTGAATAGCTGTGGGTACGCCAGACTTTAGCGTGTCATAAGTATCAACTAAAAACACGCAATCTGTATGAACTTCCGCATATTTCCGAAATGCAATATACTCGTCACGGTAGGCCTGCACCATGGAATGAGCATGCGTTCCTGCAACAGGGATACCAAACATTTTTCCTGCTCTGACATTAGAGGTAGCCTCAAACCCGGCAAGATAAGCTGCTCTCGTCCCCCATATCGAAGCGTCCATCTCTTGAGCCCTTCTCGTTCCGAATTCAATGCAAGAGTCATTACCTGCAACCTGTTTAATGCGAGAAGCTTTCGTAGCAATTAAGGTTTGAAAATTGACCATGTTCAGAATAGCCGTCTCTACAAGCTGTGCTTCAGCGAGCGGTGCTTCAATACGCATCAACGGTTCATTCGCAAAGATTAGTTCTCCTTCTTGCATTGATTTCACGGTACCGGTAAACCTTAAGCTGCGCAGATATTCAAGATAAGCCTCGTCGTATCCCTCTTCTCTTAGATATGCTAAGTCACTCTCCGTAAAACAAAAGTCGTATAGATATCGAACTACGCGTTCCAATCCAGCAAAAACAGCATATCCATTCTGAAAAGGAAGCTTGCGGAAGTATACTTCAAATACAGCTTTACGCTTATGCATACCCTCTTTCCAATAAACCTCGGCCATATTAATCTGATACCGATCCGTATGAAGTGCTAAACTATCATCCAGATGATTATACTGCGGAAGTTTCATTTTTTTCATTTCACTATTCCTCCATTTCTATAGATCGCTGAGCCCAGTGTCCCAGCAAAATGTTTCAGTGCTAAGTGATGACCGGCTTGATCGAAGCTTGCGACGGCATCTTCATGAATAACAAGATGAAAACCTTTGTTATAAGCATCTACAGCGGTATGAAGAACACAAATATCGGTGCAAACCCCGACAAGATGCAGTTCTTCTATCCCTCGTTCCCGAAGCCTTAGCTCAAGATTGGTTCCTTGAAATGCGCTGTATCTCGTCTTATCTATCCAAAACACATGATTATTATCTTTATGATCTTCATATATTTTCCCCAATCCTCCGAATAGTTTGCGCCCAATTGTACCTTCCATGTTGTGCGGAGGGAAAAGTTTCGTTTCAGGATGATAGGCATCTTCTTTTTGATGAAGATCGATTGTAAAAAAGACATCCTCATGATTATGAATAAACTCATTCGTTATTGCGTTAATCCTTTTTTCAATGATTTGACCAGGTTCTCCACAGGTCAGTGCTCCATCATCTGCAACAAAATCGTTTGTATAATCGATATTGATCAGGGCTTTTTTCTTATTCATTGATAACAGCTCCTCTAATTATATTTTAACTATTATATATTTGTTAATTGTTGTGGCGGCAAACGGCGAATATGATCTTTTACATACACGTTTTAGGAAGCACTTCACAGGTAGTTTGCGAAGTGCCTTTAGAGACAATTAAATTATAGCTTAGCATGATAGATCGACTTATGAAGCTGTACGTCTACAAACCGATATAATTGGGTCGGCCTTTTCGATGTTCTTGTTGTCTTCTGCCCTATTACTTCCTCAATAAAAGGCAGGTTTTTGATTTTTCTAGCAAAGGCTGCTTCTAGGGCGATCGCCGAATCGTTCGTTACCGTGAGGAGAACAGCCTGAAGTTCAGAATAAGTAAACTCTTCCGGTAGGAACTGCTTTGCAGCTGTCGTCTCAAGCAGCTTCTGCCTAATCACTTGTATGGCATCAGTAATGATCTTAGCATGGTCGAAGGCAAGATCTAGTTCAAGCACCTCACTTACCGAGAAAAGCTGAACATCAGATGCATCGTCATTCGCTTCTCTTGCTGAGAGTTTATGCTCAGGTACAATCGCAAAATGTGCATTGGTTATAATCCAACCTCTGGGATCGCGACCTGGTTTATCATATACTCCAAAGTGTTCCAAATGAATATTTTGAATACCGGTTTCTTCGTACAGCTCACGCTCTGCACTTTGAAAAGCGGTTTCCTTTGCATCTACAAAGCCACCGGGGAGCGCCCATTTCCCAGCCTCAATATTGGGCCTTCCTTCCCCATCAAGCATACTTCTTTGGATCAGCATGATTTTGAGATCCATAACAGGGGGTCTGAATTCTTGATTCTTAACAGGAACAATGGTAAAGACAGCAATGTCCGAAGTATATCCATCAGGTGTTCTGTATTTTTTAATATCATATTGTTCTAGGGCTGCTTTATTAGACATCGCATTACTCTCCTCAGATAACAATTATCATTTTGTTAATTGTATTATATGCATGAAGGGTAAATGTGTCAACCATAATTTTACTTTTTTTATTTTTCTAGAGACTTACTACGTTTTTGAAATTAGCTTGTCCCGGGCAACCTATCTAATACTCTCCCAATTTGAGACAATAAAAAAGACTGCAGACAAACTAGTATAGCTAGTTTGCCTGCAGTCTGACTTGTCCACTTAAGAACGAGAGTTTAAAAAACATATTCAGATAACCGAAGTAGTTGAATGTCTATCAATCAATACTTTAGCGAGTCCTTCTAAATCAAGACCATCCACCTGAAATGCGGTACGTACAAGCTGCGGAGAAACAAACTCATCATATTTACTCAGATAAGGGGCTTCATCTTCATCAAGGAGTGCACTTGCGTCCTTATTGTTCTCAAGTTCGGAAAGAATCGCATTCCAGATCGCTGAATCATCTGTATTACCGGCAACCACCATATAATAAGGTTCCATTGGAACGAGGGAACGAAGTTCAAGCCGTCCTGCCAGGTTATGCTTCAGCATTCGTTCTAGGGTGCAAAACTGTTTACTGCCCGCCCACGGTAAAATAAAGAACGAGTCTCCTCCTGCCGGAATGACGATACTTTTCAGAAGTCCGCTTTCTCTTGCAAGTCTTCTCGCACGCTCGAGTCGATTGGCTGCGCTTGGCGTAAGGTAAGGATAGAGATCATCGCTATCCAGTACCTCGCGCATTTTCTGTATCACAAGTGTATGAATATCTCCGCCGGCACCGAGCCAGAGCGTATCCACTTTGCCTTTCGCCGACTTTACATATAAGGCTTTGTGCTTCGTATCTACTTCTTCTACTTTCCATAGCTTCCCTGCAAGTGAGAAACAATAACCTGGTGGGGGAACGGTTGTGATCGAGCCAATCTCCTCCGAACCGTTATATACCGTATGTTCTTCATCATCTTTAAACACAGCATAGAATCGGTAGTTATTCACAATTTTTTCTCCGCCTAGACCGATGATGAGCGTTCCTTCCTCTGTCCGCTGAATATGATCGATATCAAGGAGATACTGCAGGAACGTTTTATATTCAGCAGGTTCAATCTGCCGAAACGAAGGGAGCGTAAGCACCGCTCTAGCCAGTTCCGCCGGTTCCGCCTCTCCCATGCTTTTCAGTGTACTCATCGTTTGGTGATAGAGTACGCCAATTGGTTTTTTTCGGATGTAGACTGGTTCGACCCATTTATGCCTTACGTATAGCTCCGTTACTGCGATCGCACGAAGCAAAGTCCACGGCATCCGGGCCGGAAGTTCAGCTTGTTCGTCCTCTTCTTCCGGACACAGAAACAACATCTCAGATGCCTGATCTCCCCGGCGACCAGACCTTCCAAGACGCTGGACAAAGCTTGAACAGCTATAAGGCGCTCCTAACTGAATCACGCGCTCCAGCTCCCCGAGATCAATTCCGAGTTCGAGCGTTAACGTAGCCGCAGCTACTGCCGGTCCTTGCCCGGTACGAAGCGCTGTTTCTGTCTCTTCTCGCAGCATGGCCGAGATGCTTCCATGGTGAACGTGGAACACATCTCGCTGTTCTCTTTTCGCAGCAATTCGCCTCAGCTCAAGTGTAGTTAATTCTGCATCGGACCGGCTGTTCGTAAATACAAGTGCCTTTTTCAGATGCGTTACGTCGTATAGATAATCGTAGTAGGCTTTTTTAGCCAGTTCCAGTTGCTCCGCCTGCTTCTCGTCTCTCGCATCCGGGAACGAAAAATGATCGATCGAGATTCTCAGTTTACGTCTTCCTTGTGGGGATACAACCTCAACCGCTTGAGGCGTACCCGCTCCAATCCATCCTGCTGCTGCATCATAATCACTCAGTGTCGCAGATAAACCGATTCTTCTGGGACTACAGCCTGCCATTCGCTGAATACGAGTTAACTGTGATATCACCTGCATCCCTCGATCTGCGCCCATAAATGCATGAACTTCATCAATAATAATGTATCTGAGATCATGGAACAGTGCAGGAATGGCATTTGGACGATTCATCAGGAGTCCCTCTAAGGATTCAGGCGTAATCTGGAGTACACCCGATGGTTTTTGCATCAGTTTTGTTTTCTCTGTTTGACTGACATCTCCATGCCAGTGCCATACAGGAACTTGTCCTTCTTTGAGAAGATCACTAACCCGTTCAAACTGATCGTTAATGAGCGCTTTAAGCGGACCAATATATAGAATTCCCACCGATTCGGATGGATCATGATATAACTCCGTTAACGCAGGAAAAAAAGCAGCTTCCGTCTTCCCCGAAGCTGTTCCGGATGCGATAAGCAGATGATGATCTGTATCAAAAAGGACACGGCAGGCTTCTACTTGCGCTTCACGCAGTGTATCCCATTTCTTTTTGTAAATAAATTCTTGAATGAACGGTGCCAGTCTTCTGAACGGCCCACTGCTCATAGTTCAAACTCCGAGAATAAATCATCCAGATCGTCCTTGTTCGTAGAATGATTCACTTTTTGGTTGCCGGCAGATACTGCTTCTTTCTCACCGAGCAAACCTTCAAATGTTGCTTCCGGATGCTGATGTAAGGTATGAAGAAGATCCATAAAGTCCCTGACCACTTCCCGTGTCGTCAGCATTTCTTCTGCTCCAAGGCGTCCTACTGCGGCTTGCATAAAAGCAATCAACTGTTCATCGCTCAGCTGTGCTTCATATCCAAAATGCATCGCGTGAATATCACGCAGTTTTTGCAGCAAGATGAGAATCTCTTCATGAGACAACAAGTCTAGCTTCAAAATGGGTGAAGTGTACGTTTTGAGCGCACCGCCGCCATATCGTCCATCGATCAGTCTTGAGCGCAGGGCATCATAACTAAAAAGTCCTCTTCTTTCATCTTCAACAAATTGCGGAGTTCCGCCCATATAAATCCCCAAATGTTCTGCTTTCCCTTGCATCGTATCATTGAACATGGTTAGCAGTTTCTCATAGTTACTCTGCCGCGATATTGTGTTTGTTATCTTATAAAGATTAACCCCTTCATCGATGAAGAGCAGCAACCCTTTATAACCAATTTTCGCAGCAAATTCAGACCATAGTTTCATATAGTCATACCAGTTATCATCATCAATAATTACGCCAACACCAAGCTCCTTGCGCGCTTCCGTCTTCGTAGGAAATTCACCCCGAAGCCATCTCAGCGCAGCTGCTTTGCGGTCCTCGTCTGCAAGTTTATATCCAGACCAATAAGCGGCAAGAACTTTAGCAAAATCAAATCCATGTACGAGGTTCTGCATGTCACTCGTTACCGCGTAAATTTTCATTTCGACCGCTTCATTCATTGCCGGATCATCCGGACGCAGACCACTGCTCATCATCACTTCCTGCTGAAGTGAAGCAATCCATTTTTGCAGCATAATCTCTAGTGCACCGCCGTCAGGCCTCGTTTTCGTAGATAAATGCATCATCAGCTCACGATAGGTTGCGAGTCCCTGACCTTTCGTTCCCACTAGGCGGCGCTCCGGAGATAAGTCCGCATCAGCTACTACAAAATCACGATCCATGGCATATCCCCGAATCATTTGCAGCAAAAAGCTTTTCCCGCTCCCATATCGTCCTGTTATCAGCCGAAAAGCAGCCCCGCCTTCCGCAATGTTATCCATGTCTCTCAGGATCGATTCGACCTCCGGTTTACGTCCAACCGCGATATGTTCCAGACCCACTCTTGGCACGACCCCTGCGGTTAAAGAATTGACGAGCGCTGTCGTTAGTCTTTTTGGTATTTTCAGTTGTTTCATGAAGCCGTTCACCTCTATTCATCCGTATAACTCAAAGTTTGTAATGCTTCTATATATTCTTCTGTAATTTCTTCCCCATCAATCAAAATATCGCCAATAATCTCCATCGATATTTCGTTAATTTCTTCAATCATTAGTTCAGGCATGGATCCCGCCTTAGTAGCGATCTTTTGCAGCTCAGAAGACCCTTTTTTATCCCTAAGTATATAGAGAACCTCCAGTTGGTCTGAATTTAACCGCTCCGCCAGCTCCTGCCATTCTTCATCCATATTGTCGGTATCCCACACGAAGTGATAATCTGACTGTTCCCCACTTATAACTGAATTCATTTCTACATCGGTCGTTTCTACACCAGTCGATTCTGCACCATTCGTTTCTACATCCATAGTTTTCACGTCAGTCTCTTCTACGACAGAACTTTTTATGACAGTTCTTTCAACGTCAGTCTCTTCTGCCTTCAAAATTTCCATATTAGGAGATTGATCTTCATCTGCAGGTGGAGGGCTGTATAGCACAGAACCGTCAAAGTTCATCTCCGTTTGGATCGTTTGCAGTTTGCCTGGAATTGGTGCAGCTTGCTTTCTCGGCGTATCAACATAACCTGCTTCTTTAGCAGAATTTTCTGCATTGTCATCATCGATCATCAGCATCTCCCGTACTTCTTCCGACTCTTGCTGTAAACGTCTTAACTTCTTCGTGTTAATCGTCACCGCAGGACGAGCTTTCTTCGCTGCTTGTACTTCGCGTTCTTTTATTTCTCTTCTCAGGTAACGGGTTACCAGCTCTTCCACCTCGGATTCCAACTTCACTCCGCGAAGTCGACCTTTAAACCCCATCAATTCACGAAGCTTATTCTCCGTATAACGCACCAGCTGTGTTAAATAGGCACGAAGCGGAGGATGCTCGCTGATCGGAAACACCCTGACTTCCGCGTGTTTTCCATAAAAATCATGATCATACACCGCACTGCGGAATAGAATCCTCTTTCTTGTCACTTCTTCTGGCCAAAAACGATGGATTAGACGAAGCCCATGCTTTTTCAACCAGTACCGATCAACTAAGGCGATCACCTTAGGAGCATAGATTTTCATCTCTTTACGTCCTTGTTCCTTGAAGAAGCTGCTCTGTTCCGCATTATAATCTAATAACATCGCAAGCATATCCCAAGAAAAATCTAAAGGATCTGAAGTAAACCTGCGCATCCATTCGCGTTCCTTTAATTCATCAGACAGTTTGCGTGGGATTTTTTCCATGAGCTCTTTATATGGCATTTCAAGTCCGTGTACTAAACAAAAATCAAATATCCATTCTCGCATGTACGTATCGATCTTCTTCTCGCGCTCTCCATAACCAAACCAGACTTCGTCCAGTAAGGCGAGACCTTCCTCAGGAGCAGTCCATCCTACACCATGGATCAGTTCATAAATATAGAGAAACAAGTAGGATAGATCTGTATCTGGATATCTGCCTTGTTTTACTTCCTTACGCCAATAAAAATACCATCTCTTCTGGGCTGAACTCATCTGTTCATAGGTTGGCCAGTAGGCACGATAAGAGACAAAAGGTGCTTCCGAACAAACAACAGATTCAAATTCTCTTGCCTGCTTCACAAAGGTTTGCTCACGTGTCAGGAACATGAACTGCTTTTCCCAATCTGCATCTCGTTCAAACGTTTGTGGAGACACGACAAGGTTCCCTTTTCGTTTTAAGGTATCTTCTGGCATAATGATAGGTTTTACTTTATCTATATCAAAAGCAGGATCAACATCCCTATTATATAAGGGAGCCGGAGTCTTGTTGTTCTTTACTTGCTTACTTGAGAAGACGTCTTCACTGATCTCCTCATTCCATGGACTCCAGTCGTCCACCTGCATATCATCTAGAAAATCAAGCCCGTCCCATTCAGCGTCAATAGGGACATAAGTAAGATCCTGAACTTCTTTCTCAGGTTCTGACCGAGCATGAGAAAAATCTTTTCTCCTCGGAATCTCTGCTTCTTTCTCTTCATCCATCCATTCGTATTCCGCAAAGCGAATCTCATTCTTCTGATGAATGGACTGTTTCGGGATCGATTTCCCGCCATTTGCACTTCGCTGAATCCTATTCTGATTATCATCCATAAAGGCTATACCTCCATCACGATTTCATTATAACAAATCACTTCCTATCAAAGGAGGGTTAAAATAACTTCTGGAATTTATTGTTTAACATTAAGGAATCGCTTAAGATGTTTTATATGACAACCAAGACTACTAAAAGGAGTTTATTTATGAAATTAAGAAAGTTGCTTAAGCCCAGTTACATTCTTTGTATGATTTTATTTTACATCACAGCCGTCTTTGGCGGTATTTTTACTGTGATCGATCACGTCTTTCATCTGTGGTTCCCAGATCATCCGATTACTTTGTTTTTAGGACCGTTTGAACCTGTGTTCTCTTATGTAAATCTTTACTTTTACGAGCATCCCGAACTTTATAGCAGCACCTCTTTTCTTACCCTATCTTTTCTTAGCAGTATTTCTTTAATGGGATGGGCACTCCTTTTTCTTTGGTATATCAGCAGATTGATAAAGAATATTGATAAAAAAGGGCTTTTTAAAAAAGTGAATGTATCCATCCTTTATAAACTTGGAGTAGCGACTCTGATTCTAGGAACTATATCTTTTAATCTAGATAGTTATCTTCTTAAGCAAGCATTACAAGAGCTCGAGATTGTAAATGCCGATCTTATACTAGAAGATTTCCCTTATTTCGATGGTCTTTTTAGTGCAGTCGGGTTCTTTATCTTTGCCTTTGCTTTGAACAAAGCGATTCTTGTCATCGAAGGAAAAGAACAATAGGACGATTTAATCAATTCAATTTCATTACATAATAAAGATTCCAGAAATAACTTGCTTCTAGAAGAAGAAAAAAGTGAAATCGAAAGTACGATTTCACTTTTTCTTCTTCTATTTGTTTATATGCGAGAAAGATTCTATCACTTTTGAAACTAACGGTAAATCAGCGACTCCCAAATATTTTATAATTTAGATGAAGAAAGATGGCTAGAAGCAAATTCAGCCGTAGGAATCATATTTTTTCTGCGATATATAGATAGAACTAGTCCAATAGCTGATAAGTCAAGCCACTGATTCGTTCCTCCATAGCCGATGAAGGGTAATTCCATGCCTACAAACGGAAGAAATCCAAATGACATAAGTATAGGCCATGCAAATCTTATCGTAAAAAAGAACAACACGACACAAATAAGTTGCCTGCCGTATGATTCTTTGACTTTGGATAGTAACTGTACTAAATATCCAAGGAACAATCCGATCAGAATAATGGTGATGAGGCCAAAAATCCAGCCAAAACAGTATATCAAATAAGGAAATAAAGAATCGCTTTGAACATAACCAAGTCCGGGATTACTGGAAGCAAATCCTTGTCCAAACCATCCTGCTGATCGGATTGCCTCCATTGATTTCATCTGAAGATAGGCATTATCCTCTATCGGTTGCAGAAATTGCATGAATCTTTCCTTGATTGTATTGAAATGAGGCATTGTAAAATACAACAAAGCTACAGTAGGAATCATGGTAACGATGGCAAACTGTTTTACATTTCTTTTGGTGAGCCACATCAACATCATATACAAAGTCATGTACATTATACCGCCGTAAAGTACAGAATTGCCTATATAAGTGAGAATTAATAGAGGGATAACTACTCGATAAAAAGTGTGCAGGATGGTATGGATCCAGTTCATTTCTTTTATCGGCTTCATTCCCGCAAGTGCCAACAAGAGCAATATAACAGAGCTGTATAACATATTTATAGAGAAAGGACCTAGTATCACATAACCCTTAACACCATTAATCATAGGACTATTTATTAAGATAAATGCATTCATAAATAGTAGAAGAAAAAAAACTTGGTCTGAATATTTCTTCAGCTTCTGATAATCAAAGAAATAAAAACACACAAGAAATATGATTCCAATCCCCATTTGCAGTGTCTTTCTAGCCGTCAAATCAGGAATAGGAGATGAACCCGATACGTCAATACTGACTGCTCCAATAACTCCAATTAATGATATGGTCGCAACAATAAGGGCAATCCTCCAATTGAGCACTGGTTTATGGGTTTCATTAATGCTTTTCCCAATCACATCGGGAGATCCCATTTCTTCGATAGCCTTATGTATCGCAGTTTCTTTCGAACTGCCTCGGAGCTGCAATTCCTCTATCCGATCCTCGATATGATTCGTAAGTTCCTCTCGGATTTCAGGGTGCATCTTTTTGACCTTAATATGGCGGCATACTTGATCCAAAAATTGCTGAACCACTTCATTCTCTTCACTGTTCTGCACGTTATCCTCTCTCCCCTATTACAGTATCGACTGCTGTACGAAACCGAATCCATTCTTTCTTCTTTTCCTGAAGTTTTCTCTTTCCCTCATCTGTAATCTGATAGTATTTTCGTTTACGCCCATCCTGCTGACTCCAGTAAGCGTTAAGCAGACCTTCTGACTCGAGGGTGTGGAGAATAGGGTATAGAGTCCCTTCTTTCATGACAAACACCTGATCCGACTTGTTTTCAATTTCTTTGATCAACTCATATCCATACATTTCTCGTTCATTTAGCACAGTGAGCAGCAGAATTACTGTACTCCCCTTAAGGAGCTCCTTATTTACAGACATTTTCACATCCCCTTTTCATACCTCGTAAATCTATGTATCGTAAATCTATGTATATAGTACAACTAATTTCTACCTTAAACAAGAATAAATTCCTTTTATTTCATATTTTTGAAAATGAAAAAAGCGACTGGTATAGTACCGATCGCTTTTCTCGTCGTATGTATGCTTACATTAATAAATTAATTCTATCTCCATTGTTGCTAGTTATACCGGACAATACGGCGTTCTATAATACCGGTTATTACGTAAGATACCAGAATTGCAGAAGTGTAGGCAATGAGATCCAGGACACCGAAAACACCATGTCCTAGAATCAGCTGAAGGAACCTATTTTCACGGAGCTCATTGATCCAAGGAGCATGAACTAACTGAGTAAATTCTATGAAATAACAGAATAATAAAGGAATAATGAATTGATATCTACGAGGAACATTCAAAAAAACGAAGGAGAACAAAAAGAAAATGAGCGCTGCCCATAAAAAATCACCCATAAAGGGCACTTTTGATCTGAGTAGAAGCCCTAATAAAATAATGAATACACAAGTAATTCCCAAGATGATTCTTTTCATATGCTTACCCCTTTCTGTCTATTCATAATAACGCAGTACTTCAAGTAAAGTTTTACATTAGATAAGAAAAGAATCCTGTCACCAGGATTCTCATGATCAAGCAATTAGCAATAACTGCGAATAAATTCCCCAATTCTTCTTGCTGCTTCCTCCAGACGCTCTTGTTCTTGCACAAGTGCAATTCGTACATAACCGTCGCCTTCACTGCCAAATGCATCACCAGGTATGACAGTCACCCCGCTGTGAAGTAATAATGCTTTAGCAAATGATCTTGAATTCCATACCCCTGGTTTCCCGCGAAACGGTTCAGGGAGCGCTGCCCACAAAAACATCGTCGCACATGGTTTTTTAATATTCCAACCTTCTTTTGCAAGTAAATCAACGAATAGATTACGGCGGGCTTCATATAGCGGGGCTGGCCCTGTATAATCTTCTCCCTCTGCGATGGCTTGTTCCAAGGCTGTGACCGCAGCTTGCTGAATCGGTTCAAATACACCATAATCGATATTTTCCTTGAGGATCCTTAAAGACTGGATCGCTTGTTCATTACCAGCGAGAAAAGCAATCCGGCAGCCTGCCATTTGAAAACTTTTGGAAAAGGAATGGAATTCCACAGCAGTTTTGGCGGCACCCGGTATACTTAATATACTCATCGGGCGATAACCATCGAATCCCATTTCGGAGTAGGCCATATCATGTACAATGAGAACGTTCCACTTGCTCGCTTTAGCGATTAATTTTTCGAAATACTCCTGCGACGCAGCAGATGCTATCGGGTTCCCAGGGAAACTCAGCAGTATAAAGACCGCCTCTGCCCATATCTCATCAGGTATCGCATCCAAATCCGGCATAAACTGATTGTCTTCCTTAAGCGGAATTTCGTAAGCTCTTACTCCCGCAATAGCAAGTGATCCAGAATAAATGGGATACCCTGGATTTGGGACCATCGCTAAGTCCCCGGGATTACAGATGGCCTGAGCCAGATGAGCTAGACCATCTTGAGAGCCCATCAGCGATATAATTTCGGTCTGCGAATTTAGATCGACTTGAAATCGGTGATTCATCCACTTCGCCACAGTAGTAAGGAATATTTCACTCCCACTCGATTTGGGGTATGCATAACTTCCCTCTTTCAATACTTCCCTGCTTAGGGTCTCACGTATAAAAGGGGATGGCCCCTGATCAGGGCTGCCTATTCCAAGATCAATCAAGTCTTTTCCATTTGCTTTCGCTTCTTCTTTCCAGCTTGCCACTTCTGCAAATATGGATGAGCCTAAATGATCTAATTTGGCAGCACGCCAAGATCTATTTGTATACTCTGTATGTATTGTCATGATGAGTCCACCTTTATTTTCTTATTTATTACGAACCCTGCTCCTTTATTCTGAACCCTACTCCCAAAAAACCTGATGATTCCCACGCAGTCTAGCAAGACCTTCCACATAGAAATAATCACCGTAGATTAATGGGACATCTACATTTTGTTTTTCGGGATAATGGCTCGTACCGTGCATAATCAAACCTTCTTCCTCGGGATGATCAAATGCTCCATAGTTTTTGTAGAGTGACTCTAGAATCCGCTCCCCTGCCTGCCGGTAAACTGCCCTTTCCCACTCAGGAACAAGTGTTGATAAAAGTAAAAGTCCGCTAGCTGCACATGCTCCAGCAGAAGAATCTTTGATGTGTCTGGTATCTTCCGGTGCTCGAAAATCCCAAGCAGGTACAGAATCATCAGGCAGTTGTGATAAAAAGAAGTGCGCCGTTTGTTTGGATGCATTCAAATAGGCTTCATTACCGGTATGATGATAGGCAAGAGCTAGACCGTACAAAGCCCAAGCGTTTCCTCTTGACCACGCCGAATCCGGTGCATACCCTTGACCCCCGAGATATTCTGCCACTTCTCCTGTATCTGGATCAAACCGAACGATATGACGGACCGACCCATCAGGCCGAATAAAATGCGATAGGACGGTATTCATATGTGCATTAGCTACATGAGCATACCTTGGATCTCCACTCTCCCTAGAAGCCCAGTAGAGTAAAGGTACATTCATCGCACAATCGATAATCGCAAGTCCCGAGTTCATCTCCCCCGGTGTCCAAGGGTTCCACGCTCTTATGTAATTCCCTTTGAGGTTAAATCTACCCATTAAGTAATTAGCCGCTTTAAAAGCCCTACGCCTAGATTCTTCACCGCCATGCAGTTTATAATTCGCTAGACTTGTAAGTGTCCATATAAATCCCATATCATGATCCAGCCGCTCATAGCCATCAAGTACCTTGTCCAGATGATTCTCACATTGTTCTGCAATGTCGCGAAACTGCTGTTCTCCGCTGCCTTCATACAGAACCCATAACATACCCGGCCAAAATCCAGCAGTCCACCATGCAGGTTCTTCTAACACGTAAGCCCCTTGATGACTGGCATGTGGAAAATTCGCACCGATTCGCTCCGAGGTGATGAGTACTTTCTTAACTGCTTGTTGAAAAGCCTGATCCTTCCAACATGTAACCTGTTCAGAAATATGCTGATCTTTGGGCTCGAGGGACAAGTATGATCCACTCCTTCAATTTTAAAATTGTGGTTCACAAGCAAAATATTGTATTACCCCAAATTCTACCATGGATTATTGAAAAATACCGACACTATTTGCCGGTATTCAAATCTTTTATGCTTTTCAAATGAAACTTAGGTTAGATCTACAACGTGTCAGCGATTTGTTTTATCGTAGATGAATTACTTAGGAATAATGATCTATTCTTTCTCACTTATGACAAACGTGCAATCGCATGATTCGGTTCATGCATAAGATAGATTAGAAACAAGGAGGGGGTGAACTACATGAGTGAAGCATATGGAAACTACGAAGGATATGGAAACAACAAATCTAACGTTGCAGCGATTCTTGTTCTGTTCATTTTGCTCGTTATCATCGCTAAAGCTTTTAAAAGTTACTAATTGATGCATGAAACGGATTAAATCATGTAATCAATAAAAATCCAAGGAGCTTACGATCAAAGATGCATGTCATCTTGGTCGTAAGCTCCTATTTATCATGTACTAGAACGAAATTTCGTGTTTTTTCCCATTACCACTTTGATAATGATCTATTACCTGAACTTCTCCATCCTCTGTCCATTCCGCATAAAATACAGAATCAATCGTATGGTAACCTTGCTTAGCTAGTTCTGTAAGCAGCCATTTTTCGTCCCGGTGAATTGCGGCTAGAGCTTCTCTGTTTGGCTTACTATTTACAATAAGGGTCCGAGGAAGTTGAACAGGTTTCGTATCCAGTCCCAGGTCATTTCGGCTGGGCTGATCGGAATCTGACTTTTTCAAAATACTGAGCGAACCGTTTGTTTCATACACGGCATATGCAACCTCACTTAATGAGAAAACATTTTGTTGTCTCATCATCATTTTTAATTCTTCAAACTCCACTTTATTACGCTTCATGGCTTCCATATCAATCTCACCATTCTTGATTAACAAGTCCGGATTCCCTTCAAATTTTTCACGCAAAGATTTACTGTATCCCATAATCTTGTCAAATACATAAGATAACAGCGCCCATATAGCTAGAGAGAAGATAAGCTTCCATACGGAAACTTCTTCATCATATATGGTATCTCCTACGAGGTCTCCAAATACGAGAGCCGATATAAAATCAAAAGGAGACAATTGTGTAATTTCTCTTTTTCCTAATAATCTCGTTGCTGCCCATAATGCTGTAAAAGCGGTAATGAGTTTAATCAAGAGGAGACCATATTCATCCATGTACTACACCTCATTTACTGGTACCTATTTCACCTCTATTACCCATTAGTAAGGCAGTGATATCATTAACCTGCTCCTCAGGATTCATTCCATAACAAAAAGCCGTCTCCTATACAGGATAGAAGACGACTCTGATCAACGCATTTATTTTTTTTGCATTTGTGTAAACAGCAAGTTAACAGGAAGATTACTTCCTGGTGCTGCCGTCAGTAGAATTTCTACTTTTTGCTCATAGTCACCTGTGCGGTAGAGTACGGCTTGCTCATTAGGAGCACTAACTTGACCTTTCGAATAGATCGCTGTTATATCTCCATTAACCATTGCATAACCAGAATACTTTCCTCCGCGCGGATTAAATGAGATTAATGTATTTGGCGCTACACGGTCAAGTGTGATTTTGTATAGTACACCAAAATTACCTGAGTTAGAAGCTTCTACACCGAGCATCGGGTCCATACCTGCTAGGTTTGGATCATCTTGATTGTCTCCGAGAGCAAGACGCATAGAAGTCGCTCCTACTGGTTCCGAATAACGAATAACGCGGGTGGAATTAGGGTAGGTACCCCGGTTATGAACGCCATCACGATCCAGGATAGGAAGTTTCTCTAGCACAGTTAACGGATCCAGTTTCTCATCAATCATGATTACATCGTATTGGATTGAATAATCACTGCTCATGTCCGAGAACAACGAGATTACGCCGCCTTGTTTCATAACAGACTTACTTAGCTCTGTCATGACAAGTTTGCTTTCGCCTGGAGCAAGTGTTATTGATGAACGTTTGCTTCCATCTTGCATGGATTCAAAATAACGTTCAACAGATGACTTCCCAGCAGCTGTCGCAATGGGGCTTGGCCCTGCAAATCCAAGGTTTTCTGTTTTAATCGTTGCTTCTGTGAAGCTCGTATTGGTTGCTACTACGTACATCTTCACATTCTTGCCTGTATTGTTCACATGGTGAATCATGAAGCGTGTGTTACCAGCTGCCGTTTCTTGGTATACAATCCCTTCCGAATTCACGGTTTCCGGGCTGTTACTACGGATCAGAGTACTTGGTTCATCGCTGAATGTATACGGAACTTTAGACCAAGTTGGAACCGCAGAACCATCAAATACGAATTTTTCGCCGGCCGGCAAGAACATGCGATTAAATTCATCTTGTGAATAAAGCGTCTCACTTGTTACAACAATGGTTTTTTCGAAAGTAGCTGTTTGTCCGCTATCGTCAGTTACCGTCAGGCTGATATTTTTAGGACCTGGTGTAAAGAACGCATAAGCGTTGTTATTCCAGTCATGTTTTACAATTTTACCGTCATCCGTACTTTGATCGGTGATCGTAATGAGTTCACCCATTTTGTACTCTTCTTTATCCGTTGTAAACATAGCTACTGGAGGAAGATTAGGTTGCTTAACTTCAATGGTCACTGTATAAGGATCGCTCCATGTACCATTTGAATCCTGTACAGAATAGGAAACATCATACTTTCCAGCAGATGCAAACACTTCCTGTTTCCCTTCCCAGCGTTCGTCAACAATAGACAGCCCTTGCGGTGAAGAAGAATCTGTACTATATGTAACTACCGTTTGTCCCGCCATAATCTCACCCGGCTGAATCGTGAACTTAGCAACAGGTTTGGTTGCCAGATCCATAATGACTTTCTTACCTATGTTATCGACTTTATATTTAATGTCCAAGGCTGCTGTAATCGCAGTCAGAGGAACCATAAACGTATTTTTCGTCTGATAGGAAGTACCTTTCATCGTTTTCGTCACGCCATTTACCGTGTATTTGCTGCTGTCTGTCTTAAACCGCAGTTCATTAGCTCCGCTGACAATGACGGTTTCCTTCGTCTTTTTATCATAGCTTACTTTATACCCGACACGGTCCACTAGAGCGCGGATCGGAACATAGGATACTCCTTTTTTAACTTGCATAGGCTGAGGAGCATTGTATGTGACTCCGCCTTGTTCCATTTTTGTACTGTTAAAATAAAGAACCAAATCGGTTGGTGTTGCAGTTTTAGCCGCGTTAGTCGCTGGTTTTGATTCCGCAGACTCTTCGCTTGGTGCTGTCTTCACATTAGGTGTGGCTGTTACTTCTCCTGTTACTTCTCCTGTAACTTCATCCGTTTTTTCATTCGTCACAGTTGTCTCATTTGTTGATTTAGTAACTCCTGTTGCTGATTCTGTTGATGGTGTAGGTTCTGTTTCTTCCGTAATCGAAGCCGCTTTCCATGTTTTTGAATCCGTTGCTGTTTCTTTTTCAGTTGCTGGTTCTACTGACTCTGTTGCCACTTTGTTTTCCGTTTCTTGTTTCGTTACACGTGTTTGTGGTGCATTTTGACCTTCTTCTGCTGTTTTATTCACTCCGTAAACTTCTTGAGCAACGACCTGCTGAGCAGTAGAAGTAGCCGCTTCCTGTGCGCTCACCGGGACTGCTGTTGCCACTTGGGACAAAGCTAGAACGGTCAGCATAGATAATTTCTTCAGTTTCATGCTTAGACTCCTTTTGATTCTATTTTCTATTCTCTTCGAATTTGTCTACTATTAGACGCTTAATCCCTGAAAAAGTTTCTAATGAAATGGGATAAAACTATAATAAGTGATAAAATGTTCCAAATAGTGAGGAGATTTCTCTTTTTTTCGCTAGACTCACAATAAATAACCCCTTAATGAGATTGACTCATTAAGGGGCTATTTTTAGATCATAATCCTAGACGTATTCTTTTTTCTTGATCCGGATCTTGAATCATTTCAAGATCCGTACCAAAGATCATCGTTGCTCTATGTTCTATTGAGTATGGAGGCCACTCATGACCTCCTGGAACGGGAACTTCCCGTTTTGCAAATGCAATCCATGCGTCTTGCATCGTAGAAGCAAGCTGCTGCATTGAATCACTTGGCGTAATTCCCATCGAGGTAAAAAACTGCAAATTATGAAATACAAAAGCAATTTCACCTGCATGGATCGCTTTATTTAACAGCGGATGACCTTCAAGAGTCCAATCGAATCGGTACATAAACACCGGTGCATATTGAGACTGAGCAGCAGCGAACTGCACGGAGGAACGCCAAAAGAATAGATCTGTCATTAACTGTGCCTGTCCATCTGTTGTGTTCGGATAATGAGAGACGATTTCATGCCCATTAGGTACACCTGTCATCATTTCCATCGCTCGCACAATATCACCATCGTTCATGATCTCTGTTTCTGGACGGATAAATAGTGCCCCTTCGTCAAGGTTGGTTCCAATAAGGAGCCGAACGTCACTTGCATCGCCATCTTTAATTGCTTGAACAGGTGATTTTGGAAGAGTAGATTGATCCACGACGGGCTGGAATAACAAGGCAAGACCTGCACCTGTCTGCTCTTTGAAGCGTTCTCCTGCAGCAAGGATTTGTTCAGCAGGCAGGGTTTTCAGTTTGTGAACCTCGTCTGAACCGATTCCTAGCATCTGCAGCATACCAGCTGTAACCTGGGCAGCTTGTTCTGCTGGTATATGCTGAGAAGCGCCGCTTTGCATAATGGCCTGTTGGAAGAGCCCTTTTGCTTTTGGCATCGCCATAAGAGCAGCAATACTCATACTTCCTGCCGATTCACCAAACACAGTCACTGCGCCGGGGTCTCCTCCAAAACCATCTATATTCTCTTGCACCCATTCCAAGGCCGCAATTTGATCAAGCAGTCCCGCGTTCGAAATAAATGATTCACCAAGCGGTGATAAGTGCATAAATCCAAAGGGTCCGAGTCGGTAGTTCAGTGTAACGACAATTATCTCACCGCGTTTCACAAATTGTGTTGCATCGTAGAACGAGGTGCTGCCTGAACCGGTGACGAATGCACCTCCGTGAATCCATACCATAACCGGAAGCTTTTGTTCCGCTACTTGTTCTGGAGCCCACACATTCAGATAAAGACAATCTTCAGATTCTTTCGGCTCATATCCTGGAGTCTGAAATAATCCCCCTTCTGTTCTTGGCTGTATACACTCCGGTCCAAATTGATCAGCTTCCTTGACACCTTCCCAGGAATCAGGCGGCTCGGGAGCTTCAAAACGCAGTTCATTCACGGGCGGTCTCGCATAAGGAATTCCCTTCCATACAGCCACTCCATTTATGTTCTGTCCCTTTAACGCACCATATCTTGTATTTACTTGCAACTCTCTCATCTCGTATCCTTCCTTCCTGATGTCCGTTTCTCCAAACGTTTGCACCATGTTGTATTCCTTCCACTTTACCTACTTGCCCAAGTTATTACATACTTCTATACTCCGGTGTTTTCTTTAACTGATCAAAAAAATGACGCTGGGCTTCTCGGTAACTCTCCAAATCTTTTCCTTCATAGGAAGCCTTCAGTTCATCATATTGATCTCGGTATCCTTCATTAATCAACAATACATCACGGAATTTATGAAATACATCATGTTTAGTGTGACATACGGTTAACTGAATACCCAATGGCAGGATTGTCTCCTTTGTATAAAAGGAACGAAAAGAGGCCGTTTGTTCTCCTTTTTCATCGACCGGGTATAAAGATTCCAGCACACGAACTGCTTCATCAAAGTCTTCTTGCTTTACTCGAACCTGAATATCGACATCCCCTTTCGTCAGGGTGCCGGGAATTGCTGAGCTTCCTACATGATGAATATCTGCATGTGCAAGAAGTTCCTTTAGCTTTTTACTTTCCTGCAAAAATAGTTCTGTCGCCTGGTCATGATATTTATTTCTTGCGAAAGATACGATTTCCATAACGCTTCCTCTCCTTATGTATAAAGTAGGGATGAATGACCATCCATTTAAACCGAAGTGCTGTCTTTCAAACATTCGAAATCAGAATGAAAACTCCTTCCGGGTTGGTAAATAAAACGTTATTCATCTATAATTTAGTGAGATGTAGCATTAAATTAACAAAGGAGTGATTCATTTACATGTTGCAAAAACTAAAAAAGATAGATTCCACAATCATCTGGATCCTTTGTTTTTTCATGCTCGCCAGCATTCTTTTAATACATAGCGGGATTCAATATAGCCCAGAAAAATTTGCCGGGTCCGAAATGAAAATGGTGATTTATTACCTACTTAGTTTTGCGGCTTTACTTGTGACTGCGTTGTTTCACTACAAGCTCATATTGAAATATTATTGGTATATCTACGGAGCAGGAATACTGCTGCTTGTGTATGTCTCGTTTTTCGGCAAGGTGATCAACGGCTCCAGGGGCTGGATCTCTATCCCTCATTTATTTAATGTGCAACCCGCCGAAGTCTTTAAAATTATACTGATCATTACGCTTGGCGGTATCTTAATGAAACAGAACAAGAAACTCACCTTCTGGAGAAATATCATCCCCCTTTCGCTTGTCACCCTTCTTCCATTTGCATTAGTCATGAAAACAAATGATATGGGAAATGCACTTAGCTATCTTGTCATCTTAATCGGGATGCTATGGATCGGGGACATCAAGAACAGACATGCACTTATTATACTTCTGCTCATCGCTGTTCTTTCTGTCGGTGGAATCAAGTCATATATTACCTTTCATGATCAAATTACTACCTATCTTTCTAATACGGAAAAAGGGCACTGGCTCGATCGAATCGATCCGTGGCTTTTGCCTGAAGAAGCAGGCAAAGATGCTTCTTACCATACAAGAAATGCGAAAATCGCGATTGCGTCGGGCGGTTTATTAGGAAAGGGGTATATGCAAGGGACGATGGTTCAGACTGGTTATGTTCCTTATACCTACTCTGATTCGATTATCGTCGTCGCTGCGGAAGAGTTTGGGTTTCTAGGTGTATCTCTTTTGTTATTTCTCTATTTCATACTTATATACCGGCTCATCTATATCGCACTTGAATGTAAAAATAAAGCCGGTCCTATTTTAATTGTGGGTATTGTTGCTATGTTCATCTATCAAATTTTTGAGAACGTCGGCATGTTTATCGGACTTATGCCTTTAACGGGGATTACTTTGCCTTTTCTTAGCTTTGGGGGTTCTTCTCTGCTCATTAATATGCTCTGTATAGGTGTCGTACTGAGTATCAAAGTGAATGATGAAGTAATCGATGATATGTTGCCAAGCACGGAGAGCTTGCAGCTAAATAAAAGAACTGTCTTATAGGGTGGTTTCAGGGCGGTAGACAAACTAGCTTACACTAGTTTGCTTATCGTCTTTTTTTATTTTACAAGCTTTCGTTACGTTCATGAAAACGATATTGATTTGCCAACCGATTCAAGAAAGCAGATACTTGCTTTGGGATGTTTCTCCTGTTCGGCTGTACCCATCCTACATAAGAGGAGACGGAAGTTTGGATTGCAAGCGGTAAGACTACAATATCACTGCTGGACATATGCGCATGTTTACCAAATGACAAATCAAATCCAATCGTAATTGCCACATTTTCTCGAACCAATTTCGAAATGACCGAAGTCTGATTCGTTGAAAATAACAGTTGACCTTTTCCATAATTCTGCTGGAGATCTTCGTAAAATTTCAGCAGCAGATCATCTTTATATAAAACAATTTGATGCTTCAAAATCTCTTCTGGGGTAATCGAACCCTGTAAGGCAAGGGGAGAGCGTTTGCTAACTCCTACGACCATTTCTTGCTGAATCAGCTTACCGAATAATAAGGATTTATGCTGATGTCTCAGCTCTTCTTCAAATATAATCAGTCCCACATCAAAACGTCTTTCATTCATTTCCTGAATGATATCATTCGTACTCATCTCACATAGTTCAAGCGTAACTCCGGGAAATTGTTTCTTAAAATCAATAATTGCATCGGTGTAGATCAGTGTCGGAAGCGGAATGGTCGCTATTCTAATAACACCTGTAAGCTGTTCCGGTTGAACCTCAGCCTCTTGCTTCAGTTCATCCAATGCTTCAAGCACCTTATATGCTTTGGATAAAATACGTCTTCCATCTTCGGTAGGGACCGCCCCCGCTCGCGATCTTTTAAATATAGGGAACCCCAGTTCATTCTCCAGACTCGTAATCGCCTGACTAACCGCAGATAGCGTAACATTACATGATTCAGATGCTTTGGTGAGCGATCCTGTTCTGGCTGTCTCTGTTATATACAAGAGTTGATCCATGTTCATAGATCTCCCCTCCTTTAGTTAACTTATTCTTACTTTCACTTAAAATACTTTAAATATAGTTAATGATAAAACGAGTATATACTAAATGTAAGTTAAACAGAAGCAATGATTCATATCACAAATAAGTAGTTCACATAGGAGGATTTTATCATGAGTAATGAAAAAAGAGTTGCTGTTATTACAGGCGGAGCAAGTGGAATTGGCCGCGAAACAAGCCTCATTTTCGCAAGAAAAGGCGCTCGTGTTATTGTTGCAGATTATAATGAAGCAGGCGGTAAAGAAACCGTTGCTTTGATCGAGAAAAATGGCGGCGAAGCTGCTTTTATTCAAGTTGACGTGTCTAATTATGAAAGTGTAGAAGCGCTTGTGGAGCAAACTGTACAACAATACGGACGTATTGATGTCATGTTCAATAATGCGGGAATTGGTCTGCCTACCCCCGTTGCTGCTCTTGACTGGGATACCTACCATCGCGTCATTAATGTGAACCAACACGGAGTAGCTCACGGAATTATCGCAGCCAGCAAAAAAATGAGAGAACTTGGTACCAAAGGGGTAATTATTAATACGGCTTCGGTATATGGATTCCTTGCATCGCCAGGATCTTTCGCTTACCATGCTACCAAAGGTGCTGTCATTATGATGAGTAAATCGGCTGCACTAGAACTAGCGCAGTATGATATTCGTGTTGTTGCGGTTGCTCCAGGTGTGGTAGACACTCCTATTATTCAAGGATACAAAGATCTAGGTATGGCGGATGAGATGGCTCATAAAGTTATGGGCGGCAAACTGACTCAACCGGAAGCCGTAGCTAAAACCGTTTACCTTGTATCTCTAGAAGAAGCGGAAGCGATTAACGGCAGTGTAGTAATGGCTGACCAAGGTTATGCTTCCTTTAAATAGGTTTTCGCGGAATCAAAAGCAACTAACGGTATTATGAAATGGATTCAGCACATTAAATGAATCAAAAAAAGATGACCTCAGTATATTTCCGAGAGTCATCTTTTTTGATCGTTATTTTGATGATAATGAGATGAAGTTCATGAATTGTTATTGTTCCACCAGGTCTTCCGTAAGCTCCATCTGATCCAAGATCACTGCATTAATCCCATTAATATATGCGATCGCACTGGCCTTAATGATATCCGTATCCATCGCACGCCCTGTGTACGTCTTTCCATCACATGAGATCTGCAAATGCACTCGTCCGACCGCTTCTTTCCCTCTGGATATACTATTTATTTTGTAGTGGGTCAGCTGAACATCCAGATCCGTTAACGTTTTAATGACACTATAAAGCGCATCAATCGGCCCGTCACCGATGGAGCTTCCTCTGAGGACATCATCTCCCTTTTTCAGTTCTACACTGGCCGTTGGATACTGATCGTTCGTGACCACTTGAAAGGATGCCAATTCATATAAGTGTCCTCTTGACTGTGGCTGGTTTAAATGTTCGGTCACCAGATAAAATACATCATGGTCGTACACTTCTTTTTTGGCATCGGCCAGGGTAATGAACTTTTCAAATAAAAATTCAAATTCTTCTGTACTCGAAACGCTGAACCCCATACGTTCCACTGCATTTTTAAATGCATGCCGTCCCGATCTTGCTGTAAGGATGAGCTCCATTTTTTCTCCGCCCACTTCTTCAGGTGACATGATCTCATATACATTCTTATCTTTGAGCAAACCGTCCTGATGAATTCCAGAGGAGTGAGCAAAAGCATTATCCCCCGTAATCGCCTTATTCACTTGGACATCCAGCCCTGTTAAATGCGTCAATAGCCGGGAAGTCTGCAAAATTTCTTTCGTCTGTATTCGGGTCGTACAGCCGTAAAAGTTCTCTCTTACCTTTAGCCCCATGACGACTTCTTCTAGAGAGGTATTCCCTGCACGTTCACCGAGTCCATTAATGGTACACTCTACTTTTTCCGCCCCGTTCTTAATGGCACTCAGCGTATTTGCCGTCGCCATCCCCAAATCATTATGACAATGAACACTTAGTATCACTTTATCGTTTAGATTCTTAAGGCGTTCATTAATTCTTCTTACCAAATCACCAAACTCTTCAGGAACGGCGTATCCAACGGTATCTGGAACGTTAATAATTGTCGCACCAGCTTTCACTACTGCCTCAATCGTTCTCCACAAATATTCAAAATCAGACCGAGAAGCATCCTCCGTCGAATACTGTACCTCGGGAAGCAGCGTCTTCGCATATTTCACCGCATCTACTCCCATCTGCATGACGGCATCCTCTGATCGAGCGAATTTTTTCTCGAGATGAATATTAGAAGTTCCAAGCACGATATGAATGAACGGATTCTGTGCCAGCTTAATACTTTCATAAACGGCATCAATATCACTTTTCACCGCTCTTGCGAGAGCCGTTATTGAGATTTGATCTCCTACTTTTTTCGCGATTTGTTGAACCGCATGAAAATCTCCTTGAGAAGAAGCGGGAAAACCTGCCTCGATCATATCTACATTTAACCGTTTCAGCTGTTGTGCAAATTCAATTTTCTGCAAGGTGTTTAGTTTCGCTCCAGGAACTTGTTCTCCATCTCTCAGGGTCGTATCTAGTACCAATACATTGCGATTTGTCATGTAAACTTCCTCCTCACGGAAAATAAGAATGTAATTCATTTTATGTAAACACGAGGCTTGCTAAACCCGGAATTTAGCAAACAAAAAACCCCGTCTCTGCTATAGAGACGAGGTTAACCCGCGGTACCACTCTAATTCGTTTCTTACCCCTACAGATGTACGGATAGGAAACAATCTTTGTTCGATGGCGAAGACCATCTATCCTTGTAACGGCGGAATCCCGGCGAACCCTACTATATTCAGGCAGCTGTTCATAGACGAGTTCAAAGTGGTAACTGCTGCCGTATTCACACCTGCCAACGGCTCTCTGAAAGAGTTCCTCACTTCTACTATTTCTAATCAGCACATTTGAATTTTCAATTGGTTAAATGGATTATATTGGTATTCATTTCCTTTGTCAACCTTAAATTACTACGACAGGTTCTACCGACACCCCATCAGGCTTTTGCTGTTCTGCCGCTTCTGCTTTTCGTAAATACTTCTGACCCCGCCACCTCACATAAGACAAAATCCCTCTTAAGTACTCATCCACAATCATACAAGAATAGATACCGATCAGACCAAAACCTAGATGAATCCCAAGTACATATGACATTCCTGTAGCAATGATCCACATGGACCCGAGCGAGATATACATGGTGAATCTCGTATCACCAATCGCATTAAGCGAGTTACCAAGTGCCATATTCAGCATTTTGCCAGGCTGAAGAATGAGGTTCATCCCAAGCAAGGATGCACCAATCGCGATAATCGTCTGATCATCCGTAAAGAGTCCGAGAAGCTGTCTTCCAAATAGATAAAGAATTAGCGCATTCACAACCACATAGATCGCCCCGACACCCAGTGCACGGTAGGCACTCCGGTAAGCTTCCCGGACTCGGCCAGCTCCGAAGAGATGCGCTATTTGGATCTGTGCTGCCATTGCGATCGATGACCCAAGCAGAAAACAGAACGATTCAAGCGTATTCATATATGTCCGCGCCGCTAGTTCTGCCGCACCAAGTGTGGCGATGTAGGAGTAAATAATAAGCTGAGAAAACACCCAACAAGACATATTGACGCCAAGCGGCCATCCAATCTTCAGTATTTCACCGAATAAAGGCCGATTAAATACGGTTAGTTCCCGCCACTTGATCCGGTATTCAAAGGACCGTAAGAACATTAGGAGAAGCAAAATGACTGCGAGTAAGCGACTTGCAACAGTAGAAATAGCTACGCCCGTCAAGCCCCACTGTGGAAATCCAAACGCTCCAAAGATGAAAGCATAATTCAAAAACACATGAATCACATTCATCCCAAGTGCGACATACATGGGTCCTTTCGTATTCCCTGTATTCCGTATGACAGTGCTCATTGTGGCCATCATCGCAATCAAGATCATGCCTCCGCCAACAATCGAGATATAGATACCTGCCAGCGGCAGTAAATGCTCCGGTAATTGTAATGCCATTGCAATTTTTTGTGGAGATGCAACAAGGATTACACTGCATACCGCTCCAAGGATGGTTGTTACCGTGAACGCCATGATTCCAATGACACGGGCATCCATCTTTTTATGCGATCCCAGCTTCTGAGCAATCAGTATTCCTGCTCCGCTGGCCACCGTTGTGAACAGAACCGTCATCGCTTGAAACAGTTGATTTGAAAATCCAACGACGGCTACTGCGTCATCCGAAATACGACTGACCATTAATGTATCTACCGCTCCAAGCAAAAACTGTAGAAACAGCTCAATAAAAATAGGCCAAGCCAGCACCCACAGGGTGAATTTTTTGGTATTCATATCTAGTATTCCAACCTCCGATGAGAAAGTGGCGCTATAAGTAAAATGACGAATACAGCGCGTTAACTTTTCAAATTATAGTTGGTATAATGGATTTATAATATCATTTTATGAACTCATACTTATAAATTTGAAACCTCAATTCGATTTGAAAGGTTATACCTATGACAACTTTACATTTTACGGTCCCTCCTCTTCCGGAGTACATCATAAGCGGTCTTTGTGAGGCACCTTATGCAGGCAAACAGCCTAATCGAAAGAATTTTGGCATCTTCGATCTGCTTGTTGTCGTCAGCGGTCAACTTGATGTGATGGAGAACGGCGAACCGTACCAAGTTGAATCTGGGATGTATCTTATTCTACGACCGGATGCTCATCATTATGGGACGAAGGATTGTTCTGCAGATACAACCTACTACTGGCTGCATTTTAAGACGAGTGGAGAATGGGGCATCGACAAGTCACAGATGTTTCAAAAGGAGGATGCAATTGAGCTGCAGTTTATGATTCCCAACTATTTTACGATTGAAATCCCTCAGTTCGGTCGTTTAACCCAAATGCAGCGCACGATCGAATTATTAGATACGCTCACAGGACTTGTACAGAACGGACATCAGACAAGAGCACTGTGGAATCAGCAAGTTCTTTTTCAAGAACTGATTCAGCTGCTTGCCGCAACAGGCGTACATCCTTCCGCTTCTCCTTCTTTAGCCTGTGCTGAGAAAGCAGCCAGTTATTTGCGGTCACACTACCGGGATGAATTCAAAGCTCATACCATGGGTCTGAACATTAATTTCCATCCCGTATATATTGCTCGTTGTATGCAAAAAGAGTATGGCTGTTCTCCAGTAGAGTACCTGCAGCGGTACCGAATTGAACAGGCCAAGCTTCTACTGGTTCAAACCGATTACAGTATCAGCCGTGTTGCAGAAGAAGTCGGATTTAATCAAGCTGCTTATTTCACTTCTTGCTTTACCAAGCAGGAGAACATCTCTCCGCGGAGATACCGCCAGCAGTTTTTTATGAATTAAAAAAGCGCATCCCCTTGTTCTTAAGGGGGGCGCTTTTCTCTTGACTTTTTCTGTTGACATTTTGATTATTCATGTTCCAGTTCAATCGTGTTTAAACTCGCATAAACATGCGGTACAAAACCTTCCGATGGTTCACCTACTGGAATTGTGATGATAAAAACGAAATCATTTCCGTCTAGTTCCTTCACAATATATTGACGTGATGTTCCGCTCTTTTCTTCCTTTGCAGTTAGAAAGAGTCTGGCATCCTTCATTGCTTCAGGTCTCTTCTCTTCAGATACGACCTCTACCTCTCCATACTCAGCAAGGGCCCGCGTTCCTTTCTCCTCCTGTTCCTGGAGCTGTATATCAGCAGGCAGTTTCTCGATCTGGACCGCATAATTCGGATCAACGTCCATCGTAAGTAGCCCCGTTTCCGGATTGAACGTGAAAATATCAAAAACATAAAAGGAATAACCGTCCGCAGCAGAGATGATCCTGGCTTCCTTCTGTTCGCTCATCCCTTCTAACGTAAGTGTCAGCTCTTTGGTATCGGGACGACTTTCGGAATTTGCATCCTCTTCGTTAGGTATAGTTCCACCACTTGTCCCTGTTTTAACTATCTCGATAAGTACCCGCTGCTTCAAGGTATCTTCTCCTTCAATCGGCTTCTCTTCATATTTTAAAGATACGATATCATTCTCCTGAAGAATAGAGATCTCTTCCATCAGCGATTCGCCAAATTGATAAGCTTGCGGTTCCCCATTCTCAAGAATGACTTCAATGGTATGCGAATCTGCGAGTCCTGTAAATGTTCCGCTGGTTTCCTTCACGATCACTTCTGGTTCAATTGGTCGATTGTTTTCCTGATCGGTTCCAGGTTCTGTTGATGGTCCGCTTGCTCCATTCTGCCCGCAAGCAGCCAGTGTAAGTACCAAGATGGTAATGAGCACAGCGGTCCGCTTTTTCATCTTTTTTCTCATCAGAACACCTCCTTATCTTATGTAAACGCATTGAACCCTACATGAGTTACGTTAGATTCACCTTATTTTCATAAAGAGAACCATTTCCGTTTTTATCCTTTTCTTTTTACCCCTCGGACAGCTATAATATCAAAGGGCCAAACATCCTACGTTTGGAGGTACAGAAATGAATTTACGTAAAACAACGAAGCGTTCGCTGACAGAACAGATTGTAGACCAATTGGAACAATTAATTGAAACGGGAGAATGGCCTCTCGGATCAAAGATTCCTCCTGAACCCGAACTGATGGGTCAATTAGAAGTTAGCCGAAATACGCTTAGAGAAGCGATTAAAGCCTTAACCCATGCGGGACTTTTGAAAACGAGGCAAGGCGATGGAACCTATGTTTCTGCATCTAGTTCCCTTGGTCCTGTATTACAGAAAAGAGTGAACAGAACGGATTATATTCAATCTCTCGAAGTACGCCACGCTTTGGAGCGAGAAGCGGCCTATCTCGCAGCGAATAACCGAACCGAGTCCGACATCGAACAAATCAGGCTATGTTTTGAGTGTCAGAATGAAGCGATACAGAATGGACAGTATGAAGATTTTGCGGATTGGGATGTAGCGTTTCATAAGGCGATTGTTGCAGCAAGCAAGAATGGTCTTCTAATGGACCTCTATGAACATATTACAGATGCCCTCAAAGAGATGGTTACAAAAATAACCGCAAAGACAGGCGACGCCTACTACAGTAAAGACACGCATGAACAACTGTTAAACGCAATTGTAGAACAAGATCAGGTACGAGCAGTAGATGCTGTCCATCATTACATCGAAGAATCTAAACAACATTTTATACAACTTGGAGGCAGCATGAATGAAATCAATTGAAAAATCCGCAGTAACACAGCGGCAATGGAGAATAAGCGAAAGCTTTATTCTTGTAGTTGCCCTTCTTTTAATAGGAGCAAATTTACGTGCTCCCATTACTTCCATCGGACCATTGCTTGGTTCTATTAAAGAAAGTACAGGGATATCTAACACATTAGCCGGTATGATCACCACTGTACCCTTACTTGCTTTTGCTGTACTTTCCCCATTTGCTTCAAAACTTTCACGCCGATTCGGCATGGAACGGGTTATTTTTTGTGCCTTGTTATTCATTGCGCTTGGGGCCATAGGACGCACCTTATTTGGCGCTGGATCCCTTTTTGCAGGTACGATACTCGTTGGACTTGGCATCGCCGTATGTAATGTTCTCTTACCGAGTCTGGTGAAGCAGGAATTCCCGAATAAAGTAGGAGTTATGACTGGTGCCTATACACTGTCAATGAATATATGCGGTGCTCTCGCTTCTGGAATCAGTATCCCGCTTGCTGTGCAGCTTGGAATCGGCTGGAAAGGTGCTCTTGCTTGCTGGGTCATCCTTACCGTTCTTGCCCTGGCGACCTGGCTGCCTCGGATGAGATCGGCCCGGCTAAGTGCAGCCACCTCAGCTTCTTACCGATCTCAGGTGAACATGTGGAAGTCACCGCTCGCTTGGCAGATCACCTTCTTCATGGGACTGCAATCTTTTATTTTTTATAATATTGTTTCCTGGTTGCCAGAGATCCTTATGGACCGCGGAATGGTAGCAGACACAGCCGGATGGATGTTATCCCTCACCCAATTTTCGATGATGCCATTTACTTTTCTGGTTCCGATCTTGGCTAGCCGAATGAAAAGCCAAATTCCACTTGTTTACGTAACTTTCTCGCTGTATACGGTTGGAATTTTAGGACTGATTTTCGGAAGTACCGCCCTCGTTCCTCTCTGGGTTTCCCTGATTGGAATTGCCGGTTCCTTCTCTTTTGGTCTAGTGATGATGTTTTTCAATCTTCGTACAAAAACAGCAGAAGAAGCAGCCGAACTATCCGGTATGGCGCAATCTGTTGGTTATCTTATGGCAGCTGTCGGTCCTATGATGTTTGGTTACCTGCATGATCTGACTGCAAGCTGGACGATTCCACTGTTCTTATTGTTCGCGGCAAGTATCTTAATTTTCATCTGCGGGCTTGGAGCAGCAAAAAACAGATTTATCAGTGAATCAAATTCATAAATGGATTCAAATAGAAATAAATTATCATTTTATTTATAGAAAGAGGGTCTTCCTGTATTCAGGAAAGACCCTCTTTTTCACTATCTTTTTCTAAAATGAGCTTAGTAACGATCCCAGAAGCGCTGTTTTGCCATGGCTTCGGTAAATACTTTTGAGAAAACATTTGCTGAATGGTTAGTAACTACGCCTGGTTTACCGACGATGCCGAGTTCCTGGAGCAACTTCTCTCCTAAGGGTGAACTTCCAATCGGTTTAAAATGATTATAAGATTCCACAATAAATGCCCTCGCCCGGTTATTAAAATACGGATCAGCATTCTCACTTCCTACTAGGTAAAGACCATCATAAAGTACAGGAGATGTCGTTAAAAAACTTGCATTGACTACCCACTGGTCTCCCTTATCATCACGAATCATACCATTTCTAACACTGATGATCACCGGTTTCAATCCATTTTTAATTAACATTTCTAATACTTCTCTTGTTTCTTCACCTGCAAACCCTTCATCAACGAGCACACCTACTTTTAAGGTATTCGGAAGATAACGGGTGTTCATCATACTCAGTGCGGGGCTCGATTCAGTCACTGTAGATTCGGGAACTTCTGCCGGTTGTAAAGTTAAATTCTCCCCCACGCGTGTAGCCAGTACCCGATCAATATGAGCAAGCATGTTCACCAGTTTTTGCCGAATTTCGATCGAGTTCACTTTTCCAAGTTCAAAAGAGTAAGCGTCAATAATATGGTGTTTTTCTACGGGACTCATACTATTCCAAAACAATTTAGCTTGTGAGAAATGATCTTCAAAACTAGGGGCTGTCGCTCTTACTTTATATCCGTGTACTAATGATGGGTAAGTTACAAATCCGCCTTTTGTTCCAGGGACCGTGTAGGGTGTATTATTCGCGAGTGAATTGTTACGATAGGCTACTTTCCCTTGGTCGATTACATACCTGGCATTACCGTCTCTTTGGTTATTATGAACGGGACAAACCGGTCTATTAATCGGAAGTTGCTGAAAATTCGTCCCAACCCGGTAAATTTGTGTATCTGTGTAGGAGAATAATCTTCCTTGTAATAAAGGGTCGTTCGTAAAATCAATTCCGCGGACGATATTTCCCGGGTGTAAAGCAACCTGCTCTGTTTCTGCAAAAACATTATCTACATTTCGATTAAGTGTCATCTTCCCGATTTTGCGTACCGGAACAAGCTCCTCAGGCCACAATTTTGTAGCGTCAAGGATATCAAAGGTAAATTTATACTCATCCTCTTCTTCAATGACCTGAATGCCTAGTTCCCATTCTGGATAGTTGCCTGCTTCAATATTCTCCCACAAGTCTCTGCGATGGAAGTCAGGGTCAACACCCCCAATCTTTTGAGCCTCATCCCATAGGAGAGAATGAAGACCCAGCAGCGGTTTCCAGTGAAATTTCACAAATCGTGATTTTCCATGTTTGTTAACGAGCCGAAACGTATGTACTCCAAACCCTTCGATCATGCGGAAACTGCGAGGAATCGTTCGATCCGACATAATCCAGAGGGTCATCGCTGCCGACTCTTGATTCGAAGTAACAAAGTCCCAAAATGTATCATGTGCTGTCTGCCCTTGCGGTATCTCATTATCCGGTTCTGGCTTTACGGCATGGATCAGATCCGGAAATTTAATACTATCCTGAATAAAAAAGATCGGAATATTATTGCCTACCAGATCAAAATTTCCTTCTTCTGTGTAAAATTTAGTTGCAAAACCGCGCACATCACGGTCTGTTTCATTCGCTCCTCTCGATCCTGCAACTTGTGAAAACCTTAGAAAAACAGGTGTTTTCAAGCTGGGATCTTGCAGAAAATGAGCCATTGTTAATTCCTCTTGAGATTCATATACCTGAAAAATACCATGTGCTCCGTATCCGCGGGCATGGACAACACGTTCGGGAATTCGCTCACGGTCAAAATGAGCAAGCTTCTCCCGAAATAAAAAATCTTCAAGCAGGGTAGGTCCGCGGTCTCCTGCTTTTAGCGAATTTTCATCATCTGAAATCTTAATTCCTTCATTTGAAGTGAGTGGTTTACCCGTATTATCTCGTATAAAAGATTTCAATTGCTCTGTTTTTTTATTTTCATTGTTAAACGGTTCGTTCATGTTATCACCTCATCATTATACTTACGATGACGGTAACAGTTTCATTACTAGATCTACGATATCGATCCACTTCCTTCTTTGCTTTGTAAAAATAAAAAGACTGCAGGCAAACTAGTTTAAGCTAGTTTGTCTACAGTCTGAGACGAAGACACGTTGTCTCCGTCATTAGTATTCTTTAATTGTCCTGATTTCTTTTAGACGAACAATCCAACAATCGTAGCCGTCAGGATCGAAACAAAGGTAGCTGCGAGCAGCATTTTAAGTCCAAAAGTAGCGACTATCTTTGCTTTTTCACCATTTAGCGCCTGGATGGAACCCGAGATAATCCCAATAGAACTAAAGTTAGCAAACGAAACGAGGAACGAAGACACGATCGCTACCGTTTTTGCGGATAGCCCCGGAATCAAAGGTTGAAACTCCAACATGGCTACAAATTCGTTCGTTGCGAGCTTTGTCCCCATAATCGCACCTGCTGTTGTTATTTCATTCGATGGAACCCCCATAATAAAAGCGATCGGGCTAAATATATAGCCTAAAAGCTGAGTGAATGAAAGTCCGATCACAGCTACTAATAAGCCGTCAACGAGTGCGATAAGACCTACATATGCAACCAACATAGCTGCTACGATCAGTGCTATCCTTCCTCCATCGAGCGCTCCGGCTGATATTGCTTCAAATAAGGATTTCGAATTTGAAGCATCTTTAATATTAATTACTTCTTCTTCTGCTTCCTTCGTCGGTGCCATAAAGGTCGTAATAATGAGTCCCGATAGTGCATTAAGCAACATCGCGACAAGCACATACTGTGGAGGAATCATCGTCATATAAGACCCCATGATCGAGGCAGAGACACTTGCCATTGCAACAGTCGATACAACAAACAACTTATTCCGATTCATCTTATCGAGATGGGATTTAATCGCAAGAAATGCCTCGGACTGGCCAAAGAAAATACTATTCACACTGTTAAAAGTGAGTACTTTCGATAATCCAGTAATTTTAGCCAAAGCACCACCTATGTACTTGATTGCTATTGGCAATATTCGAAGATAGGTAAGAATGGAAAGCAGCGTGGACGTGAAAATAATCAGCAAAAGAACATTAAAGAAAAAGATGCTGCCATCTGCCGGAACCAGATCACCCAGAATAAAACTAATTCCTTCATGTCCATAGGTAAGTACGTGGGAAACTCCATTAGAAATTGCTTCTACAATCATATTACCAAATGTCGTTTTGAACATGACTATGGTTACTGCCAATTGAACTAAAATCAGGACGATAATGGCCCTGAAATTGATATTCTTTTTATCGTTGCTCAGTAAATAACATACACCAAGCAACAAGAGTATTCCTACAATACCAATGAAAACTGACATGAATATCAAGCCCCTTTTGATCCAAGTGTTATCACCATTTGGTAATGGTGTCTAATGTAAAACCATTTCACGATTACATAGTGTATGGTGATCTAATCGGGGCTTGTTTATTCTATTTTTTATACGATATCAAGTGGAACCTTATTCATAGGTGCCGGAAAAGCCTCATCCAGTTGTTTAAGATCTTCCGCTGACAACATTACTTCATATACGAATGCATTTTCCTTAACATGCTTTTCACTCGAAGATTTAGGCAACGAAAGAACATTACCGGAGCGGAGTGTCCAGGCTAATAGTAATTGATATGGACTAATGCCGTGTTTTTCGGCTACTTTTATCACCGTCTCGTGCTGCACTAACTCTTTTCTAAGACTTCCTCCTTGAGCTAAAGGAGAATAAGCCATGATTGGCATCTGATGTTCTTCTTGCCACGGTAATAAATCGACTTCAATTCCTCTCGATCCCAGGTGATACAGCACCTGATTTACCATGCATCGATTTCCTTTATCCAGCTGTATTAATTCTTCCATGTCGTCCTTATCCAGGTTCGATACACCCCAGCGGTCAATCTTTCCTTCCTCAACGAGTCGCTGCATTCCTTGGATGGTTTCTGCAAGCGGAATGTCGCCTCTCCAGTGTAATAAATAAAGATCCAGGTGATCTGTTTTTAGTCTTCTAAGGCTTTGTTCACAGCTTGTAATGATTCGGTTTTTTCCTGCATTATGGGGGTATACTTTAGATACAAGAAAAACTTCATCTCTGATCCCGTGAATCGCTTCACCTACCAGTTCCTCTGATAAACCTTCACCATACATTTCGGCGGTGTCAATCACTTTCATCCCGAGTTCTACACCCAGCCGGAGTGCTGCTATTTCCTCCATTCTTTTGCTTGGGTCGTCTCCAATATGCCATGTTCCTTGTCCAATCGCCGGGAGCTTCGTTCCATCTGGAAGTGTAACGGTAGGTTGTTTAATCATATTCTTCATCCCTTCTTAATTCACTATTATGATGTGTTCATTTGCCTTTCTTCGGTTCGGGGTATAAGATAATTTGTTGAATAGCATGGGTTACTGTACATTAACCTAAAATTTGTGCGTTATATCCTTCTATTTCAAAGTTTTAACAATAAAGAAAGGTATGAACTCTTATGATCCACATTTTAGTTGCTGATGATGACGTACATATCCGGGAACTGGTCCATTTTTATCTATCTGCAGAAGGATATACCGTATACGAAGCGGCTGATGGAACGATGGCTTCCTCGCTTCTATCTACGGAACAAATTCATCTCGCCGTCGTTGACATTATGATGCCTGGCAAAGATGGGTATGAGCTGGTTGAGGAAATTCGCAAGTATTATGATATCCCTGTCATTTTGCTGACTGCGAAAGATCAACTCATTGATAAGGAAAAAGGATATGCGCTAGGAACGGATGATTATGTAACCAAACCTTTTGAGCCAAAAGAACTTATTTTTCGTATCAAAGCACTGTTACGACGTTACCGAATGGTTAATTCTCAAAAGATTACACTCGGAAGAACGATCATTGATCGAGACAGCTATGAAGTGTACTGTGATGATCAGTTATTAATGCTTCCCATGAAAGAATTCGAGTTATTATCCCAGCTCGCCAGCTACCCAGACCGAATCTATTCCAGAGAAGAATTAATTCATCTCGTATGGGGAGCCGACTTCAGGGGAGATGATCGTACAGTTGATGTACATATTAAACGTCTTAGAGAGCGATTCCAACATCGAAGCGATGATTTTGTTATAAAAACAATTCGCGGTATTGGGTATAAACTGGAGGTCTGCTCAAGGTGAAAACACTGTATCTTCGTATTGTACTTACGACTGCATTGGTCATGCTGCTCAGCAGCCTGCTGGCTTTTGTCATCTCTAATACGTACTACCAGTATAATTTGAAGCCTTATAACGATAAAAAGATGACAGACATGACAATCGATATCATTCAGTTCTATAAAGAGAACCCGGAAGTGAACTTACCTGCTTATCTTAACAGCATCGGAGATTTAGGGTATCAAATCTATCTAGCCGACTCACCGGATCAAGGAACTTTTTATGGCGGAGATTTTCGTAAGAAAAATTTAGATGCAGACGTTATTCGCCAGGTGCTCGGCGGACAAGTATATCACGGCATTGAAGACTTTCCTGCAAAATTATTTATTACTGGTTTTTTTGACAATTCACTCAGCAACTCGATTGGGATGCCTATTACTGTTAACGGGAAGACGCACGCTCTTTTTGTTCGCCCTAATGTAGAGCTGCAGTTCGGAGAACTTCGTATTTTCTTTGCCTTACTTCTCGTTCTGACAACACTAATCAGTATTATACTTGTCTTCATTAGCACGAGATATATTGTGAAGCCCATCACTCGCTTAACGGAAGCAACCAAACAAATTGCCAAAGGCAATTATCATATTAAGTTAAATGCTCGAAGACGAGATGAGATTGGTAAGCTGGCTAATCATTTTTCACAGATGGCAAAAAGCTTAGAACAACTCGAATCGATGCGACAAGAGTTTGTCTCTAACGTTTCTCATGAAATCCAATCCCCCCTTACTTCAATCCAAGGATTCTCTGAGCGCTTGAAATCAAATCAGTTAACAGAAGAGGAACGCTTGCATTACCTTGATGTTATTTCTTCCGAGAGCCGAAGACTATCTCAATTAAGTAAACAACTGCTCACTCTAGCCTCACTGGATAAAGAGGAATCCATCATTGATAAGCAGCTTTATTCTGCCAAAGATCAGATTAAACAGGTTGTGTATATGCTGGAATGGAACTGGCGGGAAAAAGAAATTACTTTAGATCTACAGCTTTCTTCCGCACAGGTCTATGCGGATCCAAAATGGATGCATCAAGTATGGGTTAATCTAATTGCGAACAGTATTAAGTTCACTGATCCCGGAGGAACCATTCGAATTCGGCTTGAAGAGAAAGGTAACCATCATGTGATCGAAATTGAAGACACCGGCATAGGGATCAAGGAAGAAGACCTCCCTTATATCTTCAATCGATTCTATAAAACCGATAAAGTTCGAAATCGCAGCGAAGGCAGCAGTGGGCTTGGACTCGCGATTGTAAAACGAATTATTGATATGCACGATGGACAAATTACGGTTCATAGTGAACTAGGAAAAGGTACATGCATTCAAATATGGATCCCGATCTCCTCCCCTGATTGAAAATCTGGGGAGTTTTTTTATATGTTCCATTTGTAATATGCTGTTCATCCTCCGTTCATATTTCAACCTGATACTTAAGCAGTGGGTGAGAAATTAAAAATATAGAAAAGCTTAAGGAATGGGGTTGAAACGTATGTTTTTAGCTTTACGAGAAATGAAACACGCCAAATTACGCTATCTGCTGATCGGTCTCATTATGGTTCTCATTGCATGGCTCGTCTTGTTCGTTACGGGTCTTGCCAAGGGTCTCAGTAATGACAACGTATCGTCGCTGCAAAATATGGACGCTGATTACATTGTTATGCAGAATGAATCCGAACTCAAACTGAATCGTTCTTTGTTATCGAGTGAAACATTGGACCAAGTAAGATCCATTACTGGGGATCAAGGGGCTACACCTCTCGGTCTGCAGATGAGTACATTAACCAAAGAAGGGACAAGCACCAAAATTGATGCTTCCTTTTTTGCTATTGATACGGACAGCTTTATCGCTCCGACCGTTGTAGAGGGTTCAATGATCGACAATAAAACGGCGGACGAAGTGGTCGCTGATATTTCTCTGAAGGAGGAAGGATTTGCGGTTGGCGACCGAATCCAGGATCAATCCTCAGGCAAGTCGTTCACCATTATTGGTTTTACGGAAGGACAATCCTACAGCCATACTCCGGTTCTTCACATGAATATGGCAGGATGGTTTGCACTTCATGATGCGGATCCGGATAGTGAGATTTACCATTTTAACGCGATCGCTTTAAAAACAACAGATGCCATTGCGGACGAAGTCAGTCAGATCAGTGACATTGAAGTCATCGCCAAGGATGACACGTTAGCTGGAATTCCTGGGTATAAAGAAGAAAGCGGCTCGCTTCTCATGATGATTGCCTTCTTATTTGTCATTGCTGCCTTTGTTCTGGCTGTATTCTTCTACGTGATTACCATTCAAAAGATGAATCAATTTGGTGTACTCAAAGCCATTGGCGCAAAAAACAGTTACCTAGTGCGTAATGTGATGTCCCAAATTTTAATCATAACGTTGGTTAGTCTCGCCTTGAGCATCCTGCTAACTTATGGTGTTGCAGCTATACTTCCTGCAAGTATGCCATTTGACCTGAGTCCATCACTAGTTGCTCTATGTTCGATTCTGTTTATCGTAGTATCTATCCTTGGTTCTCTACTGTCCGTGTACCGAGTTGCTAAAATTGATGCGATCGAAGCTATAGGGAGGGCTGCTTAATGAACACAGCAAATCTTAAATTACAACTAGAAAATATTACAAAAACATTTGGTGACGGCGACTCTTCTATTAAAGTACTGAAGAATGTAACCTTGAATGTAAAGGCCGGTGAATTTGTTGCCCTAGTCGGTCCATCCGGTTCCGGGAAAAGCACCTTTCTCTCCGTTGCTGGTGCACTGCTTGCGCCTTCCAGTGGACGTATAGTCATTGGTGGACAAGATCTGAGTCAATTCTCAGAGAAGCAAATGAATGAAATACGTCTTGATAAAATCGGATTTGTATTTCAATCGGCCAATCTCATCCCTTATCTGACGGTAAAGGATCAGCTCCTTTTAATCGCTGAACTGTCTGGTAAGAAAGGAAAACAAGCAAACCAGAAAGCCGATGAGATGTTAAGTAGACTTGGGCTAAGTCACCGCGCCCATGCTTATCCGGAAAATCTCTCGGGCGGTGAACGTCAGCGTGTTGCGATTGCTAGAGCCTGGATGAATGACCCAGAAATTCTGCTGGCCGATGAACCAACAGCAAGTCTTGATTCTGAACGGGGCCGGGCCGTCGTGGAAATGCTCTCACAAGAAGTAAAAGAAAGAAACAAAGCGGCAATCATGGTTACACATGATACCCGGATGCTCGATCTCTGTGATCGGGTCGTATATATGGAAGATGGCGTACTCACGGAACAGCCTGTATTCCAGCACTAAATGATGAAAAGCAGCAGCCTTACTAATAGGCTCGCTGCTTTTTTTGATATCTACTCTTCAACTTCCTTAGGTTCTACTTTTTAACGTCCTTAGGTGTCTGCTCGAACATTCAGTACATGTCCGTATATTCGATTATTGGATATTATAGGTGTAATATAATGAGGAAAGATAATACCATTTCTTGAAAGGGATTTAACTTATGAGTATAGATTATGAATATAAACAACCTAAAACTTTACTAAATAAGGGCACTGGCTTCCTGGCTGGATACTCCCATTCCCTTAACCCATATACGGGCTGTACGTTTGGCTGTTCCTATTGTTACGTTCGTAAAATGCCCGTTTCTTTATTCCGAGGAAAAGAATGGGGAACCTGGGTAGACATAAAGAAAGAAAGTGCTGCACTACTGACAAAAGAACTGATCAGAGAAAAGAAAAAGGGTGCGGTTACGATCTTTATGTCTTCAAGTACGGACCCCTATCAACCTGCCGAATACAAAGAAGAAATCACGCGTTCTTTGCTTGAAGTTATGACAGAGGTTCAGCCCGATTTTCTGCTGGTACAAACCCGAAGTCCGCTCGTAAAAAGAGATATTGATCTTCTACAAAAACTGAGTAATCGGGTCCGGGTAAGTATGACTGTGGAAACCGATCTTGATGAGATTCGCTCCCATTTCTCTCCCTCTGCCCCACCTATTCAGGCTCGTATACAAACACTTCGCAAGCTGCGCGAAGCTGGAATTCCTACACAAGTTGCCATCGCACCCGTACTGCCTAGCAGTGAAGCATTTCCCGAACTCCTTCGTCCGGTCGTAGATTTAGTATGCATTGATGATTTTTTCATGGGAGATGGAGCCCATTTTTTTTTTCAAGCAGAAGACGGCATACGAGATAAATACGAAGAACTAAGATATAGTGACTGGTATCATCCGGAAGCATATCAAGTGGTGGCTCGCCGGATGCGTGAAGTCTATCCCGAACAGCAGGTCCGGATCAGTCAGGAAGGATTTGCTCCTTTCTAATCTGCTAGAGATGATGTTTTCTAGCTAGACCCGCAGAAGTATTCTATTATTTATAAACAAAGACCATGAGAGGAGTATCTTCTCATGGTCTTTGTCTTAATAGATATTCAGTTTACATCCTTAATAATTAGACTGACTCTTTCAATTCCGCTTCACTTGACTGTGCACGTTCCGATCCCATGAAGAACACGATAACAACAGCAATCGCAATCGGGATAATGGCGATCTGGAATACATGTGTGATGGAATCCGACATCGCTTGCGTAATTTTACTTAGAACCTCAGGCGGAATTTGTGCACGACCTTGGGGAGTGAAGATTTCTCTCGTGTCCATATCTCCAGCAAAACCGCTGCTCGCTCCGCCAAAAGCTTCTGTTAGACGTCTAGTGAAAGTATGTGTCTGCAGCGTACCAAAGATGGTAAGACCTACTGTCATCCCGAACGAACGCAAGAAAGAATTCGTCGAGTTCGCCGTTCCGCGGAAGCGCGGGGAAAGTTTGTTGATGGAAGCCGTTGGCAACAGTGAAAAGGAGAACCCAACACCAAAACCAGCAATAAACATGTATAACGTTAAGATGATTCTTGAAGTCTCAGGTGTCATCGTTGACAGTAAAATCATACCTGCCAGGAAACTAAATACAGACAAAATCATCAGCGAACGAAAACGGATTTTTGTCTGTGTAATCCCGCTGATCATACTGCCGATTACTGTCCCGATGACCATCGGCATCAGTACAACCCCAGCGTTCGTTGCTGAACCGCCGTATACAGCTTGTACAAAGATCGGAATGAACACCGAAAGAATGATAAATGTTCCACCATAGATAAAGGCAAGCGCTTGTGAAGTGGCAAACAAACGTTTCTTAAACATCCAGAAGGGAATAATCGGTTCTTCTGCTTTGATCTCAACAAATATGAAGATGATAAAAGATACAGCTGCGATTACAAGCAAGGAGATAATTAAAGCAGAATCCCATGCATATTTGCCACCGCCAAGCTCCAGTGCAAACATAAGGCATACGATTGCCAAAACAAGTGTAAATGCCCCTGCCCAGTCAATTTTCTGCTTCTGATGTTCCAATGTTTCTTTATAATATTTAGCTATGAAGAAGATCGATAACGCACCAATCGGAAGGTTTACATAGAAAATCCAGTGCCAACTTAAGGAATCCGTCAAAAACGCACCTAATAGCGGACCTACCACACTTGATAATCCAAACACGGCACCTAACATCCCTGTCATTTTTCCACGTTTTTCAACAGGGAACAAATCAAAGATTATGGTAAATGCGATAGGCATCAGTGCTCCGCCGCCAATCCCTTGGATGACCCGAAACGCGATAAGCTGTCCCATCGTCTGAGATAATCCGCAAAGGGCTGAACCAATAATAAACACAGTTAATCCAAATAGAAAAAACCGCTTTCTTCCATACATGTCAGACAGTTTACCGTATATCGGCATACCTGCCATCATCGCCACCATATAAGCTGCAGTAACCCAAATAAACTGGTCGTAGTTACCCAAATCACCTACAATGGTACCCATAGCTGTAGCTACAATGGTGTTGTCAATAGCCGAAGCAAAAATTCCAAGCAAAAGTCCAATGGTTACAAACGAGGCAGCTCGATTCTTTTTCATTTTCTCATCTCCAATTTATAAAACTGTTAAGTATATATGAAATAATCATAAAAGATTATTATTCACTTTCTTCCTCGTCCTGTAGTTCCCTTAGCTGCTCTTCAAGCCAAGAAATCTCTGAACGTATGAAATGTGCCCGGTGAAGTAACGTCCTCTGAATGCTTTTGCGTTCCTTCTCAGTAAATATGGGATTTCTTTTAACTACTTTCATTCCAAGATCACAATGTTCTTGAAGAAAACACAAGTACTGACGATAGTCCTCATAGATCCGTTCTTGCAGCTCCTTAGAAACATGGTGAAGATTTGCAAATTTGATATCAAAATAATCTTTTGCATCGGAATTATACGATGTTTTCTCGTCCATTAATCGAAAAAACTGCTCTTTACCCGCTTCTGTAATACAATAAACCTTCCTATTACCATCTTTCCCTGACATTTGAATGAACTTCTCTTTTTCAAGTCTTTGAATAAGCGGATACAGCACTCCCCAACTAACTTGTCTTACCGGACCTATAATTCTGGACAGGATATGATGAAGTAGGTATCCATGCATAGGTCTATCCATTAACTCTCCCAGAACAAATAGTTCATACAAAATACATACCCTCCTTTTCTTATTTTGGAGTACACTTCCGTTCAAATATATCGTGATGATATAAGCCTATATTATAATATATCGCAGCGATATAAAAATCAATATCACAATGAACATAAAAAAACCGTCTGTTTATATAAACAGATCGGCCTTTATTTATTTTATTGTTTAAGAAGGATACCCAGTTCAACTATTTTCTCTTGATCCGGAGCTTCTTGTATACTCCTAATCTTTTCTTTAAGTTTATCTGTATCTTTTATAGTTTGATCATTTCCTATTTTCTCTTGTATGAGAAATGCTAAATTGAAGCTTATTTTCATATCAGAGTAATACGATAAAGTATCAATGATGGATGCCGAATTTAAAAGAGAAGTATTCGGAATTTTCCCCTCTTCTAATTGAGAAGCAAAGAAAGTAAGCTCACTGCTTATTCTTTGATTGAGATTGGTCTGAAATATATGTTGTTCATTTTTATGTGACTGATAGAGAAACATATTTAGAAATAAAGATCCAATAAGTAATATCAATAACGCTGGAATGTACTTTGTTTTTTTCATATCGATCCTTCTTTTATCACTTGATTTGGTTAAGATTATGAATATTTAAACAGACGGCACATGTATAAACCAATTACAGGTTACGAACTTACACTGTTCGCTGTGTTTTCAGGAATAACAGCTAGCTGATGAAGTATTTTCTGACTGGATTCATTTAGGCTAATCAAGGTAACTTCATTATGATTCTCTGCATATTTAAGTCTGATTTTATCAATCGCTCCCACAGCCGAATCATCCCAAATGTGCGAATCAGAAAAATCAATGACGATATGCTGTTCTTGAACATACGTATCGAACGCTTTTTCAAAACTTTGTGTTGAAGCAAAGAACAACTGTCCTTTGACATAAAACACTTGTTCATTCTCTTTCTTCTCACTTGTTACGGTAAGTTTAGAAACTTTGGCAACAAAGAAGATGGAACTCAGTATGACCCCTGCAATCACACCTTTAGATAAATCATGAGTTGCTACCACGATGATCACCGTCATAAGCATGACAAATGCATCTCCTCGTGGAGCTTTTCCCAAATAACGAAAGGAAGTCCAGTCAAAAGTGCCCACACATACCATGATCATAATTCCCGCTAATACCGGCATGGGCATAAGGACAACAAAATCGCCAAGAACGAGAATGAGGAACATTAAGAAAAGTCCAGCTACGAGGGTAGATAACCTGCTTCTGCCTCCTGATTTCACATTAATGACCGATTGACCGATCATCGCACACCCTGCCATACCGCCAAAGAATCCGTTGATGAAGTTCGCGATGCCTTGTCCTCTTGCTTCTCTGTTTTTATCACTTTCTGTATCCGTCATATCATCAATAATAGAAGAAGTCAGCAGTGACTCTAGTAAACCTACCAGTGCCAGTGCAAAGGAATAAGGTAAAATGATCTGCAGCGTATGTAGCGTCAGAGGTACATCAGGAAACAATAAATTGGGAAGAGTCTTCGTAATTGTGCCCATATCACCTACCGTCTGAAGATGTACACCCGCTACAGTAGAAACAATCGTAAGGACAACAATCGCAATCAGAGGAGCCGGGACCACTTTTACATATCTTGGAACGAAGATTAGAATCAGTAATGTAATCCCTAGAAAAACAAAGGTCATTACTGATTTCCCTAAAAAATAAGGGACCTGCGCCATAAAGATAAGAATAGCGAGGGAATTGACAAAACCGATCATAACCGCTCTCGGTATAAATTTCATTAGACGAGCAACCTTGAAGGTACCTAACAGAAACTGAATAACACCGGTTAATATCGTAGCCGCAATCATATACTCAATCCCGTGATCTCTTACAAGCGGGGCGAGCACGAGCGCCATGGCTCCTGTTGCCGCTGAGATCATAGCCGGCCTTCCTCCTGCAAACGAAATAATAATCGCGATACAAAACGATGCATAAAGTCCAACCATCGGACTTACACCTGCAATCAAAGAAAAAGCAATAGCTTCTGGAATCAGCGCTAGTGCTACAACCATACCGGATAATATATCCGCCCGTACATTAAAAAACCAGTTACGTTTTAACCGTTCAACCAACTTAACTCCACACCTTTTCACTGTGATATAAATCATGTAGTATTTTTCCATGAGTGTATCACGAATCGTTCCTAAATGGAACCTTTTTGATACTACAAAGTATGTTATGATAACGAGTAAAAGTATAGTTTAGGAGAAAAACCTATGCGTATCGGATATATGAGACCCTATCAGGATGACAAGGATCTGAACATGCAGACTCGTGCTTTAGATCCGTTGTCCTGTGATAAAATAGTTATAGAAGAACATGCATCCGCTAAAAGAAGAAGTGAACTTGAACAATTAATGAATGAACTCAGCAAAGGCGATATCGTCGTTGTATACAAATTGTTTGCGCTTGCCGATTCGACCAGACATCTCGTAGAACTACTACAAAAGCTGGAAGAGAAACAAGCTCATCTCTGCTCTTTTGCTGAAGGCATTGATACGAGTAAATCCGAAGGATATCCTTTTCCTGAAATCGTCAAACATTTAGTGGATTTTCAAAGTGATGTCATTAGTGAGAAGACGAAAAAAGGACTTTACGAAGCAAAACAAAAAGGCAATCACCCCGGACGACCTCGTAAAGCGGATGATAATGTGAAAAGAGCGATCGTTATGTATCAGAGCAATCAGTATAGTCTCGCCCAAATTCGCGAGGAAACAGGAATCAGCAAATCGACGCTGTATCGTTATTTGGACTCTGAGAATTAGTGATTTCCTATTCGCAAGTAAAAAAGAGCGATTCCGCCATAACGCTTAGGCAGAAAAGCTCTTTTTTAGTTCATTTTAATACGTTTATTTATCAATGCTACTTATTGATCTTCAGCTTCGAAGTCCAGGTTTTCCCTCCGTCTTTGGTAAGATAAATGGCTCCCTCTGAGCTGGTATCCGCCATCCATCCTATTTTCCCATTAATAAAATCAATATCGTTTTCGAATCCGGTGATCGATGGCATGTTAGTCCACGTTTTGCCTCCGTTAGCGGATCGTCCTACTCCAATCTTCTCACCTGCTGGGGAGAACCCCCCAAGGTAAACGATGCCTTGTGCTATAGATATATTCCCAGGATGACCGCCCGGAGAAGCGGGTCCTTCATTTACGATACCTGCTGAATTCCCAGGTGCTTTGCCTCCGCCTGCTGTATTTTGGCTGATTACTTTCGTCCAGCTTTCTCCGTCATTTTGCGAAGAGTACAGAGCATACGATTGTTGAGACATCCCCGCTCCTCCGTTAAGTCGGGCCCACACTTGATTTCTTTCTACCGCAATTTCACCCCCGCTTATGCTTTCAGAAGGAACGGATAAAACAGAGCGCCAATTCTTGCCTCCATCTGTTGTTTTATGAATCTTGTATCCGTACCCAGGAACCACGACAAGCGCATACCCATTCTGCTCATCTGTGAAATCGGCATATCTTGTATTCGCTGGTGTTTTTATTTTCGTCCAGTGTTGTCCACCATCTGCTGTTTTGTAGGTAAATGCCCGAGAGTAACCAAAACCAAAGTTTTCGTTCTTAAAAGAGATCCGTTCAAGATTCATCGATCCCGTTTTGATTTTGGTTAGTGTCGTGCCTCCATCTTTGGTATAGAGCAGAGCATTCGGACCATTCACCGCAGATTTGGCAAGCATCCATCCTGTCGTGTTATTAATGAAATCCAGCTGTGTAAATTGCCATGTACCTGTATAGATCGATTGCCAATCATTGCCGAAATCTGAAGTACCAATCATGAACCCGTTTCCGGCAACACGACCTGTATTTCCAGTTAAAAACTGAATATCACTAAACTGAAATTTGTCAGAACCTGCTGGCTTACTTCCCAATAGATCACTAGTTGAAGAAGAAGCCGCTCCTGCTGAAGCTGCACTCATCGTCATTGCTGCGGTGATTGCAAGGGTGGTAATCCCTTTAGTGAATTTACTTTTTCTCATTGATATTGCCTCCTGTCTATATCCCGGTTATTCACATCATTACCATACGATCTACTTAAACCATATGCACATATGTAATCATAATCATATAAGATTAAAGTCATAAAAATAGACGAACCTTTGGTGGTTCGCCCGAGTCCTGTCAGCTAAAATGAAATATCTCCTTTGCTGTGGTTCACGCTTCTATCTATTTTGTAATCCGAAATGAACCCGTACTTAGTGCAACCAGTTCATGGTCACGATCTAACACTCGTGATTCGGTCGTTAGCGATCGGCCGGTTTCATGAACTATTTTTGCGGTAACGGTAAGTGGGCCTTTTTTCGCTGGTTTAACGAAATGCACATTCAGGTTACTGGTCACTGAAGCTTCTCCGGGACGCCTTACCATGACCGCAATTCCCATTGCGTTATCCATCAGCGAAGAAAGTACACCCCCATGAACAATTCCCATGAGATTCAGATGGTGCGGCTTCGTATCAAGCGTTACCACCACTTCACCTTTTTGAATGGCTGTAAGCTCACATCCAAGGTATCCCCAAAAAGTGTGTTCCGCCGCCTTGGTCAAAGACTCTATATACTGCTTTCCTTCCATGCTCTCCATCAAAAAGAGCCTCCTTCTCTATCCGGGTAGGCCGCAAAACTTTCAACCTGCCGGAGTTTCTTCCTCTTCCTCAAGTAATTTACGGCGTAATACTTTACCTACAAGGGTCTTCGGAAGTGATTCACGGAATACATAGTGTCTAGGCACTTTATAAGCTGCAAGCTGGGAACGACAGAACATTTCTATATCTTTCGGATCAGGCGTCTTTCCATCCTTAAGGACAATATAGGCTTTCACTGTTTCACCGCGGTACGCATCTTTTATTCCTATTACAACAGCCTCTTTTACGGCTGGATGTTCGTAAAGAACTTCTTCAATTTCACGCGGATAAATATTGAAGCCGCTTGCAATAATCATATCTTTTTTCCGGTCAATGATCGAAAAATAGCCTTCCTCATCCATGGTTGCCATGTCACCGGTAAATAACCAGCCGTTTCGAATCGTATCAAAGGTTTCCTCAGGCCTATTCCAATATCCTTTCATCACCTGCGGTCCTTTGACAATGAGTTCCCCTGCTTCCCCCGGCAGAACGTCTTCACCTGTAACTGGATTCACCACTTTCGCTTCGGTGTCAGGAACCGGAATCCCGATCGTTCCTATCTTTCTTCTTCCCCATATCGGGTTTACATGCGTTACAGGTGAAGCTTCCGTAAGTCCGTAACCTTCGATTAATTTTCCTTTTGTCAGCTCTTCAAAACGATCTTGCACTTCAAGCGGAAGCCCAGATGAGCCGCTGATACAGGCATTAATCGAGGATAAGTCGTACTCTTTGATCTTAGGATGATTAATAAGGGCAATATACATCGTGGGTGCTCCTGGAAAAAGGGTCGGTTTTTTCTTATCGATGATTTTGAGAAGGGAATTCAGATCGAATTTAGGTAAGAGGATTAGCATCCCTGCACGGTAGACCCCTTGGCTGAGAAGTGTAGTAAGCCCAAACACATGAAAACAAGGCAGTACAGCTAAATATCGTTCTTTGCCATTCTCCACTTGATAACACCAATTGGCGGATTGGATGGTGTTTGCAATGAGATTCGTGTGGGTTAGCATGACCCCTTTAGGGACACCAGTCGTCCCGCCGGTGTACTGTAATAATGCTAAGTCATGATCTGCATTCACCTTTTCACAGCAAGGTGCATCGTCCGCTGAAGCAAGAAGTGCGGTAAACGAATGGACAGTTCGGCTGTATTCAATTTGTGGCAGCGGTCCTTGTTTTTTAGCGACGAAGGGATACAATATTTTTTTAAAAAAAGGCAAGTAATCTGGTATAGCCGTAACGATGGTATGTTCAAGCCTCGTTTCCTCTGCAACATTCTGAACTTTTGAATAAAATTGATCCAGGGTAATCATGATCTTCGCTCCTGAATCCTGCAATTGATATGCCAGCTCCCGCTCTACATAGAGCGGATTCGTCATTACAACGATGCCCCCTGCAAGGAGGGTTCCATAATATGCAATCACAACCTGCGGGCAATTGGGTAGCATAATAGCCACCCGATCCCCCTTCTTGAGTCCTTTACTTTTCAGCGCGTTTGCCATACGGTAAGCAGACTCTAGCAGCTTTTTATAACGAATGGTCTTTCCCATAAAATACATGGCCGGCCGGTTCGGATACTGCCCAGCAGAGCTGATCAGAAACTGCGCCAGATTCTGTTTAGGATAATCGAAACTAGGGGCCACTTCGGTCGGGTAATACGGAAGCCAGGGCTTTGCATTCATCGAATATCAATCCTTTCCTCTCGGAATGCTTCCTGCTGACCTACTCCTCATCCAAAACCATTTTATATCTAGCAAAGATGATGCGCAGTTATACGGTATAACGTTCGTTTGTTACCACCCTAGCGGCAATGCTGCGTTTCAGTGCTACCTTGTCTACTGGACTTAATTTTGTTAGTTTTTTCAGCACAGATAACTGCATCCGGAGCATATCACCGGATTCAAGAGAAGTGAGTGTTTCCTTGGCGGTAGCTTCTGCTCTTTGCAGGGCTTCATAAGCATACACTTTGGTCATCTCCACCATGTTCATGGCTTTTTCTTCTGGTACGCGGGCTAGTTGTTTCTTGGTACGAAGCAGCGCACTCTCCAGTGCAAACACATCAATTAAAATATCCGCTAGATTGGACAAAGCCTCTTGTTCTTTCTCTAGGCTGGTACCTAGTTTCTGCACGGCAAAGCCGCCTGTGAGCAGGAATATTTTCTTCACCATATCCAGAATGTATTCCTCTTGTCCGAGCACCCCTTCATATTCCTGCGCCGGAACCATTTGCAGCAGTTCACCTTGCAGACCTTGTGCTTTTTGCAGAAGGGCGATTTCCCCTTTTAACGCTTTTTTCACTAAGGTACCGGGGATAAGGAGGCGGTTAATTTCATTCGTTCCTTCAAAAATTCGATTAATACGGGAATCTCGGTAGATTCGTTCAATTTTATATTCCTGAATATATCCATACCCTCCATGAATCTGGACTCCTTCATCTGCAATAAAATCGAGACCTTCTGAAGAAAACACCTTATTGATCGAGCATTCAATGGCATAATCCGAAATTGCGTTTGCTGAGTGAACACCTGCATCAGGATGATTGTAATCAATGTCTGCGAGAGCTTCATCCAACAGCCCCGCTGTACGATACACCATACTTTCCATCACAAACGTAATAATATTCATTTCGGCCAGTTTTTTACGTATGAGCGGGAAGCTCGAGATCGGGGTTTCAAATTGTTTGCGCGTATTCGCATACTTGGCACTGAGTTCTATCGATTCTTTCGACGCACCCACGGTACCTGCCGCAAGTTTATACCGACCGATGTTAAGAATATTAAAAGCGATCCGGTGACCTTTTCCAATCTCTCCGAGTAAATTTTCTTTGGGGACTTTCACATCTTCAAAAAAGAGCGGACGTGTAGAGGAACTTTTGATTCCCATTTTCTTTTCTTCCGGCCCGATCGTAAATCCTTCCATCTCTTTCTCTACAATAAAAGCAGTAAAATGCTCTCCCTCCACCTTCGCATAGACAATGAAAATATCGGCAAATCCTGCATTCGTGATATATAGTTTTGATCCATTTAAAATATAGTACTCTCCGTCCTCCGTGAGACGAGCTGTTGTCTTTGCAGCCAGAGCATCAGAACCGGATGTTGGCTCGGTCAGACAGTATGCAGCGATTTTCGCTCCGCTTGCTAAGTCGGGTAAATATTTATGCTTCTGCTCCGCTGTACCAAAGTAAACGATGGGCAGCGTCCCGATTCCGACATGAGCACCAAAGGATAGGGCAAACCCTGAACTTTTGGAAAAATACTCGGTAATGATCGTTGAGCTTACTTTATCAAGACCAATTCCCCCAAACATCTCAGGAACATCTGCTCCAAGAAGTCCAAGCTCTCCTGCTTTTTGAAGCAGCTCTACGGTCAGGTCATAATTTAGTTTCTCTAGTTCCTCATCTTTAGGAATGACTTCGCCATCAATAAAATCACGAACCGTTTCTCCAATCATGCGGTGTTCTTCGGTAAAATCCTCGGGGGTTACGATGCGATTCATATCTACGTTATCGATGATAAAACTTCCGCCTTTGATTTTTGGTTCTTTGGTTTGGTTGTCAGTCATGAGTGGTAGCTCCTTCCGGAAGGGGATTTGTGGTGAATCAGCGTGCTGCTTCGAATGCGGATCCATTGAGCATCGTTAGGTGGTGCTTCGAATGCGGATCGGCTGAGCATCGTTAAGCGGTGCTTCGAATGCGGATCGGCTGAGCATCGTTAAGCGGTGCTTCGAATGCGGATCATCCTTACGATCGCTGTTGAATCTGGGTTTCTTGATGGAAGGGGGTAAGGTTGAAATCCAGATTCAAAGGCGAGCGCTTCGCTTCTTCAGGACGATTCCGCTTTCTACGCAAGCAGGGTTGAGCACCGCCTACAGGTCATACTGCTCCTACACAAATTGGGTGTGGGCAGGGGCGAGTTTCAAGGTTTCTCCCCTTGAAACTGCCTTGGGTAAAGCGAACTACTTAGTGTGAGTATGAGTAATGAGGTAATAAGAATCAGCTTGGCTGCGTTCCGCTTCAATTCTTGCTTTCAGCCACGAACTTAATCCTCTCTGTCGGCTCATCGCATCCTTAATACCCCATGCTGAACTGTTTCTGTGGGTGGACTTCAAACACCCCGGCGGCTCCCATCCCTCCGCCGATACACATACTTACTACACCGTAGCCTCCTCCCCGCCTCGCCAGTTCGGAGATCAAGCTGACTGTAAGTTTGGCGCCTGTACAGCCTAATGGGTGACCCAGGGCTATTGCCCCTCCGTTCACATTGACCTTGTTCTCATCGAGTTCCAAGGCTCGAATGATATGAAGGCATTGCGATGCAAAAGCTTCGTTAATTTCATAGAGATCTACGTCGTCTTTTTCGATTCCTGCCATTTTAAGTGCTTTGGGAATCGCTTCGACGGGACCTACTCCCATTACCTCCGGCTCTACCCCGGCAAGGGCAAATGAACGGAAAGTAGCAAGCGGTGTAAGCCCAAGTTCCTGTGCTTTTTCACGGCTCATCACCGCAACGGCCGCAGCTCCGTCACTGGTCTGAGAAGCATTCCCTGCCGTTACCGTACCTTTGATGGAAAATGCAGGTCTGAGACGACTGAGTCCTTCCATTGATGTATCTTCACGTACACCTTCATCGGTATCAAAAGTGAAGGTACGGCTGCGCACTCTTCCCTGTTCGTCTACTGAAGTGGCGGCTACAGTGACAGGTACGATTTCTTCTCGGAATCTACCGGAAGCAATGGCTGCTGCTGCTTTGCGGTGGCTTCCTACGGCAAAAGCATCTTGTGCTTCGCGATCCACACTAAATCTGCGTGCCACTTCTTCTGCCGTATGCCCCATACCCATATAAACTTCCGGCATGTCTTCCACAATCCGGTGGTGAGGGGCAGGTTTGAATCCAGTCATGGGTACATGACTCATGCTTTCCACACCGCCAGCAATGATGACATCTGCGTGCCCAAGCATAATACGCTCTGCTGCAAAAGAAATGGCTTGTAAGCCAGATGAACAGAAGCGATTGACGGTCAGCGCAGGAACCGTAACCGGGTACCCTGCATATAGCGAAATAATCCTTGCTACATTTAAACCTTGCTCACCCTCTGGCATCGCACAACCAAGGATGATATCGTCTACATCTTCTTTTTGCAGTCCAGGTGCACGGTCAATAACGGCTTCAAGTACCGCTTTCCCTAGATCTTCTACTCTCGTCTGCGCGAGACTCCCTTTCTTCGCTTTCCCGATCGCAGTCCGAGCCAGCGATACAATCACGGCTTCTCTCATGATTTTCACCTCATCTTTTTGGATTAAGAGACTAGTTGTATCAATTTCACAACTCATTAAAATGATGAAATTGATTCAGTTACGTAGCGGTTTGCCTTTGGACAACATGTGCTGCATACGCTGCTGTGTTTTCACTTCTCCAAGTAGACTGAGGAAAGCTTCCCGTTCCAGATCAAGCAAATATTGTTCACTAACCAATGTTCCTGGAGCTACATCTCCTCCTGTCAGGATGTGTGCCAGTTTCTTCGCAATCAAATAATCATGATCACTAATGTACCCGCTGTTTTTTAATCCAAGTGCTCCCACTTGCAGGACCGCACGTCCGTCTCTTCCGGCTACTCTTGCCTTACCAGATATTTTTGGCTGATATCCTGCCCTTTCCATTTCAAGTACCGCTTGTTTTGCTTCGTATATACGGAAATCTTGATTCATAACGACACTGTCATGACGGCGACCATACATACGCAGCGCTTCATGACCACTTGTTGATGTTTTTGCCATGGCGATCATTTCAAAAATACGGTTTAACTCAGGCTGAAGATCTGAATCAGGATTTGGATAACGGTCACTTGTCATAAGTGCTAGTTCTTTACAACCGCCTCCCGCAGGAATGAGTCCTACACCTGTCTCGACCAATCCAAAGTAAGATTCTGCGGAGAAAATAATGCGATCTGCTGGAAGGCAAGCCTCCACACCGCCGCCTAGTGTCATTCGGTGGGGTGCTGCCACTACCGGTTTTTCAAGACCTTTTAATTTCATCATACTGCCCTGGAATAAACGGATGATATCATCCACTTCATCCCAGTCCCCGCTTTGGGCTTCCATCAGCATGAGCATTAGATTGGCGCCCACACAGAAGTTACGTCCTTCATTCGCAATAACAAGTCCGCGATAATTATTTCTTACTTCCTCGGCACTTTGCTGGATCATGACTAGAATATCTGCACCAATGGCATTGTTCGGTGAAGTAAACTCTAGACAAGCGACGTCATCTCCAAGATCAATCAGGTTCGCACCCGAGTTATGGCGAATAATCTTGTTCTGTGCCTTTAAGCTTTGAAGCGAGATCCGTTCTGGCTGTGTTTCGACTTCTTTGTAAGCTCCTTTATAGAAGTGGAGTACAGCTCCGTCTTTTTGCTCATAGAAAGACTTGTTACCCGCGGCGATCCATTCTTTGACCCACGTTGGTACGACAAGACCTTCTGCTTCCATCCGCTGTACGGATTCGGGTAATCCAATCAGATCCCAAGTTTCAAATGGTCCAAGTTCCCAGTTAAAACCCCATTTCATTGCATTATCGATATCCTCAATGGAATCCGCGATTTCTCCTAATTTTTCAGCGGAATAAATCAGTACTTGTTTAAGCACATTCCAAGCCAGTTCCGAATAACGGTCATTGGTGGTAAGGAATGCTTTTATTTTCTTCTTTGACCCTTTTACCGCTTTTGCAGCTTCGATGGAAGCAGATCTAACTTTTGCGCTTGGATTATAGTCCATCGTGGACAGATCAAGTGAGAGTATTTTGCTGCCCTCTTCCCCTTTCACTTTCTTATAGAAACCTTGGCCGCCCTTTTCTCCAATCCAACCTTTTGCTACCAATTCATTTAGAACGTCAGGTACAGCGAAAATGTCTTTCTCAGGTCCGTCTGGAACGCTGCCAAATACATTCTGAGCAACATGGACAAACGTATCGATTCCGACAAGATCCAGAGTGCGGAAGGTCGCGCTTTTCGGCCTGCCGAGGACAGGACCCGTAGCTGCATCCACTTCTTCTACGGTATAGTTGTTCTCTTTCATTTCATGTAAAGTAACGAGCAGTCCATACGTGCCAATTCGGTTAGATATAAAATTAGGTGTATCTTTTGCAAGTACGACCCCTTTGCCAAGCCTTCTTGAACAGAAGTCCGCCATAAATGCTGTGATCTGCGGATCGGTATCAAATCCAGGAATGATCTCGAGCAGCTTCATATGTCTGGGAGGGTTAAAGAAATGAGTTCCAATAAAATTCCTGCGGAAATGTTCGCTGCAATCCTCTACCATCGCATTAACCGAGATTCCCGAAGTGTTGGTACTTACGATCGTTCCTTCTTTTACCACTCCTTCAATCTGTTTTAGAATGGATTTCTTTATGTCGAGCTTTTCCGTCACCACTTCAATAATCCAGTCCACATCTTTTAGTAGATGGAAATGATCTTCTATATTCCCCGGTGTAATTCGCTCTACAAAATCTGCCGCATAAAGCGGAGCCGAACTGGATTTAGGAAGAGCTGCAATTGCTTTTGCCGCCAGTTTATTTCTAAACTTAGGATCCGCAAGGCTTAACCCTGCTTTTTCATCCTCTGGACTTAGCGATTTTGGAACAACATCAAGCAATAAACAAGGAATGCCTGCATTGGCCAGATGGGCTGCAATACCCGACCCCATGACACCGGACCCGATAACGGCGGCTTTTGAAATCGTCCTAGAAGCAGTTTTGTGAGCCGTATCTTTTGCTAACGTTTTATTCATTTAACTACGACCTCCCGTTCGTGGGTTTCTTTCCTTCCAAATACAGACGCTTCCAAAATCTCAGCAATATCCCGAGTTTTCACTTGCTCTTCTACTTCTTGCAGCTTCGTACCATCTTCTAGCATCGTCAGGCAGTAAGGACAAGCGGAACTAATCATCGTCGGTGATACCGCAAGGGCTTGCTCCGTTCGGGCTAGATTTACCCGTTTTCCTTCATCCTCTTCCATCCACATCTGCCCGCCGCCGGCACCACAGCACATTCCGTTTTCACGAGTTCGCTCCATCTCAAGCAGCGTTACCCCTGGGATAGCCCTTAGCACATCACGCGGCTGATCATAAACACCGTTGTACCGACCAAGATAACAGGAATCGTGATACGTGATTTTTTCTTCAACTGTATGTTTCGGAGAGAGTCTTCCTTCTTTCACAAGTTGGTCTAGGAGCTGCGTGTGGTGCAGCACTTCTGCTTTTAGTCCAAAATCAGGATATTCATTCTTAAAAATGTTGAAGGTGTGCGGGCATGCGGTGACGATTTTATCGACACCATATTTTTTAAAAATCTCAATATTCTCTGCACAGAGTTGCTGGAATAGGAATTCGTTACCCATCCGGCGCGGTGTGTCGCCTGAATTTTTTTCTTCGTTACCCAAAATGGCGAAGTTCACGCCTGCTTCATTCATCAGACGAACAAAAGCGCGGGTTATTTTGCGACTGCGATTATCATAGGAACCCATTGAACCTACAAAAAATAAATATTCGAATGCCGGATTCTCTTTCACGGTCGGAATCTGAAGATGAAGCGTATCTTCCGGATCGATTTCCTTCACCCATTTACTGCGTTCAGCCCGGCTGATGCCCCATGGGTTACCTTGACGCTCAATGTTCTGCATCGCCCTTTGTCCTTCTTGCGGCACACTGCCTTCCATAAGAACAAGATGTCTGCGCAGATCAACAATTTTGTCTACGTGTTCATTGGATACTGGGCACTGATCTTCGCAATTACGGCAAGTCGTACAAGCCCATATTTCTTCTTCTGTCATCACTCCGCCAATAAGCTGAACATCCTTGACATTCACACCTTCCACCTGATGCCATGCTTTCTTCTGAGCTGCCATCGTAGGACGAATATCAGTGATACCTTCGCCCTTCCACTCCTTGAGTTCGTGGTTTGTATCACCCATCGAATAAACTCCCGAGTATCCAAATACGCCAGCGGGTACCCAAGGGGATTTTGACGTGAGTAGAGCTCCTTTTTCCGTCAAATGATCCCTCAGTTTCACGATCATATGCATTGGAGACAGCATCTTTCCTGTGCTTGTTGCAGGACATACATTCGTACAGCGTCCACATTCAACACATGCATAAAAATCAAGCATTTGTTTCTGAGTAAAATCTTCTATTTTACCTACACCGTAGGATTCAGCTTCTTCATCTTCGAGGTCTAATGCGGTTAATTTCCCTGGGGCATTTGTTCTGCGAAATAAAATATTGATAGGGGCTGTTATGAGATGAAAGTGTTTTGATTGAGGAACATACAGCAGGAATGATAGCAAGATGATGAGATGCAGCCACCAACATACGTAGTATAGTGCGTTTATTGCCATGTCAGGCATCCAGCTTACAGCAGCAGCAAGACTTGATGAGATCGGAGCCAGTAGAGACGGTGCCACGCCTTCTCTTACTCTCTCGAATGCCATGGTAAAAAGTACTGATATCATAAGCGTAGTAATAAAGATGACGACAATACTAGGTTTAAACCCACGTTTTAATCGGTCCAGCCTCTCCCCATATCTGCGGTATGCCGCGTACGCGATCGCCAAAAGAATGAGAACTACCGTAACCTCTTGCATGAGAATAAATCCTTCATAACCTGGAATCGGAAGCCGATGACCACTTAGGCCTTTCCAGATAATATCCAGTGCACCAAACTGCAAAATAATAAAACCGTAAAAGACAACAAAGTGCATAATACCGCTTCTTGGATCTTTAAAAAGTTTCGTTTGACCAAATACCTGAACGGCAAAGGTTCGTAATCGTTCGTTCACATCTCGCCTGAGGTCAGCCGGCTTTCCTAAACGAATGTACAGATACCGGTGATACACGACTCTTAGGAACAGATATACCGCTAGACCGGTAACGAGGAAAAAGAGCAGCGCATTACCGATTTGCAAGATCATCCTCATCAGCCCCTTGTATCTTCATTCTTTTCCTTGAATCCTTCTCTTTATCGTCTTTCTACCGTGTGTCACTCCCTTCTTTATTTCTCACCAAGCCAAGATCAGGGAAACTTGTGTATGAAGCGCTTTCATTTAGTGTGTAAAAAAGAGACTTCCATACTCCGTTTGACTGTAAAACAACATGGAAATCGTCAAATACCGTGAATGATGAACGTCTCTATTTCTGTGTAAAGTAGATGTAACTGCTGCATATTTAGGATTTGTTAACCCGTCGTTGACAATGATAAGAACGTATTCTATGATGATGAAAAGAAACTGAATGAGTATTCATTCATAAATTTAATTGTAGTCTAACATCGAGGTGACGATATGACAAGTAAAAAAACAGAAAAATATGATTTGATTCTTCAGGGCGCTCTCAAGGTATTTGCTGAAAACGGCTATCACCGTTCGCAAGTTTCCAAGATTGCCAAGGCAGCCGGCGTAGCGGATGGAACGATTTATTTGTATTTCAAAAGAAAGGAGGACATACTCATTCATCTGTTCCAAGAGAAGCTTGGAGAACTGGTAAATAAGTTTCATGAAAGCGTAGCTGAAACGAATGATGCTTGTGAAGCGCTGCGAATAATATGCACCATTCATTACACGGAACTTGAGAATAATCCAGAGCTTGCTTATGTGACTCAGATTGAAATGCGGCAAAGTGAACTAGAACTGCGAAAAGAAATAGGGATTACGCTGAAACCTTACATCGAGCTGATCGAGAATATTGTTCAACAAGGGATCGACAATGGACAGTTTCGGGCGAACCTCAATGTGAAACTTGTGCGAAATTTAATTTTCGGTTCCATGGACGAGGTCGTTACTTCTTGGCTTCTTTCTGGTCAAAAGTACTCCTTACGTGATCAAGTGGATGAAACACTTCAGTTTTTTATTCACGGCGTTTCCAAGTAGAGAGGTTCTACATCTCTACGATTCACATATAAAAAACTCACAAGCATTCATTTTGAAGGGAGAGCGTAAACGATGAAAATTGTAGTGCTCATGAAACAAACATTTGATACAGAGGAAAAAATCGTAGTGAAGCAAGGTACGATTATGGAAGATGGAGTCAAGTTTGTCATTAACCCTTATGATGAATATGCAGTGGAGGAAGCCGTTAAACTTCGTGATGAGCTTGGCGGCAGCGTAACCCTTGTATCCCTCGGTCCCAGTCGAACCGCAGAAGCGCTGCGCACTGGCCTTGCAATGGGTGCCGATGAAGCAGTCCTCATCTCGGATGATCGAATTCCGAATGATGAGTATGCTGTCTCCAAAGTTCTATATACCTATCTATCCAAAGAAAATCCGGACCTCATTCTTGGCGGTAATTTCTCAGTCGATCGCGGATCAGGCCAAGTGGCGATTCGGCTTGCAAAGCTGCTCAATATCCCCCATACCGCTTCCATCACTAAACTTACGATAAACGGTACGACCGCGGAAGTTCACCGTGACGCTGAGGGAGATCTTGAAATACTTACCCTCCCCTTACCAGCCCTATTCACCGCTCAACAAGGACTAAATGAACCCCGCTATCCTTCCCTGCCCGGCATTATGAAAGCGAAGAAAAAACCATTCAAAACCTATACACTTGAAGATCTGGACCTTACGGAGGATGAAGTGAAGCCAGCGACAAAACAAACCGAACTCACGCTCCCCCCAGAACGAAGTGCTGGGCAAATTCTAAAAGGTGAACCTGCCGAAGCGGTATCCGAACTTGTTTCCTTACTGCGAACGAAGTCTAAAGTGATTTAACTTTTGAATGCGTTTTCAATTGTGATGTTTTTATAACTGTATGGCAAGTAGAATGTCCTACATGCAATTTTTTTGTGAACCATGATCCCCTGCTTAATTTATTCTATATTGCCCGGGAGGTTAAGCTAATGAGCAAAACGATATTCATTTACGCTGAAAGCCGTGAAGGTAAGTTACGTCAAGTTGCTAAGGAGACGTTAGGTGCAGCTCAGATCATTGCGAAGGAAGGGGATACCATCTGCGCTTTTGTTGCTGGATCTCTAATTACAGAAGCGGTATCTGCGATTCTTCCTTACGGAGCAGATCAGGTTGTCGCCATGGAACATGCAGACCTTACGCACTATAATCCCGATGCTTACTTTGCTGCAATTAAGGCTGCATTGGATCAAATGAAACCAGATATCGTACTTTTTGGTCATACCGCCATTGGACGGGATCTTGCTCCGCAAGTAGCAGCCTATTTACAAGCAGGTCAAATTTCTGACGTAACCGCGATTGATAATGAAGACGGGGAAACGATTTTCACCCGGCCCCTTTATGCAGGGAAAGCATTTGAGAAACGTGTATTCGAATCCACTCCTGCTGTCGTTACCATTCGTCCAAATAATATTAAACCTGCTGAATTAAGTGAGACTGCTGCTCCATCAAGTGTAGTGGATATCGCTTATCCTGCTCCTTCCCTGCGTACCGTGATTAAAGATGTCGTGAGCAAAGCTACAGGAAAAATAGATCTGACGGAAGCCAAAGTAGTGATCTCTGGAGGCCGCGGTGTCAAGAGTGAAGAAGGATTCAAACCGCTCGAAGAACTTGCCGATTTACTAGGAGGCGCTGTCGGCGCTTCCCGTGGAGCTTGTGATGCAGGATACTGTGATTATTCCCTTCAAATCGGTCAGACCGGTAAAGTCGTTACTCCTGAGATCTATATCGCCTGCGGCATAAGCGGAGCAATCCAGCATTTGGCGGGCATGAGTCAATCCAAAGTCATTATTGCCATTAATAAAGATCCAGAAGCACCGATTTTTAAAGTCGCAGACTATGGTATTGTTGGCGATTTATTTGAAGTAGTACCGCTTCTCACCGAAGAATTCCGTAAAGTGCTTGTATAATGGGTTGATGTTGGTATTATGAAATTGATTTGATTGTAAAATAAAAAAACTACCTTTAGCTCTCATCCTTAATGGATGCTTGCAGAGGTAGTTTTTCTTTTATTGATAAAAGTTTTGTGTCTTCCCTATATTAGGATTGAACTGCATCGAGCCATGCTTTACTAATCAGTGCATGGCCTGCCGCTGTTGGGTGTACTCCATCTTCGGCCCAGAAAGCCGGATCGAGTTGCGTGCTTTTTGAAGCAAATAAACCATCTAGAGGAATATAATATGTTTTAAATTCACGAGCTAACTGGCGAATCGCATGGATTTTTGGATCAAGGTCTGCTCTCCATTCTCTCTGCCCTGCCGGAACAGGAAGAACAAATGGTTCGATGAGGACCAGTTTTGCATTTGTTTTTTCCTTGGTTTGAACAATCAGATCACGATATGTACGATAGAAATCTTCGGGTGAAGTAAATTCACCTTGATCATAATAACGCCAAGTGTCATTAATACCGATATAGATCGACACCCAATCAGGCTGATGAGCGATACAGTCCTCTTCCCATCGTTGCTGCAGATCCGTAATTCGGTTGCCGTTAATACCCCGATTTAAAAACCTCATATTTAGCTCAGGATATTGTTTCCCAACTTCAGCTGCTGTCAGCAGAGCATATCCACTGCCAAGGCTCCAATTGTTACTGTAATCTCGACCACAATCAGTAATGCTGTCTCCTATAAAAAGAACGGTCTCTCCCTGTTGAAACGGTTGGCTCACGGCTTACTTCCCCTCTCCAATTACCTGATATATACGTTCATTTCCATCCCCTATGATAACGCTATCAGTTCAAATTGGAAATAGGTTTTCGTAAAATTCCATAACAAAAATAGTTATTTTGATAAAAAGCATGACATACCTAACCTAACAAAACCAAACAAAATTGCATTAATCCATTTTATTTAGTTATATCTATTTCAAGCACGATCGGACAATGATCACTTCCGAGAACTTGACTATCGATCGATGCGTCTATTAATTGGGGAGCAATTCTCTCTGATGCTAGAAAATAATCAATACGCCAGCCGATATTTCGCTCTCGAACCTTTGCCATATAAGACCACCAGCTATATACATCTGTCTGATCAGGATAAAAATAACGGAATGTATCTACAAATCCGGATTCCAGCAGTCTCGTCATTTTCTCTCGTTCCTCATCTGTAAATCCGGAATTGCCCCGATTACTCTTCGCATTCTTGATATCTATTTCTTGGTGCGCGACATTCAGGTCTCCACAAATCACCACAGGTTTTTTCTGATCCAGGCCCGTAATATACTCTCGAAATTGTTCTTCCCACTCCAGCCGCATAGCTAGTCTCGATAGATCTCTCCGAGCATTCGGTGTATACACGTTCACCAGATAGAAAGACTCAAATTCTAAAGTGATCATTCGGCCTTCCACGTCCGGGTCTTCTTCACTCATTCCATACTGAACGGACAAAGGTTTAATACGAGTAAATATCGCAGTTCCCGAATATCCTTTTTTCTCGGCGTAACTCCAGTAATCCTGATACTCTTCCCCGAGCTCCAGTTCAATCTGTCCTTCTTGCAGTTTTGTTTCTTGTAGACAGAAAATATCCGCATCCATTTGATGAAAATAATCCATAAACCCTTTTTTCACACAAGCTCTAAGCCCATTTACGTTCCAAGATACCAGTTTCATGTCTCTCTCCTTGATGGTGTTATATTTTATCTTATTCGAATCAATTTCATAACTCATGAAGGTGTTATGAAATTGATTCTTTCAAACAAATAAAAAGAACCTCCAGCCGCTTGTTGAGGCGGTATGGAGGGTTCTTAATATCGAAAGTTAAACTCTCGAAACGAACTTACGTGTACGTCTACTCTTCAAACTCAACATTGTGATACATTTGCTGAAAACCATATTGAACTTCCCGAGGATGCACAGGCTCAGTTCGAAAAACTGGTTTGTTACAACTCACTTTTTGTATAAAATTAGAGAACGATTAAGTCCATCCCTTACTTTAATAACTTTTTAGGGAATCGGTACGTTTAAAATTTGAAACCAAAAAATCTATTCTCATCTTTGCTCCTATTTAGCTTTGCAATAACACAGTTATTGTCTTCCAGAACCTCAATGTCACTCGTATCTAATTCATCAATATTAATAGTAACGAAGTATTGCCCTCGTTCACCAGTCTTTAATTGGGAGTCAATATAGCTCAATAGCTTTGGTTTAACCGCCACATCTGGCTTTGAATAAGAACCATCATGGAATAAAAAATTAATTGGTAAATGTTTTTCAATTCTATATAATAACCAAGTCAAATCAAACATATTAATTTTCATGTATAGTCTTCCATGCGAGTTCTCATCTGGAATAGTGCATCTGATTTTAATTCTTCCGGTGGAAGCAGTACTTTTTGAGGAGTTCTCAAACTCAAAATTTAGAACTCCTATTTGATTATATGTCTCCAAGCACATCGAGTTAAATATTTTTTGTAAATATTCAACATGTTCTTTATACGTATTAAACTCATCATTCTTTATTGATGTGAGTCTCAATTTTTCAGCTTCAAGTTTGTTAATTTTATCATTTATCCCATTTTTGTTGTTGTATTCTGCTAATCTAACCTTTATTTGTGCTAATTCCATTTGTTTTTCTTCTAGTTCTTTTATTACTGAAGCAACATCTTCAACAAATTTCTTGTTTTTCAGAAGTTGACTTACATTTCTTAAGTCATCTTCTATTTTCTGTCTGTTCTCTTTTAACTCAGCTATTTCTGATTGCATGACACTTATCTTGTCATTAAAATACTTACCTCGATTGTCAACCATAAAATCATAAAAAGTTTCAATCTCTTCATAATTCCGTTTTACTTTAAATGGAAAATACCCAACAAGCTGTTCAAAAAAAGGTTCTATGTCCTTCAGTTGTTTAATGTCTCTTGTTTTCTTTGTTAAATTATTTATGTTTTTTTGATATTGCTTAATAACATGCTCCAGTTCAAATATTTTACTTTGAGTTAACTGTAGTTCAGTTTTAAGCTTTGAATATCTGTCAGTGTTAATCTGAACCCTATCTGATATCTCTAACGAATCCAAGGCAGCTTTTATTTGAGATACTTCTGATTCCAACTCTTCTTCTTTAATTTTTAGCTTGTCTACTTGAATACCGATTGATTCAATCAACTTAATTTGTTGTCTTAATGAATCAATTGAAGCCTTAATATTCTGAATCTCAAACTCAAATCTATGAGGTAGTCCAAATAAAAATGCCAAAAGAGAATAATTAACAATAGATTTTCGACCAGCCAAAGTTATATCATTAAATCCAAATTTCTCGTTCCTGACTATATATTCGCGCAGTGCCGAAAAAGAAGTTTCATTTTGTTTCAAGAATAGCAAATCACCAATTTTTTCTTTGTAATTTTTCAGAGAGTAACTCTCCCATTCGCTTATTTGAAACGAAATTTCTTCGGAAACAAGAATAAATCCCTTTTTAGGAGTATTAAGGTGACGCCCCAAATACATAATTGCTCCATTGGATTCAATCTTTAAGATCAAGAAGATGCTACGACTTATTAATTCTGAATTTTGTTCGTAAGACTTACTTATTGTCTTTCCAAGCAAGATTTCGATGCAATCTATCATCGTAGATTTGCCAACACCATTTGTCTCTTCGTTGAGTATGCTCTTTTCACCTAGAATGACATTTAGTCCAAATCGATTGAAGGGATACTTTTTTAAAATCGTTTCAGAGTCACTACTATAAATAACTAACTCGTTTAATATCATTGTATAGCCCTCATTATCATATTTTGGTTAGCACTTATTAATCCCATTGCAAAAAGCAAAGTAAGTGATAGATATAAAATTCTTTCTATGTTTAGATTTAATATGATATTTCTTTCATTAGCATACTTTAAAAATAATTCATCAACATGTAATTCATTATCTAACAACTGATATAACACTTTAGAAGTGAATAGAATATTTTCTTCTACTATTTGATGTTTAGAGACTAGGAAATAGTCCATTTTGATTACCTCCTCCGCTATGCTAATTTCTTGAACATTGACATAACGGAATAGTGAATTTATAAAGTTTATTTGACTCAGCATTTTTAAGCCTCAACCTTGTTTTCATTGAAAATATTACAGTCATAAATACTCCAACAAGTTAGAATACGGATATACCTTCTAGTCTTTGCAGGTGAATAGCTCAACGTTTCCGAATATTGTTTTTGTATCGCATCCACCATAGTTGTGAAAATAACATCCCCTGAATCATATTTACTATGAATGCCCAAATAAGTTTCAATAACTAATTCTGAAACAATTTCTTTCTTATCTGCTTCAATATATGAAGTTGAATTTAATATCTCCTCTATCGCTGTGAAATATTGAGCGTAATCAAGAAACATTTTTTCAAATGATGAGCTACAACGCATATTATCAAACTTTTCTTCGATTTCTTTTTGTTTTGTCTGATAGCTTGTAATTTCCCCCTTCTTCTTAGGATGTTGATGAAAATCAATTATGAATTGTTTAAATTCGTCCTCATCAATCCTTACTTTATCCTCAATATCATCCCTTAGAGAGGTTAAATCAACTGAAACATCTAGTTGTTTTGCTCTTTTCTCAAATTTCTTTAATTTATGTTTAAGAGTTCCGCTTTTTGCCAATCTCCCCATATCATTTGTTGTAGACCAATATTCGTCTACATTGTGCCACTTATGATACTGAACTTCCAATTCATGACTATCAAAGGCAACTTTTGCAGATATAAATCCACCAACCGCATAATCATCAGAATGTGTTGCTCCACTTACCAAATTGATGTAAGGAGTATGGACATTTGCTTCAATATGGTATTTTGGTTTATGTACATGTCCAGATAAATACATATCAATCCCAAAGTCATCAAAATTTGCAACAATACTTGTTATCTCATCTGGATGAAAACAATCAATTGTATGATGACCAATCGCTATGTTGATTTTACTTGGATCTCTCTTTAACGCTGAAAGGCAACCAATCAATTTCTGTCTTCCTATCAAAAGAGTTCCTTCTTCATTTGAAGTGTACGCTGTCAAACAGGTATTCAAGTGGATTATATTACATTTACCCTTGGTTTTAATAAAATGAAAAGACTCTCTCGGATAATCTTCTTCTGTATACTCTTTATAAAACTCAAAAAAATCTTTGAAACTTTCGAGTAATATTCCTTTAGTATCTTCTGTTTTTAAAGCTTCATCTAGCTCATCTTTTGATAATGAAGCTTTTATACCCTCTATTACATATTTTCTCGGGACGTTTCTCTTCAAATCATGATTCCCAGGAACAATAAAAATATCTTTTCTTGTTAAGTTTAGGCTTGATAATATCAAATCTAAAAAACCACTTATCTCATCATTAAAACCAGCTCCTTTGTCACTTAAGTCGCCAGTTATCAATACAAAGTCGAACCTAGTTCCCTGTGACAATTCTTTTAGATATTCTTCTAACATTAGTCTCATTTTCAACGAATCGTAGTTTGAAAAATGATGATGAATATCCGAAATTTGGATAAAGTTCGTTTCCATATAATCAACTCTTCTTTTCTAAATTTGTATTTGGGGACACATTAATCGACCCAAGTACTACCACTCAAGTTTACATCATTAAATTATCTTTTTCACCAAAATTATTACAATTCAAAACACTAAATGACTCATCCAAAACAATGATTGCTACTACCAAGTATTCATTACGGTTATTGTGGATGATAACTTATTTCGTCTTATGATCAGCGTAGCCTACTTTAATATGACCCCAAAATTCGCTAAGCACAGGATTAAATCTTATAAACCTTACTTCATAAGCTTTTCGCTTATATTTTTGTAAAAAAACTAGTACTGCCTGATTTTCTTTATTATTACATCCAATTCAAATTATCAAATTTATATATCTAATTACTTATACCTAACATTTTTAAAGCAGCTGCTTCAAATACTAGGTTTTCTTTTATATGAAATTTATACCCCTTTAATTTGTCTTGCAATTCTTTCAAATCATTATCATTTAAATAATCTTGAACATACCCTTCAACTAAAATCTCTTTTGTTCCCTTGATAAGAACACCATCTATATAATTTCTGATAAAATTAATGGCTCTCTTATCATCAGTAAGAGCAGAAGAATTAAGTTGTTTTGCTTTTACAATACAAGACAATTCTGCATCACTATATTTTTTACTTTCGGGTATTTGTGACATTTGAACTAAATCTTGAATAGTAAGATTCACTTTTTTAATTGTTTCCTTGCTGATAAGAGACTCATACTTTAGCTTAGTAGCAGTGTCAGCGTTACTTATCTCCAAATCAACATATATTGTTGTAAAAAGAAAATATTTCAACTTTCCAAACAAATCAAATCGATTTATATTGCAGAAATTTTGAATAACGCATGTATCAATAACCGCAACCGTCGTCATACATCACACCTCCATTATAAAATCCATAATATCAACTATGTGTTTTCCCTTATAAAAATCTGTATTTAGGGAATTAACTAATTTCGAAAATGTGATCACCCCATCGTCATAAGCATTTTTACATAACTTTATATACTCAAGTGATATACCATTTTTTATTAACTCTGTGATTGGTTTAACAAGATTCGGAGAAACACCTACTAATTCAGGATCTTCCTTATAATTGCTAATAACTTTAAAACTAAAATCAGATAACAGTTTATTTTTTGTGTTACTTGTAATTATTTTCAAATCTGAAAGTTTATAAATAACAACATGTTTATTCACTTTATATTTCCTACAAATAGTAATTATCCAATTGGAAAGATACTCATAGGACACGTCTTTTTTATTTATTAATTGATGATAAGCAGATGATGGCACTAAGAAATTACTAGAGAAGTTATTAGCCCTAACTTCAACATAATCATTGGTTCTTTCATAACTTATTCTTTGCTCGCTATCTGAGTCAAATAACACATGGCAATATTCATGCGCTGCTGAAAAATTTTGTCTGAAAATATCATCAACGTAGTTTATCAAAATACAATGACCGGCATAGGGATGTTTAATATATACCCCCGAGATATTTTTATCATCTAAGGTTCTTCTGAAAATGTGAATTTTTTGTTGTCGTAATAATGAATAAATATTAGGAATATCACCGACAATTTTGAGCCGATTCCTTTCGAAATCAGCTGCTAAAATCCCTTGTTGTTTTTCATTATCCACATTAAAGTCATTCATCGAATACTTCGGAGGTACAGGTTTATAAGATCCAAGCATTTCCTCAATATCATTTTTCGTTTCACATAATCTAATAAACGATTGTATAGCCCGTCTATCGTTCTTTGATAGTTCACTATTTTGTCTGAATAAACTAGTGATTTGAGATTCTGCTGACGGATAATTACCTGTAATTAAATAACGGAAATCAACTTTAAATAACTTCGATAACAATACAACAGTATCTCCTTCAAGAGTTACATATTCACCATCTTCAATCATTTTATAATCTTTTTCAGATTTATTAATATATTCTGCAACTTCATCGATAGTATACTCTTGATTTTGTCTAGCTTCTTTTAGTTTTCTCCCTAATAACCTGTAGTCAAAGCTCAATCTCAACCTCTCCTATCGATATTTACATATTACTATAGAAACAGATAGTATAACTTGTTGTTATATCCATCCTATCATATTCAATTTATTTAAACCTTTAGTATTCACTTTGGACAAGCCCCCTGTATCACGACACTATCACAACCAACTTATCATCTGCTTGTTTTTTTACAATTGATAATTATGTTCTTATACTTCTCCTTCAGATGTATTTTATCGCTTGTGAGAAACAAAAAAAGAAAAACAAAGCCCACTCGCTAGGAATCTGCAGTGGGCTCTTATAAACCTGTTATTTTATTGTGTCAGAAAAAAATTTTAGATTTTCAATTATTTAACTCGCTATGGAGGTGGGCGTCACTGTAAAAAATCTCACAATGTACTCAATGCTGAGAGAAGATTATAATTCTCTTGATACGTATACAATGAGGCAGATTAAAAGAACAATACAAACGATAGTATAACGCCTTACAAAAATAAGCCAGTAACAAGTTTTCTCCTCTTACTGGTTTATTTGTTTTACCCTATTAGCTTTTTCTTCTGTATATCAAACTCATCGCCGCTGATTATTCCCTCATCCTTTAACTGGACAAGTTTTCTAAGTTCATCAGCAACGGACACATTACTTTGAGAACTATTGCTAATCGTTGAAGTCTCTGTTCGCTTGTCTTCCTCGTCGGCTTGCCTAATAAGAACACCGATTAATTGATGACAATGATATGCTGTATTGTAGCTATCTTTATATTCCTGAGTGTCCTTTGCATATGCGGAAAATTCCGAATCTAAAAAAGCAATCTTATGTATCGGGTTTACTGTATCATTAACAATTACGTTCAACTCAATCTTCTTCACTTTTTCTTGGCTTGTCGTCGAGCCAGAAAGTCCTCCTATCAATGCCCCTACTCCTCCAGCAAGCAAACCGCCTAGCAACGCTCCTCCAATTTGGCTACCCCTGTTTGTAGAAGTAACACTCATACCATCTGTCAAAATCTCAGATTTCAATATGTCACGGTAGCTATACACTTTATCTTTGTATGAATTAAGGGAAACTAATGATATTTGCTTGTTCGTTTCGTCAATTGATAATGTAACATCGCCATTGGCTGAGGTGTATCTTTGTGACGATTTGTAGTTGGGAATACGCTTTAACCTATCATCCGTTTCATGCCGCTTCTGAGACATCTTTTCTTCTTCAAGTTCATTATTCTTCTTATAGGAGTACCACGAACCAATTCCAAATCCGATAAATAGAATCCACCCTACAATCGGATAATCACCACCGCCACCAATAGCAATGAAAAACATGATGAACGCAAGGATTGCTAATACCCCTCCAAAGCCAAGATACATTTTTACATCCCCAAATCCATAGTATATTTTAACATTTGCTCACCTTTTCGCAGGCGTCGAGATAATCATTCATTAAATCAGTTTCTTTCTTTAACTGATTAATCTCCTTATCAAGTTCTTTAATTCTTGCCTTCCGTTTATCACTCTCTGATTCACAGGCTGTTCCCAGTAGAATCAAACATATACAAGTAAAGCTGATTATGTAGTTCCTTATTCTCATCTTCACGCACCTTCCTAGTTCTAAAGTCACATACCAAATATAGTATCGTATATATAATATTCTTTCAATAAAAATTCTGATATAAGATTATGTGAATGTCCACACTCCTTCCATACGCTTGAACGGAAGGGAAGTGAAAGAATGTCTTCTGATTTTTTATAACTCGTTGGAGAACGTATGAGAATGTTACGCAAAGAAAACGGCCACACACAGGAAACTTTGTTTGAAAAAGCGAAATCCACGTTACATATATTTCACATATTGAGCCCAGCGAACGAAACATTTCGACGGAAAACTAAAGAAAGTGATTTCGGATTTAGATGTGAATACAATTGAGTTATTCGAATTGAAGGAATAGAAGCTATCGAAGATAGGGCTGATAAAAGGCTTCTCATCAAAGCAATTAACTCGTTATTAAGGCAGACTGCCGAGGTACAAATGATTCTCAGACTTGCCAAGGATGTTAAGCACTTGAATAGTCACCCATTTGTAATGTTCGAATGGGTGACTCTATATTTACATGTGTAAAAGATTTAATAATTAAGACCGACTCCTTAACTGAGTGTTGACTTCGATACTCTACAGCCGGTTTATACGACTTCTAGGTGAAATCACATTAGCTTTAAATCAAAATATTCTCGAATGGTTATCTACGTTAGGATGTATGTAACAAATCAACTAATGTTTATGAGAGCGCGTTAAAACCTTATAAATCCAAATGATTTAAAGGATTAAACTTATTATTTTGCTCTTTCGAGGCAGTTCCCCATAAAGCCAAGTATTTCTTGCTCATATCCAAGTCAGAGTGCCGTAACATTTTTTGAAGTGAGAACACATCTGCACTCATTCGATGGGCCATTGTATGCCTGAATGTTGAGCTGACAATCTTACATCTTTAAATGCCGTCACTTTTTGTGGTCTTTTTAGCTAATTCTGAATCTGCTCATCTTGGATCGATTGCAGATAGCGATTTGTAATGATTGTTGACTCATGACCTAACAATCTACTAAGGCTATAAATATCTAAACCCAATCTTAATTGTTTCTGACATAATAATGTCTTAGTGTATGACGACTGCAACGAATATGCTCACGGATATTGGATTATTCTACCATTTTGAGATAAAAAAATTTGAATCAGTCATCAGCTTGTCTTTGAAATATGCTTCTTTCACTCTCGTATTTGATGATGTGCTTTTTAAGAAAAGGTGAAATGTACAAATTTCTTTCTTTATTTCCTTTGCCATGTATCTTTATAACACTATCTCTCACATCAAGTGTACCCAGAGTACAAAGCTCCAGATTCCTGATTCCTAAATCTACAAATAACATCAGAATCAACTTGTTTCGTAAACTCAAATAATAATCACCTTTGAATGCACTGATCATTCTCTTCACTTCATCATCATCGAATGTTTGAATAAGAACTTTTTTGGGTTGCTTCAACGACTTTACCCCTATAAAAGGATTTCTTTTCTCAGCAATATAACCTTCTCCACATTGAATTTGAAAATTGAACGAATATTTTTTTGAATCCCATTAGTATACGATTTAGACAATCCTTTTTTCTTCAAGTTCATAAGATACGATTTAATGTGCGATGTACTAACTTCCTCAATTCTGTAACTGCAAATGCGTTACACAAGAATTTCAGGAAAGCTCTATTGTTATTTCGATAGCCTTTAATGGTGCGAACACTGTAATTCTTTATCTCCAGATCAAATAAAAACTCTTTTTAAACATCTTCTAATAACATAAAAACTCACTCCTTGTATAGATATTCAATACAAAAAGTGAGTTTAACAATACGCCATTCTCATTAATTCAGACTCAAAACGTAGATCATTATAAAATCCAACAAGCAAAAAAATGTATATTCTCGCTTATTGAAACAATTGGTGGTTTTAAGAACAACTTTCCGTTTCATGGCTAGAGAAATGGCTAGAGTACACCTTAATCTTCGAACTCGACGTTGTGATACACTTGCTGCACATCTTCCAGATCTTCAAGCACATCGATCAGTTTCTCGAACTGAGCAAGTGCATCGCCTTCTAGAGATACGAAGGTTTGTGGAAGCATTGTAAGCTCGGCTACCGTAAATTCGGAAATACCAGCATTTTTGAAAGCATCTTGTACAGCGTGGAATTGATCTGGTTCAGCATACACGATAACAGAATCATCTTCTTCGATAATGTCACGTACATCAAGATCTGCTTCCATTAGCAGTTCAAGCACGTCATCCGCTGTTTTTCCTTCTACACCGATAACGGCTGTTGAATCAAACATGTAGTTAACGGAACCACTTACACCGAGGTTTCCTCCGTTTTTACTGAAAGTGGAACGTACTTCGGAAGCAGTACGATTCACGTTGTTCGTGAGGGCATCCACAATAACCATGGAACCGTTAGGTCCAAAACCTTCATAACGAAGTTCGTCAAAGTTTTCTTCGGAACCGCCTTTTGCTTTTTCCAGTGCGCGGTCGATGATCGCTTTTGGTACGTTATAAGTTTTGGCACGCTCAAGTACTACTTTCAGTGCACGGTTCGACTCAGGATCAGGTTCACCCTGGCGAGCAACTACATATATTTCACGTCCAAATTTGGCATAGATTCGGCTAGTACTAGCGTCCTTATTTGCCTTTTTCTCTTTGATGTTATTCCATTTACGACCCATAATATATCGCTCTCTTTCACTTAGAATCAGGCTCAATCCTTTCTATTATAGCTTTTATGGAATGAGTTGAAAAGTTTACACGTCACATTTCTTGTAAGCGATACATGAACGACATAAGGACAAATTCTATTTTATTTTAATATTGATATCTGCTTTCGCAAATCCTGGGTATTCCTTCACCTTAAAAGACAAAGGCTGTTTATATTCCCTTTTGGGTATAGAGAACGTCATTTCGTGGCTCTCCGTGCCGGGTCCCGTCCACATTAACAATTTAGCGTCGTTCATTGGATATTCTTTACCCGCAGCATCTGTGAATGTGTTATCTTCATTGAAAAATTGTACATAAGGATTGAAATATGGATATTCCGTCTGGTCATAAATTCCTTCTGTACTGATGCTTACTTGAATTCCGTCTCCTGTTTCCTCTACCTTATCTAAGACAATGTGTGGGTTAGGTGTGTGTATGGTCTCTACCGTCTCTATATTAAATGTAAATACTTGATCTCGTTTATTCAAAAAGAATCCTTTTGCTTCTAAAGTCAACGAGTCCGTTTGACTAAAATAAGGACTTTCAAAGTAATAAGTTCGCTCTCCTGTTGATAAGTCGCCCTGTACGGTCTCCATTCTTCTTTTGTAATCGGTATTATCATTTAATCTTAAATCAACTAGATCATTGATCTGCATTGTATTATTGGGGTCTGCTGTGACATGTACTTTTGCTTGAAGAGGCGTAATCGTTACTTGATCAATGTTCACTTTCTGACCATCTACTTCCATCTGCTTATCGACTGGAATGACCTCTCTCATACCCGCAAAACGTTCTTTATCCACGGTAAATGGAATTTCATAATGATGACCAATCATATTCACTTTCAGAATTAACCGTTCCGGCATCGTTTGACCGTCTAACAATCGAAAATCAAGTTTTTCATAAGTATCAACTGCTTCCTCAATCTCTTTAGGAAGAACGCTTAGTCGTTGCTCGCTAATCTTTTCTCCTTTTCCATTCGTCAATTCAAAAGCCATATAATCATTCGCTTTCCCTTCCCTCACTTCTGGACCCTTCAGAGAATAGAGAATGAGAATCCGGTCTTCATCCGCAAGTATACTTCCCACCGTAAACACGGTATCTTCCGATCTATCTGAGATTCCCACTTCTTGTAGAAAATCATGTTCCCATGCTTTTGCAAATAAGCTGTCATACCGAATGAGATCTACGAATTTATTCAAACCCGGCATGTCCCGAACTGTGGAAGCAAAGGCTGGTGAAACTCTGATACTCGCAACGAATATCATAAAAACACTCATCATAGCTGCGGCTGCTACAAAAATAGATCTCCTTTTTCTCACATCCCTATCCGTTTTCTTTCCTTGTGACAATCCCTTACGGATTGCATGATCAAGTTCGAAGTCAGATACCATCATCATCCGCTGATCATGAAGTTGTTTATTTAGCTCAAAAGCATTCTCCCATTTCTTATCTTGTTTTTCAGACATATTTCCTCACCTTCCTGTCCTCAGTCCATGGGCTTTCTTTTTCTTCCTGATCCTTTTCTTCCAACATTTCTGTTCTCATTTGTTTCAGTCCCTTATGAAGCCAGGTTCGGATCGTCCCTTCCGGCTTGTCCATAAGTTCAGCGATATCCGGAATGGTAAGATCACGGTAATATTTCAGTACAATGACCATCCGATATTTCGGCTGTAGCTTTCTAATCTGCTTTTCCATATCTAATTTGTGATCGGAATCTACACTTTGCGGAGCAAGTATTGCATCATATCCCATATGATCCGCAGCCGTAGGCACCTCTCTACGTTTCTTCTTCTGTTCATCCATACATACGCGTATTAAGATTCGAATGACCCATGTTGTAAAATATTCAGGTTGCTTCAGTGATTTCCGTTTTGCCCATACTTTGCTCACCGTTTCTTGGACCGCGTCTAGCGCATCCTGCTGATTGAGCATATAGGAATAGGCAATGCCGTATAATTTATGCTTGTCTACACTCATTCGCTCTAAGAATGCTTCTTCATCTCCTTGTTTTGCTTTCACAGCCAATTCAATTAAATCCACTCATTCCCTCCTCCTTTCCACCCGGTCTGATTTCCTCTATTTGTTAATTAGACTGACGTGCAGCCCATTTGGTTTTTATTCCACCAAAAATAAAAGAGCCACCAGCACAAGCAGTGACTCTTCCCTATAAATGATCTATTTTGAATCAAGCATAATTTTCACTTTTTCCTTCACAAAACCAGGATACTCATGGACTTCAAAGGTCAGCGGCTGCTGATAATCTTCTTTCGGGATCGTAAAGTATAACGTTTGTTCTTCCTTTTCACCATCACTATCCGATGCTGTTCTCGAAATATCAAGTATCATAAATTCAGTTCCTGATGCATCTGTAAATGCAATATTACTGCTTAACAGCGTAAAAAATTTATATATATTTGGAATAGGTATATCGATGTCTTTAGTCAGAATCGAAATTTCAATCTCTTCATCCTTTACAATGGCTTCCGAGAGGGTTATATGTTCACTTGGAGTGAGCAGCATTTCTTTCGTATCGGTATTAATAACTAACTTTTTATTCCTATCCGAAATGTATGCCCCCTCTGACACCAGAGACACTGGTAAGGAATCGAAGTAATTACTGATAAATCGTGCATTCAAACCTTCTGGAGACATGAGATCTCCTGTTCCACCTCCACTTGGATAGTGTTTCCCCTCCTCATTCATTAAAGCTAAGGAAATCATCCCGTTTATGTTTCTTGTATTCAGCGGATCTGCTGAGATTCTTACGTAAGCTACAAGCGGAGTAATAACCGCTTCATGTACCGTTAATTTTTGATCCCCAATAGTAAGAGCTTGTTCAGGTTGGTATGTTTTCTTCATACCAGCATAACGACTCTGATCATTCGGAATGGTTATACTAAATTTTTTATCATCGAGTTCAATATTTAAAATTAATGTATCCGGAGTGGTTCCTCCTTCTGGAAACCATGAGATATCCAACAATCTGGCATCTACCTGCACTTTTTCAGCTTTTTCTTTATCATAGACTGAAAGTGGAGCTGCATAACTAAAACTACTAAGATGATTTTTCTTTCCATCAAGTATTTCATACCTAAGAGAAGAATCTTTCCTGCTTGCTTGATTCGGTGCAGTTAACGTGTACAGAATAACAGCTTTTTTCTCATCAGCTATGAGACCATCTACCGTTAATGAATAATCTCCGTCTGTATCTGTGATATGTAAATCTTGCAATAAATCATGTTTCACCGCGTTATAGAGCGTTTGATCTTCTCGTAACAGCTCCAAATAGCTTAATTTCCCTGATAATTTTTCCATTAAGATCCTATCCTCTTCTGATAATCCATTCCTCTCCAGTACGAGAATGACCAAAAGAAATATAACGGTGAACCCAGTGATATAAAACAATCGTTTTGATAATCTATTTCGAGGTTTCTTTCTGTCCCGAGGTAATTTCTCGGCATCTAATTCCGGAAGTTGACTTTTAGAAGAGTCATTCGATACTTTTTTCATCATTTGTGCTACATTTTGTTCTTCCACTTCGTCTTTCATATGTGCTTCCCGCCATTTCTTTAGTTATTGCTAAACCATACACATAGTTAACGTCTAAAAAGCCATAAAGTTAGCTAAATAGAAAAAAGAAAGAGGAACATCTATGCCACTCACCTTTGCTCATCCAGCCGCTGTACTTCCTTTCGTTCGCAACAAAACTTATCTTCATTTTCCCGCGCTTGTTCTTGGGAGTATGGCACCCGACTTCGAGTATTTCCTGCGAGGTAGACCTTCCGGCGAAATTGGCCACACGATAAATGGATTCATGACGCTGAACCTTTTCCTCGTTATCCTAACTTATCTAGTATATCGGTATATTGTATATCCTCCTTTATTCAGCAATCTGCCTTCTGATGTGCAGGGTATCCTCACTTCACCTTCGAAGTCAGAACATCCACGGAAGCCAAGGGTGATTCAGTTCCTTGTTTTTGTATATTCCGCTTGGCTCGGTATGGCAACCCATGTGATCTGGGACTCGTTTACACACCAAGGAGGGTTTATGGTTTTACGCTGGAGTCTCTTACAAGAAACTCTATCCATTTCCACGTATGACCTTCCCGTTTATAAAATATTGCAGCATGGCAGTACTTTGTTTGGTTTAACCATTATATTTCTCTTCTCTCTAAGCCGTTTATGGAAGCATCGAAACGAAGTGCCGATCTCTGCCTATATCTTGGATTTCAATTCAAGGAAGTGGAGGTACTGGTTATCTCTCGGGGTTCTGATGGTTTTAATATTCGTGCTATGGATGGTAATTGATCCGTTATCCTTATCTGAATATGGAGTCCTTGTCGTGCGAGTAATTGACTCCGTCATTCTCGGCTTTCTGTTCGTATCACTTACTTATCTTTTCTGGCAACCTTCCTCATTACGAAGTAGACAATAAAGCAAATCAATTTGATTTAAACACATGAAAAACAAAGAAAAAAGCCGTAAGACAGATGGATCTGAGAGAACCAGTCCATGAATCTTACGGCTTTCTATTGTGCACTTGTAAATTTATTATTTTGATATAAGATCCTGAATTTCTTCCTTGCTCAATGCTTGATTATAGATGCTAACCTCATCTAAACTTCCGTTGAAGTAGGGATCAGCTGCAAATCTGCTTTTACCCAGGTAAGATTCGTTAGCAAGCAAGTCTTTCGGGTTATACGTCATTTCTTTATTCGTAGCAACTGGCTGTCCATTCACGTACATGATACCGGTATTCCCCTCAAGCGTTACGGCTACATGCGTCCATTCGTTCTGAGGAAGTTTCGCTTGCGACAGCAAACTTTGATCAACTCCGTTATGAATCGTGAACTGTAGTACGCCTGTATGCTGAGAAGGAGTCAGGAACATATGTTTTCCAAGCCCATTTCCAAAATCAAAGATACGCTGCCAGTCTCCTCCACCATTCCATTTCACCCATGCAGCAAATGTGAAATCTTGAGCATCGGTAACGAGTCCTGGTACCTGCACATAACCATCTTTCCCGTTAAACTGAAGGGCAGCTCCTTTTTTACCTGATGTTAGTTGCGTCGCGCCCCCTTGAAGCACTCCGTTTAGTCCATTTACAGATTGATCACTTACTTTCGTTCCTTGTACATCGTCAAAATTATAATTCGCAATGACGGGTCCTGTGAGTTCGGGCAGAACGGTCACGTTGAATGTTTTTGTACCTACGACTTTTCCTTTTTGTATCTTTGCGACAAGTTGAACGGTAGCTTGCCCCTTACCAGCTGCAGGTCTTTTCACTATCCCTCTATTAGAAACAACTTCTTTATTAGACGAAGTCCAGCTGATTGTGCTGTCTTCACTAGCTTTAATGGGTAACACAAGATTTTGGTATACGGCGGTCGTATCGCCGATCGATAGATCTTTTTTCACAGCAGCTACGACATCTTTATCTTTCCGTTCTTCCGCACGGCTACCCCATAGAGCAATCCCTTGATTCGAAAGTGCAGTAAACGTCATAACCGTCTGTTCTTTGGATGAATCCCATTCTCTGGAGAAGACGCCTTTATACTGTGAACCATCTACATTCACTACCGCTTCCCCATTTTTCCCAAGACTCCAGGTACCCTTTACATCACCCGTAATCTTACCTTTCTTGTCAAACACCGCTTTTAACGGAGTTTTGATCGCATTCGTTATCTCTTTACCATGATTGATGATTTGGTAGGTGCCCTGAACATCATTTGCATTGATATTTTTCTTGAATTCCTGAACCGTATAACGATAAGGTGCTACCACAGGCCAGCCGTCTGCATTCATATACATCTCATGTACACGAATTTCATGTCCCTCGCCTTGGTTCGGGAAACGACTATGGAAGATTAAAAATGATTTCCCTGTCTTTTCATCGTAATAAGCAGAGTTATGACCCGGAGATACATAACCTAAACCGGAACCTGATCCAGGGTCACCAATTTCTCTTGTGAACTGAAAGTTCCCCATTAGTTTCACGCCGAAAGGCTCAATGGAACGATCATCAAAGAGCGGCAGAGATGGATCTGCTTTGACCTGAGTCATATCATTGCCTTCTGCATCAAGGTACGGACCATCCGGGTTCTTGGAACGAACAACTCTCATATTATATCCGCCAACAGAGTCAAGTCCGCCATAAGATAAGTACATGTAATAATAATCGGTCTCTGGATGATACAAAATATAAGGTCCTTCAATACGGCTGTGATTACCGCCAATTAATTTCTCGCCATATCCTTGATCAGGCAAGATCTTGCCTGTCTTTGGATCCATTTCAAGAATGAAAATTCCGCCCGAATAGGATCCGTATACCATCCACAGCTTCCCATTCTTATCATAGAACACATCAGGATCGACTACATTTGGATGCTTTGTAGCATCATAAATCGTGCCATCTTCTGAGATCTCATCCCACATACCTGACTTCAGCAGAATACCTTCGTCCTTATAAGGACCTTCGATATTGTCCGCTACAGCTACGCCCAGCGCAGATCTAGGAGAATCTCCTTTACAAGCATTGTAGTACATATAAAAACGTCCATCTTCGAGTTGAATGACATCCGCTGCCCAAAGCGTATCACTCTGTGCCCAGGCGAGAGCTTCTTTGAGTTCTTCCGTAACGTTCGGAATGAGCTTATTACCGTCTCTTACTCCCGAATCAATCAAGTTCCAACTCATCAGATCTGTAGATTTTGCAGCGGCAAGGTGGGAACCAAATACATAAAACGTGTTGTCTACTTTAATCAAGGACGGATCATGAACAGAAGCTTCTTGAAAAACTGGACTTGTCTGCTCATTCGCCCCCTTCGCTTCACTAACAGAAATCGCTCCTGTAGAACCAAAGACGCTAAACAAAACTGTCAAGGTTGTCGTGAGCAGTGCTGCTTTCTTACTTCGCTTGAATAATGGATACAACGTTACCCTCTCCTTTTCATGTACAAATAGGGGAATACACTTCGCAGATGAAACGCTTACAGAATTGATATGCTTAATAATTATGTAAATCTATTTAGCTCTTTGTTAAATAATAGCATTGATGATGTATTCTTTCAATACAAAAATGGAAACCCTTACAAATTATATATTCTTCTTTTCATCAAGAAAACAAGAGATGTATGGTCCGTTTGTATTCATCTATTTTTAAACTAAAAAAAAACAGCTGTTTCGAAACAATCTGCAGTAATAATACACAGAATCGTTCCGAAAGCAGCCGTTATTTAAATTAAAAGTTACTACTCTTCATGTTCAATACTAAACACATCTAACAATTTGCCATCCACATCATAAGCCTGATAGGTCAGAGTATTACCTCGAATCGTGATTCCAGCAAACATTTGTTTGTTATTCTGGAAATGAATTTTGTGGTAGAATTGGTCCTCTTTTTTCTCATTGAATTTAGGACCGCTTGCATTTGCAACCACATATACGGTTCCTTCGTGATTACGAACCAGATCAGACCCATCTCCCGTAATTTCTCCTTGTTTAAGCGGATAAGATCTCGAATACTCATGATTGTGGCCTTGCAGAACTAAATCCACCTCATATTTATCAAAAATTTCCGCCCAGTCTTGGATTTTCTTATATGAGTTTCCACCATATACTGGACGATGCATCGCTACAATTTTCCACTCTTTATCTGTACTTGCCAAATCTTCTTTCAGCCATTCTGTCTGCTGCTTGATACTCCCTTCGGTATTGAGTACAGCGATATGTGCACTGCCATAATCAAAGGAGTAGTTGGTTTCTGTTCCCGTTAATTTGGATGCACCGTTATCTGGCATATGGAAGTAAGAAGCAAATCGCTCAAACTTATCATCCATCACATCGTTATTACCGATGACAGGCACGATGGGGATACGGCTAATCCAGGAAGTGCTTTCTTCTAGAAAATAGTTCCACGCATCATCCGAACCCGAATCTTCCACAAAGTCTCCCGCATGAACGACAAACGAAGCACCTGGAAACGTCTCAAAGGCTTTATTCATTGTATTTTTCCAAAGTTCAAAATCACTTTGCGTCTCACCTTGCGAATCCGTAGTATAAATAAAGGAGAAATCCTCTTCTTCTGGAGCAGTTTCAAAAGTTAGTACATCGCTCCATCCTTCCTTTGATCCGTCTCCTACACGGTATTGATATACGGTTCCCGGTGTTAGCCCGGTTGCCTCTACTTTATGAACTCCGACCGTTGCCCCGTTATCCAGCACAAGTGATGTCGTTGTTCCTTCGAAATTCAAGATTTGATCCCCTTCAAAAGAAGTGTCCTTCCCTTGTACAATCTGAAGTTTTGCAGACAAGTTCGGATTATCCGTTTGCCAAGTAAACGCACGGCTCGTCGTAGAATCTTCGCTTATCGTACTTATTACGACCGGGTTTGCTTTCGTATCTGAATCCCCTTTGGAGTACCACTGCATACCTAGCACAGCCGCAACAATGACTACAGCAAATATGATAATCCACATTGTATCCTTTCGGTTCATCTCCTTCCTCCATTCCATAACGTAACTTAAAGTCTGAGGTGGTAACTGCAGCTGTTTGCTAAGATACACCCGAATGAAACTAGAAGTCAAACGAACCTTTTCCAAATTCGTTACGTCGTTTTATGGGTACGATGTTAAATTCATCCGTTTTTAAGGATTCGTTCAAATTCAGTTCACAAACTTTTATTATACTTTCATTTATTTCGTTTAGTTTGAAGCGGCAATTCACCTTGAAGAAGGGATCTGCCGAAAGTTTTAAAGTATAAAAATAAGGTGGTGCTCTTTTGTGAAAAACAAATACTCTCTTCTCCTTCTATACTTTTGCTCCATCTGTCTGATTCTGGTCCTTTGTCTATTCGGCAGTTCGTCCTCTTCATTCGTTGCTGCAGCGGCTGTTCCCACTCCTACTTCTGAGAATGCAAACACCCCTGAACAGACCATGCCGTCTGTCACTCCAGATGGTGCCCAAGGGAACCAGGTACCCGGCCAAGATCGAGGATTTGGAGGAGGATTTCCTGGAGGAGGTGCTGAAAGAGGCATGGGATTTCCACCAGGTGGTGGAGGAGAAGGTTTTCCTTCCTTTAATCAACAAAATACACAACAAGGATCAATGACCGATTTCATATCTTCTGTAGTATCTATCCTCTTCCTTCTATTAGCTTCCGCATTTGTACATCTCTATAAACGGAAACGTCTTTAATCTACATAATCTAAAACTGTGAGACTGTCTACCCTTGTGGTCGGCCGTCTTTTTTTATGTGCTTCATTTGACAATCATTAACTTTGTTCATTCTTTTTGTAATCAGAATGTAAAATTCATCTATTTTTAAGGTTCAGTTCAAATACAGTTCACACAGTCCAAGTAAGATGGGTCTCAAGCCGAAAACAATCAGATTCCAGTTAGCAGAGTAACTTGTGGAATCTACCCTAGAAAGAGAGGTGTAATTATGCTCACCCCAGCTCATGTGCAGCTGAGTAAACCTGTAAAGTACCGCAATGAACTTAAGTTTCTTATCAATCAGCATCAGTATACGATTCTGCGGCAAAGACTTAGAAACATTGTAAAGTACGATGAGAATGTAGGAGATACCGGAGAGTACCACATTCGAAGTTTGTACTTTGATGATATGGACAACCGTGCTCTTCACGAAAAACTGGGTGGTGTTCGCGATCGGGCTAAATACCGGATTCGAATCTACAATGTGGAAGACAAGGTCATTCATTTTGAGAAGAAAGTAAAAAAAGGGGATCTCATCGCAAAACAAAAAGTATCCCTGACAAGAGAAATGTATGAATCCATTGTCGCTGGTGATTACGAAGTACTGAATGTTCCTGAAAAACCGCTGATGTATGAAATTTATCATGAAATGCGGGACCGGATGTTACGTCCCAAAGTCATTGTTGATTATGTAAGAGAGCCCTTTGTTTGTCACCATGGCAATGTGAGGATTACGTTTGATAAGGACCTTCGAACCGGCCTTCACTCTCTTGATATGTTCAACAAAGATTTACATCCTGTAAGGGCAATCGACGAAAATCTGATGATTCTGGAAGTGAAATTTGATGAGTACATTCCGGAATACATACGGATTGCATTACAGCTTGAAGGATTAAACCGGCAATCGGCTTCAAAATATGTCATTTGCCGTAAATTTCTAAAGTATAACACTTGGGAGGATTATTAAGATGTCAGCAACAGTTTCTACGACGGCAGCAGCGACACAAGCTACTACCGACACTACGAATTTTACAGATATTATTAAAAAATCGGTGATGGAAAACTTCACATCCGATATTAGTATTTCCGAAATTATTATCAGTTTAGCGGTCGCTTTTCTGATTGGTCTCTTCATTTTCACACTTTATAAGCGTGTATTCAGTGGAGTGCTTTACTCCAAAAGCTTTAATGTTTCTCTGATTGGGATGACGATGGTAACTGCGATGGTCATCATTGCGATCAACTCCAACCTCGTATTGTCTCTTGGTATGGTTGGTGCGCTGTCCATCGTTCGTTTTAGAACACCGATTAAAGACCCGACAGATCTGATTTTCTTGTTCTGGGCTGCGGCAGCGGGGATTGTCTCCGGTGCAGGATTCTATACACTTGCAGCACTCGGTTCCGCTATTATCGGTCTCATTCTCTTCTTCTTTATTAAACGGACATCTCTTGATACTCCTTACCTTCTTGTCGTGAACTGCGAAAGCGATGCTACGGAAAAACTAATTCACGAACAACTGGGCAGCATCGTAAAACGTTACAATGTAAAACAAAAAACGGTGACTGCAGGCAATATTGAAGTAACCTTCGAAGTTCGTTTGAAAGATAGCGAAGGCAGCTTTGTTAACGAACTTACTGGAATTCAAGGTGTTAAAAATGCGGTACTTATCAGCTATAACGGTGATTATGTATCCTAAAGATAAGGTGGTGCTCTAGATGAAGAACAAATGTACTAGTCTTCTTCTATGCTTCTGCTCCATCTGTCTGATTCTGGCGGGCTGTCAATTTGGCAGCTCGTCCTCTTCCACGGATTCATCAGGAACCGCTGTATCCAAGGAAACACAGAAAATAGAAGAAACGGTTTTTCCAAAAGACAAAGTTGTCGACGTAAAAATAACGATCGACGGAGATCAATTTCAAGACATGCTGGACAACGCAAGCGCGGAAGAATATAAACCTGCAAGCGTGGAATATAACGGAATTAAACTCGATAACGTTGGTATTCGCACGAAGGGGAATTTAAGTCTTCGCTCTGTTGTTCAAATGGAAGACTCGAATCGCTACAGCTTCAAGCTTTCCTTTGATGAATACGTGAATCAGACACTCGAAGGCATTAGCAAAATCAACTTAAACAATAACTATAGTGATGCGACCAGCATGCGAGAATTTTTGACCTATGAATTAGCAGAATTGATGGGTCTTCCTACCCCTGAATATTCTTTCGTTAACATCTACATTAATGATGAATTATGGGGATTTTATCTTGCTGTTGAACAGATCGATGAATCTTATCTGGAGCGGAACTTCGGTTCCTCCTATGGCTCACTATACAAAGGTGTAATGACCGGGCAAGGCAGTGATTTAACTTGGCTCGGTGATGATCCGGATCTCTATACTGGTCTTGAAGTGAAGTCTGAAAAATCAGATGGCGATGCACTGATCGCTATGCTTAACGAACTCAATAATGGTTCTGACTACGAGAAGTATATCGATATAGAGGATGCATTAGGATATATTGCCCTGAACGTTCTGACGAATAATACAGATAGTTATCTTGGGTCGAATAAACAAAACTACTATCTTTATGAAGAAGATGGAGTCTTCTCTATACTTCCTTGGGATTACAATATGGCTTTTGGGGGCTTAGGTAGAAATAGCCTGTATATCGATGAGCCAACGCAAGGAGCTCTGGATGAGCGTCCACTCATTGCAAAACTGCTTGCTGTAGATGAGTATAAAGAGCAATATCATCAGATTCTTTCAGAAGCGATTGGTGGATACCTTGCTAATGATACGTTTACTGCAAGAGTGCAAGAAGTCAAATCTATGATTGAGGAATATGTAAAAGCAGATCCAAATGCATTTTATACCTATGATGAATTTGAAAAAGGAGTTACGAGCCTGATCTCCACCAATGCATCACAAGTCACCGATATTTCTGAACAGCTCGATGGTACCTCTCCTTCTTCCGGCGACGGCTCCGGAAGCGGCGGTGGCATGGGCGGCGGAGGCAGAGGCGGAGGTATGGGCAGAGGCGATGCAGCAGAAGGTGTTGCTCCTGGCGGCGCTGTTCCTGGTGGTAATACTGACGGTGCAAATGTTGCTCCTAATGGCACTGCTCCCGGTGGTAATACTGGCGGTGCAACTGCTGATGATCAAACAGCAGCGGATGGTGCTTCTTTTAGCAAACAGAATGCGAATGCGCAAACAGCACCTGATCATACGGCTGCTAATACCGCAAACAACGTTGTTCAGAATGATACCCAAAATGATGCTGCAACGGATCAATCTAATACAGCAAACCAGCCTCCTGATGGAGAAGTTCCATCAGACATAGCTAGCCAAAATAGTGAGCAGAGTAATACTACTCCTACTGATGGAGCTCAGCCAGACGTACAGCCTGAAGAAGGAAATGGCTTCACACCTCCTGATGGCTTCGGCGGAGGCATGGGTGAAGCACCAGATGGTTTTGGCGGCGGTATGGAACGTCCTGAAGGCGGTATGATGGGAGGTGGTGGATTCCCTGGCGGTGGAGGAAATCAACAAAATGTGCAGCAAGGGACTACACAAGACTTCATTGCGGTTGCCGTATCTCTAATCATTGTCATACTGGCTTGTCTTTTCGTCACTTTCTACAAACGTAAACGACTTTAATAGTAAAAATGCCAAGCTACATTACGATTTTAACGTGAAATATTACCGTGAAAATGAAATGACAACAACTCCAAAAAAGACTGTTCACCTTTCGGTGAGCAGTCTTTTTGGTAAGTTTAACGATTATAAAACAGAAGACCATACCTTTACCGCCGTTATGGTAATCAAAAGGACAAGGGCATATCTTAAATACTTCACATCCATTTTTGAACCTACCAAAGAACCGACAGGAGACCCTGCGATACTCCCAATAACCGTGAAAAGAATCGGAAGAAGCGGAATATCTCCCCCGCCTATTTTACCGATCACTCCGCCAATTGCCGAGACAAAGACGATCGATAAAGAAGTCGCAATTGTAATTCGGACCGGTATTCGAAGCACTTTCATCATAATGGGAATAAGAATAAACCCTCCCCCAGCTCCAACAATACCTGAAACTACCCCTACAACAAAAGCAAGCGAACTCGCCAAAAATCGGTGGAAAGTAATTTCCTCTACCTTTTGCATCTCTTCTTTGCCTCTTGCAGGGAATAACATAAGAATTACGGCAAGCACCGCCAGGATTCCATAGATGATGTTAATCGTTTGCTCCTCAAAGCGCGAAGACCACAATCCTCCTAGCAGACTTCCTATTAATATACTGGTGCCCATCCAAGCAGCGAGTGAGTAATGAATTAACCTCGTTTTTGTTTTTCGAGATTGCAGTCCATACCCAATGATTCCAGAAAGGGATGAGAAAAACACCTGGAATATACTAATAGCAGCTACTTCATGGGCTGTAAATTCACCCATCCCGAGAAGCGGCGGGATAAATAAAAGAAGCGGATAATTGATAATCGCACCGCCAATTCCCAGCAAACCTGAAAAAAATGAACCGATGAATCCGAGCAGGATCATAAGCAGTATAAACATAAGATGTTCCCTCCTCTCGCTCACAACACAATTAATTAATTCGCCCAACATAGATGACTATACAAACTTGAAAAGGCAAGTTATAATAATCCCAACTAAATAAATAGGAATAAAGGTGATACTTATGATCGGTTTGAACCGTCTCTTTCGCCAGCATTGCCCCAAATGCAAGCAACCTTTATCCAGCAAATTAACCATACTGCATGTAACCAAATCTTGTGCGGAATGCGAATATAAAGAAGAATTTTATCCTGCTCTAGGAATAAGAGTTACGTACGAAGAACCTTCTTCTTATTCTGCGGATTGCAACAAAAATAAACGGAAATAAACTTTATCTTTTCTTCCTTTGCTATTCCATCCTCCATTATGACATAAAACTGTATTTTCTTGTACAGAAGTTGGTATAGTGAGATAAGAAGATGGCTATAGATAAAGGAGTTTAAGACATGACACAGTACTTACACCAAGAAACGGTACCAAGACCCATTTACGTCTATGATACTTCTGAAGTTTACGGAGAAAAAGGAAGATTTCGTGTACTTGAATTCGGAAATGATGCAATTCAGGGAATCCTTGATCTAAATCAGCCGGAGCGAATCTTGTTTGAATATCCCAGAGCGATTCTGCATTTAATGGAAGTCAACAACCCTTCTTACGAAGATGTATTTTTGATTGGACATGGAATCGGAACCTTATCCTCTGCTTTACGTGACAAATATGTAGTCATTTCAGAAATTGACCAGAAAGTATCAGACGTAAGTAAAGAATACTTTGGCTACGATGGTCCCCCCGTTCTCATTGAGGATGGATATACATTACTAAAACAGATGACGAGCGGCCGTTTTGATTATATCGTTGTGGATGCTTTCCATGAAGGTGGTATTCCTGAACAACTGACAACGATGGATTTTTTTGAAACGGCTTGCAATAAACTAACTGAAGATGGAACCCTTCTGATGAACATTATCGGAAGAGGACCTCAGGATCCTTATGTACAGTCCTTTTACCGGTCTCTTTCCTCTCTTTTTCCTGTAGTTGATCTTTTTTCTCTATATGCAGGAGGTTTAGGAAGATCGAAGAATATGATCATCACTGCTGGTTATCATCCTTTGCGGTATCAGCAAAAATCAATGGCGAATTTTCGTAAAATAAAATCACCTCAAATATCTGGTCGATAGGGATGGATTAAGAGATATAACTACTATACGAGTATACGAACAAACAAACCGCCGCGTCTTCTCACGCCGGTTTGTTTGTTCTTTTTTATCCTGACAAAAAGCAAAATCAAAAGAGACGCACATTCCCTTGTTAAATCTGACTTAAATCAAGAGTATACGTATTTACCATGTTGTTCGATTTATTTTTATAATGAAAAGTCATAACTCCATCAATAATACTGTCAAAAAAGATAATATGATCCCGTACCATTTCATTATTCCGATCAAATCCTGCCTGTTCTAAATACTCTCTTTCCCTTTCAGGAAGCGTGATGAGTTCATGAACGTAAGCCGCTTTTTCAGACTGTACATTATAAACAATAAGATGCTGCGATGAATACTCCCGTAAGATCAGCATGCGCTGATTATAATGCTCTACCATGTAGATTTCATCTTTTCGCATTATGTCTGTTAGGTTATATAAGGCAATTACTTTACCATTCTTATCTAAGAATCTTGCCTGCTTCCCGTTGGTCAACAGCACATTTCCATGTGATTTATGAAGTGTTGTATCCTCGTAATAACCTTGGAATGAGAAGCTGTCTTCATCAAGCACTTTTCCATTTTTAACGAGTACTTGTCCTGTATTTCTACTGGTACCTGCCATGCCAAAACTTTCTTCCATCCGTAAATAATACGTACCTGCTGCGATCTTCTCCACTTCAAACTCCCTCATCGTTTTAAACCTCTTACTGACCTGACCTATTTTTGTTCCTATCTGATTAGTTTTAGCCTGGAATAACTCTCCTGTAGTGAGTTTGATCCAATAGGTCATTTGATCTGCTGTCCCCTTCGCATAGGTTCTAGGGATAAGAATCGTCTTTAGAGTACGATCCCAGGTCACTTTCTGTTTGACCGAGGAGGCAACAAACTGTAATGGAACATAAATTTTACCTTTTTCCATTTGAAGAGGTACATCAAGCAGCACTTTTTTCTTATCTACGTATGCTGTTTTGCTTCCATGTGTCAGCTTAATTTCCTTATTCACACCATATAAAGTAGCTGACTTCGTCTTCTGGTTCCATGAAACATTCAGACTTAGATAATCACTAATCTCTCGAATAGGCAGCAAAATCCGGCCTTGCTGTATAATGATCGGGTCCTCAAGTTTTGAATATTGATCTGCTGTCTCTACTCCTGCCTGGACATAAACTTTTGAACTCTTGGCATCAGCAACGTTCACATGTGAGAAAAATACTCCTGCCATCAGCATACTGGTGAACAGCAATACGACGTTCCCTATCCTTTTCTTCAATATAGACATACGATTCCTCCTGTTAGCGAGTTCCCTCATGTTAATTACGTCCACCTATACAGTGTAATAAACACAAGTTGAATCCATTCCATAACTTATGTAATCGATTCTTATATAACTAATTACTATCAATTAAGGTAAAATGAAACATTTTTTAGATATAAATTATATCTACTAACTCTCTTAACACGTATACTCGTACGAATATAAATCGAATATAAACATGCTGTATTCGTTTGCAAAAAACGAAAAAAGCCTGATTTCTCAGGCTTGCTTTAGATTTCTCCGTCTTTCATTGTAATTTTAGTATTGTAATTCTTTTATTTTCATTTCGTCATTTCATTGTCAGTTGCTTCGTCATAAACACACTGTATGGATCTTCTACATAATCGGCAAAAGGTTCGCAATACTCGAACCCTATTTTTATGTACAAACTTATTGCCGGCTTAAAGCTATCTAACGTACCTGTCTCCAGGCTGACCTGATGGTAACCTCTTCTTTGTGCTTCTTCTAACATATGTTCAAGGATTCGCTTCGCGACTCCCTTTCGGGTATGCAGGGGAGCGGTGCGCATCGATTTAATCTCTCCGTGCGTGGGATCAAGTTCTTTCATTGCCCCGCAGCCAAGCAGTTCATTATCTTCCCATGCCGTCCAAAAGGTAATCTCTGGTTGTTTCAATCGCTCCAAATCCAGCGCATGCATACTATCTTCGGGAGACTGTGACAACATTTCTTTATAATGTTCCTCAATTAACGTAATGATCTCTGGCCCGGTTAGATCATCGATTCTGATGTCCATGATGTTTACGCTCCTATTCATATTGTATTCATCCGAGTTATCCTAGTATCTTCTATATTCTAGAAGAGGAAGATGATTATATATTATACGGATTAGCGTTTTCACGTCTACGTGTATGTAAGATCTATTTATCGTAGTAAACAATTTTATAAGAATTAGAAACTCATAATACCGGCATACGAATAGATAATAAACAGAAGAGGAGCAATTACAACAAGAACAAGCCCTCCAAACATCAGTTTCACATATCTTGTTCTGTCTATTCCTGCACGAAGTTCCCATATCGCCAGCGTAATATAATACAAGCCCAGCATCACCAGCATAAGAGGTACAATAATTAACAGCATAAATCCAGCAACCATAATATCCCCTCCTTTTGTTAAGACACTATTTTTCTTTCATAGGTTAACGCCATGAATTCATTTAAAGCTAAGATGAAATAAGAAGAAAAAGCTCTCCTGCTAGTCAGGAAAGCTTTTAACTAACGTCTTTATTTTATCAAATCTGGAACGATTTCCAAAACTCACCCTCTTTATAGATCAGTTCCTTGATCTCATCAAAGGGAATCGTAAATGTAGGAAAACCTGCAGCATAGGGTCCAATTTCATAAGGAGCGAAATATAAATGAAGAGCATTGTCAGATACATAGAACGGCTGATTGGGTTTAATCCCTTGATAACTCTCGGAAAATACATAGGAATACGCAGGATCATCTGTGATGATCTTTCTAATCCGTTTACTCAGTTCTTTCACGTAATCCGCACCCGCTTTAAACAAATCTCTCAACATAAATATACGACCGGTTACAAGATGAATCAGCGCGTGTATTTTTGTTGGTAAGCCATGGGCCGCTCCTATGGTATAGTGATAACCGTTTAGTTCAATGACAACAAGATCTTTTTTATAATAAATAACATCATAATCCCCTGTGAAAGTCTCTTCTTTCTCCTTATTTAGAGGGACCTTATTTACTTCAGCCAGCTGCTTCATTCGGATATTCACTCTTTGTTCGCTAATTACATCAGGCATTCCTTCTATTACTGGATAATAAACGAGGTAATTTTGATTTGGCTTATATTTCTCTTCCTTAACTCGGTATGTTCCATTAAGCGAAATCATCTTATTCGGCTCCCAGATGACATCTCCCGCACGGTTCATATAGAATAGCCTTTGATCAATGAACGCTTGGATCACATCGTCTTCTTTGACGGTTAATGTGCCCCTTCCTTCGATATGTGGATACCCTGGAGCGGGATTTCCACTTTGGTCTATAAAATAGGTCTGTTCATGATTATTCACAGAAGCAAGACCATCTATAAACTCGGATACATCAAAGAATGAAAAATCAGTCAGTAGTGTGCCTGATCGATCGGCTATTGCGTAAAGCGGTAAACCTAACGGATGTTTTGCATCTGCTGTTCTTCCAACAGCCCAGCGATCTTCTCCTAGATCACGAATATCATGGTATTCCGCAGGAATAATATACACTCCTTGCTTATCGATCACTCCATAGCCTGGCTTATAGTCATCTGAAGTGTTTATGATAGCCTGCCCCTGATGAAATGCGGTCGCCCCTGTAAACGAAGGAGGAATCATCGCTGTTCCTCTCTCATCCATATATCCATATGTTCCACTTGCTGTCTCCTTAAATACAAGGAACCCATCACTATAGTTTCCTACATAATAATAGGGATATGTAGCCAGCCTCTCTCCTATTTCGTTAATTAACGCATACTCATATTCCTTAATTTTCACAATCGCTTTCTGCTGATCATAGTCGCTTGCTTCTTCATATTGTGCAGGAATGACTTCGTTCCCCTCGGAATCAAGATATCCATACTGTATAACACTACTTCCTGAGCTATTTGTTGTCTCCGTAGAATAAATAGACCGATTCTCAGCCGAATTAGAGATAAAAGGATAAGTTTGCTCTGTAATTTTCTTCCCCTCTTCGTTCAACATAGCGAAATGATACTCATCCACAGTTACGATTGCCCGTTGCTCTACGTAAGGCGATATCGATGTATAGATAGGCTCTACTAGATACTCGCCTGAGAGCTCGACCAACCCATATTTCCGTTTTTGAGCTACAACAGCAAGTCCATTTTTCTGAAAATCCCTTGCTTCGCTATATTGTAGAGGAATTACAGATTCTCCCTCTGCATTTATATATCCCCACTTCGTACCATCGGTCGTTTTCTCCGCTATGAGGAATAGGGATGTTCCTCGCTTATTCATAGTAGATGTTGCCGTTTGTTCTATGATCTGTTCTTCCATGATTCGTTCTTCTATAATCTGTTCTTCCGTGATCTGTTTTTCCGTAATCTGCCCACCCATATGTTTGTAAATATTTTCAATCTTTGATTGTAACTGCTGAATCTCTTTACGAGAAGGATAAGGATTTTGGAACAACAGATTCTTATGAATCGATTGCAGCGCAGCGGGCAGCATTCCCGCACGGTACTGAGCGTCCGCCAGGTAATACCAATACAAAGGATAATTCGGATGTTCTTCCGTTTTTCGCTCGTAATATCGAACCACATTCACAAAATAATAGGGATAGACATCCCATGCAGGCACGAACTTTCCTTCCCTGAAGTGGAGTACTTCTACACGGTAAGCCTCCCCCGTATCATGTATCCAAAGTGCAATGTCACTCGTCTGATTCCCACCGGATATTCCGGGTATGTTTATTATTTCAATGGAACTATAAGATAAATCTTCCGGCGCTGCATCGATGAACTTTCCATCTTCCCATTTATAGATCGACAGTTTAGAGCGAACGGCTCCGATCTGCCAGCCAATCAGTAAACTCTTCCTATCGTTATGTAAGATAGGTCCACTGGTCAATAGCGTAAGACCATACCCGTGGCCTTTTATTCTCGCAGCGACCTTCCATTCCTGATCAGTAAAAACAAGCACCATCAGATATAACTCTTCATTTACCTTGTAAACGACAGAAATCTCAGGAATTTCATCTCCTGTTAGATCCCCTATATAAATTGCCTGATGAGGCAATGGTCCTTCTATGTTTATGACCGTTGCCGTACTAGGCAGATGGGACAAGACAAGCTGAGTTAGCTGGGCTTCCTGATGCTTAGACATAAATGTCAGGCCTCCTTTTTACAACAGTATCCATCCTCATCGTATTGTTATAAAAAGATAAATATACCGTTCTTTCTTTTAAATTTGGAATAACCTAATGTGGACGACATATATTTACGTGAAGGAGGCTTGAAGATGATTATATCGATCAGCGTTGCTGCAAGTGCTATTGCTTTTATTGTTTTAGTCTATTATGTAGTACGCGTTCTGGTGAAAGGGATGAGCACGCTTAGTGAAACGAACAAAACATTATCCGAAGTCAGAAATGCGATTCATGGGCTGACTCAGGAATCAACCAAACTCATACAAACAGCCAATGTCATTACCTCCGATGTAAAGGGTAAAATCCGCTCCGTCGAGCCAATCTTTAACTCTGCCGGGGATGTGGGTGAAGCCATTCACAGCGTGACGAAAACGGTCAAGCAAGCTTCAGAGGCGATTGGTGATGTCATTCACCCGGCAGCAGAACAAGATACGAAGAAGCCAGTTAAAATCAAATTCAAGTAGTATTTTAAACGGTACAGAAAAGGGGTGAATCATGCCAACGATCCTGGTTCAACTCGCTTATCTTGTTATTTTCATTTGGTCGGTTGTAATGATTGTTCAAGACATTCAGCTTTCCCGAAAATCCTGGCTGAATATTTTGCTGCATATTGCCGTAGCCATCGTATCGCTTCATTGGTTTTTACAATCGATCGGATATCGATTATAAATGCTTTCATATAAATAAGAGGAACCTCGAATACGAATCGAGGTTCCTCTTATTTACTATATTATTTTCCACTTACACCCGTGTTTTGTTAGCCTCTTCTTTTATCTTCTGATATCGTCTGAGATCAGCTTTCTTGACCGGAAGCGGTTCTTTTCTGATCAGTTTTGTCATCGCGACAAGAAGCAGTAACAATAATAACGTAAATGGTAAAGCAGCGATTAAGGAAGCGGTCTGCAGAGCTTCAAGCCCCCCTGAGTATATTAGTACTCCCGCAATAGAAGCCATTAAAGTACCCCACACAAGTTTACCAATACTGGATGGATTCAAACTACCACCGCTGGTCATACTTGCGAGAATATAAGTTGCAGAGTCTGCAGACGTTACTAAGAACGTAAAAATGAGCAGGATCGCTAATACGGACATAATTCCGGCGAACGGCAGTTGATCAAACATTTGGAACAAAGCTACTGAGACATCTTCATTTACAGCTGCAGCGATTCCTGTATTTTCATGAAGATCAAACCATAACGCGGTACCGCCAAATGCGGCAATCCATAAACAAGAAATCAACGTCGGAATAATCGTGACACCCACAATAAATTCCCTGATTGTTCTTCCTTTTGATACTCTTGCTATAAAAGCACCAACGTAAGGTGATGAAGCAATTGCCCATGCCCAGTAAAAAATAGTCCATTCTCCTACCCAAGTTCCTTCTGAATAAGGTTGAAGCCGCAAACTATACTGAACAAAACTCGTTATGTAATCCCCGATTGCTAATGTAAATGACTCGAGTATAAAGACGGTTGGCCCCATTGTAAATACAAACACCAAAAATGCTATCGCCAAAGTGAGGTTAAAATTACTCAATATACGGATCCCTTTATCAAGTCCTGTCATCGCCGAGATCATATAGCATACGAAGATAAGAAATAACATCAACAGTTGAATCATGGTGTTGTTTCCTATACCAGAAACCTGTTCGACTCCTCCACTCATTTGAAGAACGCCAAGCCCAATGGAAGTGGCAACCCCCATCACGGTTGCAATAACAGCTAAGATATCAATCCCATTTTTAACGGTTGTCTTTTTCCCGGTTACAGGTTCTAAAGCGGTGGATATAAGACCATCCCTATTTTTACGAAATTGCAGGAAAGCAATAGCGAGACCTACGAGCGCAAATACAGCCCACTGACTGATACCCCAATGAAAGAAGGAATATCCCATCGCTACGCGTGCCGCTTCCGTTGTTCCTGCTTCCACACCCGCAAACGGTGTGTTAAAAAAGTGGCTCATCGGCTCGGCTACTCCCCAGAATACAAGACCAACGCCAAATCCAGCGGAGAATAACATACCTAACCACGTGAAAAACGAGTACTCTGGTTTGCTTTTTTCTCCTCCAAGGCGAATTGCACCATACTTACTAGCTGCAAGCCACATGAGAAATACAATGATTACGACTACTGACAACAAATAAAACCATCCAAAATTATCTTTAGAGAAATCAAATAAATAATTTGCAGTATTTCCGAAAGCCTCAGGCATAATTGCGCCCATCAAAGCAATAATAGCAGCAACTATTGCAGAAATGGAAAATACTTTATTCTTAAATAATTTGCCAATCACAGACTCACCTCTACCATTTTAGTAATAACTCTTTTTAGATAAGTTAATTACACCAAAATGATAAATCTTAATCAGAAAATCAGCGTATTATTCCAATAGAAGGGAATACCATAAGAAAAGAATGATACATAAAATAGACAATAGACCGCCGATCACCATGGCAGCATAGGGAGTTGGGGATTCCATATATTGTATAATCCCCTTTTTTTCAGTTGTCAGAAAAACTTGTTGCTGAATTCCATTCACAATTTTCTTGCTGTGATCCTTCGCCCATCTTCTAGATGAATTGTTTTACCGCTAATATAAAAGATTTTGGATTCTCTCTCAGTGTGTAAGGATACACACCTTGCTGCGTATGTATATATAACATCCCATGACCACTGCCCATGGAGCGGTAAGATAAATCAAATACTTTTTCGATGGGAAACTCACGATATGCTGATACGATTTTATCCGGGTATAACTTTAGGAGTCGCTGATGTTCTATGATCTCCATGTTCAAGGAATTAATCTTTCGCTCCATTTTGTAATAAGCCTGAATCGCAATGGGGTTGCTCATTCTCGATGTTCCTTTCTTTGAATATACTTTATCGTACCATCTATCCTCTTAGTACGGTACCCCATCCTTCATCATATGAACCTCTACATGCTGACGGAACCCGCTTTACATGATAGTCTGTAGATAGATTGCATCCCGTATACCTTCCATGTTACAAGGTTAGATTAATCCCCAAAGGAGTGACTTATTATGCATCCTTTCTCACCTGATCTATTAAAAGACAAAGTCATTATTGTTACCGGCGGTGGAACCGGTCTCGGACTTGCCATGAGTGAAATGTTTGCAGATCTAGGCGCAAAACTCGCTTGGTGCGGGAGGAGATTTGAAGTGCTCGAACAGTCCGCTCGTGATTTTACAGCTAAAGGAGTTGAAGTATTCTACCAAAGCTGTGATGTACGAGATGCAGCACAAGTAGCGTCTTTTGTGGAAGCGGTTACTGCTCATTTCGGTCAGATTGATATCCTTGTTAATAATGCTGCCGGGAACTTTATTAGTCCTACGGAAAAGTTATCTCCGCGGGCCGTAGATGCGGTTTTGAATATTGTGTTACACGGTACCTTTTACATGACACTGGAAGTTGGGAAAAGATGGATTGTGCGTAAAGAAACCGGAACCATGCTGAATATCGTAACTACTTATGCATCTAGCGGCAGCGGGTCGGGGTATGTTGTTCCTTCTGCTGCAGCCAAAGCGGGGGTACTTGCGCTTACACGTTCACTTGCAGTCGAATGGGCTCCTTACGGTATTCGCCAAGTTGCTATTGCGCCAGGTCCATTTCCAACCGAGGGAGCTGGGTCCAGATTAACTCCGACTCCTGGTCTCGAACAAAAATTAATCGACAGAGTACCTTTAAAACGTGCCGGAAACAAAGAAGAACTCGGTGCGCTTGCTGCTTTTCTTATTTCTGATTACGCAGGTTATATTAACGGGGAAGTCGTCACTATTGACGGCGGGGAGTGGCTTCAGGCTGCGGGACAATTTAACGGGCTAGTAGAACTCACCGAAGAGGAATGGAATGCTCTCTCTAAAACAACTCGAAAAGGATAATACAAAGATGCCTTCTCTGATAACAAGAAAGGCATCTCTTTCTGATTGGAAACACCATGCTTTAATCTGTGTAAAGTTATCCATTAAATGATTCGGGACCTACACGAATCGTTCCTAGCAAGTTCGTACTAACAAATGCTGTATAAGTCAGCAGTGGTGTAACAGGCGGGTTAAAGTCCATGGCCGTAAAAATTGTTACTTACATAAATGAGCTAATGTAGCATCGGTAACTTCTACAAGCTGGTTTGTCGTTATTTCCAGTTGGAATCCTACTTTCCCTGCACTAATTATGATTTTATCAAGATCTTTGGCTTGCTCATCAATAAATACAGGATAACGTTTCTTCATTCCAATCGGAGAACATCCCCCTCGAATGTAACCTGTCACTTCGAGTAGGTCTTTGACAGCAATAAGTTCGATTTTCTTTTCTTTTGCGGATTTCGCTGCTTTTTTCAGATCTAATTCACACTGCACAGGAATTACAAATACATAATACCCTTTCGTGTTACTGCCTTGCGCCACTAAGGTTTTATAGACAAGTTCTGGAGACTTTCCTACTTTGCGCGCCACAGATAGACCATCAATGTCTCCATCGTCAACGGAATAAGTCAGCATGTCATAGGAAATCTTCTGCTTATCCAGCATTCGCATCGCATTTGTCTTTTCTTGCTTCATTTCATAGCCTGCCTTTCTTGATTGTTAATCACGTTAATTCTATTCTAATCATCGCTTGTATGTATGAAAAGTGCAGCTCACTAAACAGGGCGTGAAAACTTATGGAAGTAAACAACATAAAAAAGAGCCGCAGTCTGCGGCTCTCCTTATCAATCACCATAATAAACTGATTGTCAGTAAGTTAAATAAAGCTAATGGAAGAATCACATTGGGATTGGGTCCGTGGCCAGGAGGACCCCAACCAGGTCCTGGGCCGTGACCATGGCCGTGACCACCCCCACCCGGTCCATATCCGCCTGGATAAAATCCACGCTGATCTTCGACTTGCAAAAATACATAATGATCATCTACATTTACTACGATACCCTCAATTGATTCTCCATCTATGGTAAGTACTTTCACCTTGTGATTAACCAATTGCTTGCAAGTATGTTTTGCATGCTCTTTATGTTTTTTCAAGTGGTCTGCGAGCTGATGCTCACATTGATACATTAATTGATGTCCGCGATACGCCACTTCCTATTCCTCCTTTATAAATCATCCTGCTCACAATGTATGCAGCCGACTCATAAAGGGTGTTTGCCTATAGAAAGAGGTTACATCGGTTCATCATTCTTTTGTTTTAAGGATTCGTGGACCACATACCAGCCGATTTAATGAAGATTCTGGAATTCAGTTTCAATTGAGATACCATGTATTCAGCCAAGTCTTCAGGCTGCATTACTTTATCTGGATTGCCATCAGTCAGGTTCAGATCTACTGCCATATCTGTGGCCACTGTGCTTGGCGTAAGCGCAGTTACGCGAATATTGTGTTTCCTAACTTCCAGCATCAAAGATTCCGTTAATGCCAGAACTCCTGCTTTCGAAGCACTGTACGCACTTGTTACAGGTGCTCCTTTTTGGCCTGCTGTAGAAGAGATATTAATAATATCGCCTGATTTACGCTCGATCATTTGCGGTAGAACAGCTCTGGTTGTATAGTAAACACCCATCAAGTTAACTTTAATAATCTGTTCCCAATCCTTCGGATCAAGTTCCATAAAATTACCGAACTTCGAGATGCCCGCATTGTTAATCAGGATATCAATAGGTCCGAGTTCTTGACTGACATGCTCTACAGCTTTTGTAATAGACTCAAGATCGGATACATCCGCGGTTGCGATTGATACTTTGACACCGTAGGGTTGTAGTTCTTCTGCTACTTTTTCCAAGTGACTTTTATTCCGTGCGATGAGGCCTACGTGAATGCCTTCTTTTGCAAATTCAATAGCTGTTGCTCGTCCAATGCCTCTTCCTGCACCCGTAATTAGGGCGACTTTCCCTGTAAGGTTTTGCATTGTCTCCACTCCTTTTAATAAACTGTTACACTCGTATTATACTTTTATAACCTCTTATTTTCCAAACTTTACATGACAGGTATGCCATTAATTATATATTTGGATAAGCCGGGAATAACTATTCGGTATATAAAAACGGCAGCCCTCGCTTGAGAGCTACCGCCAAGAATATAAACTTATATTCGATTATACTTGAACCGTTTTTTTCCAATCTGCTGCAAATTTCTCGATTCCTTGATCCGTTAACGGATGTTTGGACAATTGTTCAATAACAGAGAAAGGAATAGTAGCAATATGTGCACCCGCCATCGCAACACGTGTTACGTGGTCTGGATGACGAACGGATGCGGCAATAATTTGTGCATCCAAATTATGAGTTTTGAACAATTCAGCAATTTTAGCTACAAGCAATACGCCATCTTCTGAAATGTCATCCAAACGACCCAGGAATGGGGATACATAGGTTGCACCCGCACGTGCTGCTAAAAGCGCCTGATTAACTGTGAAAATCAAGGTTACATTGGTTTTTACACCTTTTTTAGTCAGATAACGGCATGCTTCTAAACCAGCAAGTGTCATCGGAAGTTTAATCGTAATATTTTTATCATTATTATTGATTTTGATCAGTTCATTAGCTTGTGCAATCATGTCTTCCGCTGTCTCTGCATCAGGTGTTACTTCAGCCGATACGGATTCAACTTCAGGTACTTCACGTAAAATCTCCTCGATACGATCTTCAAATTTCACGCCTTCTTTAGCAACTAGAGAGGGATTTGTTGTAACTCCAGACAACACTCCAATTTTGTAAGCCTTTTTGATGTCTTCCAGATTAGCTGTGTCAATAAAGAATTTCATCGATATTACCTCCGTTTATTGGGTATGATTTGTAGGCTTCAAATTTATCGTAAACGTGTTGTATACGTTCCTTCTATTGAAGCACAGGGCTTTTTGTTGCAAGACTAAGCTCTTCTTCTATTATTTCAGTTCTCTTTTCCTCTTCTTGATCGAACCACCAGTGATATCCATCCTGCTCAAGCAATTCATCCGAAGCAGAAGGTCCGTTGGTTCCCGCAGCATATATATGAAGAGGTACAAGATTCTCGTTGTATGCTTCTAAAATCGGCTCGACCCATTGCCATGACAACTCCACTTCTTCCCAATGTGCAAAGAACGTAGAGTCTCCGTGTAGCGCATCACCGATTAGATTCTCATATGCTTCCGGTAAATTCGCTTGGCTCTCGTGGAAATCGATATACATCGGTTTGATCTTCTCTTTATTCAGAGGATCTCTTGTATTCAGATGCAGCGAAATTCTTTCGTCTGGACTGATTTCAAAAACGAGCAAATTCGGCTTTTTATTCTCTTCTTGTGCTCCGCCGGACTTCTTCAATGGCTCTTTGAACTCGATCACAATACGTGTCGATTTCTCCTTCATTCTCTTACCTGTACGGATATAAAAAGGAACCCCGCGCCAGAAATAGTCGTCAATTTTTAGCTTCGCCGCAATAAAAGTATCATTACTGGAGTCTTCAGGGATGTTGGGTTCCGAAGTATAGCCTACGACTGGATTCCCATCAATCACTCCTGCCCCATATTGTCCACGGATCACATAAGATTTGACATCTTCTTTATGCAGCTGCTCCAAAGAATTCATGACGATTTTCTTTTTCTCCCGAACATCATCATTTGTTGTATTATTCGGAGAGTGAGTCGTCAGCATCATGAGCAATTGCAGCATATGATTCTGGAACATATCCCTTACTGCTCCCGCTTGATCATAATAACCAGCCCGCTCTTCCACACCTACGGTCTCATTGGACGTAATTTGAATATTGGCTATATAGCGATTGTCCCACAAGGCTTTAAAGACTGGATTGTTATTTTGGAGAACTTCCAGTTTCTGAACCATCGGTTTGCCAAGATAATGATCAATACGGAAAATTTCTTCTTCCTTAAAAGCAATGGACAAACTTTCATTTAACTCTCGTGCAGACTGTAAATTATGTCCAAACGGTTTCTCGATCACCAGGCGCTTCCATCCACTTGTTCTTCCGAGTCCGCTTTCCTGAATATTAGCAGCAATGGTTCCAAAAAATTGAGGTCCTACAGACAAATAAAACATCCGATTCGACTTCGTCTGAATTTTTTGTTCCTGTTGTTCAATTTCTTGCAGCAATGTTTTGTAATCTTCTTTATGACCAACATCAAGAACACGATAGCGGAATACCTCTATAAATTTTTGAAGATTTTCTTGATCTATCACTTTGCGCCGGGAGAACATCCGTAAAGATTTCTCAACATTGGCCTGAAAATCAGAATCGGAAAGTTCTCTTCTTCCAAGACCAAATACAGAGAACGATTCAGGTAATTTTTGATCAATAAATAAATTATATAAAGCAGGGTAGATTTTTCTTTTCGCTAAATCCCCTGTGGCTCCAAACAATACAAATGTAATAGCCTCCATGATTTCTCTCCTCTCCGTTGATGCCTGTTAGTTAAACCTTTTAGTTAAATCTGGTATTTCAATCTTTAATCCACTATAATACAAATCACACCTATACAGGTAATTAATATATTTCACAGGAGCTATAGATGACGTCTATGATCAATCACGAACTATACAAAGTATTTTATTGGGCAGCGAAAACCGGAAGCCTCTCTAGCGCAGCAAAAGTGCTGTTTATTACTCAGCCAAGTGTCAGTCACGCGATCAAACAACTGGAGGCAAGCCTGGGTGTCACCTTGTTTTACCGAACTTCCAAAGGGGTCTCTTTAACCCAAGAAGGGGCAACTCTATATTCTTATATAGAACAGTCCCATATTCTAATTTCACTCGCTGAAGAAAAAATGACGGCACTTAAGAAACTAGATAGCGGTGATCTGCGAATCGGCGGAAGCGATTCCTTGTTCAAACATTACATGCTTCCTTATCTAGAGAGCTATCATCAGAAATATCCGGGTATTAAGCTTCACCTTAATCACGGGACAACTCCAGAAACCATTGCTTTCTTGAAGGAAGGCAAGATTGATCTAGGTGTCGTTCGGATGCCGATCGTTGATCCACAAATCGAGGTCATTGGTGGTGTTCACCTGCAGGACTGCTTTGTGGCGGGAGCTCGTTATGCGGAACTTAAAGATCGCGTATTAACACTCGAACACCTGCTTGAGTATCCAATCATTTTATTTTCACGCAACAGCCGGGCACGAATGGCAATAACAGAACTTTTTCAGACCTACGGACATCAAATCAAACCTGAAATCGAGGTAGGCAGTGTAGATTTGTTAATTGAACTTGCACGAAAAGGTCTTGGCATCTCTTATGTAACGAAAGAGTTCATTTCGAAAGAACTTGAAGAAGGCTCTCTATTTGAAATTCAACTCGATATCCAAATGCCTCCCTCTCAAGTGGGTCTTATGACTATGCGTAATATGCCGCTGTCCACGGCAGCCAGCAAATTTATTGAACTCGTAAATTAATCTCATTAAATAAAAGAGAGCATTTTTACGAAAAAAAGAGCATTCATCGCCTGATCTGTCAGGTTACGAGTGCTCTTTTTTATGATCTTCATTTCCTCCAAAATTTTATCACCTATATATACTCCTGATTAAAGCAACGAAAGGTATTATGAAATTGTTTCACCTAAATTAATATAAGTTCGTAGACTTACAACCGCAAATGACATATTGTCCCGTAATCTGAGCACCTTTATAACACCACATATTCCCGCTGTTAGGCTGAACGTACTGACTCACACAATCCATACATTTCGCTCTTACCCCTACCGGATCACTCGTATACCACCAGCCGGAAGGATGCGGACATAAACCTCTGCATCCATTCAATGAATTGTTCGTTGTGCAAGTAACATACGTGGAGGGGCAAGAGCCGTCCGCTCCGCATCCGGTGCAAAATTGTCCGTGTGGCGGAGAGCAAGCTCCCGATAAAAAAGAGACTTTAGCCACATCTTCTCTTGGATTAATCAATAACTTAGCGAGCATCAAAGCAATCTGCTCAGAAATTCGGTTCAGCCAGGTTTTACGCGTCCATTTTCGAGTGATGCGGCTGATCGAATCTTGTGTTTGCTCGTCTTTATTAACAGGTTTACGCCACATCCAATTCCCCCTTATAACTAGGAAACCTTTGCCGATTTAATATAACTTTCTAGTTGTTCCCGGCTGTTGACGAGTCCTTTATGTCTAATGACACCCTGCGAATCGATTGCATAAGCATAAGGAGTCACTTGAACATCCAGCTGATGAGCAAATTCGGAACTTACTAGAACGACTTCATTCTCGTACTCCATTTGATGAGCATAATCCTCGGCCAGTTCTGCCGATGAGAATAACATAAGAACCGGCTGTACCTGATGCTCTCTCGTCATCAGCTGAAAATCAGGCAGGATTTCAGCACATTCTCTGCACGTTGGCGACCCAAATAACATCAGAGCAGGTCTTCCATTCAGTTCTTCTGTAGACCACTGCCTGCCATCTAGGTGGGGAGTTGTGGCTGCCGGAAGCCTCTCACCAACAGGAATACCTGACTGATTCACTCCTCTTGCTGTCCCCATAATCATAATGCCGAGTTGCCTGAACAAGATTAGATTGAGGATAACTAACGGAACAACGAGCAGCCATAAAATCGCATACGATACCCAAAAGAATGTGGACATGAGAAAACACCTTCTACTTCGTTATTTTTTCAACATAGGTAGCGGCTATAGCACGGTAAGCGCGAATAGCGTAGACGGCATCCGGCACTCCGACTACACAAACCAGAGCAAATATCATACACAAAAGTTCCATCAGGAGACCTTCCAGCGATAAAGATAAAGGTAATTCCTTAGTCTGCAGCCAGCGATCCATGAAAATAAAGAGAGAAATGACAGCTAAAATCCCATTGCCAGCGGCAAGCCGGTAGCTTAGTTTAGATGCAATTTGTGAACCAAAACATCCGCAATCGACCCTTCCATTACGCTGTAAATAATAGATAACACCGATTCCTTGAATAAGATAAAGAACAGACAAACTAAGTAATCCCATAGCGGATGATATTGTAAAAAGGATAGTAACCGAGATAAACTGCATTACGATTAATAATAGATGCATATGGGAATTACCTGGGAAATGATGCGGATCACGGAAGATCTTACTCCATATATAGCTGACTATAGAAAAGAGCATGGGAAGTGTTAGTAACATCGCTGTAAGATCATACATGATCATCAGGTCTCCTTCGATCTTAGACTAGTTCATGAAAATAAGAATAATGGAACCTACAAGAAGTATGTAAGAAGCGAATAGCCGCATGGCAGTAAGCGCTGTGTGTCTGAACACCCTTTTCTCCAGCATCTGATAGACGACCGACCTTATAAAAGGAAGACTGAACACCATACCTCGAACGATTCCAAAACAAAAACCCGCTACCACACTTAGCCACCAGGGAGCAGAAAACAAAGAGATTAGGACATAACAATGAAATAATACGCCTGCTTGCAAAGTAATAAAGCCCATCCCCAGAATATTTCCCCATAGCGCTGCTGTGCGGTATCCTGCATCTTTAATCCAGACAGATGGTACGATAAAGTTACCGGAAGGCAACAGCCCTGCTTTGTTCCACAGTTCAAGTCCAATAAAAATCAGGAAAATAATGATAATAACAGGCTTATAATACAAGTCCACTTGAATTCCTTTCAGTAAAAGGTTTGCTCCGCCGATAATTAGTCCTGTTAACAAACCCCCAAGTGTACAGAAAAAAATATAGACTACTGCATACTTCATTTTGCTGACCTTTGTACTCTCAAGGCTTCCCAGCACATTTAGTCCACATGTCGTATCAACACTTGATATCGCAGCCGCCACAGCAAAAACAAATAATAAGAAGGACAACAACTTCGCATCTCCCCTTATTTCACATGGTTAATTACTTCCCTTAACTCATCGTATGAGTTATGGAATGAAATTAGCCTTAAATCAAAAAAACAAAGCAAGGAAGAAACAAAATGTCTCTTCGTATGCTTTGTTTTAGTGTACATTTTAAAATGCGTTTATTATAAGTCCTTTTACATAGGCAAGTGGTTATTTTCCTCTTGTGCAGCCGCTTTCCCTTTCGTCTGCCAAAATGACATCGCTGACGATACGAGAAACAGAAACGTCATGCCTGAAAACATCACTTTGGTTCCCAGAGCATCCGCCAGTATACCTGAGCCGCTTCTTCCGATCGGTGCAATAAGTCCGCTGACGGTATAATTCACACCATAGACTCTTCCAAGGCGATCATCTGGAGTGTTAGACTGCAAATTCGTGTGGAAGGCAGATCCGGTTAGACCAAAAGAAATCCCGGCAATAAAAATAAAAAAGACAATCCACAGCTCTTCATGAACGAATATCAGGCAGCCAAAGCCGATCGCTTGCAGCAAATACCCTATGCCGAGCAGCTTAAATGTACTGAAGCGCAAATACGATACCACCGCATACCCTGCTAATTGTCCTAACGCAAGTGAAGAATAAATCATTCCAATCACGGCAGACTGGCGCTCAGCAGATAATAATAAATCTTGGTCTAGAAATAAGGGTAGAAGTACAAAGAAGGGGGAATATGCTAGTAAGGACAAGCAGCTAATGATGAACAATTGCCGAATACGTTTGGTTTGATAGACAAATGTAAATCCTTCCACTGCCTCTGTAAAAACAGAAGTTTGCTTCTTTTCGGTCTTGGGTATTTGCGGTATATGTAGGAAACATGCAGCGAGAGAGGCGAATAAGAAGGAAGCTGCATTGATCAGTAGAACGATCTCGATCGGTAACCATGCAAGAAGAACGGCAGCTGCAGCGGGCCCAGCAATATAGCCAAGACTATCTGTCATCCCGATCGTTGCATTCGCGGTTGTGAGTTCATCTTTGGTCACGAACCTAGGAATTAAGGTATTCACAATAGGTTCAAAAAATTGAGTAGCCGCACCAAGTAAGAAAGAGAGGATCGTTAAACTTGTCACGTTCAAGGTTCCTGAGTAAGACAGTACAGCCATTGTTATAACAACACCGCTGCATAGAAGACTCGAACTAACGAGCAGCATCTTACGATTCCACCGATCCGATGCTACGCCAGATAGGGATCCAAACAGAAAGCTAGAAAGTGCAAAAGCAGCCAGTACGATTCCAGTTCCAGCTCCAGATTGTGTAATCCCATAGGCAAGCGCAATGACGGCAACAGAATATACACCATCTCCAAGACGAGAGATCAGCATACCCGCAAATGCCCAGAACATATTCCGATTTTTACTCAGCAATGTGATCTGCGGTATATTCAGCATTCTTGGTCAATCCCTCCTGTCCCCATTCTTAAAACAAAAAGAGTTATAATGTGATCCCATTCAACAGGAGATGTGCTCTATACATCTCAGCCGTATTAGGCAATTCGTCTTTCTGAGGCCAGCTTTCGGATGACCATACTGCGCCTTGGATAAAGGCTTTTGGACAGTGAATGAAACATTCTTCAACTTCGACCACAACGGCAAGTCCTGTCGTTGTCCCGTCCCATTCCTGACTTTGAATAAAATCTTCATTCTGAGTGATGAAGGCTTTTCCGTTGATACGAAGCACTTCATTAAGACCCGGAATAATAAAGACCATACCCACCTTCGGGTTATCAATGATGTTAAGTAAAGAATCCGCTCTCTTATTCCCACTACGATCTGGAAAAGCAATATGCTTCTGATCAAGCACTTTAACAAATCCAGGTTTTCCTCCTCTCGGAGAAACATCCAACTGTGTTTTGGAATTCGCTGTACCTAGAAAGAATAAGGAAGACAATTGCAAATACTTTTCAATATGTTCGTCTACGACATCCACAGATTTTCTGATGATCGCTTCCCGAGGCTCTTCAATCTTCATACGAAGTTGTTCTTTCGTGCTAACCCTATCTTTCATCCATAAATCATTTATCATCTCAACCTGCCCCTCCCTATTATTGCGGTCACTTTAACTATATAGAGTTTATCTTTCTTTGCCATTGATTGACAACCAGCTGAACTCTTTACTATAGTAATCTGATATAAAAAAGCACTTTATTACTTGAAAGGAAGAAATCTTCATGAGCTTACCTCTGCTTCATCAAACCCGAACAGCTAGCGAGGATTCGTTTGTACAGGGTGTAAAAGACTGTGTCCCCACTTTACTAGGATATATGAGCATCGGATTCGCTTTTGGAATCGTAGGCATCTCCTCTAATCTAAGCATTCTTGAAGTCGCTTTATTATCTATTCTTGTCTATGCGGGATCGGCACAGTTCATTATCTGCGCGCTCCTTGTGACGAGCACACCTGCTTCAGCGATCATTTTTACCACTTTTATTGTTAATTTGAGGCACTTTCTACTAAGTCTGACCGTTGCGCCTTATTTGACCCGTTACTCGCTGCCGCAAAACATAGGTTTTGGAGCATTATTAACCGATGAGACATTTGGTGTTGCTGCAAGCCGGATCGCCGCACAGGGTAAACTCAGTAATCGCTGGATGAACGGATTAAATATTACAGCCTATCTATGCTGGATCGCTGCTTGTACGCTAGGAGCGGTGTCGGGCCAGTGGATATCCAATCCTGAAGCGCTCGGACTTGATTTTGCTCTTGTCGCTATGTTTGCGGCTTTATTAGTATTGCAGTTACAATCTACTCCAAAAAACAAACTAACGCACCGCTTGTCCCTAGTTCTGTATATGATTATTTCGATGATTGTTCTCTCTTCCCTGCTTCCTTCTCATATCGCCGTACTCATTTCAACCATTGTTGTGGCAACCATTGGGGTGGTGACAGATCGATGACGATAAGTATGAATATGATTGGGCTGATTCTAGGATGTATGATCGTTACCTTGCTTCCACGCATCATTCCTTTTATTTTTGTTCGCAGTGTACAGATGCCTGAGGTCGTTCTAAAATGGCTTTCTTATATCCCTGTATGCATTCTGACAGCGCTGGTTACTGAAAGTATGCTGCTAGATACGGGCAGCCTGCTTCGTTTTGACTGGCATGTAGTGATTGCACTAATTCCATCCGTCATTACTGCTATATGGACAAAAAGTCTCTCTCTCACCGTCATTATTGGTGTTGCCTGTATGGCTTTACTTCGTTTCATGATGTAATACATAATCTATAGAATCAATTTCATAACTCATTGATTCATCATTAAAGAAATAGTTATATTTACGTAAACGATGTGTAATGTATAAATAACATTTCGTTCAGGAGGGAAAGACATGTTGCACAAAATAGAAATGAATACATCCAAAAGAGATGAAATGAGAGATATTACGCGGGACGTACAGTCTTATGTACGTAAAAGCGGGATTTTAGACGGCCTAGCAGTCATCTATACCCCGCACACAACTGCAGGTATCACCATTAATGAGAATGCCGATCCTGATGTCAAACATGATGTACTGATGAGACTGGATGAAGTTTATCCTTGGAACCATCCGAAATATCGGCATGCCGAAGGTAATACTGCCTCCCATCTGAAAGCAATCACGACAGGAACATCTCAGACAGTTATTATACAGAACGGGAAACTACTGCTTGGAAGATGGCAAGGGATCTATTTTTGCGAATTTGATGGACCACGTAACCGGGATTGTTATATTAAGATCATGGAAGGTTAACGTTGTTACATACGAAAGGCAGTGAGGTCACCTCACTGCCTTTCTCTTTTTTCAAATAGAATCTATTCTATTCAATACCTGATAACACACATTAATCCGTATAAAGTTGTCCATTAAATGTCTCTGGTCCTACACGTATCGTACCAAGTAGATTCGAGATGACATAAGCGGAATAGGTCAACTGAGGAGTGACGGGTGGATTAAAGTCTGTTGCAGTAAAGTTAATAATCTGTGGAGCTAATAGGCTGAGGTCAAATGTGGAAGTTGCAGAATATACGATGGGATCTGTCGGTGCTGTTCCTCTCACAATTCTTATCGTAATACCTGCTAAAGCAAGCGGAACCTGTACGGAAATCGTCCCACTGAATACCACACGCGGATTGGGTCCTGCACCAGCTGTTAATAGTCCAATTTGGCCAAATAACTGCGGGGTATTAAGCAGAAGAATGGGGATGGATATCGAGTTTGATGTCGAAGCATTCTGAGATGTTCTAGAGTCTATAAATTGGCTCATACCTTCTCTACCTCCTATTTCTAGTGATAGATTATCATATGCTTGGCCCTGCTATTTGGAATAAGCGGTTTTACTAATTATCTATAATGATCGAAGTCGTCTATAATACAACCAGGTTCGAATGGTGAAAGAACCAAAAATGCAAACGACCAAAATATTGAGCAAAGACTGAACTATTTGAGATAAATCAAAATTTTGAATGTGTAGTAACTGACTGTATTCTCCTATTTTTAGAAGATGGACAACTACAATAGGTATAGATATACATGAGTAGGTAGCAGCAATGCGTTTAGCATGTTTTAACTGATTAGATTTATCACTATAGATGTGAGGCGGCTCTTCCCCTATTGCATACTCATGGCTCCATAAAGTCCATATTTGAAAGTTGAACGGTGTAAAATAAATCAGCTTCCAACCCGCCTCTTTGTGAAAAGTATAGTAATCTTCATCTACATAGTTTTGGTAATCTGCACAATAACTTACTTTACGGGGAGTCCCCTTTTTGAAATAAAAAGTGCTTCCTGTTTTCCCCACATAATATAGATTGAGCCCATTTTCCTCCATTGTCTCCAGCCATTTTTCAAGCTTATCCGGCGCATAAGTCCAAGCATACCTTCGCTTTACTACGATTTGCCCTGAACGTCTTATCCGCTTTATTTCATCCCTGCTCGGTCTTTCTTCCTCTTGTCTTCTGCTCTCTTGTGAATAATTGCTCTCTAGTGAATGATTACTTTCACCAAGCAACCTCTTATTTGACCTCTTTATCTTGGTAATAGAGTAAAAGGAAAGTGACCATAGCATGATCCCCATTCCTGCGGAGAGGAAGGTGATAATCCAAAGCGGACTTTTCACAAAACCAAACTGAACTTTGGAGGATAAAACAAATCCTATTAGCAAGTAGAATAAAACAATTACTGTTAAATAAATAGAGATACTCCCAAAAAGATACATGATTTTTTTATTATGTTTGATTATGTTTTCACGTACAGGATAGCTTTCAATTTCATTTGAAGGTTTATCATTAGCCGCTACATACCAGTTTCCACTCTGCAAAACCATTGCCCATCCATTATGTGATAAAAAGCTAGACAATGACTTCTTTTGAACTTTATCGAACCCTATCTTGTACAACCTTTTTCTCTGTTCCCCTTGCTGAAATATAAAATATCGAGTTAACCGATTCAATTCTATTAATTCATGACCTTTCTCCGACATCGATGAAAGCCATTCCTCTGTTTTCTGCACATCATAACTCCAAAAGGGTTTACATACTTTTATTTTCACCAAAAAACCTCCTGTATTTCTGCGCGTTATCGTGTAACTCTTCAAGTCTGCTGATCTCCGCTGTGATTAACGTCCTGCCTAGATCAGTCACTTCATAAACTGTCTTTCTTTCCTCATCGGCAAATACCGTTATAATTCCATCTTTCTGCATTTTTGTTAACGTTCCATATACCGTTCCCGAACCTAAACGAAGTCTAGAATTTGATATGTCTTCTACATGTTTCACAATTCCATATCCATGCCTTGGCTCTGCTAAGGAGAGCAGAATATAAAATGCCGTTTCTGACATAGGTAGATACTTTTTTAGTGTTTTTTCGATAACCAGACTACTTTCCTCCTTTTACTTATACCCATGCAGCTAAAATGAAGTGAATATGTCGTACCGTGATTGTATCACAACGTGACATATTATGGATATAACTTACAGAAAAGATATATGTTTGAATTTCATTTATAGTAAATCAATTTCGTAATACCTTTAGTTGCTTTAAATAAGACTATGTAAATCAAAATGGTTCTATTTTTCTATATACAGTGACAAATTTATCGTTTTCATGAGTTATGAAATTGATTCAGTTTTACAATAATTCATGTAGAGAACTTCTTTGCACATACCAAAAAGGCTGCTAATTGTAATCAATCAACAGCCTTTTCGGTAGTAAAATATTCACTTGAACTTACGCTTGGACTGAAGCAGCTTAACTATAAGCTCTTCCATCTCCATATCTGGCAATGCATCTGCAAGTGCTTTTTGAAACGTAAGTGTAGCCTTATTCACTTTTTCTTGACCAATCTCTGTCAGCGCCGTATATACACTTCTGCGATCTTCTATACAAGCATGCCGCGCAAGCGCCCCGCATCCTTTGTTCTCGAAGCGAGCTACGAGTCGCGACATAGCCGACTGGCTGAGTCCCACCATGGATTCAAGCTGCTGCAATCGCAACTTCTTCATGGGTGCTTCCGATAGGAACAAGAGCATATAATATTCATTCAGCGATAAATCGTGTTTTTCTTGTAACTGTTGTTCAAGTGTATTCTCGATATTCGTTATCATTTGAGTTAGCGACTGCCAGTTCGAGATCAAGTCATTCATAAGATTTGATTCCATATTGTAATTTCCCTTCAGGATAATAAATGAACCCATGCAACGACAAAACAATCAATAACTGTAGTATAGCAAACATTAAGAATGAACACGAGTTACAATACATTCTGTACTTATTTCAATCGGAATCCCATTTTATACTGCTCAGGAAGTTCTATTTCTTTTCTTAACTGCTCTGCCGCATTTAAAGTCCAGTACGGGTTCTTAAGCATAGCACGACCTACAGCAACAAGATCTGCATCTTCGTTACCAATAACCGCATTCGCAAGCGCAGCATCATCCAATCTGCCTACAGCAATGACAGGAATATCAACATTTTGTTTGATCGCTCTTGCTAAAGGAACCTGATAAGCAACATGCGTGCCCGGACGTCCTGCTGCTGTAATCTGGCCTTCTCCCCCTGCACTTACATGGATCATATCTACTCCAGCTTCTTTATAAGCTTTGCTGAACTCGATACTATCTTCAATACGATATCCGTCTTCAACAAATTCGGTTCCTGAGATACGCATGATCAGCGGCATACTTTCCGGCATTTCACTTTTTACTGCACGAATGACTTCAACCGCAAATTTATTACGATCCTGTCCGTATTCGTCCGTTCTTTTATTTGTAATCGGTGATTGGAACTGATGAATAAGGTACCCATGTGCTCCATGAAGTTCAATCGTGTCAAATCCAGCCTGCACAGCACGACGTGCCGCAAGGCGGAATTTCTCTACCATTCCTTTTACTTCTTCCGTTGTCAGTTCTCGTGGTGTCTTCCATCCCTCATCAAAAGCGATAGGTGACGGAGCGACAGGTGGATTCGCATCCTCCGCTTTACGTCCTGCATGAGCAATTTGAATGCCGATTTTTGAACCGTAGTGATGTACATCTTCCACAATTTTAGCGAGTGGTGCAATCTGTTCGTCGGACCATAGTCCAAGGTCGTAATCACTTATTCGTCCATCCGGCTCTACATCTGTCATCTCAACGATAATCAGACCCGTACCGCCAATTGCACGGCTAACATAGTGCGTATGATGCCAGTCATTTGCTACTCCATCTTTTTTGGTAACTGAATATTGACACATCGGGGGCATAACCACCCGGTTTTTAAGATCTAATCCTTTGATCTGATACGAACTAAATAAGTCTAACATATATACACTCTCCTTTTTTACATTTGAGGTATGAAGCATTGCGTTCCAACAAACAGCTTACAGTCAAATTAATCAATGCATGCACATGCATGAATATTACTACATCCTTTTTACAAAGTCAATAATTACGAATCTAACCCCAACGTTAATAAACGAATTCATTACAAAATGAATCATGATTGGATAAAAAAAGAGCTATAAAACGTCCCGAGCAGGTACCATTTTATAGCTCTCTTTACACTCAATCTTTTGCATTCTAAACTAATGCAGCTTATTCTGCTGAATAAGTATGTAGATTTTAATAAATTAACAACCAAAGATATAAACCAAGCAGCGTGATAAATAAAGTAGGAATCGTGATGAGAATACCTGTCTTAAAGTAGGTTCCCCACGAGATACGGATTCCTTTTGCAGAGAGAACATGCAGCCATAATAGTGTCGCAAGAGAGCCAATCGGCGTTATCTTTGGACCGAGATCGGATCCAATGACATTCGCATAGATCAATGCCTCTTTTATAGTTCCCGTTACTTCTGCTGCATCGATCGCAAGTGCATTGATCATAATTGTAGGCAGATTATTCATAACAGAAGAAAGGATCGCAGCAATAAAGCCCATTCCCATCGTAGCTGCAAAGAGTCCTTCTTGCACAATAAACTCTATCACCTGTGCCAAGATATCGGTTAATCCGGCATTCTTAAGTCCATAAACAACGACATACATTCCAATGGAGAAGAACACGATGTTCCAAGGAGCACCTTTAACGACTTCTTTCACGGGAACGACTTCGCTTTTTCTTGCTGCAATTAAGAATACCATAGCAATAAGAATGGCTATAAAGGAAACAGGTATACCGATAAACTCACTTGTGAAATAGCCGATCAATAGAAAGGCAAGCACAATCCATGAGATTCGGAATAATCTTACATCTGCTATGGCTTCGGAAGGATTCCGGAGATGCGTAGAGTCATAGTGCTTTGGAATGCTTTTACGGAAAAATAGATAGAGAACACCGATACTTGCAGCTAATGAGAACAGATTAGGAATGATCATTCGACCTGCATATTCAGCAAATCCTATTCCAAAAAAGTCTGCAGACACAATGTTTACAAGGTTGCTCACTACAAGCGGAAGTGATGTCGTGTCCGCAATAAATCCACTTGCGATAATAAATGGAAAGATCTTCTTCTCATCAAAATGTAAAGCACGAACCATAGCAAGAACGATGGGCGTTAAAATAAGTGCTGCCCCGTCGTTAGCAAAAAAAGCAGCCACCATCGCGCCCAGCAAACTGATGTAAATAAACATGCGAACACCACTACCATTAGCGGCTCTTGCCATGTGTAGTGCAGCCCATTCAAAGAATCCAATCCGGTCGAGTATTAACGAAATGAGAATGATCGCTATAAATGCCAGTGTCGCATTCCATACGATCTGGGTCACATCCCACACATCATGAAAATCAACCACTCCTGCGAGCAAAGCAATTACAGCTCCCCCGCAAGCAGACCAGCCAATCGATAGATTTCGAGGCTGCCATATGACCAAAATCAGCGTTACGATAAAAATAATAATAGGTATAAATACCAAGCCCACCTTACGCCCCCCGCTACAAATTCTTGTTGTCTAAACCTCTACTAATTAGCTCTGTGAGATCATTATTATATAGGAATATGATTATATATTACAGAAAAAATATTATACTTTTGGACCACACTCGGATCGTTGTTCGCTGATGCCTTTCTCGCGGAGTAAAGCACTCCCACTAGGAAGTTGTTCAAGTACTGCAGAGATATAAGGCTTATCCTCAATAAATAAAGAGTAATAAATCCATTGACCACGTCTTTCCTCTTTAACAATGCCGAGAGATTTCAACTTTCGCAGATGCTGACTTATGGCTGGCTGGGACATTTCAAAGATATCAACGAATTCACATACACACCATTCCCGTTCTTGTAGGAGTAACAACATCGTCAATCTTGTTTTATCACCAAGCAATTTCAGACGATCAGCAGCTAAATTTAGTTCCTCTATATTCATATTTTCATTCCCTCCTTGCCCTATTAGAATGAGAATCCGAGACTACTAGACTTGCAATTATGACTAATCATATACAAACCTTCATCACATGACAACTACGTAAGGAATGGAATATCCTATTGCAAAATACATTGAAAAGAAGTGAACGTGTTAACCAAAATCAGAATAAGTTATAAAAAAAGAAAGACCGCCTTTACGTTACTTCTTCGGGATCTTAATCAGGAATTTATTCAAGTCTTGAGGAGGTTGGCATGGTTATGAAAAATCCAAATACCCCTGTATCTATTTTGTCTGTCCCCTTTGATCTTGGAGCGAGTCAGCGAGGAACTCGCCAAGGCCCAAAAGCCATTCTGAAGGCCGGACTTGTAAACAAACTGCATGCGCTCCAAATGAAACACACACTCCAAGAAATTCACTTCCCCCCTTTTATAGAAGAAAGTAATTCAAGTTCCCCACTATTGAAACATCTAAACGAGAACATATTAGTCCATTCCAAACTTGCTGACGAGGTATACCGTTTATCTAATAATGGAGCTTTCCCCCTTATCCTTGGCGGAGATCACAGTATTGCGATTGGAACGATTAGCGGACTTAGAAAACATCATCAGAGTCTAGGTATCATCTGGATGGATGCACATTCGGATTTAAACACGCCGCTTACTACCCCTTCTGGTAATATTCATGGCATGTCCTTAGCTGTCAATCTAGGGATGGGAGATCCAAAGCTTACATCGATTGGCGGCAATAAGTCGTCCATCAATCCCAAAAATGTCGTTATTGTAGGGGCAAGATCAATCGATTATGGAGAGCGAGAATTCATCCGTAGAGAAGGCATTACTTGCTATACGATGCATGATATTGACAAACTTGGTATGGCGTATGTAATGCAAGAAGCCATTCGTATCTCCTCGTCTGGAACAGATGGTGTCCATCTTTCTTTTGATATTGATAGTATAGATCCGCAGATTGCTCCGGCGACAGGCACTCCGGTTCCTGGAGGGCTTAGTTACCGGGAAGTACACCTTGCTATGGAAATGCTCTACGAATCCAGCATTCTTACTTCTGCTGAAATCGTAGAGAACAATCCCCTTTTTGATGATCATGAGCGTTCTTCCGAGCTCCTGGTCGGTCTTATTGGATCACTTCTTGGTGAACGTATACTCTAGACATAAAAAAGAACAGCTTTCCCAATCAGGAAGCTGTTCTTTAGATTCTTTATATTATGCGGGATTGGGATCTTTAGTTTTCTTCGATTTTGAACCAGGAAGTGATATTGCTTCCGTATTTTCGGTTCCTTGATCTACCGGATACATTTTACGGAATAAAAGTGTCTGGAAAATAAGGAAAGTACCGCCTGCCATCCAGTATAGCGGGATTGCTGCAGGTGCACTCATTGAGAAGAATGCCATCATGATCGGTGAAATGTAGCCCATGATGGCCATTTGTTTCTTCTGTTCTGCTGGCATTCCTTGCATAGATATGCGAGATTGAAGCAAGTAAATGGCAGCTACAATGAGTGCCAGTATCATATCTGGTTCCCCAAGTTTAAACCATAAAAACGAGTGACTGCTCATATCCGGCATAAGTCTGATCGCAGTATACACTCCCGAAAGAATCGGCAGTTGAATTAATATAGGCAGACAGCCAATATTAAGTGGATTAAACTGATGTTTTTTATAAAGTTCCATCATTTCTTGCTGCATTTTTTGCTGACTGGCTGTATCTTTCTTGTTCTCATAGCTTTTTTTCAGCGCATCGAGTTCAGGCTGCATTGCCTTCATTACACGTTTCATTTTCTGCTGTGATTTCGATTGACGCATCATGAGCGGAAATAATAACAGCCGAACAATGAGTGTCAGAGCTATAATGGCTAGCCCATAACTGCCGTTAAACCATCCCGCCAGATGCTGTGTGATATAAGAAATCGGAAAGACAATATAGTGATTAAAGAACCCTGGTGTTGTACTACTGATTTCACTCACATTAGAGCTACAACCTGAAAGTAAAAATACCGCTAGTAAACTTGCTAGTATAGCGTAAATCCGCACCGTCCGTTTTTGAATAGGAAAGAATCCTTTTGCTTTTTCCATGTATATCCTCCTCGTTATTGTGTTTTGCATCATTCAATAACGAGGAGTGATACTTATCAGAATCATCATCAGGTGCTATTTTATATCTTCGAAGGAGCAAAATGACGGATGTTACATAAAAATCGGCATCCGACGGCATTGGTTCAGGAACATATTCAGGCCATACGGCTTCGCCTTGCACACCAAGTCTACGAAGTTCACCTGATAGATGTAACAATGAAATACAAGTAACAGCAAAAATCAAACCGATCGATACTAAATATGGAATAAAATCATGGAGTTCTTGAAGCTCAAACCATAACAAAAGGATTCACCTCCTTTAACTACTATTATTATATCCTTTTTACAAATGAATAATGGTATTAATTTCATCAATTTTATAACAAAAGAAATATAAATGTGTCAATTTCATTATACCTTTTAAAGAGTTATGAAAATATGTGTAAAACCAAAAAAGCAGACACCCCTCTGCTTTGACCTCAGGAGTTCTCTGCTTTTTACGATTGTATTCATTTTTTATGATGTGAATCTCTCTACAATCTATATTCGGCTTACTTCTATTCCGGGTATGATCTCTATTTTTTTAATTATACCGGGATGGTCTTTCTACAGTAGGTTCTAAATTTCTATACAGTTGGTTTCTCCCTTTACCTTTACATGTGTACCATGCGAAGGAATTGCTGTGTTTCTCCTGCCCCATCGTTTACTTCTGCATCAAACATTCCTTGGTCGGCCCAGCAAGCTCTGCACTCCTCTTCTGTAGTACAAAATGTTGCATCTTCACAGGTATAACAGTACATGAGTAAGTTCCGGGTTACTTGGTCATTTTCGATTGCTTTCATTTCTCTCATCTCCTTGTTTTATCTCTTGAATTCAATTTAACATGAGAAACAAGATATGTTTGTGATTATTTTCACATTATTAAAAATATCACTGTATTTTTTTGATTTATAAGTGAGACCTCCCGTTATGGATGAATAACAGAAGGTCTCTTCCTTATTCAGCAGCTTATAAACTCGGCAGAATCTTCATTGTTTGATCAGAAGCGTTTCCCGTCATGGGTCCGATATGAAAAGTAAGGGTATCCCCTTTACGTTCGGTAAACCTAATTTGATCGCCAAAAAATGGAACGTCGTTGATTTCAGCATATTCCTGATCTGCTTTACCTAGCAATTTTTTATAAAGTAAACTCTGCTCTCCCGTAGGACGATCAATATAGGTTAGCAATCCTTTTTTATTTGGGCGAATAAGCAGGTACTCTTTGTCAACCGCTTCTACGAAGTATGTATCATCTTCGCCTCCCAGTTTTTTCAAATCATACGTTTGAGAGATCTTTCCTGTTCCATCTTCAAGTATACGTAACGTATCTCCATCCGTAAGAACAATTTCCTTCTTATCTACAGACAGAACTGCATTTTCTTCGAAACGATTGTAATACTTCACATAGCTCTGTCTAATGACAGCACCATTCTTAATGACAACCGTAAAAGTTTGCTTATTCAGCATGGGCTCTCCATAATAATCAGAGATATTCAAGATAACGAGGCCTTTCGCTGTTTTCGTAAATTGATACACGGGCTGATTATATATTTCTTTTTTAAAATCATAAAGTTGGTTTTTCTTCCCCTTTGCATTGATTGTAAAAAGTTTGCCCTCTTGGCTAATCTCGTACCGTAGTCCACCATAAACGCTGGAATCATTCCCCGAATATATACCCGTAGCGGATAACTTCTTTGCCAAGCGGTCATATGTCAGTCCTTCTCCCTTCAGTGCGGAAACAAGAAAAGAAGCGGGCACGTATATCTCTTGTCCATTCTTAAAAGGAGCCGCTGACATCGTAGTTCCCTTGCCATTAACTACTGCCTGCTTACTGTTTAGTCTAACTGCTAAATTCATGGAGGGACTGAGGACGGTAACTCTTTTCCCAGATTGATCTAAAGTAGCGGATAATGAAAGATCCTTACTGATCTGCAGAAGCGGCAAATAAGAAACCCCTTGCTTGATTACTGCTTTTCCTTCAATAACACTCCCTGAATCTAATACTAGTTCATAGGAAGGACTTGAAGCAGCTGCTCCTTGCACTGGCTGTGATGTGAATAATATATTTGCTGCAATAACAGCTGTCCCTATCTTAAGAACATGTAATCTTTTCATCTATCCTTCTCTCCCTTCATTCTCTGTACTGTACTCATTCATAAAATATATAACGTTGTTATATGAAGTTTGTTTCATAGGATTGGAAAATAAAATAGACTATGCATCTTGTAAAATAAATGCATAGTCTATACGTCTCAGCAGTATAAGCAACAATATCAGTTAAATAAATTGCTGTTTTTAAACATTTCCTTCCCATTCCTTAAAGAATTGATCTAGATATTGTTCCATAAATTGATGCCTTTTTTCAGCAAGTTCAATTCCATGTTTTGTGTTCATTAAGTCCTTGAGCTTTAGAAGTTTTTCATAAAAATGATTGATTGCTGTATTTTTGCCTGTACGATACTGTTCCTGTGTCATTTCTTCTCTCGGTTTTACCTCTGGGTCATAGATTAAATGCCCTTTGGAACCGGCATATACAAAAGCCCTAGCCACAGAAATCGCACCAATCGCATCCAGCCGATCCGCATCTTGAACAACCTTGCCTTCAAGTGTTCGCATAGGCGGATTATGCCCGCCGTTATAAGACATATTCCCTATAATCTCGAGTACATGCGAGCGATCTTCATCAGATACATGATGTTCTTTAAGCCATGTATCTACCTTAGACATCCCCGCTTCTTTGGAAGGATTCAGTTTCTCGTCCGCGATATCGTGTAAATAGGCAGCCAGTTTACAGATATAAAGATCCGCTCCTTCTGCGATCGCGATTTTCTCTGCTGTCTGAACAACACGGTAAATGTGCCAATAGTCGTGCCCTGTACCTTCTCCGCTAAGTTCTTGCTTTACATATGCTTCTGCTGCTTCAAGCAGAGCTTCTTCTTGTTTTGTAAGTACCTTTTGATTCATATCCTATCTCCTGCTCTATACGATTATTTGACTGAAGGCTGGGATGATAAATGCTTGATTATTGCTTGCTGCGCTTTATATTCGGCCATATTAAACGAGGGCCATGCTTTCTCCTGCCCTGCAAACTCCTGATAAAGACCTTTCAAATGATCATTCATTTGTGGATACTCGTCACTGAATTCGATCAAGATCGGAACGGCGTCTGCAGAAAGAGAAGTTAAAAATGGTTCGTCAAGTACTCCCGTAAGATGATATCTCTCAATATTTTTCTCAGCGATATAAGAATCCATCCCTGCATAGTTCACTATGACATAAGCGATCAACCCAAGAATAATATAACATTTTGCAAGCGGTATTCGCTTGTTATGAATCCATAGTCCTGCAATGATCATGAGTACAGCTAAAAACAGCATAAAAACATGAACTAGAAAACGGATGTGCGTAAAGCCGTACGCTTCTTCATACATATGGAGTCTGGAGTAAGCGGAATACAAAATAATTAGGGAATTAAGCACAAGTATGTACGTCATGAAATGATTGATGCGCCTTACTATAGGGTTGCTCTCTGCGGTATGCAAAAGAACCGTCATCAGTATGGTGAAATTAAGCAGAGCCACAAGCATCAGTTCAGCAAACCCTTTTCGTGCATAATCCGCATAAGTGATTCCCTCAGGCAGTGCTCCCTCCCAAGCTCCGAATAGATAAGAGAATTGAAGCACAATAAAGATAATATATACGATATTAATGAGTACAAGGACCGTAGCGCTAATAACAGGATCAAGCAACAGCGTCTTCGGCTCAATCTCTTCATTCTTCGAATTGCACTCATTTTGTGATTGTACCGGGACTCTGTCAGCGGAAATAGCTCCTTTCTCTACGTCATCAGAGTCATCTTCCTTAGAAAATGAATTCATAATCTGTTCTTTCTGCGATTCCGGCTTAACAAAACCAGTCACATAACCAAAAAACAGCAGCGTAAAGATAAATACCCATGTCAGACGGAAAAAGCCTTCACTGTACGTGATCTGATTTAGCCAGTTCGGAATCGAACCTAAAAAGGCTTCAAATAAACCATCTGCGGATGAAAGTAATGTGATAACTAAAACGAGCAACGGTGCTGAAATGGCCACACCAATAAATATCTTGAGAACTGTTTTCCTAGTACCCTCAGCCATCTTCTCAGAAATAAAAGAAGTAACACTCGAAAATGCGGTAGGAAAGTGTCTGAAATTTCTAGGAATTACATGAAGCAGAGTGTCATAAATAATCCCTTTTTGGAACCAATCTCTCGTCTGATATCCCATCCACATGGTAAGGTGAATCGCTATAAGAATTGGGAGAACAAGCAAATTAAGAAAATGAAAGAAAAATTGATCAAATAGAACATAGGAAAATGACAACATGACAATGACCAAAGAAAGTAATCCGTTGAATTTGGTGTATGGGACAAGACGATCGCCCGCAAACATTAACATAAACCCATAAAAAAAGAGAACAAAAATAGGAACTGAAATACCAGGTATGTGTCCATAAAATAAATACTGATGCAGGATTGCTAGTATACACGCAGCTAACAATGTCATCAGATTCCTTATGGGAGACCTCCAGATTGGCAATGCAAGATTCATACGTTACAACCTCCGAAGTGAAATTGGTTTATACCTTTTATCTTAGGTGATAAAATAAGAAAATAAATAGAAAGATAATCTCTAGAATTTTCGTATTTTATAAACGGAGGTGTAGCGTAATGAAATTACATTCTCAATTTTTGCGATTACATGGTTATTATGGAGCTGAACCTTCGGTGCAGATTACACTGGATGAACTTGCGCTGACCCTTGAATGCACACATCGAAATGCCCTCAATATAATCCGTAAAATGGAAGCAAGCGGCTGGATTGAATGGCATGCACAAAGAGGACGAGGCAAACGTTCAGAGTTATTTTTTCGGGTCGATCCTGAAGAAATTGCAGCGCTTACGATGATAAAAGCGATCGATCGTCATGAAATGAAGAAAGTGATGGATGATATTAAAACGTATACAAACTCTACTCGACTACCTGAACGTTTACAGGGTTGGCTCATGAGTTATTTTGGACACCATTCCAAGCAGAATGGAGTGGGTGAACAGTGGGATATCTTGCGTCTTCCCTTACGTCAGCAGATTCACGAGCTTGATCCGCTTCGAATCAACCTGCTTGCTGAGTCATTTGTATCAAGTCATGTATTTGATGGTTTACTCACCTCAGATCCAGAAACTGGAGCAATCCTGCCCCATCTCGCACATGAATACGAGGTGAGTGATGACCGAAAAGTATGGACCTTTTATTTGAGAAAAGAGGTAAGATTTCATCACGGAAAAACACTTCATGCCGAAGATGTTCTTTATACATTTAATAGACTAAAGAGATGTAATGAACCCTTGCTATACCATTTTGTAATTCAATCCATTGCTTCGGTGACTGCGATCTCCAGTCGGTGTGTTGAATTTACTCTGCATCAAGCTAACGAGTACTTCCCTTCTTTTTTATGTACCACCCGGGCTGCCATTGTTCCTTCAGATCAGAATCTAGAACAGCAAGAGTCTGTTCAAAATTTAACCAACATATACGGTACTGGACCATTCCGAATAACCGAGCATAATACAAGTATGTGTATCTTGGAGGCTTTTCCAGACTATTTCAAAACGAGACCGCATCTTGACGTGGTAGAAATCATTCAAGTCCCTTGGAACATACAAGATCAAGATTCAGATTTAGCGGAAACTTCTAATCCTTTGTTTCCTGTTCTACTTGGAGGAAATTCTGCCAATTATACAGGGGATACACAGGCTTTAAGCAAATCCTTTGTACGGAAGCTAGTTACTTGTAATACCAAAAAAGACGGACCGCTTCAGGATCCAAATATCCGAAAAAAAGTGCTAACGAGTATAAGCCTGTCTGCGTCAGAATATGTACTAGAACCCTTCAATGGGTCTAAGGATAACCGTGAGGAATCAGGCATCCCCCTTATACTCGCTACCATTCCTCAGTACCGAAAAGATGCCGCTATCATTGCTTATCAGCTAGAAAAAAACGGATATAACTGCAAGGTTAAAATTGTACCTGTGGAATTGTTTAAAGGGCCTGTTCGTATGGAAGCCGATCTGATTCTCTTTTCGCTTCTGCTCGATCAAGACGAATCACTCCGTAGACATGATCTTTATTTGACAATATCTTCTCATGTAGGACAGGATCTTCAGAATCCGATTCTGACGAGATTACGAGAAATCGAACGGACAAAGAATCCGAGCAACCGTCTCACCAAATTAATCGATCTGGAACTTATGCTCATGGAAGAAAGCATCCTTCATATCCTATATGACAAACCATTTGAAACAGCAGTATTGCCCGGTATCCGTGGGATAAAGCTAGGAAGTCAGGGATGGATTGATCTCCGGCATGTTTGGTTCCCTGCTTCCATACGATAGAGTAAACTCCCTTGTTATATGCAGATTTAGCGCAAGAAGCTTTAAGGGAAGTTTACTCTACTCACTATCCTGTATGAAACGATCTAAGATGGAGGTAAGTAAATGGAGTGGGTAACACTCGGAACTGCTTTATTTAGTGCGTTTCGAATGAAGATGCTTATTTGGTCTGTACTCGCGATTATAGTAACTGTAACTGTGCCTTTAATTAGTATCGTCAACAGCATCGGAAGAGCGGAAGGACATAATGAATTGGAACACTTATTTCATCAGTTGCTGCAAGGTTCCACCTGGTCTATCTATGTAAGTATAGGATACTTATATTTACTTATATGGTGGGTCTTGTTCTTCAGTAGAAACAAAAAGCGGAATAATAACAAAGCTACGTTACACACCTAACGGTACTCCACTTCAATCAGCAACTAAATCATTACTTAACGGAGATATAAATATCGACTTGGCCATTCATTGGATCAACTGAACGCAGATCATACAACTCAAAATCTGACTGAAATGCCCGCTCGTTATATTTAGACCATTCCCATATCTCCTGCCAAGTCTCAACAACAACTTCTTGTACCGGACCTATACGCGTCGTAAACACAACATATTTAGATTCAGGAACTACCCATTCTTCTAATCCAGAAGGGACAGCTTGTCCTTCTATAATCTCTGTTCCTAGCGCAATTGTATAGGCACCGGTCTCATCTGATTCATACTTCGTATATAAGGCAATAATTGATGAATTTATTTTGTTTGGTATACGTTCTAGTACATTGTTTGCATAAAAATTAGACCAAAGTGAAGGAATTATCCCTTCTCCCTTCAATTCAGCTCGGTTGCTGGTCACTGCTGCCTTACCCAAGAAACGAAATTCACGATGACGGATGACCTCATTCTTACTTAGTACACTAGACATAAATAGTAGCGCCTCCTAGATTACGGTCTGATAGGAAATTTATAGTTAGAACAAATCAACTTCCTTATTATAGAACAAATGTTCCCATAATACAAACATCAAATTTTCGTTCTTCCTCTCCTCCCACATCACTGAACACATTTCGTTATCTATCTCATTCGATTTAAGGTAACTCCGTTTTATTTTCCAAATAATCTCCGATATTCGGTTGGAGTCATCCCTTCATGTTCAAGAAACCGACGATTAAAATAACTGGCGCTTGGATATCCTGTTTCGGAAGCGATCTGACCGATTGTTCTTTCTGTATGTTCCAGCAATGCTTGCTTCGCCATTTGAATACGGCACTGCGTTATAAAATCCATCGGCGTCATTTGCATCGCTTTTTTAAATAATTTACAAAAGTAATGGACACTGACCCCTGCTTCTTCCGCCCAATTTTCTAAAATAAACGGACTTGCCGCTTCTTTTTGAATTTTAGGCAGCAGTTTCGTAATTCGGTCCGTAGAACGTCCGGTTCTGCTCTTCGTATGCGCTTCTGCTTGGTGGACAAACTCTGTAATTACGGCATAGGTTAATGTAGATAGAATGGTCGGGTTCAGCATTTTATGATTCTCCGCTTCGGTAAGCAGGTCCAAATGCGCTTTCTTCCACCCTTCCGGCTGACGGAGCGTCCAGATCCGGTGATCCTGAAACCCGCGCCCAAGCATATAGTCAGTTAAACTGCTGCTTCCATAAAAATGCACCCATCTGATATCCCAAGGTTCACTCGTACTGCTGTAATACCTTTGTTCCTGTAAAGGAAAATACAAAAAGGCGTCACCTTCCTCAAGTTCGTATACAGCCCCCTCCATCTCCACATAACCTTTGCCAGCTGCTACGTAGTGAATATTAAAATTATTAAGGGCCCCTTTCTCACGGGTTACCGAATGTTTGGGGGTATTGCTAAACATGCCGACAGACTCAGGGTAACAAAAAAATCGCTGATCTGTTATCGTAACTAAGTGACTTTGGCGTTCCATCGCTGGTCTCCCTTATAAAGACAATATTGTGTTAATAAACTGCAAAATATTATCATTTTAAATTTGAATAGAATTCAATACAATGACAATATCATGATAATAATATATCAGAAGGTAGGTAAAAACATGAATCAAACGTTACGTTGGGGCATTCTTGGAACAGCCAGTATTGCGAAAAGATCGGTAATTCCGGGAATTCGCGGTTCCATCCGAAATGAAGTTGTCGCAATAGCAAGCCGAAATCAAGAAAAAGCAGATGAAGCGGCAAAAGAGTTACATATCGAAAACGCTTTTGGAAGTTATGAAGCATTACTCGCGAGCGATGATATTGATGCAGTATATATCCCGCTGCCGAATCATCTTCATCTTGAATGGACCTTACGTGCGGCAGAAGCCGGTAAACATATTTTATGCGAAAAGCCGATTGCACTGAATTCAGCGGAAGCTGAGAAAATGGTGGAAGCATGTCAGAAAGCTGGTGTTCATCTTGCTGAAGCATTCATGTATCGGCATCATCCTAGGTATCAAATGATTCAAGATGCTATTCAATCTGGAGAGATTGGAGAGCTGCGCGGAATTCATGCGAACTTCACTTTCAATAGTGCTGCTAACACGGAAAATATTCGCTATCATAAAGATTGGGGCGGCGGTTCCCTCTACGATGTAGGCTGCTATCCGATCAGCGTAGCAAGACTTCTCATCGGTCAAGAACCGGAGGCGGTAACCGCACAAGCATTGTTCTCAGAGAAGCATGGCGGAGTAGACATGATGACTTCAGGTTTTGTTGAATTCCCGAATTCCATCTCTCTCATCTTTGACTGCGGAATGTGGGCTGCTTTCCGAAATGAGATGGAAGTGCTCGGCACAGATGGCGTACTTAAAGTCCCTTCCGCTTTTGCGAGTGATCCAGACACCGATTCTTCCTTCTCGATCACAGGAAAACTCGGTAATCGGGTGGTAGAAGTCCCACGAGTGAATCATTATGCCTTAATGGCTGATGATTTTGCTGATGTTGTACTGGATGGAAGCAAGCCTAAATTTGATCCACAAGATGCTGTTTTTAACATGAAAGTACTGGAATCTGCCCTGCGCTCAGCCGAGCAACGGAAACGAATCGAACTATAGGGAGGAACCGTCCATGGAAAAAATAACGATCAAAGGTTCTCGCAAACCTGTCTCTCGGCTCATAAAAGGAACGGATTATTTTCGTCATGACAACTATGATCAGGTCGTAACCAACTTGAATGCTTTCCTTGCGATTGGTGGAAATACCATTGATACTGCTCATATTTATTGCGGAGGACAAAGTGAAGAAGTTATCGGCAGGTATTTGAAAGAAATGAATAATCGTGACGAGATCGTTATTTTTACCAAAGGTGCTCATCCAGATCGTACGGGAGCAAGAGTTCATAAAGCAGCAATCGACCACGACCTGTCTGTAAGTCTAGAACGGCTTGGGACAGATCATATTGAACTATACGGCCTTCACCGGGATGATCCATCTGTTCCTGTTGAACATATTATCGAAGCACTCAATGAACATATTGATGCAGGGCGGATCGGGGCTGCTGGCGCGTCAAATTGGACCTGGGAACGGATTCAGGAAGCGAATCACTATGCGAAGACAAACGGGCTGCAAGGATTTACCTTCAGCAGTCCTAATCTTAGTCTAGCCAAAGCCAAAGAACCTTTTTGGCACGGCTGTGTTTCTGTTGACGAAGCGACAAGCAAGTTCCATGAACAAACCCAGATCCCCGTTCTCTCTTGGTCTTCCCAAGCACGAGGATTTTTCACAGGGCGGTATACTCCTGAAATAACAGACAACGAAGATTTGGTGCGTGTATTCTACAATGACGATAATTGGGAACGACTTCGCAGAGCCGAGGAGCTGGCTAAGAAAAAAGGAGTCACTACCATCCAGATTGCTCTTGCCTATGTACTGAGTCAAGCTTATCCAACCTGTGCCCTGATCGGTGCTCAGAATCCAGCAGAACTCGAGTCCTGCCAAAGAGGTGCTGAGATACAGCTTACTCGAGAGGAAGTAGAGTGGCTTGATCTTTCCGCGAACTCTATTCATCAATAGACTCGTCATCCATTGCATCTCATGACTGAGTACACTAAACTGAACATTAAATGATATGAAACTAACATTTTTCTATGAATGGCAGCAATCGTTAAAGGAGAGCTTTCGATGAAGACAGAAAAAGAAAAAATGCTCGCAGGGGAACTGTACTTAGCATGGGATGCTGAATTGACACAAGATCGTGAGCAGGCAAGACGTCTTACAAGAATCTATAATCAATCCACTGAAAATGACCCAGAACATCGGGCCGAGATCATGAGAAAACTGCTTGGAACCGTTGGTGAACATTTCTATATTGAACCAACATTCCGCTGTGACTACGGCTATAATATCCATGTAGGTGATCATTTCTATGCAAACTTCGACTGTGTCATACTTGATGTATGCGAAGTAAACATAGGGAAATATTGCTTGCTTGGTCCAGGAGTTCATATATACACGGCAACGCATCCGCTTGATCCGACTTCCAGATGTGACCGAGGTGAGGAATATGGCGCACCCGTCACGATTGGAGATAAAGTATGGATTGGGGGACGCGCCATCATTAACCCAGGCGTTACGATTGGTAACAACGTAGTTGTGGCTTCGGGTTCGGTTGTAACCAAAGATGTACCGGATAACGTCGTCGTTGGCGGAAATCCAGCACGAATTTTGAAGAAAATTGAGGTAAGTCAAGACGCGATCTAGAATCTGTATTTTACCCTTAATAAAATAGAACGACCAAAAGACCCTTCAATCCATTGAGGGGTCTTCGTTCATCTTACCTAAATAAGCAGGGATCACTTCTTCTCTTCGTTGCAGAATTCGAACAATACGCGCCCGGTTGTAACGTAAGGACAGAATGCAGGGTACATTGGCTGCTAATGCATACACCACCATCCCCCATGCTACAGCCGGCATATTCCATAGGAAGAACAACGGTACCGGCATAATGGATACATAATGACACCATTCTCCTCTATAGGCCTCTCTTTGGTATATGTGAAGATATGCGGTATCACTTCTCATGATCCGTTGCTTTCTAAAATCCTGTCCTATCCATACCGCTCCATCGGGCAATCTATTTTTCCATCGTCTAATATGCAAAACATGATCATAAAATGAAAGTTCTTTGCTAGAAGCCCTTAAACGCAGTCCATCAAACCACCGATCCGGTAGAACAGTGAACACATAGGAAATACTCATATGAAGAATAAACCATGCCGCAATATTAGCCACTATCGTAATCGGTCCTGACCACTCCCATATTTGCACCTGTCCACTCCTTTCACATATGAATCGTTTGCTTGCTTTGTTTAAGCTCCATCGCTACTTATTAGACACTAAAGCTCAATTTCACGATCTTTCCATTTCACTTTTTTCTTCACAAACGTCATTAAGATAGAACGAATAAACAAGAGAAGGAAAAATAGCAACGGCAATGGATAGAAACTCCACACCCACGAGCGGAAATTCCCTACTCTTCTGAGTAACACTGCTATTTCTAAAGCGTAGAGAGCATAGATGACCATTCCAATCCAAATATCCTCTGTAAAAAAGCTGTCTATTAATAAAAAGAAGGACGAAATCATACCCATGATCCAGACGATTACCGGCAGGAGCCGACGAAACCGGGTGGCAGCTGCACCGGATGCCATACTTTTACTCCACCCTCGCCATAAAGAGCTCCAACCCTCAGGATACATTCGAAAAAACAAGACCGAAATTCCTATATAATTTCGCACTTGATATCCTAAGCTCGCAAAACATTTCCCAAGTGTATGATGATCGAGGATTTCCCCTTTTACGAGCTCGTGGCCTCCGCTTTCCTTATACGCATCTCTGCTACAGACAATACAAGGACCAAAAGCGCCTGTTCCATCTTTCCCACTGCCGATGGAGGCCGGGATAATGACATTAAAAAATGCGGACCACTGTTCATAAGGGCGCATCATCTGATGATACGGCTGAACAGACAAGAGCCCCTCTGTATAACGAGAAAGTAAGATCTCTATTCCATTTGGACTTAAAGTGATATCTGCATCCAGAAATATAAAAATCTCACCTTTCGCCACTTCAGCCCCTTTTGCACAGGCATGGTTTTTACCAAGCCAGCCCTGCGGCAGTTCACCTGGGTCCAATACCTTTGCTCCAAATGAGGCCGCTATTTCTGCTGTTCGATCTACAGAGCCGTCATCAACAACGATAACTTCAATAGGCAAAGCGGTTTGTTCCTGTATGGAGCGCAGTAACGAAGTAAGATTGCCCTCCTCGTTCCGAGCCGGAATAATAATACTCACAGAAGGGAGCTGATCTACTTTTCTCTTCTCCCCCCTGTCCCTTTGATTATGTTTTGTTTGCTGAATCAAAGGCTTCATCCCACTTAACATGAGTAAGCCGGAAATCCATCCTGCAATAATCCATACATAGGTCACTTATAAGACCTCTTTTCTTTAAATGAGTAGTGAACTTGGTTTAATCTCTTAAAAAAACGGAAAAGATGGAACTTGAAATCAAATACTAGCAACATTATGAACCTGAGCTGATGTCATTTATACAATTAACATGCATTTACAGCCTTGTGCATTAATAATAATGAACCAGTTACATGGTGATATAGAAAGGATGCAATCCTTATGAGTAAAAAAGCAGTTGTCATTGGCGGCGGTCTTGGCGGTCTATCCTGTGCCATGCGTCTAGCTGCAGACGGATATGATGTTGAGGTACTTGAGAAGAATGAACGAGCCGGTGGAAAACTAAATATCCGTTCTGGAAAAGGCTACTCTTTTGACACCGGGCCCTCCATTCTAACCATGCCTTGGGTTCTTGAACAACTGTTCCAAAGTACAGGGAGAAGACTGGAAGACTATATAAAGCTTGTTCGCGTAGAACCGCAATGGAGAACTTTTTTCGAAGATGGCGTATCTATTGATGTCACAAGTGATCTCCCGCAGATGCTGTCTAATATCGAGGATGTTTCAGAAGAAGACGCAAAAGGTTTTTTGAAATATTTACAGTACTGCCAGAAACTTTATGATCTCAATCGAAGCAGCATATACAGTAAGAGTTTATCTGGACTCGAAGAGCTTCGTGCCATGCATACGGTAAAAGAATTGCTCGCAATGGACCCGCTCCGCACCATGTCTCAGAGTACGTCAAAATACGTAAAAGATAAACATTTGCGTCAATTGTTCGATTTTTTCATTATGTATATCGGGTCCTCACCCTATCACGCACCTGCCGTACTTTCCCAGCTTGTATATGTACAGCTCGGACTCGGGATCTATTATGTTGAGGGCGGAATGTATAATATCGCAAGAGGAATGCTGCGCGTTCTCGAAGAACAAGGAGTTCCCGTAAGAACAAATGCAAAAGTCACCCGTATTAATACCAAAGGTCAGACTGCAACAGGGGTAACACTCGAAGATGGCACAATCATCGATGCGGATCTCGTTGTATCCAACCTAGAGGCTATCCCTACTTATTACTCCCTGCTGAAGGATCAGAATGGAGCGATCAGTACAGCGAAGAAATTAAACAAATATGCACCAACCGTTTCCGGACTTGTGTTGCTCCTTGGTGTGGACAAAACTTATGAACAGTTACTGCATCACAATTTCTTCTTCTCAAATAATCCAGAGAAAGAATTCCATGATATATTTAACAAAGGAATTCCGTCTGATGACCCAACCGTATATATTGGTGTTTCCAGTAAATCAGATGCCTCTCAGGCTCCGTCAGGCAAGGAAAATTTATTTGTCTTAACCCATGTTCCGCCGCTTAAAACGGGCAAAAGTTGGCAGGCTTATAAAGATCAGTACCGTGAGCTGGTGCTGAACAAACTGGAACGAATGGGACTTACAGGTATACGTGATCATATTGAATATGAGTACACTTTTATTCCAGATGACCTTCAAAATTTATACGGATCAAACGGCGGTTCGATCTATGGAGTGGTCACAGACCGCAAAATGAACGGCGGATTTAAAATACCAAGTCAAAGTGAGCTCATGAACAACCTTTATTTCGTGGGAGGTTCCACACATCCGGGAGGCGGAGTACCTATGGTAACCCTATCTGGGCAGCTGACTGCCGATCTAATCAAAGAGAAGGAAAACAGCAAGAAAGCCGTTAAACCCCTCAAAGCGAAAAAATCAGTATAAACAGACTCCTTACCCGATATCAAAGTGCATGGTTCTATGAAAATTAGGATCATGTGCTTTTTTGCATGTCTAAGAAAAGTTCCTAAATCTTAAAAAATGGGGATATGCGGAGCATTCTTTGCTCGGCCTGCATATGGTGTGAGATAAATATACCTGAAGCGGAGGCCACTCAATGAATAAGGATCCCATTTTAAAATCACCGAACCTTAATCTAAGCGCGGATTCAAACAAGACCATCAACTACAAGCGAGATGCAAATAATTATATTACACAAGTTTTTGAGGAGCAGCTCCCCGCTATCAAAACTGGTTTTTTCAATGTCCATATGAATAAAGGGTTTATTGTACAGCCACACTGGCATACCAATGTAAATGAACTCGTCTTTGTGATCAGCGGTGAAGTTGTAACTTCCGTATTTGACCCCTTTACTCAGAAACTCAAATCCTATCGGATAAAGCCCGGCCAAGTATCCATGTTACCGCTCGGTTGGTTTCACTGGATTGTAGCTATGAAAGACGACACTCATTTTCTTACGATTTTTGATGAAGCAACGCCGGATATTGTATACGGTTCAGACTTCCTACGTTTTACTCCAAAAGAAATTATGAGTCTTGCTTATTGCGTTGATGAAGAAAAATATGCTGCTGCCGTCGCACCTATACAGGAATCTATCATTTTAGGGCCTCCGCTAGGATGTAAGAAACGGAGTGGTTCTACAGCTACAGATCCATCATCTGAAACCCCTGCTCCATCTCCTTCACATCCTTCACATCCATCGCATCCCTATTCTCATCCACAAAGTGGAATCCCGTCTCCTCAAGGATATTCTTCCGACGGCTATGGGTGGAACCAGGCTCATCCTTTTAATTACTACTATCCACAAGAAAATTATCGTCCTTATAAAACGTACTAGAGCAGCACTGTCCGAGATGACGGCATGATAAAAGGTTTCTGGATCTTCCCTACAGGGCTCCTAACTTGAGGTTTTATTATTCTTTAGATTTCTGCCTATAGGTAGCAATTATAGCCACTCCGGGAACGATCCAAATGGAGACGGCCGTCGTAACTATACCCAGTAAAATTCCGTAAATTCCTGGCTGGACACTGAGACCAAAGGCCGCGGATAACAGAAAAGCTGGAAAACTATATAATGTACGAACCGCCAGAACAGCTGCTGACTGATGTTGGACTTCCGTATAGGGTAGTACTTTCAGATAATCAGAATTTGAAAAAATGTGCCATCTCGTAAATAACCAATAAGCAATCATAAATAGGATAAGCACAAACACGATACATTTGATGTATATAGGAGGAAGCCAGATTGCCGGTATGCCAATGAACGAAATCTGCATGTACATAAGCAGAGTTTCTTTCTTTCTTAAAAAAGCTTTAATTCCAGCATTGGCTAGTCTTTTCTCCGGTTGCCCCCTATATAATCGCTGTGATTTAGTGAACAGCCACGTTTTACTGGTGCTTTTTGTAGGTTTCTCCGTAGCTTGCGACAATAATTTCCCCGTAAGCCCCATCTTGGTTGTGTTATCTTCTTCGACATCTCTCATAAAGGTCCCCGTCATATGGATCCTTCTTCGTACTAGCCATAGAAGTAGGGCGGCCAGCAGGATGATAAGGGGGATTCCAGCTACGGATAATAATAAGGCATGGTTTAGTGTCGATATAATGATTAGTAAAATCGCTGCTACATCAGGGAGTAGTGATCGAAACTTTCCTTTCCATCCACTATTGCTCACACTAACGATTCTTCCTGCTAAACCAGTTACACAAGACAATACTGCGATATAAATAAAAAATGTGATCCAATCCTCAAGAAAAAATTCAAAATTCCTCACCATAAAAGGAAGGACGAGTACGGACAATAAACAACCTTTACCTATGTTCATTAAAGAACTTACGAGCACACCACGAAACATAATTTTCTTCATCCACGTCTGTTGCTGCCTGAGAAACAACACATCCGCATCTTCTAAAAAGAGCAACATCTTACCTGAGAACAAGAACCAGATCAAGATAGCAAATAAAGAAAGGGGAATCCGCTCGGACCAAACGGGAAGTGGGTCTGTCCAGAAGTCAATATAAATACCTCCTCCAATCAACAAACCGGGTATGAGGATATATAGCATCACGATCCAGTCTACAACTGTAGCGAGTGCCTTTCTTTGCTGTTCGATATAGGTACGAAACCTACGCCAAAATATCATTTTCGGTGTTATCTGCACCATGACATCACTCTCCTCCCTCTTCCTGCTCATGCTCATGCTAAAAGAGTGAAACAGTCAAATAGTGAAGCATTCGGCTGCCCTGCAGCCAACCTTATATCTTCAAGGGTACCTCTGGACGCAATCTTTCCCTTTGACATCAGGATAAAAGAATCACATATCCGCTCTGCGGTATCCAGCACATGCGTACACATGAGAATGCCTGCACCACGTTTTCTTTCCCTATCAAGCAGCTCAAGAAAATCCTTAGTAGCCCTTGGATCCAGCCCGATAAAAGGTTCATCTACGATATACACATCAGGTCTCGATAAGAATCCAATCATTAACATCATCTTCTGCTTCATCCCTTTGGAAAAACCTCCGGGTAGTTTGTCTCTTACTGCTGTCATGTCAAACTGTTCCAGCAGCAAATTAGCCTGTATCTCAAATTGCTGATCTTCCATACCAAAAGCAGCAGCGGCGAGATCTAAATGTTCCCAAAGTGTTAAATCCTCATAATACACTGGACTTTCTGGTACATATGCATATCTCGGCGGATCACCTGAGATCGTTACACTCGCTTTGCATTCTTTGAGTAAGCCCAGAATGGCTTTAATAGTTGTACTTTTTCCAGCCCCATTAGGGCCAATAAGACCGAGAAGTTCTCCTGGCATAACTTTAAATTCAATATCCTGAATGGCAGCTGACCCCGTTTCATATCCCGCTTCCTCAATATGTACTTTTAAAACAGCCTCTTGCTGTGCTGAATAGATAGACATAGACATCATTCACTGCTCCTTTTTGCAGATTTACTTATTAAAAAATAGTACGTATAAGCAGGCATATCGTTGCATCAGATAATTAATTAAACATAGCTGCCAGATACCCACCGAGGATTGGATCAAAAGACCTTTTAAAAAAGCAATAAAAAAGGATGACTGCCAGCAGGGGCAATCATCCCGTAAAATACTATCAAAAATTATTATTTAGTTAAGATGTACACGAAGAACCGTTTCAGACATTGCTGTTACGGAACCTGCATTCTCAAGAGGCTCTACACTCTTAATTGCATCTACTCCGTCTGGAATCAGAACCGGGGTAATTACCGGATATCCAGCAGCCTGAATAGCATCCATATCAAACTCAATCAGAAGTTGACCTGCTTTTACTTCATCTCCTGTGCTTACATGAGCTTTAAATCCCTCTCCTTTGAGAGATACAGTGTTAACACCAATGTGAATGAGAACTTGCGCTCCTGAAGCATGCTCTAAAATAACAGCATGTTTACTTTTTTCAATTAAATGAGCAACTTTACCGTCAAAAGGAGCTACCACTTTTCCTTCGGTTGGTTCAATTGCAATTCCTTCTCCCATTGCTTTTTGCGCAAATGCCGGATCCGGAACCTGTTCTAAAGGAACGACCTTACCTGTCAAAGGTGCCATCACTTCAAGTAGTTCGATTTTTGCCTGTGTCTTGCCTTTTAACCATTTAAACATACAATCTCCTCCAGTGTATCTATCCAAGTCTATTTATATTGTGCATTTTTATTATATACTACTACGCTTTTTCATGCATTTATTATGAATAGTAGTACCTTTCATCATTGAGTATATGCAGGATCCTAATCACCAAGCGGTTCATATTTTATTTCGTCGGCTTGATATTTATGATCTTTGTATTGAAACGTCACGATGAGATCCCCCGCGGGAGATGTATTTGTATAGTTTGCACTTGCTCGCATCATTAGTTTCCCGTCAGTTACCATGTATCTCTCCCATGCACCAAAACCAAGACCGTCATTCAAACTCATTTCGCTCGCATACGGATCTTTAATCACTTGAGTGATGGGTTCTTTGTGCCCTTTGATCTGAAGGCTAATCTGTATTTGATTCTTATCTGCCTTAATCGTAGATTTTTCTATATTTTCTTCTACTATCTTTTTAAGCGAATCGATCTTTTCCTCTTTCAGGGTTACTGGATTCCATACTTTAACTTCTTGATTGAATAGTCCCGTACCATACCCCAGCGTATTCACGACAATAATTTCTTTGTGCCCGTCTCCAGAAATGTCTTCCGTGATCAATTCAGGTTTATAGTTCCATCCCCACATTCCTTTCCAATCAGGAAAGGAGTAGGTTTTTCCTGAGACTTTCAGCTTCATCCCTTCGATATAATCATATTTCCCTATTTTCATTGGAAGCAGGGTAATATCTGGCTCTCCCTCAGGATGCATTATATAGTAATTGGCTGTAGTGAACTTTGCTGCAACATCGTCCTCGGATATGGTTACTTTTGCTCCAGACATCTCTGCCAATAAAGTGGCTGGAACAAAGATATTGCCATTTCGCAGTTCAGCCGGTGTTTTAAGTCGAACCGGGTTAGAGCTGGTCTGAACTATCTTTTCTCCAGCGGTGATTATATATTTTTTTAATTGTGATTTGACCTCTGCTCTTTTATGAACGTTATCCCAGGTTAGCTCCACTTTCGCTAAATCATGGATCATTCTTAAAGGAAGAATATACACGTCATTCTGAATTGCAGCTTTTGATCCGTATGAAGAACTTTTATCATCTATGGAAACCTCTTTTTGCATTTCTCTTGCATCTGCTAATGATGCGGTAGCATAAGAGCCGGCAACAACCGAGAAGATCAATAAACCAGATACAATATGATTCCAATATTTTTTCATAAGAAGAACCCTTCTTTCTAATCCCATTGTATTCTTTCTATACATTAAACACTTATGAAGGAAAATAGTTGGAGTTCACTCGTTTTTTTGAGGTATGTTCATCATTTTGTAACCAACTTCATACTACACATGGGAAAAATTTAAATATAATAGGAGCTTGGGTGGAGTGTGTTCTTACTGTCAGAATGGAGGTTAATCTTGATGGAACTTGCTCAACTATCCTATTTTATTAAAGTTGCCGAACTAGAACATGTGACCCGTGCAGCTGAAGAATTACATATGGCACAGCCCGCATTAACCAAAGCAATTCGTCAACTGGAAAAAGAATTAAATACCCCTCTGTTTGATCGACTGGGTAAATATATACGTCTAAATGAGAATGGAAGAATTTTTTTGAAGTATGCGACAGAAGCCTTACAGCTGCTGGAGGAAGGTAAAAAACAGTTACAAGATACAACAGATGGCAAAAAAGGTTCTGTTCAGCTGGCAATAGACGTACATACTCAAGATGTTCCAGAACTTATTATGAAGTTTAAAGAGAATTTTCCGGAGTTTAATGTAGCAATTGTACCCTATGTAGAGGGAAGCTATCATCATGACCTGTGCTTGACTAGTATGCCGGTCATACCGCAGACCATGGAAAGAGTTTGTTTATACAATGAGGAACTCCTTCTAGCCCTGCCGGATTCTCACCCGCTTGCCAGCTTAGAGACGATTCATCTGCAATCAGTTAGGCACGAATCCTTTATTATGGCCCCGGTTTCAAGCAGCCTGCGTGTCATTACAGACCGTTGTTTCGCAATGGCTGGCATACAGCCCTCTATCGCACTAGAGAGTGAGGATCCCATCCTTGTAGAACGTATGGTTTCAGCAGGACAATTACTTGCGATTGTTCCTTCGAGATCATGGACATCGTCTGCTTATTCAGGTATCGTGCTGCGCCGTATTGTAAATGCCGGCAGTTCAAGAACGGTATCGCTATGCTGGATGAAAGGACATTATTTATCTTGTGCTGCGGAAAGGTTTAAAGAACTAGCTATTCAGCATTATAAAGAAAAACCCTCAGTTTCGGTCTAAGACCTTACGCTGAGGGTTTTGTTCTAGGATTTTGAAATTCCAAGTAGAACTGCAGAAATGATAATAAGTAGAATTCCGATGGAAATAAAAACGAGTTGTCTTTTTGTCTTATGTTCTTTTAATATAAAGATCCCGCCTAGTGTAGCTACTACTACACTCATTTGAGAAAGGGTAAAACTTGTAGCCACCCCGACCTTATCTTGCGAGATAAACAAGAACATATTCCCTGCTGCCCAAATTAGGCCTGGTAATATATTTTTAAGTGCATAAGTGTTAAAAGGTTTGTGTTTTGCCGTAAGGACTAAACCACCAATTACCATCCCGATCCCCTGCGGAAGCAGTACATCCCAACCATCTATTCCAAATAAACGAACGATAACCACATAGACAAGATAACCAAAGGTGGATACAAGTAATATAAGAATCCCTTTTTTTAAGTTTCCTTCACCGTCGTCTTTTTCGTTCTTTCCTTTAATGGATGTAAAAATAACCCCGGTAACAATAAGTACGAGTGCAATGATTCCTAACGTGACCGATTTCCCTGAATTCCATTCATTAAAGATAAAGGCCCCAAATAACGTTGTCGCCACCAGCTGCATACCGGTAGATATAGGCAATGTTTTAGAGACACCCATCACATCAATCGTTTTCAGCTGTCCACCTTGTCCCAGAACCCAGAAGAACCCGGAAATGAGACCAATGATTATTGTCTTCATATCCAGATGAACCGGATCATATATGTATAATCCTATTGAAAATAGTAAAGCACCTAACGTAGTTCCAAGCGTTTGGGTGTAGGGTCCTCCCCCAATTTTGACATTAACCAGAACAAGACTCCCCCAGAATATAGCGGGTAAGATTGCGAAAAAAATATCCATATTCCTAATCCTTCTCTCTCTATAAATATCGAAGATATGTCATTATGTTCCATAAAAATATATGTAATTATGGATATATAGACATACTCAATATTATGTAAACAAATTTATTCATTTTGAATTAAAAAATAGTGAAAATTTTTTATTCCATTTACCACCAACAACTTTCCTCAGGCAAAAAAAGAAAGACTGCATCTTCTTATGATAAGAAAATGCAGTCTTTCTTTTGCTTACGATATACTTACAAGGTTCATGCTCACTATAACAAAACAAATCATCATTAAAGTAACAGAAGGTAAGACTCCCGACATGGATCCTTTTCCGAGCCTGATTTGCATAACAACCATCGCTGCCATCATAATCGCAAGATAAAAAGCACCTACTGCTCCAAGCAAGAGATTCCAGCTGCCAATAAAGAGTAAAATAGCCCCTACCATTTCTAAGATTCCCATCACATAACGAAACCACTTCGGCAAGCCAAAACTTTTATATTTGGCGGCCACCTCTTTGGACATAAATTTACTCATCCCCAGCAATAAAAACGCGATGCCTGTTCCCACCTGTAGCACTGTTGTCATTGTAGATCTCCTTTGCGTTCATAATGGTGTAGGAGTAGTATCCATGGGCGTTAATCAAGTTATGCGATGGAAGATCTAATATATATAAAAGGAACACGAGTAATTTCTGAATTCCTTATCACATTACGATAAAACTTCCCATCGATGCTGATTCTTTTCTAATTTTGGATGCGTAAATTTAGGATGATCAACGAGTATCAATCTAATCTTAGTGATCCACTCATCAAAAAAAGGGTAAGAAGCAAAACAATTCGCATATTCGCTTGACAGCATCAGAAAAAAAGGGCCTTTGTACTTCTCGGTTACATGTCGTAGTGCCGCTTCCATAGGCGTATATTTTTTTCTTTTGCCTTCCCAGTTCTCCAAGGTAATGATGCTATCATTCTGTTCTCTTTTCCATTCATGCAAACGATCTTCTCTTTTGTAAAACGGAAGCACTGGGTGATTCGTCATCCGATTTACTGTCGCTTCATGCAGTGGATAGAGAATGAACTTTGTGAATTTACGTTCTTTTACGGTTTGGAATGCTTTAGATAACTGTATATCTGTTATTTTCTCAAAATCATCATAATAGATCAGTGATCCTTTATACATTTCCTTCGGTGGTTCGTAACCAAAAGGTACTGCGTGTACTTCTCTTGCCATCCCTCATTTCTCCCTTCTATCTCTATTTAGTATCCGACGTAATAATAAATACCCATTCTATAAGTATGGATTACCGCTCTCCATAATACTCTTATCTTTATCTTGTCCTTGGTGTACCGCACCATATGCATTAGCCAAGCGAAACAAAAGCCGAATCAATAAGAACATGAAAAACACGTATAAGACTGCATAGATCGTCATCACGATTGCCCATTCTTTTTCCAAATTGATAATAAAAGGATAGAAAAATTGCTGAAGGACAAGCAAACCAATTAATGCGTTGCGTCTAGTTATGAACGCCTCTTCCAGCGATGGATCACTCATTTGATGCCATATCGATAATTGCCCAAGTGAAGTAAACAACAGCATGATCATCAGTAAATTGACTATGGAGGAAGACTGCGCATATACAATGGAAGACAGAGATATGTCTGGGAACCAGATCCCACTATTTAAATTCGGAACCCAATCTCTTATAAAAGATTCGATCAAAAGAATAAACGTAATCCATTTCACTTTTTGAAATAGAGCAGACTCTGCTTCTAAGGAAGAAAGCGAGTATAAAATGAGTACATATCCTAACAGGTCATTAAAAATGTCAAAATTCATGATATTAATATCCAGTATAAGCAGGGTAAATCCCCATGCCATTCGGCGAAGTGCTTTTTCACTGATGTGCTGAATTGAGAGGTTCGTCATTTCACTGCACCCCCATCTCGCACAATCGTTTTAATTTCATCCGATGAATAATAAAAATGGTTGCTTGTCAGAAGATCGTAAACTATTTTGGTACCGTCTGGTAATCTAAAATGCACTAAAATTCCTACAGAATATGAAATAAACCCATCTTGCGCAAGTCTCGGTTCTATAGACGCATACTGAAAATGGATACGATCACCTTTTTTAATTTGTTTAGGGTATGTAACTTGATCATACGGTTTGCCATACACACGAAGCTGGAATAAATCTTTTAATTTATCGGTATGACTTAATTCAATTTTCTCAAGCACTGCATCTGAGTTCATCTCAAATACCTCATATCCCGAACCGTCAGAAGAAGATCCCCCATGAATCATGGCTAAACCCTGAGATTTTTCTGGATCGGCACGAAAGATAAGTTCACCAATCGGAACCTGTTCCGAGGTGCCGTCATCATAATTTACGGTTATGGTGTTTACGATGAGTTCATTATTCTGATCAGGCAAATACTCTAGATCTTTTTCGGTGAATTCAAAATGCATTTGGTATGCTGACTGATACTTATAAGATGTTTTTTCCCTTTTGGCATAAGATTCCTTCTTGAATTCTTCGATCGAGATAGACTTCACTTTCTTTCCCGGTCCCTTGTTTTCAAAGTAATCAATTTCCATCCAATTGGTTCCTTTAAAAATCGTTGTCGTCAAATAGTGGGTAGGAAAAACAGGTTTCTTAAGCTGCATACTGTTGTAATACCCAATGTTTCCCGCCCATAAGATTAGCAAAATAAATAATAGCCCTAATCCTATAAATGTAGTCTTACGCTTCTTTGATGAATGGATCAGTTCTTTGTACTTCAATCGTGTTCTTCCTTCCTTCTCATCGCATAATATTTTGTTACGTCATCCTCTGATGTGCTCGGCTGCTTTTGCCATTCGGTACAATACTCGTACGAAAAGGATACAAAGGATAGCCGAAAGCAGCACAGGAACAATGACAAAAACGAGCTTATCCTCAACTAGATTAAGAAAAAATGGATAGATGAGCATTTCCAGCATCAGACAGCCGATCAGCCATAAGCTTCTTTTTTGCATCGACTGTTTTAGTAAACCCGATCTTATATAGTACCATAAAGGAAGATCACAAAGACCCTTGTATATGAAATATAGGAGTATAATCATGAGTAATTGTAAGCCTTGCGTATAGATATGGTTACCAACCGAGATGGTTTGAAATGTTTCAGCAGTACTTACTGACGGCATGAAATTCTTAGGCAGGGAGAGGATGGATAGCAAAAGAGCAAGCCATGAGACAACATGAAAAGCAGATGTTTTTTCGCTTAATACCACAGCAGCTCTATAAATCAAGAAAAACCCTATAAAATCAGCAAATATATCAAATGAATAGGAATTAATATGAAAGTTAACTTTAATGATTATGAAAATAAATCCGATCCCCATTCTCCTAAGGGGTGTAGTGACCTTTGTACGCAATAAATACTCCAATCCATTTACCTCTCTTGTATATAGGACCTCACTTGCTCTTCTGAGAAATAAACAGAACTCTCATTGAGCGCTATTGCTTCTACCTTGGTTGAACCATCTTCCCTTTTAAAATGAAGCTGAACCACGGGGTTATATACCCTCATTGATCCTTCACCCTTCTTCGGAAGATTCCACTTGTAGCTGATCCGAATGGGGTCATTTGCGTTCAATTTCCATTCCTGTAGATCGGTATAATCCGTATCATTCACCATAAGCTGAAGAACCGGTTCGATATCAGACTGATTTAGAGACACGCGTTCAAGGATTGCGGGTTCTTTCATCCGAAGAGCCGTAAGTCCGCTGCCATCAGGAGAACCGCCGCTAGACGTAGTAAGGACAATCGAATCTTCATCTGACTGATCAAATGTCTCAATACGAATTTCACCGATCGGGATTCGTTCAGGCTCAATCCCTTGGTACACCACTTCCATTTCATGAATGACAAGGTCCTGCTGTTCATTTTGCTCATTTTCTTCTCTTAGCGGCTTATAGTAAAGGACCTTTAGAACATGGTGTGTATATTCCTTCACTTCTTCGATTCGGTAGCTCGAATAAGGCAGCTCATCAAACTTGATATATATGACCCTGTTATCACCCGTTTTGTTCTCCAGATAATAAATTGGGATTTCTTCTTGGTTTACATCGTAACTCCCCAAATGCACAAGGAACAAAGGTTTATCGAGTCTCACCCCGAAGTAATACCATACATTCCCTGCCCAACTCATGATTAACAGCAATAAAAATCCAATGAATACTGTTCTTGCAGTTAGCCATTTCGGCGTATTCACCTGTACCCACCTCATTTCAAGACATTATTTTACCACTAATTAGCAAATGAGGGGAGATAAGTGTTGTAAATCCTAATAACCACAAAAAAGGTGGATCAAATTGAGTTCAATTTGATCCACCTTTTCATATTGCATTCCACTCTGCCATATATGATTCAGTAAGTACAATTGCATACTAATTTATTTTCCTTTTACAGTTGCCGTTCCTGTAACAAGTTCCGTCTCGCTAAGTACCGAAGATGCTGTACTATTCGCTGTCTGTCCTGCCACCCTTTTCACGAACAAAGCAAGGACGAAACCGAGACATGCGAGAATCAGTCCGATCTTAAATGCGTCCATTACACCCGCAGTCATTGCTGCATTCAATTCAGCCGTTCCAGGATTCGCTATGCCGCTTAGCGCTTTCTTCTCCCCATTCTGCATGATCGAGATGAAGATTGCTGCACCGAGAGCACCTGACGTTTGCTGCAGCGTAGTCAGAACCGCTGTCCCATGCGGATATAACTCTGCAGGAAGAGCATTCAGTCCATTGGTTTGTGCAGGCATCATAATCATCGCAATAGAGATCATTAAGAACGTTTGAAGAATGGCCACGAGCCAAGCAGACTGTAAAGGCAGCAATAAGAAACAAGTGATTGTAACAATCATAATCAACATTCCAGGCAAAAGAAGCACCCGTGGCCCATATTTATCGAATAATTTCCCCATGATTGGTGACATGAGTCCGTTCAGAAGTCCGCCAGGCAACATGACAAGTCCGGTCATCAGAGCACTATAAAGCATGACTTCCTGCAAATAAAGAGGTAAAACGAGCATCATAGCAAACATAGTCATCATCACGATGATGGATAATACCACAGCAACAGAAAACATCGGATAGATAAATACCTTTATATCCATAACAGGCGCGGTCAACTTCATCTGCCTCCACACAAAGAGAGCAAGAGATATAGCACCAATCGCGATAATAAAGATCACATAGCTCTGAATCGCTGTGCTGCCGCCTTCCCCCATACTTCCAAATCCGAATACAATTCCTCCAAAGCCAATGGTTGAAAGAATAACGGAGAACACATCCAGCTTCGGTCTGCTCGTACTTGTAACATTTCTTAACTTCATAAATCCGAAGATCAACGTTAAGGCAACGATCGGAGCTACCAAAATAAATAACCAGCGCCATGATAAATGCTGCAGGATAAAACCAGATAATGTCGGTCCTATGGCGGGCGCAAACATAAGAACAAGTCCAATCAGTCCCATTGCAGCTCCTCTGCGCTCCATAGGAATGACAGCCAGGATAATATTCATCATCAGTGGAATCAGCACAGCCGTACCGACGGCTTGAATGACCCTTCCTAAGAGAAGAATACCAAAGCTTGAACTAATTGCGGCAAGAACTGTCCCGATCAGGAATAAGGCCATTGCAGATAGATAAAGTTGTCTTGTTGTAAACCGCTGAACTAAATATGCAGATACGGGGATAAGTATACCGATGACAAGCATGTAGCTAGTCGAAAGCCACTGAGCTAGGTGAGGTTCAATACTCAGGTCACCCATGATTTGAAATAAAGCTACATTCAGTAACGTCTCGTTAAGAATAGCTACAAAGGCACCCGACAATAAAACAGCAAGAAGCAAACCGGTTTTCGGAGAGTCGGCACTCTTATTTTCGTTGTTATCTGCCGAATCATTCAGTGAAGTTGTATTCAATTTTTCTCCTCCATCCCATTCTATCTATGTATATGTAAATCCGTTCACCTTCCTTTTTTGAAGATGAGGTATACGGACAATGTAAGGAGTAAGTATCCTTACTTATAGTGATTTATCGCACTGCTACAACATAACACATCCCAGTTCCTTCTGCATCTGTATTTCCTTTCTATAACTGTTTTTTAATTATTTTATTTATAAAGCATTCTCCCTTTATTTTTTATGTTTTTTTCACTTCATATTGCATAGCGCTTCCTCCCATAATGACAAGGGTTTATGAACTTTTTTGAGTCTCTGTTTAGGATTTTACACAGGCCAAACTGTGATTTTTGTCATACACTCCGAGTACATCTTGTAGGTATGATACTCAAATAGATCAATATATAGTATGTACCGTATTACAAAAACATAGAATTCATCCAAAACAAACTACACATAACAGAAAACGGATTTAGAAGGAGATCATTCATTATGGCAAAATTAGAAGCATTTATACCTAACCCTAAACAAGCAGATGAACTCACAGATATAATGGACCAAATCTTAGGCAGTAAGGACACCGATCTGCTTAGAGAAAATGCAAATCTGAATGGAGACTCTTTCAGCGGAAAGATGAGTAAAATCGGATCTGAAACTGCGAAAAAACATGTCATGAAGCATGTCCTTCCCAAACAGGTTGCTCAAGCTATAACAGAAGGCGAACTTTATGTTCACGACCTTGACCAATATGCGCTTGGTACAACAAACTGCATCTTTATTCCTTTTGATCGGCTTCTAGAACGTGGTTTTAACACAGGAAATGGTTCTGTTCGAACCCCTCAGTCGATCATGTCAGCGATGTCACTTGTCGCTATTATTTTTCAGTCTCAGCAAAACAGTCAATTTGGCGGTGTCTCTGCCAACAAAATCGATTGGGACCTGGCTCCTTATGTAGCACGCTCCTTTAGAAAGCACTTCCGAAAAGGAAAACAATTATTTGAAGAAACAGCGGAAGTAGATCAAGAACATATCCATATGAATAGCGAACTCGCACAAACGACCTGTCCTAAAGCCTACGCTTTTGCCATGAATGAAACCATTCAAGAGACACATCAAGCTGCTGAATCTCTTATTCATAACTTAAATACAATGAGCAGCCGGGCAGGCGGTCAAATTCCGTTTACGTCCCTAAACTATGGATTATGCACGTCTGCGGAAGGAAGACTTGTATCCAATGCGCTTCTTGATGCTACAATCGCAGGACTCGGCCATGGAGAAACTCCTGTGTTCCCTCAACATATTTTCCAGTGTAAACAAGGGATTAACCAAGCTCCTGGCGAACCCAACTACGATATTTTTGTAAAAGCGCTCGAATGTTCCAGCCGGAGATTATATCCGAACTTCGTAAATGTCGATGCTACATTTAATTTGCCGTTTTATCGTGAAAATGAACCAGATACCATTATTGCTACCATGGGTTGCCGCACGCGTACGATCGCTGACCGATTTGGCCGCAACCGTCAAAGCGGAAAAGGAAACCTCTCTTTTAATACGGTTAACCTTGTGAAGCTTGGCATTGAACATGGGATTGCGCTGCGTAAACGGACAGAACCTGATATGAAAGAATTCTACAAGAATTTACACCGCGTAATGGAGATTGCTTTAGAAGGACTGCTGCATAGATACGCTATTCAATCTGTTCAACCTGCAAAAGCTTCTGACTTTATGATGCGGGAAGGTGTCTGGGAAGGCGGCGAACATCTAAATCCTGATGAACCCGTAGCAGCCCTGCTGAAGCATGGAACATTGTCGATTGGATTTATTGGACTCGCTGAATGTATGAAAGCATTATATGGAAAACATCATGCGGAAGACGAATTATCCTATAAAGAAGCGGTTCATATTATTGAAACCATGCGGAACTTCTGTGACAAAAAAGGGGATGAATACAATCTGAACATTACCCTGTTTGCCACTCCAGCAGAAGGCTTGTCAGGAAAATTCACCGTTTTGGATCGAAATAAATACGGAATTCTACCTGAAATTAATGATCGTGATTACTATACGAACTCTTTCCATGTTCCTGTCTACTATTCGATCTCCGCTGCGAAGAAAATTCAGCTGGAAGCACCATTCCATGAACTTTGCAATGCAGGGGCGATCTCTTATGTAGAGCTGGATGGAAATGCCCGTAATAATCAGGATGCATTCCGCCGAATTGTACAATATGCGCTGTCTCAAAATATCGGTTATTTCTCAGTCAACCACCCATTAGATCGCTGTCCTTCCTGCGGCTATGAAGGTGTCATTGGTACGGAATGTCCAAGCTGTGGAATAAATGAAAATGACATTCATTTTAGCCGACTTCGCAGAGTAACTGGATATTTAACTGGAGATTACACAGTTCGATTCAATTCAGCTAAACAAGCGGAAGTCAGAGATCGGGTTAAACATCTATGATCCCTTTACACATCTGCGGTTATATTCCAGAATCTATTAATGAAGGTGCGGGTCTTCGGGCTGTTGTTTTTATAAGTGGCTGTAAGCATGCATGTCCCGGCTGTTTTAATCCATCTTCCTGGAACTTTAGAGCAGGTAAACCTTTTACGGAAGAAGAACAACTGCGTATCATCCAGGAAATTGCGGACAACCCATTACTTGATGGGCTGACCTTATGCGGGGGAGATCCTTTCTTCTCTGCTCCTGCATGCACCGATTTCATTCGGAAGTATAAAGAACTTTGTCCAGGAAAAACCCTTTGGGCTTATACCGGTTTTGTTTATGAAAAACTGCTGGAGGACCCAGACATGCGCTCGCTTGCTGAGCTTTGTGATGTCATCATCGATGGTCCTTTTCAAATGGAATTGAAAGATACTACGCTTCTTTTTCGCGGAAGCCGAAATCAGCGAATTATTGATGTACAAGCCTCGTTATCTGAGGATTCAGTGATCACTTTATAACACGAATAGAAACATCCGGCGATATGGACTACGTTCATGAACCGGATGTTTTTCGTTTTTCATGATAGGTAAAGTAGTAGTGTTGCCTCGATTAAAAGAAACAAGAAACCTCTTATTATTAATGTGAATTTTTCATATGTTGTAATTTTGTAATAGATAGCTATTTACTTCTTCGTTGGTCATGGTGTTATAGATCCCTTCCAGAATGGTTCGCCATAAGGTGTGGTTATCTTGAAACATGTTTGCTACCTCTGGAATGAGCAGTGTACAAACGTTCGGCAGTTGATAATCAATTTGAACTATATAAGGTACCTGCGCGTGATTCACAACCAGTAATTTATAATCACCTGCCACGAGGTCATCTAGAACTTGTAACAGCTCTTCTGTTTCATGTGAAGTGGCTTCCGTTCGTAAAAAAAAGATTCGCTTGCCACTCTGCATAAGCTGCAAAAATCGGCTTGCTCTATAATCCAGCTTTTGTTTTAGACCAGAATAGCTTTCAAGAATCTCTGGGTCATTATCTTCCATCGGAAAATCATGAACGGAGTATAGATCATAGGCTGCGTCCCGAATGACATAACAACCTGAATCAATACTTGCCCCATAATATCTGAGATTATCTCTTAGCATGATATGTCGGAATCGATCACGTAGCAGGGCACTGACCCCTGATAAATGAGGGGAAATCATCCAGTCGATAACTCCAGCAATATTCCGAATTTTACTGTGATTCAGCTGGCTTGCAGGAAGACAGTTATGGCCGAGACTACAAAGGACATCATACCCACCCTTTAATTCATGCAGTTCCATTTACTTTGCCTCCTTTCAGCCAGGGTATACCCTATTAGATTACAGAAAACTTCGCTATGCCTGTGCGATTGGACTTTTCTTATCAAAATCACACTCTGTACACCTATCGATTATTTGTTTCACTCTTATCCTCATGCGGTAATGATACATAATTACGAAAATTTTGGGTGAAACTATCCAAACGGAAAGGGTGAAAATAAGATGCATGAAGACAAAACAGACCGCGGTGCCGGTTTTGATTCTATTGTTGAACCGGATCCGAGATTCGAACAGATTGATTGGACCAAAAACTCGGATTCCATTACGATTTCTAATCTTACCGAAGATGAACAGGGGATAACGGATGAGAATAAGGATGAAGAAGAAAAGCGATAATCAGGAAGCGCAGCATATGTGGCTTTCATCCACTTATCGACGTAATTATTCTGCGCTTTCGAATCCAAAAAAAAGAGAGAAATCTACGGATGAGTAGATTTCTCTCTTTTTGTATATAACTAGCCGCCGGGTTACGCGCTCAGCGGTTAACTTTCTTTTCTTCCATTACTTTTTTTAATCGGCCAGGATAATCGGTAATAATGCCATCGATTCCTTTTTCTATCAATTTGTTCATCACACTCTCTTCATTTACCGTCCAAGCATACATCTGCAATCCTTCATTCTGTACCGATCTAAAGTCTGTCTCTTCTAAGTGAATGAAATACGGATGCAGAGAAAAAGCATTTACTCCTGCCGTATTCGGTAATAACTCAGGGTGAGCGAAATTCTGAGCATATAGTAGGCCCGTTTTGACTTTCGAATTCAATGTTTCCAAAGTGCGTAAGCTGTCAAAATGAAAAGAAGATACGACGACATTATCATACAGGTCATACTCCTCTAGGAGCGCTACCAATTTTTCTTCCACCCCTTCGGAAATCCCGCCCTTAATTTCAACATTAATCATCAGATGACGGGGAGCAAGCTCAAATACTTCCCTTAAAGTAGGGATCGATTCTCCTTCATAAGAAGAATCAAACCACGATCCGGCATCCAGCTGCTGAAGTTCTGCCATCGTCATCTCTTTTACATACCCGTTTCCATTCGTAGTACGACGGACGGTATCATCATGAATAACCATGATTTCTCCATCTTGGGATAGATGAATATCAAGTTCAAAGGCGTCACAGCCTTGCTGTAAAGCAAGTTCAAAAGCAGCTATTGTATTCTCTGGAGCTTCCCCTTTTGCCCCTCGATGGGCAATAATCAGCGGTGTTTTCATACAAAATCAGCACCTTCCTCACAAGATAGAAGAAATAAGATGTCAGTATTCTAATCTGTAATCTAGTCTGTAATCTAGTTTAGTATACGATGCTCTTATTCCCCTATCACCCGTATCATGTAAAATTTATATTAAATTTTAATATTTCAGCAAAAAACTATCGTTGCAGGATACTACTGCCGATCCTCCACTTCATGACGAAACGGCATTCCACCTTGCGCTCCGAATTTGGTTACCGATATAGAAGCTGCTAGATTAGCAAAGGAGATACTTTCTTTTATTGACTTTCCTTCTGCCAGCGCCACTGCAAATGCCGCATTAAATGTATCGCCTGCACCTGTTGTATCTATTGCTTCCACGATAAAAGCAGGGACCACTACCTCTTGTTCGCCGTCATAATAACGAACTCCCTTCTTTCCTTCGGTCACGATCAGTTTATTCGGGTATTTACGTAAAGAATCCTCTGTATCCTCTCCCTCAAACATCATCTGTGCTTCATGTTCATTTGGTGTAATATAGGCAGCATCTTCAATGAGTTGCTGACTTATTTTCCTTGCTGGCGCCGGATTGAGGACAAGAGGTACACCTGCTTCTTTACAAATTGCAGCTACATGTTCCACCGTCTCTTCCGGTATCTCTTGCTGAATAAGTACGATATCGGAGGTACGAATCACTTCAGCGGCTTGATCGATATAAGCAGGGGTCACCTCATTATTAGCTGCTTTTACTACGATAATGCTGTTATCTCCTTCAGCCAAAATGATATGAGCTGTCCCGCTCTCCATCTCGGCTACCGGCTGAACATAGCTAACCATCACTTGATTTTGCTTAAAATTGTCCAAAATAGCTTTTCCATACGTGTCTTCACCAACACGTCCTACCATGTAAACCTCGGCTCCAAGTCTCGCAGCAGCCACAGCCTGATTAGCTCCTTTTCCTCCAGGTACCGTCCGAAAAGATTCACCAAGTACCGTTTCACCTGCGCCAGGACGTTTACTTGACGTGACTACAAGATCCATTGAAGAACTTCCGATCACCGTTACTTTTGGCTTTTTATATGTACTCATTGTTAAAATTCCCGCCTTCATTTGAGATTTACTTTTCATTTCCTATATGTTTACATTTAATAAAATGGTATTATTTACTATATATTACGATAAGGAGTGGTCACAATTATGAATAATATAAGTATACCTGGACTAATTTTGCTCATTGCAGCTCTTGTCTTTGTTATCTGGTTGATACGAAAAATTATACATAGATGAGGATGAGCTACTCTATATATGATAAAAGGACTGTACCTATCAGGCAACAGTCCTTTTATCTATTCTTTTCCGCAGATATATTAGATAAGGTCACTTTGTGTCAAATTACTGTTATATTTCCGTAATACATATACATTCCGCAATTAAATGAATAAGAACCTGGATCAAGGGTGGTATCCACGGTGTAGTAGTTATCACCTTTCTCCAAATATTTCAGCATATCTAAATCTTTGGATACAACATCCGTAATGCATGTGAGGGAGGTATCTTTTCTAAAATTAATTTTGGTCGGTACTCCTTGTTTTACCTCAATCTTATCGGGATAGAAACCGTCTGATTTGACCTGAACCGTAATGACTTCATATCCTTCCAGTTCTTCTTCTGCCTGCCCGCTCCCTCCAGCAGACGGCATAATTTCCTTTCCGCTAAACATAAACAAAGCCCCTGCTATGAGGATTACAGCGACCACTCCAATTGCGGCAAAAGGCCACCATTTCGGTAATTTTTTATTCATAATCAATCCGTTCCTCTCGAAAAACAATATTCATGATGTTCCATACTCATTATAATGATAAAGCAATGATTCTATAACTGAAATGACCCTTTAGAGCTACTTTACACCTATTTTGTTCCATAAAATCTTACTATTCTGTGACGTTCACTTTCAGCTAGAGCCATGCACATGCAAAATAGCCCGCTAACTGCATCAGTTAATGGGCTGAATTTACTCTTGCATGTTCAATGTAAAATAGGATTGTTATTTTCGATGGAGACAAGTTCATTCCCCGTTTTTTGCTGAGTGGCTTTCATCAATTCTCCATACTCTCCTCAACCTTTTATTTATCAAGATGCCGCTCGTAAATGTACCAAGAACATACCCGCGCAAACGGGAGAAGTAACAAGATCACATTCAGGCTCCACATTCCTGAACCCCCTATGTTTTCTTTAGGAATAAATAAGAAAATCATTCCAAGAAGGAAGGCAAAACCAGAAGTCCAGCTGAATTCTGCACCATTTACTGGGCTGTTGCTTATAAAAATAGATTGGCCTTTTGAGGCTTCTGCATAACAAGAAGTGTGATAGGCAGATAACGAAAAAAAAGAGAGGTTCACCAAGAGATCATACCTTGATTCAATCTCAGCATTACAATGTACACAATAAATGCGCTGATGATGTGATGCGGACAAGCAGTTCCCTCCTAAAGTTCCATTTTCTAACATTATACTCTAACGCGCTATTATTCCTATCTATATAACTAAAATCAAAAAAAGCACCTGTTTGGCTCTTTGCCAACAGCGTGCTCCAACAGCTACCAGTAGCCTTACAACATTATTTCACTCTCAGAACCTGACCAACATGAATGGTAAAGTTGCTGTCCAGTTTATTCCACTCTTTGATCTGCTGTAATGTACTCCCATATTTTAGACTTAGAGCATAGACTGTATCTCCACTAACAACCGTATGCTGTACAGTAGTAACTTTCTTTGTTAGATTGAAATTTCTCACGAGTCCATTCACATGTCCGCGAGCAACTAAATCAAGATGTGAAGCTGATTTAAGCAGGGCTGCATCGCTGTTTGTATCTATAAATCCATTCTCCGTCAAGATGGCAGGCATACGAGATTCCCTTAGTACATGAAAGTTTGCCGTCTTTTGCCCTCGATCAGTTAGTGTATTTAACTTTATAATTTCATTATGCATATTCGTCTGATAGTTTATGGCGCGTGTGCTAGATCCCGAATATACAAAATCCTCATATCCTGAACCTCCGCCAGCATTAATGTGTATTGATAAAAAATAATCGGCTCCCCATGTATTCGCTGCATTGGTACGCTGTGTCAGAGTCACCGTTTCATCCTTCATGCGGCTCATTAAAATAGATACGTTACTATATTCTGTGAGCAATATCGAACGAACCCGAGTAGCGATCGCCAGTGTTAGATCTTTTTCTTTTAGACCATACCCTAGCGCCCCTGAATCGGATCCTCCGTGACCAGGGTCAATAAATATCTTAACCATGATTTATCACCTCCCTTGTAATATATGATTTGATCTAGTATTTGCTTGGACGAAAAACTCAGGTAAACCACAAAAACTCTACCAATCCGGAGATTGATAGAGTTCTTATTTATTCCTTATTTTCTTTTTGGCGGTATCAATACATACACAATAAATCCGATGACACAAACAATGGGGATTAACGTAATCACGATATTTTCCCATAAAATATGCACTCTTTCACCTCATAACGTTAGCAGAATCATGTGGTAAATTATAACATATTAATAATAGGGAAGATACCTATGTCCCATGTTTTGTATGGCCTTATTCATGATTATGTAGAAAGATGATTACACTTCCACCTGTTCTGGCGTTTTCACAAGATACATGGATACTTCGGTATCTAGCAAATAGTCTGGTTTCTCCTGATTTCGTTTGTTCCGATGACCCTCAATGTGAGCAGGGCTCTTCTCCCAAGTCTTCCATGCTTCCTCTGATTCCCAGCGAATCATGACGATTACTTCTTCTGTTTCTTCCCCTTTTTTACGGTTTTTCTTCACCATCACCGATCGATCAATAAAACCTGGGATCTCGGACATCGGTCCGCCTGGTTTGCCAAAACGCTCTACAATCTTTTCACTGAAACCTTCTTTTACCGTAATTTTACGAAGTTGGACCAACATGATCTAAACACCCTCTCTAATATCATTACCTATATCATTATACTAGACGATAATGATTATCAGTGTCAACGCATGAATGCCATACGCACCTATTTATTCCACCCAGTCTGTTTCTCCTTCTTCGTAGAAACCGGTCATCTCATCAGCCATGTTCTGGATATCTTCAGAGTGAATGATGGTGATGCCATATCCATCTTCCTGCTGCTTTTTGAGTGCTTGTTCCTTCACAAATTTAGGACTCCCTGGGCCGCTCTCTTCATCATACACAAGCAGTAAATGGTCCGTTTTCCGAAATAACAGTTCGTCTCTCGCAGCAAACTGCCAAGGACCGATATAAGGCTGTTTACTCACCACACCATAATAGTCCACATGGCGTTTAATTTCTTCATAGTACGTTTTCTTATCCTCCGACCAGTTTTCTTCCGGATCAGCAAAGGCCGAAATAATGGATAATTTGAGCTGTGGATACTCCTTTTTTAATTCAATGGCAACTTCACAAGCCCATAGATCTATTCCAATCTGTCCGGGTGTAATGACCCACTCAATTCCATCCTCAATCAGCGGGACAAGTTTGGAACGAAGAGCCTGCTTGATAAAAGGAATGCCGGGATGTTTTTGGTTGAAAATACCGAGCTCATGAGCCCGATATCCGGTTACTAATAAATTTTTCATAAAATAAAGCCACCTGCCGCCTTTCTGACTGTTCTTGATGTTACTATCGTACCACATTCTACTTCTTTGCCGCTTCTACCCTGTCCTTATATGGAATTGTCCTTGCCGTTATACTTATATTTTATTTACGATCAAAAGTTCCGTTTTTTTCGTATCATACGTATGCTCAATGCTTTCCTCTGATATCACTTTTAGTTTCAGCAGTGCAGCAATTTTGGCATGATCTGCTTTTGAAATCAGCTTCCATACGTCTGCATCAGGGAGTGCTTTATATAATTTATCATCATCATATTCTTTTTTCGATTGACCTACGAGTTTTGCAGTATAGTCTCCTGCATCGATCAGATTCACACCCTCTTCTTTCATCACCAGGATAATCTCATCCCGAAGTACGGACAGTTCTTCATCTATCGCTTTCTTTCGCTGCTTCAATTCAAAATAACGATGTAGTAATAATTCCATACCCTATCACGCTCCTTTATGAACATATGTATGCGGATGGTAAGGAAAAGATGGCTTACTTACAAAAATAAAAGGACAAGCTGATCAGGTAAAAAATCATTATATCTATCTTTTCTTTTGCTATCTTTGTTTCTATTATGCTAAGATGACCCTAACTTTAGGAACGGAGGGATACCGGAATGATTATTAATTGGATTCGAGTAAGATTTACTTTTGCCCCTACTAACTAAATAGGCAAAGACTCTGTCTACTGTGTGCGGACAGAGGACTCGGATTCGATCTATTTTATTTGGGTATTCAAAAATCCAGCATAATGTAGAGCGACGAGGTCAGGACGAATCATGCCTGCCCTTTTTTCGTTTACGTATATTATTCTTTCAAGATTCGGCAGTTAACAAAGTTGAATATTGATAGAGCTCAGCAGAAGATGCAACTTGTTCAGCTCTATTCTCCCATGAGAAGGAATGTATATTTGTATTCGTAATATCACATCAACGACAATGATCACCGAGTTCTCATGCGTAACACAGGCAGCAGTCCGCCTGTGTTTTTTTATTATTCAAACCTAAGGAGGACAACCAAATGGAACAAATAATCAAAGAAAAAGCAATTATTGCGGGTCTTGAGCGCAAGGGACAGGAAGATTTTAATTATTCTATGGAGGAGCTCGCAAATCTGGCTGACGCATGTCATATATCCGTGGAGGCTGTCATTACGCAAAAAGCGGAGCGAGTACATCCTTCCTTATATCTAGGTACGGGTAAAATTGAAGAACTGGCGAGGCTCCTGGATACACTAGAGGTGGATATTGTTATTTTTAACGACGAACTTTCCCCCTCCCAAGTTCGCAATTTGGAGAAACGACTAGAGGCATCCGTTCTTGATCGAACAACATTAATTTTGAATATATTTGCCGAACGTGCAAGATCGAGAGAATCTCAGCTGCAGGTAGAACTCGCCAGATTACAATATGTGCTGCCCCGTTTATCTGGTATTAGTTCTTCGTCAGGCAGACAGCGAGGCGGTGTTGGCACCAAGAATAGAGGCTCTGGTGAAACAAAGCTAGAACTGTCTCAGCGCCGTATAGAGGATAAGATTACCGAACTCAGCCGGGAACTTGAACTGCTTGTCTCACAGCGTGAGACTCAGCGAAGACGACGGCAAAAAACAGAAATTCCGGTAGTCAGCCTTGTAGGGTACACCAACACGGGTAAATCAAGTCTTATGAATGCTCTATTGCAGAAGCACCATGCACCCGAGGCTAAAGCTGTTTTTGCAAAAGATATGCTGTTTGCTACCTTACAAACATCCGTTAGAAAGCTGGAACTTGCAGATCGAAAAAGTTTCCTTCTCACCGATACCGTCGGATTTGTCAGCAAGCTGCCCCATCATTTGGTCAAAGCTTTCCGTTCAACCTTGGAAGAGGTACTGGATTCAGATCTGCTAATCCATGTCGTCGATAGTGCTAATCCGGATGCGGAGCAGCTCATTGAGGTTACGAGTACAACACTTCGAGAGCTCGGAGCAGACGAAATCCCAGTTATTTATGCCTATAACAAAACGGATCTTCGAATGCTTCCGCTTGAATCAAAAGATCTTCGGCAGCCTGCTGTTCTCGTTTCAGCCAAGACCGGAGCCGGTCTTGAGGAAATGGAGCAAGCGATCCGTAAAGCTATCTTTGGCCACTATAAAGAAGTCGAGGTCACCATTCCTTATGGTGATGATCAATTCGTCTCTTATCTACATGAACATGCGTATGTAAAATCAACCCGTTATGAGGAAGACGGTACAAAACTTACCGTTGAAGCTTCTCCGGCCATGATCCAGAAATGGTCTCACCTGCTTGATACGCCTACCTCCTAATAGGTAAGCTTACAAAAAACCTCCTGCCTTAACTCGGCAGGAGGTTTTGACATGCTTAGACATACGATAAAGAAAGGTTTAGAATACCTTCTTTAATGAATCATTATTTTACAGGATAAGTCCAAAAGTATTCCGTCTCCAAACGTTTTTGGAACTGTTTGTCTTTTAAGAGAGAATCCCCGGACAAAATGCGGAACTGTGAGCTGTGAGCCTGAATAGACTTCACTTTATTAAGTTTGAAATTCTGAATATCATAAGAGACATCCGGTTCGCCGAGTGCTTCTTTATGACCATTTGAGAACGCAACGCACTGGATGGCTGGACGTCTGTCTTCTTCGAGCGCTTCAACAACACGCACAACAGCTGCTCCTGTAGCATCATGATCTGGGTGTACGCTGTACCCCGGATAGAACGTAAAGATGATCGACGGATTCAGCTCCTCAATCAGTGCTGATATCGTGCCATCCAAAAGATCGCGATCTTCAAATTCAATCGTTTTATCATGGAAGCCAAGCATTCTTAAGTCTTGGATGCCAATCGCACGGCAAGACTGCTTGAGTTCTTCCTTGCGAATTGCCGGCAGCGTAACACGGTTAGCAACGGGCGGATTCCCCATATTTCGAGCCATCTCACCGAGTGTGAGACATGCATAGGTAACCACTGCCCCTTCTTCATTAATCAATTTAGCAAGCGTCCCTGACATACCAAATGATTCATCATCGGGATGCGGTAATACAACTAGAATACGTTTTTGTTCCATAAAGAACCCCTCTTTCTAAAACAGTGTTCTGCTAAGCAGCAAAGATACGATGAGGCGCCCTTCTGCGTCATGACCTGCAAGCAGTACACGTCCTTCTTCATTTTCTTCCCAGTGAGTAAGACCTTCCGTGTATACCCATCCATCGTTAATCTTTAAACCAACACGATAGTAAGTATCCCCTTCAATCGTGCCCTTTGAATATTGAACTGGTATATTCTTAATAAAGTTCGAAGCAGGATGCTTCGAGCTATCATTATGGGCGGCATAAGCGCCCATTGTAAGTTCCATATGAAGATATAAGTCTTCGTTTGCATATCGGTCCAGCTGTTCTTGTACCAATGCCTTATTAATTAACTGCATGATGATACCTCCGGTAACTTCTACGAATCTATCATACCTTGTTAGGTATAATGGGTGGTTTCTATCAAATCCTGGTGCATACTACATATAGCAGTATATCTCAAAAAACAGGGAAAACAAAATCATTCTGCGCAATTTTAATAAGTACTCGGTTTCATAACAGTCCAATCGGTATTATATAGCTGTATCAAAAGGTGAAACATAGGGGTGATCTGATACGTAATAGGATTAAACCATTTATATCCATAAGGAGGCTTATCATTTATGTCTTTTTTTAACAAAATGCTTGCAAAGGTAGGCATCGGTTCTGCTGAGATTGACACTTTACTCGAGAAAGTATCTTATGTACCCGGTGAAACCGTGAAAGGTGTCGTTCGCATTCAAGGAGGCCACGTGGATCAAGAAATTGAACGCATTTACATTCAGCTGATGACACGCTACATAAGAGAACAAAACGATCGAAAATCGGAATACAAACATACACTCGCCTGCTTTGATGTCTCGGATCGCCTGCTTCTTCGCAGTGGAGAAAAAATAGAGATTCCTTTTAGTTTTCCTCTCCCTCTTGAGACACCTGTTACATATGACGGACAGCCCGTGTGGCTAAGTACAGGGCTTGATATTGAAATGGCCATTGATCCAACAGATCATGATGCGATTAAAGTGGAGCCTCACTTCTATATGGATGCGGTTTTTGAAGCAGTTGAATATTTAGGATTCCATTTTAAATCCTCTACTTGTGAACATGCTACTAAGCTCGGCCGCGGAGTTCCTTTCGTACAGGAATTTGAATACTATCCAAGTTCCCGGTTCGCTGGCCGTGTTCATGAGCTGGAACTCATGATGAATCTGGATGAAGAAGGTATTCATGTGCTTGTGGAGGTTGACCGGAGAGCAAGAGGCCTCATGGGATTTTTTGAACAAGCTTTTGATCTGGATGAACGTCATATTCGTCTTTACTTCGATCGTGCTGACATTGCACAAGGTGCTTCCCACATCGCTGAACAGATTGAACGCGTGATTGAAGAACAAACTCGCCATTAAATAAATACGGTTTATCAAAAAGCTAGTATCTGCTCTTTATGAAGAGAGTTACTAGCTTTTTATGATGAATGAAACACTCAAACAATTACTTCTTATAATAGGACACTTACAAGCACGATCGACCCAATGATTCCACCGAAAATAATCCAGGCCAGTGGTCTTGCATGGTTAATCGTCCACCCAAACCCCATTCTTTTTTCTACAAATAAGGAAGGATCCTGAGGATTAAAATAAAACATCCCGAGCTTCCAGTTCTGATCATCATCACGAGGTGGTTTTGAAGAAGGTGCCACAGGCGACTTGACTCTGCTTCCTCCCTGACCCGTCGTGACATATAAAATACCTGTACCGACTAGGATCAGAACAACGACTGAAATGCAGACAGTCGCTAATATTACCGGATCTACTGGATATAACATTTGGAATTGCATAAAGCTAAAGAGCATAATAAGCATCAGGGAAGCAAATAAATTAAAGACCGAATTCCGCAGCCGAAAGATCCGATTTTTCTCCAAAGATACTTCTGGGTGCTCTGTATCTACCTGTTGTTTACTACGGTAAATGACCGTATTGATAAACATAAACAGCAGGGTCATCATGATCTGCATAACGACTGGCATAAATATAGTACCGATCGTCTTATCTTTAATCGTTGTCGGATTTCCCTGGAAATCATATTGCATCACAATTTTGTCAGGAAACAGATCATAATTCGCCAGTGTGAAAATAAAAGTCGCTATAATCAGGACCACATGAATCAAATACCACTTTTTGGAGATCACGAGTTTCTGCTTACGGAAGTTCATATCAATCGTTAATTTCACTTGAGGCATTTTCATATCCGTTAAACGTTCTTCTTTGTATTTTTTCATTTTCTTATGAAAGTAAATCATGGTTAATAACTGTGTCACAATACTTATGAGCACATAGATCATAATCCACATGGCCGAAACGTTAGCAGAATCAGAAATCCTAACCGTCATTGCCATGGCGAATGCAGCAAGAATAGCTTGAATCACAAAATTGCTAACCGCATACCCTTTACGCATCCTTTTCAAATCCGCACTGTGGAACACTTCTTCACTCACCGTAATCCCAAAACTTTCTGTCTGTCTTGTAAAATAAGGGATGAATGAGGTAAGAACTACCATGGGTAAAAACAACGTAATCAGCAAGACAAAATAAATTCCAGGCATGCCTATCACTCCTTTTTATTACCAGCTTTATTCACGGGAGGCTCAATCTCTTGATATATACGCTCCATCATTTCCTTCATTTCCGTTAGGGTAACCCCTCTTAAAATTGCCTCAGCGATCAGCGGTCTAATCTGTGCATTTTGTTTATCACTGAATTCCTTATTGGCCTCAGGCATACCGTTTGGATTCACAACGACACCTTTCTGGCGATGAATATGGATATAATCCTCTTGCTTAAGAAGCTGATAAGCTTTGTTTACGGTGTGCAAATTAATGCCGATATCCGATGCCAAGCTCCGTACAGAAGGTAACGCTTCTCCAGGCTTTAGACTGCCGCTGGCAATTCCCTCAATAATTTGATTCGTCAGCTGTGTGTAGATGGGTATATCTGATTGCATATCAAGTTCAATGATCATGAACGGTTCGCACCTCCATTTCTCTTTATGTATCCGTTATATTTGTAGTATAACAGATACATAATATATATGTAAATAAACAAACGATGGTTCATGATGTGAGAATTGTTTATTTTATCTTTTCTGCATTACAAAAAAAACACTGAATCAGCCTAACGGCATCCAGCGCTTTTCATTCATTTTATATAGGTAAGACTCGACTCCCATTTACGTCAATGAGGAGAAGTCATCCGTTCCCACTCTGCCAATGTTCGAAATGCATCTTCATCACGAGTGCCGCACATGTCCCGTTCAGGCTGCAGATTACCGCAGACCTTCGGTCTGTCTGGATGTCCATAGAGTTTGCAATGATGGTCATCCGTAAGTTGGATACACCTCACACCTGCTGGTTTACCATCTGGCATTCCGGGAATTGGAGAGGTAATGGAGATCACAATACAACATGCACCACAGCCTGTCCTACATTCCATTATGCGTCACCACCTCATTAAATGAAGCTTACCAATACAAGTGTATGCAAATGTGATCTTTATATCACTTCCTCCATTTGCCATTTCACACGATACCGATGGAGTTGCCCTGGTGCTCCTTTAAAAAGAAGCTGTTTCTCTTGAATAAGTGAACGCAGGCGATACTCTAAAAAATCTTTGCGAAGAGAGTAACCTTCTTTTTTTCTTACTACTTCACTTACTACTTTAGAAGCAGGTACATACTGATCTGGATACAAAGAAGACTGTTCTATGATTACATTCCGCAGATCTTGATCCAGTGCATCTTCTGAACATAATCTTACATGGTCATTCTCCCATATCCGAAAAAGAGCAGGATCATTTGAAATCTGCTCCCAGTCTAATACAAAAGCATCTATTTCTTCTTGTGTAAGTAAATTGAACTCATCCATTTTATGTAGAAACGGAATATAATCAGTAGCTTTCAGTTGCGACAAATTTACGGGATTCGTATGAACATTACTTACAATGTTTGATCCCTTCTGGATCGGATTCACAAGCTTCATATTCATCTTCCGATCTCTAAGCAGCGATAGTACAAACCTAAGACCGATTTGATCGTGTGCATGATTCCCATGCCATAGGGTTACATTCGTCTCCTCTGACAGTGATTGAATCGTCTCTACTACTCTTCCCGTCTGATGATCTGGATTATAAGTATACAATGGCTCATAATTAGATAACCGAGCGGATAGCCAGCGAGTCCGTGTCTTCTCTCCTTCTTCAAGATGAAGCTGCTTTAGCGGTCCATAAGCAAACCAGTCATTAAATGAAATCACTTTGTGGTTATGTCTTATCTCTGCCTTGTGAAGAGCCGCTTTCAAAATTCCTTGTTCTTCCATCCCGAACATGATATGTACATGCTGATTGGTCAAGGGCTGTCCACCTCTTTTTCATTTCATTTTGTCGGTTTGATATAAAAGCGATAGAGAGCAGTAGGTGCTCCTATAAAATCAAGTCTTCTCTTACCAATGAGTTCCCTTATTCGGTATTCGAAGAACATATCACTCGTTAACTCAGGATATTGATTCATTAACATTCCTGCGAAATATCCTGCTTTGATATAGTCCCCTTTCTTGTCGTCTTCATCGATGGTATCTATACTGTTATAAATCTCATTAATTACGCTCATGATTCGTTCATCATAAGCATCGATCGGCAGAAACTGAAATTCGCCCTGCCGCCAAATCCGAAGTTTCTCTTCTCTTCTTGAAAGCTGAAGCCATTCTCTAGCATATTCTTTTTTCTCTTTATCTGATAGCAAATAAGGACGCTCATCAAGAATAAGTGGCACTACGTTAGTGGTGTCCAACTGTCCGAATGCCACGAGCGGCAGTTCTTCTCCTTCTGCAGAACTCTTTCCCTTCGCATCTTCACTCTCTAACATATGAAACGAATCTACCGCATTGATTACTCTAATTTCTGCCTGTACGTCTTGCAGGATATAGAGCATAAGTCTTAGAAAAATCTGTTCATGAGCCGTGTTTCCTATCCAAATGGTGATCACTTTATCAGCAGTAATTTGCTCTAGAACAGGCTGAATGGAAGAAATATAATTATGGCGGTGGAAAAGGAAATACTCGTGACCCAGCTCGTTTGTTAGCCACCTCATTCTTTCCATTTCCTCTCGACGTCCCATGAGATCCGAGAGAGGTCCAATTGAGAGATTATCCTCTATACTAAACACCACAAAGTTCCGTGGCACCCCTGATTTTGATAAAGAAACTTTGAGCAGTCCTTCAGCTGACGAGCTCGGAGCAATATGAATATACTCTGGAGCCCCTTCTTCTGAAAAAGAATGAATCTGCGATTTCACAAGCGCATCATTCCACTCACTTGTTATTTTCTCAGCAAGCATCGTACGATGGGTTCCGTCTTCCTCTTGCTCTGTTTTACACTCTTGCAATACAAACCCTACAAACTGTTCCAGTTCATAGGGCTTCATTAACTTCACTTCATTTGCAAATTGATCTTTAACTCTACTCTCCCCCTTTTCGTGCAGAGATCTAAGTGAATCTCTAACTGACATTAGCTATTTATCTATAATAGCTACGCTATGGACACTTCTTTTTCCTTCTTCATGAGCAAAAAAGCCCAGATATGATCAAATAACAGCTGGTTTCTTCCATATAAGCGATTTCTTTGCTGTAGAGAGTTCTGCTTCGAGACCCAGCGGGATTGCAATGTTTGGCGAACAATGTCCTATATCAAAACCTGCCATCGCAGGACGATCTGCTTTTTTTAAGTACTCGATAATAACTTCCTCACAAGTAAAGGATGATTTATTGGTATCCGGGACACAATCATGAAAATTCCCCACAATGATGCCTGAAGCCTCTGTCAGTTTTCCAGCTTGCAGTAATTGCCTCAGCATTCGGTCTATTCGGTAAGGTTCCTCACAAATCTCTTCAATGAGAAGCAGTTTATTTCGAGTATCAATTTCATAAGGTGTACTGAGACTAGATACGATGAGCGACAAGTTCCCGCCAACAACGACTCCGCTTGCTGTCCCCTCCACAATCGAAGTCAGTGTAGAGATCTCTTCGGTATACTCCATCGCCGTGGGTGTGAACAACTGTTGATATCCCGCTAGGGTAAGAGGATGAAGCGAACGATCGCTTAAGGATGACAGCATCGGACCATGAAAAGTAATGAGCCCCGTATTCTTATATATCGCCTGATGTAAAAAAGTAATGTCACTGAATCCCCAGAAAATTTTCGGGTTGTGCTTAATACAATCATAATCAAGCAAATCCGCAATTCGAGCTGTTCCGTATCCCCCGCGCGCACAAATAATGGCCTTAATCTCCGGATTCTGAAACATATCGTTTAATTCCTTGGCCCTTTCTTCATCCGTTCCTGCTAAGTAACCATACTCACGAAATATGCTTTGACCGATCTCCACTCTTAGACCCATTTGAGTAAAATATTCTGTGCTCCTTAGCATTTCTACTGGATCTGCATAACTGGCTAGTGCGGTAATTCCTATCAGATCTCCAGGACTAAGTTTCGCTGGATAGACGATATCCATATTCCTCACCCTCTCATAACCTTGACTTTCCTTCTTTTCCAGTTCTTAATAGAAAAGACAGGAGGCTTCTACATGACACTTTGGCGCAATATCAAAGCAGAGATTACAAGCTGGCCTCGTAATATCCAGCTTTTTTTTCTTGCTAATATACTTTATCAGATGGGTGGTGGGATGTTTTCCGTTCTGTATAATCTGTACATTCAAGATCTCGGGTTTGATGTCTCGATGAACGGCAGAGTCATTAGTATTCAGTCTATTGCTACTGCACTCCTATTTATTCCCATCGGGCTGATGGGAGACAAGATGAGCCGCAAACCTATTCTCATTATAGGGGCGTTGTTTAGTGGAATGACGTTTATGGGACGCTCTTTTGTAGAAGGTGATACCAGTATCCTCTTTCTTGCTGCTTCTTCTGGTATATTTGCTTCCTTCTTTCAAGTTCTAGCTATTCCTTTCCTTGCAGCCAATGTAACGAAAGACAACAGACTAAGATTGTTCAGTATTCATGCCTCGCTTGTACTTGCAGCACAAGTCATCGGAAGTCTTGGCGGAGGCATTCTCGCCGATGTACTGAAATCAGCAGGAATGAGCAGTGTATTAAGCTTGCAGTATGTACTTCTTATTGGCGGAATGGCTACTGTTCTTGGCACGTTACCTTTATTTTTTGTTAGAGAATCAGCTATACATAATAAGCAGCCTGCCCTATTTCCTAAACAGCTTGATCTTGACACCGCACCAAAAATAGAAATACATAATCAAAAATCTTCTGCTTCCGATTGGAAATTCATCCGTCTGTTTTTCTTTACCCAACTGTTAATCGGAACCGGTTCAGGTCTTGTCGTCCCTTATTTAAACCTTTACTTTACCGACAGATTCAGTATCAGCCTTAGTCTGATGAGTATCCTGATCTCGCTTGGGCAAATCATGACCATCGTATCGATGATGATTGGTCCTTCGCTCGCAAACAAAGTCGGACCCGTTAAAGCAGTTGTTATATTCCAAATTCTCTCTCTTCCGTTTCTATTATTAACCGGATACACCTATTCGCTTGTTATGGCGTCTGTTAGTTTCCTGTTTAGACAAGCTTTAATGAATGCAGCAAATCCTATTTTTTCTTCTCTATTAATTGATCACGTGTCTGAAAAAAGGAGAGGGATTGCCAATTCTCTCATGCAGACCGCTTTTATGATCGGATGGGCTACGATGGGACCTGTTCAATCTTATCTTGTGACTACCTTTGGCAGCTATCAAGGATATGCTATTACTTTCACGATTACAGGTCTCCTCTATGTGAGCGCTTCTGCTTTCTTCTATCTTATGTTACGTGATAAACGTAGATCGATGCCGTATAAGGCTTCGTTAAACCAAGGTGCGGCTGAGTAAAATAAACAAAAACACCAGCATATAAAAAAGCAATGGCTAGGACTTCTACCTTTCGAGAAGCCTTGTCATTGCTTTTTCTTTTATCATTTACCGCTGAGGAAACTCAGTATTCATGTAACGATAGGCGACTGCCAGCCGATCAGCAATGTGATTCACGACTTTTTTATCTCTCATATAACTCGTGTGACAGAATGGATTCCAAGAAGTCAGTAAGTTTCCGACATTAATACTCACATCGGCTTTAACAGCCCTCTCATAAGCGGGATCAATCTCACGGAGAGGATAACCTAATATATCATCTTTGTCATAAAAGTTAACCCATTCTCCTTCAAGGCCAGGATATAAATCTTTTCCTTCTAATGCAGGAATCCGAATCGGTTTACTAAAGTCACGATAACGAAGGCTCCACAGAGGCAGTGTAGTCCCGAGTGAATAAAAATGAGTCAATGTTTCCCCCCGCTCCAGCGGAGAAGAGGTATCAATAACTCCTGGAGAGTGTCTTGAAATAAACTGCAGATCATAGAAAAAATTACTAGCAATCACGGTGCCTAAACTATGGGAAACAACAAAAAGGGGAGCAGTATTACCTATACGCTGGGATAAACGGTGGAGTGCATTACTTATGGATTGATGGACCGCATCATAATTATGTCCGTTCGTATCTACAGGTTGATAAGCAACCGCATCGGCTAGATAATACAGTAAATATCGTCTAAGTTTTTTGTATCGCAGTTTTTTATTTACAACCAAGTCACGATAAATCCGATCCTCATGATCACCAAAAACATCTCCCCAGTACACAGGTTCAATATCAATGTAAGGTTTGGAAGAAGATACATTCATCATACCGGCAAAGGCATGATCTAGTTTTTTTATGAACTTGAATGCAAACTCCTTATTCTGGAGGCCGAGACCATGAATAACGATAAGCCCAATCTTTTGCATCTCGCTTCACTCCTTCCCATCTTTAAAATATAAAGATAAGGCTAATGACTTGACAGCATAGCAGATGTACTGGGTATTCGCGGTTTCCTTCGATTATATATGGTATGGATAAATAAGGTAAATGTCTCAAGTCCTTATTTTTCAAACTCCATTAGATGTTTAAAAGCGCAATCGTCCCTGTTACTGTCAGCGTACTCAGAATCGTCGAAAAAAAGACCGTCTGAGATGAAAATTCTGGTTCATTGTCGAACTGAACAGCCAGAATCATGCTGCTGAGCGACGTCGGTACAGAGGATGATACGATAAGCGCTTTTGCAACCAGTCCATCGATACCGAGAAGCAGCACGGTGAGTGCTGCTAATAGCGGGCCCCCAATAAGTCTCATGGCGACCGAGATGGCTACGCTCAGACTCCCCTTTTTCGCAAACGTCCATTTCATAGCTCCCAGCTGCACACCAAGTGTTAGAAGAGCCATCCCGATAAAGGCAGCATACAAATAATTAAGAGGGATTTGAATCGTACTTGGGAGCTCAACACCGAGTAAACGGAGTAAAAATGCGAGTGGGATCGCATAAATAACAGGTTGGCCGGCAATGGTTCGCCAGATTCTCTTTCTATTCACCTGGTGTGCGTTTACGCTGTAGATTCCATAGGTATTGGGTAAAAACGACTGCAGCATCAGGATAATCACCTGAACTCCGAGTGTTAAAGGATTACCCGAAAAAGCAAGCTCATTAATAGGGAGTCCATAGTTAGCACTATTGGCAAACAATACGCTGTTCCTCATCGCCGCCGGCATACCGCCTTCGAGTCTGAGGAGTTTAATAACAAGAGAACAAAGGATATATTGCATGAGCATAAACAGAATAAAAAAGCCCATCACTTGTCCAAACAATGACATCGAAATATCCGTTGAGTATAGGAGATTAAAAACAACGGCAGGTGATAAAATATAAAAATTGATATTCGATAGTGTCTTGATATCGAGTCCTCTGGTTCGCTGGACAATGAATCCAATCGTCATGACTAAAAATAGAGGGATAACGTTATTAAGCAGGATGGAAAAGAACAAATTCATAACTGTATAAACCTCCAGATGAAAAACCTAAGAATGGGAAAAGTAAGGGTCATAATAAAATATGAAACGCTATCGTTTTTTTCAGCGTATAGATTGGGTAATGATTAAAAAGTGGTAACGAAAGGGTGCTCACATATGTTAAGGAAGCTTATTGACAAATTTCTTCGATCTACTGACCGCAGTAAAGGGAAAAGGTACTATAGCAGCTCAGCAAAGAAATATTCTAGACGGTACAGTAGCTCTCACCGCGCACCTAGATACCGCGGATCGTCCTCCGATCATCAATACAAACATGGAAAACAAGGACATGGTTATTATAAGAGTAGAAAATACAGTTCAAGCTAGAAATCTTACTCCCTCTATATTAGAGGGATTTTTTTATGTGGAAATTATTGCTGTTAACGCTGTTTTCAGTTCATCAGAACAATGAAACGGCTGCTTAATCCCAAGAAGCCGCTCAATAATAAGTTTCACCTCTGAACTAAGACGAAGTTCCTCCTGCCAGCTCTGCTCCTTATGAGGAGTATGAAGATTCATCTCCGTTTCCCTCACCGGCACCTCATACGTAGAATACAGCATAAATAACATAAAGTGACCGATATCATACAGATCTGCTTGTTCGCTCGCTACCTTTCCAGTATTGCTTCTACTCTGAGCGGAAAGCTTCATAAAAAAAGAAGATTTAGGCAGCAATGGAGCTGCTCCTATTTTACGTGCCAGACCAAAATCAATCAGCGTTAATCTTCCATCATGAAAAAGCACATTAGGAATTCGCAGATCAAGATGGACGTAACCTTGATTATGAACGTATTCGATGAGATGAAGCAGCTGAAGTGTGATGAGAATCGTTTGTTTTTCATCATACTTTATTCCCTGTCCAAAGATCAGATCTTCCAGCGTATCCCCTTCCATGTAGGACATGACAAGATAACTTCTTCCCTTCTCTTGAAACAAATCGATAAAAGCGGGAATATCCGGATGCTGAAGGGCACTAATGATCTCTGCTTCCTGATTGAGAAGTTTCACTGCGTAATCACCTTTGCTAGGTCTTGCTTGTTTCACGGCTACTTCTTTACCTGTCGTACCATCTAGACACTTATATGTAATCCCGTAACTTCCTTCACCAAGAACCTCTTGCACTTCGTAACGTTGTCCTAAGCAGACTCCTTTCTCACGAGGATCGTCACGCCAAGCAGAGATGAAAGAATGAATGGTTGAATAAAGACGCAACAACTAACCTCCTCTAGGTCACCTGGTTCTCTTAAAGAGATTTTCTTATCCATCATTATAGCATGTTTGTAAATCTATCCTTGACCTTATCCCTTTGATTTCAGGGTTATTAACGAATTTAATTCTGAAAAAACACTCGAAAAGAAAGTCATAAGTAGGTTCTCAAACTTTAAAAAAAGCCGGCACGCAAACCTGATCTGAACTGCACCCCGATTGTTAGAAACAATCTAACAACTGGGGGTACAGTTCAATCTAAGAAATGCGTGCTGGCTTTTTTAGAATGATAGCGTGTTTTCTCTTCTTGCAAAATCAACAAATTGAAATTTATCCAAACGATGCCTGGATTCTGAATATTGAAACAACGTAGTATCTTCAAGATGAACATAGCCGCGAACGACTACGACATGTGTATCTTCACCAATATCCATATACTCGTGGTCCATGCTTGTGGCACGTTCAACCGAAATCACTTTTTTAGCATAGCTGATTTTCAGATTCAGTTCTTTTTCCAGATACTCATATATGGACTGTCCTGTAATATCCTTAGACAGATGAGGTACAATCGAAGCCCGTAAGAAATCAATATCCAGTATAATTCGTTCACCGTCTATTTCCCTGGCTCGAACGACCCTCCATACTTTTGTATCCGCAGATACCTGAAGTTGCTTCGAAATAAACTCTCCAGCCTCGATACATTCCGTAACATACACAAGGGTATTACTCAGCTTACCCATTCGTTCTGACATTTCTTTATAACTGACCAGCCCGCTCACAGGAAAATTATAACGATCTCTTTCGAGAACGAATGAGCCTTTTCCTTTAACTTTATGGATGTAACCATTCTGAGCAAGTAAGTTTAAGCCTTTGCGCACCGTTTCTCGCGTGATTTCATAATGTTGTGCCAGTTCATGTTCAGATGGCAGCTTACTGCCTGGTGCAAGAATTCCTGAGTCGATCTTTTCCGCGAAATCTTTATACAGAGTTACAAAAATATTATTCATCATCATATCACCAATCGTATTGTATCACGTTTTTATGAAAATGATTACAACTCAGATGACGCATTACTTACTTTAGTCAAAAGTTACCTTGAGGAGCGGAGCGGACAATTCAATAATACCGCTTGCTAATTCTTCAATTTTTGGAGACGGCTCCTGTCCATCCGGAATAATAATCGGTGTAATAACAGGCAACCCAGCTTTTTCGATCGCTTCTTTATCAAACTCAAGTAATAACTGTCCCTCACTCACACTCATACCTGATTCGACATGTGTAGTAAATCCATTTCCTTTAAGTGAGACGGTATCAATTCCCACATGGATTAACACTTGGAACCCTTCCGTATCACTTAGAATCATCGCGTGTTTCGTCTTAGTCACATGTTCTACCGTTCCTTTAAATGGAGCGTAAACCTTACCTTCCGCCGGAATAATGGCAACCCCATCGCCCATCTGTTTCTGTGCAAATGCAGGGTCAGGTACTTCAGATAACGGAACTACCTTACCGCTGAGTGGAGCAGCAATGGTCATTTCGCTTCTTTTTTGTGTATTGGAGTTTACAGCATTCTGTTCAACATCCATATTATTTTCAGCGCGAACATCCATAGCTTCATCTGCTGCGGCCTGCTCATTATTCACAACCACACCAGATGGTTCGTTTTCAGACTTCGTCTGTACCCTCGACATACGCAGTTTTCCATACAGCAACGTACCCGTAAAAGAAACGACAATAACGATTAACATACCAAGGAAAAAGATACCCCATTGATTAGGGAAGATCGAAAGGAATCCAGGAATACCGCCTACTCCGATCGAAGAAGCCAATACATTATTCATGGCCAGCAGTACTCCGGCAATACCAGAACCGATCATACCGAAAATAAATGGGTAACGATAGCGAATGTTAACGCCGAAGATTGCAGGTTCCGTTACACCAAGAAAAGCGGATACCGATGAAGTTGCAGCAAGTCCTTTTGCTTTTTGATCTTTAAGAATAAACATCATCGCCAGAGCAGCTGCCCCTTGAGCAATATTAGATAGAGCAAGCATCGGCCATAGGAAGGTTCCTCCTTGACTTCCAATCAGCTGAATATCTACAGCCAAAAATGTGTGATGGAACCCCGTAATAACTAGCAATGCATACAAACCGCCATAGATTAATCCGCCAAGTGCAGAGAAAGAATCAAAAATACCAACCAGACCATTAGTAATCAGATTTCCGATAGAAAATGTAACAGGACCAACGACTGTAAATGCCAGGAATCCGGTTACTAGAAGAGCTACAGGCGCTACGACGAGCAGCTTAATCGAATCGCGTACTCTTTTATTAAGGAATCCTTCAATTTTAGCCAAGATGTAGGCAGAGACAAGAACAGGAAGAACTTGACCCTGGTATCCAATTTTCTCTACTTCAAATCCAAATAGGTTCCATACCGGAACGGTCCCTTCAAGTGTTGCATTTGCATAATTGTAGGCACTTAATAGTTCTGGATTTACCAAAATGAGGCCCAAAACAATACCTAGTAGCGGACTTCCGCCAAATTGTTTAACGGCTGACCAACCAATCAGTACAGGCAGGAATGAGAAAGCTGTACTTGCGATTAGGTTAATGATCGAAGCTACGTCTGCCCACTGAGGATACACTTCAATGAGAGATTGTCCTTCATAAAAAATATCAGGACCAGCCAATATATTGTTTAACCCGAGAAGCAAACCTGCCATAACGATCGCTGGAAGGATCGGGATAAAAATATCCGCGAGCATTTTAATTGCACGCTGGAGCGGATTTTGTTTCTTACTAGCAAGTGTCTTCACATCATCTTTTGATGCTCTGGACCCGCCCGTTAGTTTCATCATTTCATCATAGACCTGATCTACGAGACCAGGACCGATGATCACTTGGAACTGACCTTGTGAAGAGAAGTGCCCTTTGACTAGGGCATTCTCTTCCAAAGCTTGTGCATCTACTTTGCTCTCATCTGCGAGCGCAAAGCGAAGTCTAGTCACACAGTGGGTAGCTGCTTCAATATTCTCTTTACCACCCACAGCTTGAACGATTCGTTCAACCTGTTTTTGATCTATTTTAGACATAGCGTTTGTTCTCCCTTATTTATTAGTAGAATCTCCAGCATTTGAAATTAACCACATATGGGATGCATAAGGTGATAATTCAACACTTGATGTCAGCTTCTTATCGCCTGCTGTATTTGACAGGAGGAGTGTTGCATCCTTTTCCATCAGATGCTTCTCTACAAACGTTTCCGGCAATTCAAATTGAACCGTCTTGTCACTAAAATTCGAAATCACAACCAGTGTCTCTTCTTCATTCATTCTTGCGTAAGCAAAAACTTCAGGATGAGTATTGTCAAGACGAGTAAACGTGCCGTCTGTAATCACCTTAACTTCTTTACGAAGCTGAATTAGCTTGCGGTAATGATGATAGATAGAATTGGGATCTTCCACTTGCTGTTTCGCATTGATTTCTTTATATCGCTCATCGATCTTAATCCAAGGCGTTCCGCTCGTGAATCCTGCCTGATCGCTGTCATCCCATAACATCGGAATCCGCGAGTTATCACGAGATCGAACTTTAACAATATGGGATGCTTCCTCCGGCGTTTTACCGCGATCCATTAGAATTTGATACATATTAAGTGATTCAATATCCCGGAATTCCGACATGTCATTCCATACCGGATCTGGCATACCAATCTCTTCTCCCTGATAAATGTACGGTGTACCCTGCATACCATGGAGAGTTGTCGCTAACATTTTAGCGCTCTCGTTCCGGTATTCACCATCATTCGTAAACCGGGTAAGAGCCCGCGGCTGATCATGGTTATTCCAGAATAAAGCATTCCATCCGCCGCCTTGCTGCATACCGATCTGCCAATGCGACAGTACACTTTTTAATTCTTCAAAGTCGTACGGCTTCAGTTCCCATTTCTGACCATTCGGATAATCAACTTTCAAATGATGAAAATTAAATGTCATCGAGAACTCATTCTCTTCTGGATTCGAATATCGAATACACTGTTCGAGTGTTGTCGAAGACATCTCTCCGACCGTTACAATATTATAAGGTCTAAATACCTTCTCATTCAGTTCCTTAATGTACTCGTGTACTCGTGGACCATCTGTATAAAATTTGCGTCCATCTCCCGGAGCCACAGAACCATCGTCATCAGGGAAGCGTTGGTCTTTGGATATCAGATTAATGACATCCATTCTGAAACCGCTTACTCCCTTCTCAGCCCAGAACGTCAATATGTCGATGACTTCCTGTCTTACTCTTTCATTCTCCCAGTTTAGGTCCGCCTGCGTCTTGTCAAATAGAGTCAAGTAATACTGCTTTGTCCCTTCATCATATTGCCATGCAGGTCCGCCAAACTTTGATTGCCAGTTGTTAGGTGGTCCACCATTTGGCGCTGGGTCTTTCCAAATATAATAATCTCGGTAAGGATTATCACGTGAGGAACGTGCTTCCTTAAACCACTGATGTTCCGTTGAGGAATGATTAACAACGATATCGATCATGAGATGCATATCTCTTTTTTTCATTTCGTGAATTAACTCGTCCATATCTTCCATTGTGCCGAAAGCAGGATCAATACTATAATAATCTGCCACATCGTAACCGTTATCATTTTGCGGCGATACATATACAGGTTGCAGCCAAACCATATCAATTCCAAGACCTTTGATATAATCTAGCTTCTTAATTAAACCTTGAATATCTCCTGTTCCCTTACCGGTAGTATCACAAAAGCTCTTCGGATAGACCTGATAAATGGCCCCGGTCTTCCACCATTCAGAAGAAGCGTTCTTATTTAGTATGTTCACTTGAATAACTCCTCCTTATTTTTCATTTAAACTTGTATATACAGGTTGTTATGGTTTCATAATAAACCTGTATATACATGTTGTCAATACACTTTTAAACGATACACTAAATTTAAACACTAAAAGCCCAAGTAAAGCATTCCTGACGTAAAAGAATCTGACCGCAGTCTTCTCTTATCAACAGGTTACTTATACTTGAGCTGATTTTTTTCTTCTCTAAATAGAAATTTTTGTTGTTTTTAGTCCATGATTGAAATTCACGGAATTAAGTAATAAGTGTGAGATTCTGATGCATTATTTTATAAAGCGCATCCCTACTGAATAATCCTCATTGTAGCTTACTAAGATTAGATCCCTTAAATAAACTGAGCACCCAGTGACACCACGAAACTTCTTCTTTATTTAAAAAATGACTTCTGCGGAGAAGAATATATTTACCGAATTTCTTCGATGTGGTCTTGATCTGTTCTTGATTTATTTCTTCTATTTCTTTCACTTGCAAAGATACTTGTTGGTTTAATTTTACCAATCGATCTTCGATCAATTTTTTAGCACTTTCCTCATCCTTAAGCCAAATTGCATATACTTTAATCAAAAAATCATCTCGAATAATTTGATTGCTGGCCGGTTCCTTGATCCAAGATTCTAAGGTTATTCTTCCTTTTTCAGTTATCGAATATATTTTTTTGTTTGGCTTCCCGATTTGTTCGATATATTCATAGGACAGGAAACCCTTCTGTTCCATTTTGGTGAGAAGAGGATAAATCTGGCTGTGTTTCGCTGGCCATAACAAATCCAGACAAGAAGCCAATTCATAACCTGAGCTAGGTCTTTTACTTAATACGCTCAGAATTGCATAACCAAGAGTATTCATATGCCTCATTCCTTATATTAATTGAGTTTTTTTTAAAAATCCTTGACCTCACTTTATCTTGAACTTTATCCTGAACTACATTCTATTCTAACCTGTTTTTCATTAAAAAACCCCGCAACCATTTATGATTGCAGGGTTTTGTGAGTATTAGTATTTTCTTAAAAATGAAGGTGAGCTGTTAAAAAGCTCTTGGCTAATTACACGATGACACTCGGTTTGAATTCTTTCTATCGTCTGTGTTGAATTAGCTAAGATACGAATCAAGATCCCTGTGACTGGCAATAACGACAATCCAATATTGTATTCTTTTGTATCTTCGTGTATTGCATGATATAGCCGGTCCAAAAGTTCATTGTCCGCTTGTTCTCCGATCAACATCATGGAACCAAGATGCGTATATCCTTCCATGTAACCAAGAGAAGCAATATTCTGTGAAGAAGGATTCAATTTAATATGATCATATACAGCGAGTTCATCGTCAATATAGATCTCAGTCATTAATTGAAGCAGATCATAACTAAACTTAGTTCCTTCTGGAGACCACCCCGAAGTAATGATATCTGAATAGAGAAAAGTAGAACCTTTCTCCATTCGCACTACTGTTTTTTGAACATATTTAGCATCCTGATAACCAATAAGCGGATCCGTAATATATTCAAGATAGCTGCCCTTTTTAAGCGTGAATTCTGTCTCCTGATAGGCAGGTTTATTCGGAGTTTTGTATATTTTAGTAGCCGATTGGGTAGTTAGAGTCATCCGGGCTTTTTCCGCCAGCGATACTTTCATCTGATAGCGGTCACCGTCTAGGAATCCGCCGCCTGGGTTCAGAATGTAATAGCATGGCTGTCCCGAATGATCATGGTAAATCGGACGCATTACTTTGAAAGCACCTTGGAAATACACATTTTTTGCGACAGTTTTTCCGTGTCTTTCTTCCGCATCTAATCGCAGAATCCCTGTCCAGTCTTCCATTCTATTCTAATCCCTTTAAGAATGCATTATTTTTAATCCAGTCAATGACATCATCAAGTCCTTTGTTATCCTTCAGGTTCGTAAATACAAATGGTTTGTTGCCACGGAAAACCTTAGTATCAGATTCCATAACTTCAAGGCTTGCGCCCACATAAGGTGCCAAATCGGTTTTGTTAATAATAAACAAATCAGATTTAATCATCCCTTGTCCGCCTTTACGCGGAATTTTTTCACCTTGTGCTACGTCGATGATGTAGATGGAGAAATCAACTAGCTCAGGGCTGAATGTCGCAGCTAGATTATCGCCACCGCTTTCTACGAAAATAAGCTCAACATCAGGATGTTTTTCTTTCAGTTCATCGATCGCAGCGAAGTTCATAGAAGCATCTTCTCGGATCGCCGTATGCGGACATCCACCTGTTTCAACACCGATGATACGATCTGCTGGAAGAACTCCATTTTGCATCAAAAATTTAGCATCTTCCTTGGTATAGATGTCGTTTGTTACGACCGCCATACTGATTTCGCCTTCCAGATGACGAGTCAATTTCTCAACAAGCATCGTTTTACCTGCCCCAACAGGTCCGCCAACTCCAATTTTAATTGGTTCCATTATATAAACACTTCTTTCTTTGATTAGATTTATGACATAAAAATACGAATATTTACACGTTCATGCTTCATTTGTGATAACTCAAGTCCTGGTGAAATAATTCCAAAATCATGTTCATCCATTACCATAATTTTCTCCGTTGCTTTTATCAAATCTCCTTGAAATTGCTGTATGACTTTTTGGCCAGCCGTCTGACCCAAAGGAATCGCACGCACAGCATTTTGAACAAGACTTGATAGAATCGAATACAAATAATATAAAATGGTTGTTGATTTGGAAACACCGAGATGATGCCCAATCATCGTAAAGACGATGGCAGGGTGTCCGAAGCATTTCTTCGTCTTGATCTGCTCCCGATACTGCTTAAGAACCGGTACTTCATACATGGATCCAACAAGATTTAACATACGATCGCCCATCTTTTTCGTGCCTTCTCTTGTCTCACGCGGTAAGTTTTGTACAGATAGCAGCCGATCCATTTTCCACACAGCTTCCAAGTTCTCTTCCTCTAAAGCTTCATACACCATACGAGAAGCAAGTCCATCCGTATGGACAAGCTGTTCATATAAGTACACATGTAACCATTCAGAGAAAGTTTGCTCATTATACACAAGATCTTCCTGAATATAGCTCTCCAGACCATAGGAATGACTGAAAGCCCCTGTTGGAAAATTGGAATCACACAGTTGAAATAAGGAAAGCGTGTTCTTATCCATGACTGTGGCCGATATGGCGGAATGCTTGTTTCACTTTTCTTTCTTCCCGCTCATAAGGGATTTCCAGTTGATTCAATAATTCTTCAACAAGATAATCATACTGAACAAGCATTTCATCACCTTCAAATTGGGCTGGAAGATGGCGATTTCCTAATTGATGGGCAATGGTCCCCATTTCATTAAGGCTGCGCGGACGAATGACGATGAGATCATCGGAAGTGACATCAATCATAATGATGTCTTTATCATCCATATACAGAATATCTCCGGCGATCAGATCACGCTGTTCTTTCAGGCGAATACCAATTTCTTTACCATGGTCTGTTTTGACACGTTGGATTCGTTTTACTAGATCAGAACTTTCAAGATACACCTTTTCAATATGGTGTTTCTCTATTTCTTCTTTAGATAGGTTTTCTATATTTGTTACGACTTTTTCAATAATCAATGTTCTCTCACCTCAGAATAAGAAATAGCGCTGACCCATAGACACGCGATCAACAGGTTCACATGTAATTAATTCTCCATTAACTCTTACCTCGTACGTTTGCGGGTCAACCGTAATCTCTGGCGTTTCGGAATTTAATTTCATATCTTTCTTTGTTAGATTGCGAATGCCGTGTACAGGAAGAATGATTTTTTCCAATCCTAATTTCTCGTGAACCTTCAGGTCGTAAGCGGATTGTGAGATAAAGGTTGCAGATGTGCTGGAAAGTGCTTTTCCATACTGTGCATACATCGGACGATAAATGACCGGCTGCGGTGTAGGGATCGAAGCATTCGCGTCACCCATCAAGCTCTGAACAACCATACCATTTTTGATGATCATTTCCGGTTTTACACCGAAGAAGGCTGGAGACCAAATAACAAGGTCGGCCATTTTCCCTACTTCAATAGAACCTACATATTCTGAGATCCCATGAGTAATCGCTGGGTTAATGGTATATTTAGCAACAAATCGTTTTGCACGGTTATTATCCGACATTGCGCTGTCGCCTTGCAAAGAACCACGTTGTTTTTTCATTTTGTCAGCCGTCTGCCATGTACGAAGGATAACTTCGCCAATACGGCCCATAGCTTGAGCATCGGAGCTGACCATACTGAACACGCCCATGTCTTGCAGGATATCTTCAGCAGCAATGGTTTCACGGCGAATCCGGGAATCTGCAAAAGCAAGATCCTCAGGGATCGATGGATTCAAATGGTGACATACCATAAGCATATCTAGATGTTCGTCAATTGTATTGACTGTATAAGGTAAGGTTGGATTCGTAGATGATGGAAGAACATTCATGTAACTGGCCGACTTAATCAAATCGGGAGCATGTCCTCCGCCTGCACCTTCCGTATGATACATATGAATAACGCGGTCTTTAATGGCAGCCATCGTATTTTCCATGAAGCCACCTTCATTTAAGGTATCCGCATGAACTGCCACTTGGACATCATATTTATCTGCTACCGTCAGTGCATTATCAAGAGCCGATGCCGTAGCACCCCAGTCTTCATGTACTTTCAGACCAATCGCCCCGGCACGTACTTGTTCTGCTAGAGGCTCTTCCGCAGCAGCTTGTCCTTTACCCGTGAAACCTACATTGATAGGCATGCCTTCCGCTGCTTCCAGCATACGATGCATGTTCCATTCCCCTGGAGTAACTGTCGTAGCTTTTGAACCTGCAGCTGGTCCCGTACCTCCGCCAATCAGTGTAGTCAGACCAGATGATAAAGCAGTTTCGATCTGTGCAGGGTTAATAAAGTGAACATGCGTATCGATTCCCCCAGCCGTCACAATCATTCCTTCTCCGGCAATAATCTCGGTAGAAGCTCCGATCACGATGTCCACATTATCCATAACTAATGGATTCCCTGCATTCCCGATTCCGGAAATTTTTCCATCTCTGATTCCGATATCTGCTTTATAAATACCAGTGTAATCCAAAATAATTGCATTGGTAATAACAACGTCAGGTATTCCTTCTCCACGTGTTACGAGCGGATGCTGACCCATTCCATCACGGATGACTTTACCGCCGCCAAATACGACTTCATCACCATACGATGTATAATCTTTTTCAATCTGAATAATTAAATCTGTATCCGCCAAACGTATTGAATCCCCTGTTGTTGGTCCATACATTTGAGAATACTGAGTTCTTGGCATACGAAAACTCATTATTTAACTCCACCTTCCACGGATCCATCCGTTTTATTATTAAACCCATACACACGGCGTTCTCCGCCATAAGGAACCACTTCAACTATTTTTTCGTCCCCTGGTTCAAAACGAACCGCCGCACCTGCTGGAATGTTCAGATGCATGCCAAAACCTTCTTCACGATTAAACTCAAGTGCACCATTTACTTCGTAAAAATGAAAATGAGATCCAACTTGAACAGGACGGTCTCCTGTATTTTTCACTTTGATTTTAGAAGGTGTTTTATCAGCGTTACAGATAATCTCTTCTTCTTTCAGGAAAATTTGTCCCGGTATCATTTCTGTATTCCTCCTATCAATTCGTACTAGCGAATTGGACTGTGTATTGTTACCAATTTTGTTCCATCAGGGAAAGTAGCTTCCACTTGAATATCGTGAATCATCTCTGGAATTCCTTCCATCACATCTTCACGTGTTAAAATCGTTGCTCCGAATTCCATCAGTTCAGCAACTGTTTTTCCATCACGTGCACCTTCGAGCACTTCATAAGTGATATAAGCGATGGCTTCCGGATGATTTAATTTGAGTCCTCTTTCTTTTCTACGTTTGGCAAGATCAGCAGCCACCACAATTAATAGTTTGTCAATCTCACGCGGCAATAAGTGCATAGTTCAGCCTCCAAAATCCATCATTATTTTTAAAAATTGTCGAAAAACCTGTGGGTTAGGACCTATCAAAGAGAATATACCACTCTTATTCGAGATTAAGATTGCTAACCTAGTATACTTACTATATCATAATTTATATATACCACAAATTGCATATACTTATTATACACGAAATTCGACACGATATGTCAAATTTTTCACAACCCTTTCCCAGCTACTCACATAACAAAGGTTAAAAAGGAGACTACAATGCATTTAGATATTCAGAAGTCAGTTTATAAGGAAACGATTTCTCCGCTAATTTCTGCCGTTTTCAAAGGAGTATCCCAAGTTATATTTATTGAAAATGCATTTACAGGACTCCTTATTACCATTGCAATTATGTTTTCTTCCGTATCGCTTGGTATCATTGCCTTACTATCTTCTCTCATTGCTGTGTTGATTGGAAGACTCGGAGGAGCGAATCGAACGCTCATAAACCAGGGACTGCTTGGATATAACTCCGTGTTAGCCGGCATAGCCATCTCTCTCAATCTACAAGGCGGCATTCGTTTTGTTATTGCGATGGCTGGAGCTGTCGTGGCCGCTCTATTCACTGTCGCGATCATGCAATTAATGGAGCATCTGAACGTACCTGCACTTACGTTTCCTTACATTATTATGACTTGGTTTCTACTGCTTGCGTCCTATCGCCTTGGTGTGTTCCGGTTGAATCCTAACCTTACTCCTCAGGATCTGTCTCATCTGGATCTCCATTTCGAGGGTACGATGAATTGGATAGAGGGAACGGTCTCCGGTGTTGGACAAGTTTTCTTCCAAGACACCTTCTGGTCAGGAATTTTGATTTTAATTGGGATATTTTGGGCTGGGTGGAAACTTGGACTTTATGCTGTCCTTGGTTCCGTTGTTGCCATGTTAACCGCCTACTTTTTAGGGGCAGAAGTCTCTATGCTCAATTCAGGACTTTATGGATTTAATGCTGTATTAACGATGTTAGCAGTTGGGGTTGTTTTTGATGCAAAAAGCCGCTTCGCACCCATAACCGGTATTATTGCGGCTATTGTATCCGTACCTGTTACCGCAAGTGTAACCACTTGGATGATGCCGTACGGCCTTCCAACTCTGACAATGCCTTTTGTTCTATCCACTTGGCTATTTCTTGCCGCAAGAAAAGCACTTCCTAACATTTAGTAATCGGGTAATCGCGGCTTAGAAGGACATCAATCTATCCCCTTAGGAGATTAACAGCAAAAAGAGAGATCCCATCAAGACTCATCTCTCTTCTGCTACCTGAGGGGATTTTTTGTTCTTGTATCCCTCTCATACCTTCTCTTCTGTTACCTCTGCTCAGGTTTCTTACCTTGGATGGCAAGCAAATACATCTTCATTCCCGTCGCATTTTGCGCAGCCCAAGTGCGATAAGAAACGGCAGCCTCAACCCGTTCCTCTTCCGTAAGATAACCATCAGATACCAGTTGTTTTCCGCGACTTTCTGCTACTTCGGCCCAAATTGCGATTCTGTTCTCAAAATCAAGATCTCCTCTTGATGTTTTTTCATGCTGTTCATACTCTATTACATGCTCAAGTCCTGCTTCTTCAAAACGGGAAACCAGCTGATCTGCGATTTCATTTGACATACCGCTGTCCTGTCTCCACTTCAGAAACGCGGAATAAAAGTGTAAAAAGGCATCCGGCGGTGCGGGAGACCATTCTATTTTTTCATGATTATAATCCAGAACAAGCAGCGTACCGCCTGGTTTCACAGCATCGACCATTTGCTCTAATGCTTTCTGTGGTTCCGACAGCCACTGCAGGACACGCGCGGCCGTAATCACATCATATGTATTTTCATAAGGCAGATTGTAAATATCAGCCACTTCAAATTCAAGATTCGTTAGGTAATCTGAATGTTCTTTTGCTTCTTGTATCAAACGTTCGCTTACATCGATTCCGGTGACCTTCCCATCTGTTCCTACCCTTTCCGCAATCCCCCTTGTAATAGCACCGCTGGCACAGCCTACATCAAGTACAGACATGCCCGACTGCAGGAGTGCTGCAAGTCTCCGGTTTGATGCTTCAAGCGATCGCTGATTAACAATAACGGAAGTCCCTGTCGGCATCGATGCCCGGTTACGTGATATATGGTTCATATTCATTCCTTCTTTCTATAAGTTATCCCTTATTGTAATGGAAATTAATTGCTTTTTATATAAAAAGATAGAAAAAAACCTTGAGATCCTTCTGTATACAACAGAATGTGAACTCAAGGTTCCTATTTTCACTTATGATTGTATTTTGCTGAACTGTTCTAGCATGGCTTCGAGTGCTTCCAGTTCATCTTTTCCTTTTGCGGACAGGCGAAGACGGGTTCCAGGTATAATCGGTTGAAAAATCATTCCGAGCAAGCTTTTCACATCTATGATATGTTCGTGCTCATCTTTATCTACATAGGAGAGAACAATCTGAGATATAAATCGGGAAGCCAAGTTCGAGATTTGAATTAATTCAAACCGATCAATATTCGAATGAACTGTGAATTCATGAACTCTCACATTCGCCACTTCCTTTTCGAATCTACTTTAAGTTATTGCTCACATGTTTTCGTAAATCTATTCTAATTCAAATTCAAGAAATGGTAAATGTCGCTTTTTGTCCAATTCGTGTAAAGGTCATCCGCATTAACCTTGTAAACTGGAAGTGAATACATTATGGACGTGTATATTGTCAACCGGCTTGCCTAATGCAGCTGTCATCAGTACAAAAGCAACATCTTGTTTTGGATACATCCAAACCATACATCCACCCATTCCATTATGACCATAAATTTCACGCTCTATAAATCCTTTATGGCGGACTGGAGTCTTCCATACGAAACCATAATCGGAATCGACCTCTTCGATATGCAGCGTTTGAGGTGTGATCATTTGTTTAAAAGTCGCAGGCTTAATTAAGAAACTGCCTTCTTGGGTTTCCGTTTGTCTTAACATGGATTTAGCGAAAAGCAGCAGGTCGTCTGCTGTGCTGAATAGACCACCAAATGGAATTTTAGCCGCTACAAATGAATCCATATGACTTGCCATCGCTTCCGCTCCCGCTATAGGTGCTATTCTCGATTGATCCTGATGAACCCCGCCAAAATCGGTATCTCTCATTCCAAGCGGTTCAAAAATATGCCTGTGTAGATATTCTTCATACGTCATGCCGCTTATCCGTTCTATAATCTCAGCGAGTACCGTAAATGCCGCATTGTTATAGCTGACTTTCTGCCCGAGAGCAGATTCTAAGTGACTCTCCGCAAGTGCTTTATATAGATGAGGATGGAGTAAGCCATCAGGAGCATGTTTGCCCTGAGCACATTCCATCAAATAACGTTGATCAAGTCCACCTGTATGAGTAAGCAGATGCCATAACGCAAGCTTATCTTTCCCGTGTTCCGCAAAATCCGGTAGAATTTTGCTTACTAATTGTCCTGGATGAAGCAAGCCTTTCTCCCAGAGTTGCATAATGGCAAGTCCAATCATCGGCTTTGTTATAGAGAATACAGGAAATATCGTCTTACTGTTAATTTCTCTTCCATCTTCATAAGTGCCATAGGAGCGAAGATCCAGAATCTCATCGCGATTCGTAATGCCAAATACAGCGGAAGGCCATTTCTTATTGATTACATTTTGCTCTATAAAATGATAGATAGGATCGAATCCAGAAGATGAATAATTCACTAGCGAAACCCTCCAAGTCATATGTCTATTCTTTACTATGGTAACATGGAAATTGCTAGGTTACAAAACAAAACCGTTTCGCTCCTTGTCAGGAATGAAACGGTTTTTTCTCTTATTTTACGGTTTGTATAACACGTTCAAGCAGTACACTTACTTCGGCACGGCTGGCCTTTTCCCCTGGTTTAAACGCGGTTGCTGTCTTGCCTTGAATCAGCTTGTTTCCATGTAGATAAATGATGTCTTCTTTTGCCCAATGGGACGGAATATCAGTGAATGGATTCTTATTGTCACTCGTCATTCCTTTACCACTATTCTTTAATTGTCTGGCTAAAATAGCAGCAAGCTCTGCTCTTGTAATCGGTGCATTTGGATGAAAATGGAGCTCCCCTTGTTTATCTTCTCTACCTTGAATCAGCCCATATGCTCCTGCCGTTTCCACATAGTCATAGTACCAGTCTGAGGTTTTGACATCTGAAAAAGTAGGAGTTGTCTGCTGTTTCATATCCAGCCCGAGTGCCACTACAGCTGATTTGGCAAATTCAGCTCTTGTCATATCTCGAAGCGGTTCAAAATTGCCTTCATTTGTGCCTTGCAGAACCTCGCTTGACGCAAGCTTGATAATCGAATCCTGTGCCCACTTTAGTTTCGTTATTGCTCCTTGATCTTTAAAGCCTGCAAGTGTTTGGGCAGAGGTAGGCTGACTTATTTTTTTTACAGGTAAGTCCCCTACGGTTTGTGTCTTTTCGCTCACTTTATCCGGTGCTGTACCGCTCTCACGAATCGTAATCGTTGGCTCACTTATTTGGTGTTTCATGTTTAGACCTGGGTTGTTCGGCTGAATAATAATAGACTTCGCTTGTTTTAATGTGACCGTCCCTGCTTTTAATGCATGAAATGAAATCGTTCCTACTTTTCCATATCCGGTAAAAAGTTTAGCATCCTGCGAAGTAATCGCTTCTGAGATCTGAACGCTCCCGCCGGGATCAATTTTATTAACAAGACTCATCGGATTGCTTGTTTTCTTGAAGACCTGCGGAGATAGTTTCTTAGTACCTGAATCTGGTGCTAGAAGTGCTGCGTCATAATCCATATGAATTTCGTACCCTTGAACATGGCTGTAGTCACCTGTAAATCCTTGCAGCCATATAGCAACCTCTATCGTATCCCCCACCTTAGCCTGATATTCCGAAGGTACCAGACGAACAATTGGCAGATTATCACCTGCGACCTTATTCGTATTCTTTACCTCTGAAGCTGCTGACAGTGAACCCGCTGGAATAACGCAGAACATTATCCCCAATGCAGCTGTGAAAGCGATCCATTTGTTCTTTGTCTTCAATAGTTTCATTCTCCCGCATCTCCTGTCGTCTTCAATATGTAGGAAGAGAGGACGTCAATTCCCATCCTCTCTTCAGTTAAACCTACCCTGGCAAGTCTACTTCATTACTCGATTTCATAATTGTTAATAATGTAGGATATATCCAGTAGATCAACGCTATTATCACGATTTAAATCAGCGGCTGAAGTTTTTGCATTCGGCCAGCTTGCTCCCTTTACAGCGCCAAATACTTTAGCTGCAAGCTGCAGATCAACGAGATTTACATGACCATCCTGATTCAGATCCCCTGCCGTAAGTGGTCCAAAGTTCACGGATTCATTGCCATCTACGGTGACTGAACCCGATTCAGAGATATGACCTGGTACAACCACACGCACGGTGTAGGCTCCTTTTGGAACTTCGATGGTATACGTACCATCCGCAGTTACAACACCTGAACCCGCTACTTGTCCACTTGCATTCAGTGCTTCCACGACTACTTTGTGAACACCGTCCGCTCCTTGGTACCAAGTATCACTGTAATTCACATCTTGGAAAGCCTCTGCATCAATACTGCCTGTGATCTTGAATTGATCCGGATCAGGGGTTGGAACCTGCGTCACTTTAACCGTACCACTCGAAACTTTCCCAAGGGTGATATCTTCTGACTCACTATTTAAGACTCGCACATTGGACAGAGAGAACGTAAAGTCTCCTGTTTCTGGACTTGCAAAATGAAAGGAGGCAAGTGCTCCTTTACCCGTATATCCATCCGGGATCCCGGCAAGAGAAATGACGTAGTCCGTTTTTGCTTTTCCGTTACCAAGATCTACTGTTTCCTCTTTAATAATCGGTGACACTCCTGGGTTCATTTCTTCTTGATAAGTAGCAAGCGCCACGCTTGGTGTTACCGACCCTTTCACAAGATCTTTATCGTATGTTAAGCTGAACTGAGCGGTATAAAGATCTTTTGTGTCGGTAAAATCAATGTCTACATGGAACGTTTCATTGACAGATACTTGCTTTTTAGAGAGGTTTGCCGAAAGTGAGATGGCGCCTGGTACTGGCTCTCCTGGCTCTTCCGGCTCTTCTTCGCCATCTGAATTATATTTCACTACATGAGCAGGCTCCAAGAAACCATTACCAACAAAATCATATACGTAGATTTGATATTGGTTTTCCCCTTTTGTTACGGGTACTTCGATGGTAAACTTTCCGTCTGAGTCGATCATACCGGGAACATATTCCATTTCGCCGTCTACTTCGTATACCGCATCCACGGCAATACCCGAATAATTTTCAAGCAGTTCAACTACGAGGTCATCTTCTATTTGCCCTGTAATTACCCCCGTGTTATCTTTCACTTGAATCGCAGGATCATGAAGAGAACTGACAGGGGCTTCTTTATCGATAACAAAATCATACAAAGCATCCCTTACAATTTCTAATCTCTTGTCATCAATGCCTACATAAGGAGCTAGAACGTAAACATCTGAATCAAGCGCAAACTCCGTTTTATAATTTGATACGATGCCATCCCAACCTGTTAAGTTATAATCTCCTGGTTTTAGACCCGTTAGAACCTCAGCGACAACCCCAATCCAATCCCCTGTATAAGCATCAAATACATCAAGTGAGAAATAGTTATTCGCCACATTTACCGAGAAATAAACATCCGCTGTATCGGCGATGCCATCTCCATTCGGAGAGAAAAACTGAGGTATAAGTTCAAGATCAGATACGATATCAATCTTCTTCGGTTCACCGACATATACATATACAGGAATCTTGAGCTGATGACCCGAAGTTTCGGTCAAAATCACTTCTCCATCATAATTTCCATTAGGTATGTCTGCATTCATCGTAAGGCTTACCGTAAATTCCGTATCTCCTCCTGCAGAAACTTCTACAGAAGACTCGCTTGCCGTAAGCGTACCTGGAGCAGTTCCATACCACTCGGTTGTAATGGTATAAGCCGAACTCTCAGACACAATATCGCTGACCTTAATGGTCTTCGTTGCAGTTTGTCCCCCTGAGAGAATTCCGTAAGAAAGCAGACCTGTTTCATACGGTGTAGCGGTGCCCGATTCTACCGCCGTCGTTGCTTCTTCCACAAGAGCTACTGCTTTGGCTTTCAGACTACTCGTTAAATCAATACGCCCTGCACCTTGTTCATTATGGGTATAACGATTTCCTTTTAGATCGCTAATCTTGAGCGCATTATTCGTCATCAGTCCCTTGATCTCATAAGGGTTCAGGGATGAATCTTTATCAAGTAAAAGTGCTGCAGCTCCCGCAATATGCGGCGCAGCCATACTTGTACCTTGCAGATCCGCATATGCATCCGTATAATCTCCGCCATATGCTGGAACGGAAGAACGAATACCTACCCCTGGAGCCGAAATATCCGGCTTAATGCCGTATTTAGGAAGGCCAGGTCCTCTTGAACTGAAGTCGCCCATCAAATCCTGCTTCATTTCCACACCAAAATTGATTATGTAACCTGGATTTGCATCTATTTTGGTTTTAAGTGCCGTACCATCCTCTAAAGAGATACTTAAAGTAGGAATATATTCTCCTGGCTCACCTAAAGTACCCCCAAAATTACCAGGTGCGTTGTTATAAATAACAGCCACTGCTGCTCCTGCCGCCTGTGCATTTCGTGATTTTTCGGTGAAAGAGATGGTTCCTCTCTGAATGAGAGCCACTTTACCTGTCAAATCTTTACCTGCAAAATCCTCCATTCTTCCAAGCCCCGCAGCAACAACTTCTATGGGCTTATCTTGAAGGGATGATAGATCAGGCGAGAAAGTCATCAAACTGCCGAAAGTTTTAATCAGACCGTCTGCCTCAATTGTTGGAACGTTAAGAGGCGGTGTAGAAGCTCCTACAGAAATAGGAATCTCTGCTGATCCTGGTGAACCGAGCGTATAACCATCTGGACCGTCATTACCATTCGCAACGACCGCTACAACTCCTGCAAGAGCTGCATTATTAAGAGCAACGGAAGAAGGATCATACTCATTGTTAATCGCACTGCCTAGTGAGAGATTAATAACATCGAGTTCATCTTGTACGGAACGCTCAATCGCAGCGATCACTCCTGATGTGGCACCAGATCCGCCTGGTCCAAGCACACGATATGCATAGAGATCAGCACCATAGGCAACGCCGCGTACCCACCCTGTACTGCCATCTGGCTCAAGCGGGTTTCCGCGTCCGGCTATCGTTCCCGCCACATGTGTACCATGTTCCGTTGCTGCTTCGGGATCGTTTGGATCAGGCCGCGTTTCATATGGATCGTTATCATTATCGATAAAGTCATAACCACCTTTGTAGGCATCTTTCAAACTCGGATGGTCATAGTCTATTCCCGTATCCAAGACACCTACTTTAATTCCAGAACCATCATAACCGGTATCCCAGAACGTATCCGAACCGATAAAAGGAGCACTGTCATCCATATTCGGCGTTACACTGCTCACTGGTGTTGCTTTCATTTCTGCATCGGGATAAATTGCCTTCACACCAGGAAGACCCAGTAAAGAATCCACTTGATCTGCAGTGATCTCAAGCGCGTAACCATTGAATACATCTGTGTAATTTGTTTTGAGTTTTGCATTCAGTTTCGCAGCTGCAGCAGCAAATGTGGACTGCTGTCTCTTAATGATGCTTCGCTGGTTTACTCCTGATTTACTTACTCCTTGTTCACGATTCGCCTCTTCTACAACCACCGGGTTTTCGGTTAGTTCGACAATTACACTGATAAGATCCGTACTATCAGAAGCAGGAACGTAGTTTTGAGGCGTTACCTCTTTACTCTTTTTATCGATGTTAGCAGAATCTAGAGAGTCCACTTTCTGAATAGATGAGTTTGTTTTTGTACCACCATTCCTGTTTTTCATGGCTTCTTTTTTCTTACCTACATTCAGTGTTTTAGATGTGACCGAAGATAATTTGCTTGAATCGACTTGAAACGCCTCGGAATGAAATTTTCTAGCTTCAGCACCAGAGACGATAGCAGGAAAAAGAGCGGATATAAAAAGGGCAGAAACGACGGAGAGCGACATCACTTTACGCAATATAGGCTTAGACTGCATGGTATTCCTCCTTGTTCAATTCTTTCAAAACTATTTTAATGTAACAGAGGTAAAAACTTTGTAGAATTCCCTGTTCTACCTTTTTAATGATAGATTTCTTATCATTTTCATGTTTTTTCTATAAAAATATAGTCATATTGATGTAGAAATCTATCAATTGGTTCTAGTATAGGTCAGATAACATTACACACGATTAATCATCCAATGGTTGAAATATGTATATTCTGTTGTTATTTTGTCTTCATAAGTCATTATTTTTCCTCGTATTTTAAAAGATAGGAATTTAGAGCTACCCCCTTGATCACTGATCCCGATTAAGCTAGACCTAGTGTCTTGCACATCGTTTACACTTCTTTTTCCATTACAGAGTAAACAATCCGTACCAAGAGAACTACCTCTCTCTTTAATAGATAAAAAGGCCTGAACCACAGTATACTGACACGAGGTTTCAGACCATTTTATTACACTATGTATCTCCCTTTGAGGAGCTTATTCGACAATCCTACGTTGTATTTGTTAGTCCCAGCGTTCATCCAATTTATCTGCATAAAAAGTAATCGCTCGTTTGTATTTCTGTATACCGGCATTAGCCGAATGTTCGGCAATTTCCTGCAAGAGCAATTTCATCGCTCGCTTATGTTCTTTGAGATTATACTGAACCATCGCCATAAAAACCTGGAATTCCCGTCTCTCTGGAAACTCAAATAAGGCGGTCTCAAAAATCTTCTCCGCTGTCTCATACTGGCCAAGTGTTCGATATGTACTGCCTAGTCCAAGCAATGCTCCCGCTCTGTCTTCCTTGGATAGTTCGCCTGAAAGAGCAGCTTCATAGTAAGGCACTGCTTCCTTTTCGAGCCCTAATGTATCGTACGTCCAGGCAAGCTGATAATGTAACTGTGCAGAATCGATCAGAAGTTTCCCTTCACGTAAAAGTTCTTCAAGCGTAAGTAGTTCCTCAAGTGCCATTTCGTTTTGTCCACTCTCTCTTAACTGAACTGCCTGTGTTAAACAATCCATAGATTCTCTTCTCCTACTCTCTTCTATCGCTTTCCTATTATATTATCAGCTAAACCATCTACTTCTGAAGTAATGTTTAATTTAGAATCATTTAGTCCCAGCTGAAAGCTCAACAAGAAAAAGAGACACCTATTTGTGTCCCTTTCTTTTTATATCAGGTTCATTTTAGGGCGCTGAATTTGCCGCCTGACTCTGTCTTTTACGAATGGAATGAACCCCCATAATCACGGCAATCAGTTCATAGCTGTCTATTTCGGAGGAGTTATTATGCAGGCGATAGGCTCCTGAGCTGAAAAAACCAGAGACTTTCTCAAATCCTGCTACCACCTCTCCTTGCTCATCCACGATGGTAAAATCTCTAGAGAATGCGGGTGAGGTAATCGTAAATATTCCTCTCGATCCTGCTTGATATTCAAACTTCTTCTCTAGAAAACTCATTCTAGATCGAACGATACCGATCGTCTCTCCTTGCGGGTCAAGTACATTCCATTTATTAGAGAACACTCTAAATTTAGCTGAATAGATCAGGTTACGCGAAGAATCATAGATATCCAGCGAAGACCCGAAGGCACTTTTCAAATCGATGTGGCCCAGTTCACTGCCTGAAGCATCCATAATTTCAGATGTCCCTGAACTAAAAAAGCGATCCTGAAATAGAGTTCCATATACGCTTCCCCCTTATCTCAATCGTTATGAGGATTCATACCTTTGGGTCTAAAGAATTCAATCATCTTAATAAAGTTCACGTCATATACCTTCTCTACATCCTGCAATGTATACAGTCTGCCATCCATCTCTTTGAGGGCATAAACATAATCATGTCTTACGATATCCATTGCTTGTTTTCCGACATACTCTCCTTCGTAAGCCGCAAGCTGTTCATTCTTGCTTTTGTTAAAATTCAGTACCTCTCGGAAAGAGGCTTCTACAAACGCATTGACTACGATAAGTGTATTCCCTTCTAGCTGAACGGCGCGGTATAAATTACCACGTTCATCTTCAATTAGATCCTTGTTTATTTCAATATTCATGGTATCCCTCATTTCATTTCTCATATCCCTATTGTATCAGGTTATAAAGACAAAAAAATGCCTTACAGACATTTATCCAGTCTGTAAGACATTTACCTTTATGAAATTCTCACATTCCACTTTTATGATTCATATGCATTCGTAATATAGGTATGTGAGAACGAACCCAAACCATCGAATAATGCATCTACAAATCCAGCTGGATCATAAAGCATACGGCCTCCACCTAGATCACGGTAACCTTCAAAACTCCATCCCCAAGGGGTATTAGCTGCATTTGCACGACCTTCATCTCCTCTGAAGGTGCCATAACTGCTCCACAGATCAAGTGTGAAATCATTACGTAATGGCCATAGGGATGTTTCAAGAGGAATTAGAGAACTATACAACCGTTTTGTGTTATCGAAATTTCCTAACTTTTGTGTCCAAATATCCTGACCAGCCGCATTCATATTGGTGTTTGAAACACCATTCCCGCCCCACTCGAATACGTAACCCGTCTTCCCTTTGGCTCCATTTCCACTGTAAGGTTTGAGCGCATGCCCGAAATCGCCGTCTGATTCTGTGTATTTCTCGTCATTTTGAGCACTGTATACAAGTACATGTGTACCTGTTGCATTCGTTTCCGTTGTAAATGTTCCATCATAATAAACGGTACTGAGACCCGGAGTATAACCTCCCCCTGTTGCAGGAGAGTACATTCCAAGCTTAGCGTGCCGCGGCATGAGTGCTAGTTCAAGCTCCCCCTTGGGGTTCGTTACGACACTGCCATTTTCTTTAGCTGTTCCAGGCTTCCGAATGGTAAACATCATTCCTTCCATATCATTCTCATGATCACCTATTGTCCCTTGCGGATTATGTGCTGCGTAGAATAAGTTATAGCTGATAAAATAGTGTGTCTCACTCTCAACTACAGACCAATATGTGGCTGGATTCAGGGGAAGGCTGCTGCCTTTTGCATATTTCCCGATGTTATTCCAGCTGTTTAGTGCCGACCAGTCACCGTCAAAATTTACGGGGACCGGAATATCCTCCTGAGGAGCAGAGCCTACATCCTGATACAAAATGGGTGACCAAAAACTTGCAAGTTCAGCTTGTTCCTGTGCATTTAAGCTGAGAGCTACCGATGCTTCCGCCTTACTAACCGGTTTTTCTACTATTGGTCCTGTAAGTAAAGTTCCCACTACGATAGCGCTTGCCAACACCCTTTTACCTAATCCCCATTTCTGATTCATCCTCAGTCCCCATTTCTTAGATTAATAATCCCGTCCCTACTCCTTCACGGCGCCCAGCATGACACCCGTCACAAAGTAACGCTGCAGCCACGGATACACGAGTAAGATTGGAACCGTCGTAAATATGATACTGGCAGCCTTCAGACTTTCCGGCAAAACCTCTACCATGCGAATTCCCTCCATCTGCGTCGTATCATTGGCCATATTGTTCATTACGAGCTGATATAGCTTCAGCTGCAGAGGATACATATTTGGATCTGTGATGTAAAACAAGCTATCCATAAACCCGTTCCAACGACTAACCGCATAAAAAAGACTTAGTGCAGCAATAACCGGCATAGATAGAGGTAAAACAATACGAAACATGACACCAAAATGACTGCATCCATCAATTTCCGCTGCTTCTTCCAAACTTTTCGGTATTGCTCGCAAGAAGCTGATCATTATGATCAAGTTAAAAGGATTAATTAAATGAGGCAAAATGAGGGACCACATCGAATTAACCAAATGCAGCTCCTTAATGAGGATGTATTCTGGAATAATCCCCCCGCTAAAAAACATCGTAAATACGATAAGGTACATCATCATCTTTCGACCCTGCAACTGGGATTTAGTAAGCGGATATGCTGCAGCAATGGTCATTGCCATGCACAGTATCGTGTAAAGCACCGTAAGTCCGATAGTAAAAATAAGGGATCTTAACATACTTATATCGCCGATTACTCTTTTATGTGCTTCCCAGTTCCATTCCACCGGCCAGAGCATCACTTTTCCTGACAAAATTGAATTATTAGAACTCAGCGATACGGCGAGCACGTGCAGGAACGGCGCCAGACACATGAGCGAGAATAGGATAATCAATACCGTGTTGACGCCTCTGAACAGCCGATCCTTGAAAAGCAAACTCATGATCTATCTTCCTTTCATGTCCTCAATTCCTTAAAAGGAGCTATCCAGCTTAGATAATGCCGTTACCTGTCAAACGTTTCGCTAACTTATTAGCTCCGAGAATAAATAAGAGTCCTACCAAGCCTTGAAAAAGACCTACTCCCGTAGCGAAAGAGAATTGTCCCGATTGCAGGCCTATGGTATAGGTGAACGTACTGAGTACTTCCGAAACATCTTTAACCATCACATTGCCCATGATATAAGGACGTTCGAACCCGATCTGTACCATCTGCCCTAAATTTAATATGAGTAAGGTCACCATAGTTGTTCGTATGCCCGGCAAAGTAATATGACGAATAGCAGCGAACCTGCCAGCTCCATCTATCTTGGCTGCTTCATATAATTCTTTGTTGATGCCCACGATCGCAGCAAGATATATGATCGTTCCCCAGCCTGCACTTTGCCATACCCCCGTTAATAGATAGGTTACTACCCAATAGGCAGGGTCGGACAAAAATGGAATAGATCCTATTCCTATTCGTCCGAGCAATTCATTGACAATACCTGAATTTGTAGCAAATACCTGATAGAACACACCACCGATGATAACCCAGGAAATAAAATGCGGCAGATACAATACCGTCTGAGATACTTTTCTGATTTTTGCAGACGTCAATTCATTCAGCATGATCGCCAAAATGATCGGTGCAGGAAAAGATACGAGCAGATCGAGAAAATTCAGCATAAGCGTATTGCGCAGTGCAACATAAAACTCCCGATTTGCAAATATTTCACGAAACGTATCTAAACCGATCCATTCACTGCCTGCAATCCCAGTGAACAAGTTGTAATCTTTGAATGCGATGGTAATCCCATAGATGGGACCATACTTAAATAATAAAAAGAAGATCAGCGGTAAAGAAATAAGTACATATAACTGCCAGTTGCGGATGAAATTTTTCCATTTCCGTTTTCTCACCGTACCTCCGTGTAAACTCGGAAGACGTTTTGCAACAGCTCCAGACTCTAGGTTGGTCTCTGTCTTCATCCCACTTCTCCTTTCTTAGGTGTGTGGATGAAATGATTATTGCTTTTTCATCGCCTGGTAAAGTTCATGACGTTCTTTTAATATCGCTTCTCCGCCACTTTTCATCATGTCGCCCAGCAGCATATCGTAAGTTGCATCGAATTCATTCGCTTTTGCCAGTATCGACCTAGCTACCAGCTCATCATATTTTTCCTGAAGTAAGGTTCCATATTTAATCTGTGATTCAAGTGGTTTGTCAAAGCGTACCGGTTTCACACCATCTACAAGTGTAATGTCTCTAACTTGTTTGCCTAATTCGCGATCTTCTTCAGATAAGGACATTAAGTCAGCCATTTTGTTCTTCTCTGCATCACCGAAGTCCTGTCCATTGCTGATAATCGCCATATCCCCTGTGTTAAATAGATCTTTCTTGGCATCTTCCGTATCTAGACGAACAGGAATACCTTCCTCTAGACTATAATGTTTCGTTTCCTCTCCATTTTGCATCAAAAATAGTGTATCTTCCTGTGCCATCCAATCGAGGTATTGAATCGCCTCAGCAGCATGCTTGCTTGCTTTTGGAATAATGATGTACAAGCCTGCCGGTTTGTACAGTGGTTTGAAATGATCACCTGTGCTGTTGGTATAAGGATCAATCGCGGTAAGCTTTGCTCCAGAAACATTGGTCTTCAAGTTCTTGTATGTCTCATGCAGCGGTTCGATGCTGTCAGCTCCGAACATTCCCACTTTACCTGTCTGAATATCTTGGTTCAGTTTCTTCTTATCCTTATCCAGTGCAAAATCCGGACTCATCAACCCTTCTAAATACAACTTATTCAGAAAGCGTAGTGCTTCTTTATGACCAGGCAGCAGCGTTGGATAGTCACGTGAACCTAACTGATGTGTCAGCGTAATACTTTGCTCTTCCGTCAGTTTTTCTGTGAGTCCCCATATGATAGGTTCATAAGAAGCCGGTGTCAAAGAAAATCCGAGGGGAATCACCTGATCCGCACCTCCTGGTTTCTTTTCTTTAAAAGCTTTTAACGTTTCATACACTTCATCCGTCGTTTGTGGCGCAGGTAGACTTAACTCATCCAGCCAATCTTGACGAATATAAGAAGCGTATTTACCAATATTGACCCTTTTTGCTGGAACCGCATATTGAGTTCCTTCAAAGACTCCATATTCAAGTGTTTCTTCACCTAGGAAACTTTTTAAGTTAGATCCATGCTCATCCAGTAAAGAATCTAGTTCTGTTAATCCACCTTGCTTTGCATAGTTATATACAAGATTCTCGTCATAAGTAAAAATAATGTCAGGTACTTCACCCGAGGCCATCATGACATTCAGCTTCTGAACATCCTCTGAGCGTGGAACCGGTACGTATTCTAATGTAATTCCATTAGGATCTCCGAAATTTGTCTGTGCGAACTGTGTCAAATAATTGTCTGTTACCGAAGTACCTGTTGGCGCTTCTCCCCGCTCATACACTTCAATTTCTAAGGTTACGTTACTTGAAGAAGATTTCGCGCCCTCTTGCACTTTCTCACTTTCAGCTGTCATCGCGGTACTGCCACAGCCTGACAATAAACCGACGACAAATGCCGAAGTTAATATAACTGATATCCCTCTTCCCCATCGCTTCTTCATCCAAAACTTAGCTGCTACATCACGGTTTACCATTTCCCTTTCAATCCCCTTCCATCTTCTCCATGGATAAGCGTTTCCTTAACCGAAATCCGTATCGGCTAAGGTTCGCATCTTTGTTATAACTTGAATTTGACCTAAGACGAAATAGACCATTTCCCTATGCCGTTCATTAGTCTAAATCCCTTATCCAGCAAGGGTTCTCCGTTTCTTGATAAACCAGATTCCGATGATCAACTTATATCTGCAGATATTGTGCGAATCGGGCAATAATGTACTGTTTACGTACAAGTATGGGCTTACAATAATAGAATTCCTCAACGTACCCCGGATAATGGTTCATTCATTCCTTTTCCTTCGTAATAAAAAATGCCCCTTGACGCAAATGATCGGAAACAGCCGTTTGGCTGTACTCCTCTCGTCAAGAGACATGTAAATATTTTCTTCTTGAAATACCATTCCCTCATTTCACAGCTTGTTCCAATCGCGAAGATTCGAGATGAGGACTTTTCATTTTACGATACTCTCCAGGGGTTATTCCCTCCATTTTCTTAAACATTCGCCCAAATGAGATAGAGGTCGCATATCCAATCTGTAAAGCGATATCTTGTACCGAATCCTCTGTTTCATTCAGTTTTTTCTTCGCTTCTTCCATTCGCAGTCTCAGTAGAAAATCGACGAATTTCATACCGAATTCTTCTTTGAAAAGTTGACTTGCATACTTGGGTTTCAAGGCGAATTTATCGCTGATTTGTGTGAGGGATAGATCTGGATCTGTGTAATTTTGCTCAATGTACTGTTTAACCCGATTAATCGTTTCCTGATATTTATTTGATTTTTTGTAGGTACAATACCGCACGTAGAAACGTTCCAGATGTTCACTAAACACACTATATAATCCTGGAAAAAAAGCTTCCTTCCCCACCTTTTCTTGCATCATTGCCACTTGGTCTCGAAGTTTATTCTTCACATCAAAAGCGGCTATCCCTTCTACCTCTTCCAGCAGCAGCATCGCTGCGTAGTCAATGATTGCATAGATTTCTTCATCCGCCAGCCGCTCTCTCTCCATTTGCTCGAAAATAGTTTCGGTCTCTTCCCGCCAAACATCGTTCATCGTATGTAAATGTCTTATACATTCCGCCACATGGCGGTAATAAGTATATGCTGAATAGGGAGATGTCCTCTCCATGTGAGCGTACATCATGACGTTCCCGCTAATTAGCTTATACCTCAGTGCATGACGCGCCTGATGATAGGAGATAGCTGCTTCTAAGTGGTGTGAAACCAGGCGTCCGGCTCCAATTCGAACGATGATTCCTAGATGTTTTTTTATCCAACTCACCAGTTCTTCAAGTTGCTTCACCTGATCCTGAATATTCTCCGGGACATAATCCACTTCGTGCAGCCACACAACAACAAGCCGATCCGAAGCCACCCATTCCAATTCCAAATGTCCTTCTTGCTGCCACTGCTCTCGAACAACGTTCGCTAGAGAAAACTTCAAAACCTTTTGGTCCAGATCCTGATTCTGTCTCTGAAAATCTAAATCAAGCTCTAATTCGATAAGAGCCACGGTACATAAATGAACATCGACTGGAATTTCGAATTGTCGTGCTTTTTCTTCCCATTCTGAAATAGCTGCTTCTCCCTCCAACCAATCTCGGATAAATTGCCGCTTCCCCAGCATCCAATCTTCCTGGTGCCTTTGTTCATATCGTTTATTTGTCTCGACCAAATTCTCCAGTGCCTTCTCAATATAAGCAAACTCATCCGCTGCTTTCTGCTTGGGAAGATCTTGAAGAGGAAATTGTTGAATCCTGCTTATCAGTAGCTCTACCGGTCGATAGTTACGCTTAATAATATAGATACTCGCAAATACGCAAGAAAGCAGCACTAAAATACCAATAGCGATCCAAATATAAGATAGGAAGGAAACCCATGCAAACAACGAACCTTCTTTTATACCGCTGTAGAATGTCCAGCCAAGATAATCCGAGCGATACTGAAAGGTATATCTATTATCCACCTGTAAGTCATCGTGTCGTCTTTCTGTTTCCATCTCATTTGTGGAATAGAGCAAATTACCGGTTTTCATATCACTAATCTTCATCACCGATAAATCATCACTGCGCATATCGGTTGACAGTGCAATCAGTTTCTCTACATTCACATTGACCACAACAATCCCCTCCGTTCCAAGCGGCAGGGGGAAACGTTGAATTAATGAAAGAACCTGTGTTGACTTTGTAGAACGCTGATCTGTAAATAACCTTGCGCTCAGCCAATTCCCGGTTTCTGTCAAAGGAAAATGAGCCGCTATAAATTCCTTATCTGAGAACTCAGAGAGCGGCATAATCTCCTGTAAAGTTAAAACCATTGCATCTTCCGATCGATATACATAAAGTGACTGAATTGCAGGATAACTCTCCGCCAGTTTATTTAAATCTGTAGACAGCTCATATTGAATGAGCCTCATGTTGTCATTAGGGGAGGTATTCATAAAATTGTATAAGGGTCGATTCACCGCCAGTTCACGAAGAACAGTGCTTTCCATATCACGAGCCGCTCCTTCGATCGTATCGACAACACGTTTAGCGGTTAGCGTGTCGGCCCTCTTCGCTTCTTGGGTCATCAAGTCGGTAACGATGATAAAAGAAATAAAGACAACCGCAGAAATGGATATGAGTACAAGCGGTAAATAGGACAGCAGCATACGCTTATATCCTTTTCTCGCAATGATCCCTTCTTTCTGATAGAGTTGTCCCAATCATCACACCGTCCTTCCGGTACCGAGATTTTTATAGATTAGATTCACTAAGGTAATTGCAATCCGAGTTCTCTTACCTGGTTCTCAATTCTTCTTGGAACCATATGAAATAAATCATTCCAGGGCATCATAAGCTCCCCCGTAAACTTATATTCGGTAAACTCCATGGTAGGAACAAAGGCAAAGGTCTGAAGATACTCCCTTACCTTCGCATCGATCTCATCATTCGTAGAGAAGTATTCACAGAACAGATCAGTCACAAGCAGACCATCTATCCCCGCTTGGCTTCCTGCAGCCTGATATAAATTAGGAAGCAGTTCAAACAGGGTAGGAATTGGCGAAAAAGCATGCTTGCCCGGCTGAGAATACAAACGTACATGCGTATCTTCAATCAAATTACTGCGATCTTTCAGCAGACCTTTCAGCACTCTGCCATGAAAACTCGCCTCACAATCCACTACTTGGCCATCGTTACCCACGTAGACCCATACATGCTCCATCTCGTACAAATGCCCAATCTCGTAATCCCACCAGATGGCATATTCAATGACCTGCTTCACCTGTGACTCTGAACCTGGAAACGACCTGCGAAACGAAGGAGATACTGCTGGCATCTCCAGTATAGAAACCCCCACTGCTTCTGGATAAAATGGTTCATGTAAATCAAACATGAGATACGGTGCATATTTTAGCCATACATCCTTCGAGTGAGAGGTGTTCATCGCATCCATTCCTCCGTTCCTACTTTTAGTTTCTCAAGCAACAGATTGTGACTAGCATGAATTTCTTCTGGCGTACAGATTGACTTCAGCTCATAAACTTTTACTTTTGCCTGATTTATGGCCGGAAGGAAACGATCAAAATCATCTCGATCCTGACTGTGGATATAAGGACAATAATGGTCTGACAAGCCGACCGTTTCATGAATATGAACACCATATATATAAGGAAGCACTTCTTGCAGCTGCTCCTTATTATCATAGAGACCCATACGTTCCATCATGGTGGCATGCCCGATGTCATACCATAAGTAAACACCAGCTCCTGCTAGTTCATCACATATCAATATCATCTTCGCTTCCTTTAGTGTAGGCATTTGATTGCAGCGTGAACGTGTTTCGATACCAATCGCGATGTTCCATTGCTTTTTCGCTGCATATTCACAAGCTTCTGTAAGACTTTGCACGATCGTGTTCAGGTACTTAGGTGCCGCCTGGTCCCGCTTGTTCAACATTTCTTGAAAAACACGCTCATAAAGAGCTGAATTACGACCTTCTTCCCTATAGATCTTTTTTAGCCTCGAATCAATTTCATTCTCAAATGGAACTTCACCAGGATGAACAACAACCGCCTTTGCCCCATACCGATGTGCATATTCCATCGATCCAATTAAGGTCTCCACGGCCCGTTTACGTTTCATCTCATCCTCAAAACCTAGAAGCACCGAATCCGTACCATAATCCGGATCAGGGGTATGAGGAAATACGTTATGTACACTTGAGATCCCGATCTCTCCACGTTCAATCATCGGCTCGATTGCACTCAAATGAACGTCCGTTACATTATAGTTAAGCTCAACCTGCTGAAATCCAAGCTCCTTTATCTCCTCAACCATACCTCGTCCATCATCCATATAACGTTTAATGTTCCAACATGTCGAAAATGAATAATCCCCTTTTTCCATCTCACTCCATCCCTTCATATGATAGTTTCCCGCTCACACAAAACATGACCTGTTTCCATTGTAAGGGGTTATTGTTAACTAGAAGTATGTAGAGTAACAAGGAAGTGTTAATTTTACATTGTTAGAAGCATCACGTAGTTTTTGTAAAACGATGCGATTTCCCGAGAAATAAAAAAAACTGCAGGCAAACTAGTTTAAACCAGTTTGTCTACAGTCTGACTGTACTCTTAAAAAGAGTACAGTTCGTCGTTATTTTATAAGTAACCTCACGAGCACTATGCCTATGACCTAGTTACACCAAGTTCAGATAACCGTGTTGATTTCACCAGATAGGAAGAAAGGCTCGGAAATAATTGGCCGATGATGGGGAAAATTTGATTTGCTTTCGAAAAAGCCATCTTTTGAATCCTTCTGGCTCTGCGCAGTAAATCGGAAAACTCCCGATTCGCTTCCAAGGTGTAATTACTCTCCCACTCCAAATAAGTCAGCTTCCCTTTCAGATACTGGTCTGTAGCAATCGAACAGATCATCGAAGAACGAAGCGCAATCGACATTCCATCTCCGCAGAGCGGCGGAATCATGAGCATAGCATCACCTATATGTGGAAAAAAAGACCAGGGTTCCGGTTCTTCGGATAATCTTACAGGGGATATAGATACCTGAGTACCTTGTACTGGCGTTCCCTTCGACAACCGGTCTGATAACCGAGAATTCGAAGAGGCTGCTTCGCTTAGAATCTCCTCGATCGATTTACCACTGCGCTGCACCATATCAAAGGACAATAATGCGGCTATGTTAACTACACCCTCATTCACAGGTGAGATCCCCACATATCCCCCATCGCAAAAATACAGTTCCACCTCATCTGCTGCTTGTATCCCTGTATAGTGTGACTTCACGCCAACGAACACTTCCAGGTCCCTTCGTTCTGCCTCCTGATCCGTTGGAACCCCTCGAGGCTTTCGAATACCGTAAGCTCCAATGACTGCTTTGGCATGATAAGTTTCCCTCAATTGCCCTTGCTTTGTCTCTATGAGATAAGTGTGATCTTCTTGTTGCTGAACATTTGTAACCATCGCTTTAGTCTTGATCTTGACGCCGAGTTCCAGCGTTTTTTTATGAAGCATAAGGTCAAGTTCATACCTGCTGATGCCCCATGCCTCACCTGGCAGACGCGCTTCCATTTCTTTGCCACTCGGCAAAATAATCCTGGCTTGTTTCATCGTTGTCGGTTTAACTCCATGCTCTAGTGGATTCACTCCAAGATAAGCCAGCATCTCCTTGGTCTCTGGAGACATAAATTCGCCGCATGTTTTATGTCTTGGGAATGCTTGCCGATCAATAAGCAGAACCTGATGCCCTTTTTCAGCTAGCTGGATGGCAGCCGCGCTGCCTCCAATACCGGCCCCCATAATAACCACATCGATCATGTTATCCATGTTATCCACGTTGTCCATTTTTCCATCCTCCCTTCTTCTTCTATTTTCACTCTCTAGGTATGACAACCGCATAGCGGAATAAAGGTTTCCATGAATAGGTCATCGTCTTATGATTCAGTTTTGATTTTAGGTCGCTCCAGTCTTTGTGTGTAAATCCTTTGGCGACAGAAAGCGGACCATCGTGCCGAATATACCTGTTCCGTGATATGATTCGTGTCGTTAACCATACCGCCGTGTAAGGTACCGGATGCCTGTGAATATCGTTAATAACCACACCATATTTGGAAGACTTCAACATGTGACTCACGATTTCAACGAGCTCCTGTCCCTCGAAATGATGTACGAACTGAGAACCCGTAACAATATCTGCATATCCTTCCGGCAGAGACTTTACATCAGCCCTAATCACATTTACCCGCTTTTCATCCCGAAAATATAGCCGGGCTTCTTCACAGGCTTCTTCCGTCAGATCGACAAGGGTAATCTTCATCCCAATTCCTCTGCTGTCTGCCCATGTAAGAAGTTTGCGATTCACGTCTCCTGATCCGGCACCAACATCAAGCAGTGTCAGCTCACTGGGTCTACCCATCTCCGTCCATAGCTTCTCCACTCCATAACAAGTAGGACCAGCTGCTCCAAAAATCTTGTTCAATCTTCGCAAATGCTTGAGTGCTTCGCTCAGTTCTTCTCCACCAAGGGAGAAATCATCCATAAGCTCATCTTCTTTTGCTCTTGTTGAAAGATTTCTAAAGATAGACATGGGAAGGCTCCGTTTCAGCTGCTTGATAGGCAGGGACATAAGTAAACTGCATCAGTTCTGCGGTAAGTCCAGGACCAAAGGCCATAGCAATCCCCTTCGTTATGTCCTGATTTTGATCTCTCATATCCTGACGCATGGCAGCAAGTACAAACATAATCGTGACAGATGACAGGTTCCCTGCGTTCTTAAGAATATCCCTGCTGTATTTCGTCTGATCGTCACGAAGTCCAAGCACATTTTGCACCGAATCGACAATACCTTTTCCGCCCGGATGGATTGCCCATAATTCAGGATGCTTGTCCCCTCTTAAGAGTAGTTCTAACTCTGGAGCAAGATATTCACCTAAAAGTTTTGGAATTCGAGGAGAAAGGTAGAGATCAAATCCCGCATTGCCCACTTCCCACGTCATATCTTCCGTTGAATCGGGTAGAAGAACGGAGTACCCTTTTCCAAGTTCGAAATAGGAACTATGATTCTTGTCAGCTTCTCCAATCACGCACCCAGCGGCCCCGTCTCCAAAGAAGGAAGCTGCAAATAATGCCTCTCGATCCATAGCAGGTTGAAAATGTAAACTACTCAGTTCTACACAAACAACGAGAACTTTTGATTCCGGAGAACCTTGAACTACATCTCTTGCCATTTGGATCGCTTTGAGACCCGCCGCGCATCCTTGGAAAATCAACGGAAGCCGGTTCACGCGTGGTGATAAACCAAGCTCTCTCATTAACATCACATCAAGCCCAGGAAGAAACTGACCCGTACAGCTCACTGTAATCAGATGCGTAATTTCACTTTTATCTACACCGCTGTCAAGTAATGCTGCTTCCGCAGCCGTAAGCCCAAGGGGAACAGATTCCCTTTTGTATGTATTCATTCGTTCTTCCGTAGTAGGCACCCGGGATAAATCATTTGATGGCAAATATCTGCACTCGGCTGAAGATTTTTTTGTGAATTCCGGCTCAACTGTATAGCGCATCTCTACTCCACATGATCTAAATATCCTTCGTGCAAACCGGGCCAGGTCGGGCCGGTCCTGGAGGGAAGAGGTGATCAGTTCCGATATATCTGCTTGAGGGATGGGATGTGAAGGCAGTGCGGTACCCATGCCTAATATAGAAATGCCAGTGAATTGTGAATTTTGTGTCATCTTTTACCTCCTCATTGAATTAAACGAATTTCGTTCATTGGGTTCAGGAATAACCGTTCTTTCGTTAACCCTATTGTATTAACTATCTGTATTCATCTCTTTCGATAAGTATGATGTTCTCTGAATTGAATAGGTAATGAAACGTCTCATTCAAGAAAGAAAACGGGTCAAATCTTCTCAAATTAGGTAACACAATATTCACACAAGAAAATTATCAAGCGTTTTTACTACACAAATGGTATTAAAAGTGACATAATACGAAATTTTTATCCCACTTTTATAATTATTTACCCTTAACAAATCATTTGAAATCAATAAAAATAAGAGTGCAACTGGTAATTAAATACCAGTCATCCCATTTTGAAGGAGGCAACTAATTTTGACAGAACAAAGCTTGCTTGAAAGAAAAAATTTCCGTTTTCGTATTTTGCTTGGCTTAGCATTTGCTCTTGTATTAGGTTTAGTAACCGCAGGAATCGCTTCAGCACACGGGTACCTAAACTCCCCGCAAAGCCGTGCTTTCTTGTGTAAACAAGGACAGAATACAGGCTGTGGTAATGTACAATATGAACCTCAATCGCTTGAAGCAAAAGGTAACTTTCCTGCAGCAGGCCCTGCTGATGGTCAAATTTCTGGAGCTGGCATCTTCCCAGAAATGAATGAACAATCTCCAACAAGATGGAAAAAAGTTGATATGAATTCGGGTAGCAATACTTTTAACTGGACGTTAACAGCAGCCCACGCAACAAAAGAATGGAAATATTACATTACTAAACCAGGCTGGGATCAAAGTAAACCGATTACTCGTTCCAACATTGAACTCTTTTGTAAAATTGATGACGGAGGAAAAAGACCTGACTTTACTGTAACGCATACTTGCGACATTCCTTCGGACCGCAGCGGGTATCATATTATTCTCGCAGTATGGGAAATCTCCGATACTGGAAACGCTTTCTACAATACAATTGATGCAAATATTGCAGGCAGTGGCGGCGGAGCAGCGGACACAGCTGCACCAACAGCACCAGCGAGCCTGCGTTCTTCTAACGTAGCACCTACGGCGGTATCCCTGGCTTGGAATGCAGCTACGGATAATGTAGGTGTAACTGGCTACGATGTTTACCGTGGAACTACGCTCATTGGCACCGTTTCAGGATCGACTCTGACTTATACAGCTACTGGTTTAACAGCAAACACAAGTTATACTTTTACAGTGAAAGCAAAGGATGCTGCTGGAAACGTATCTGCTGCTAGTAATGTACTGACCGTACAAACAGCTGCTGTTGCTACACCTGATACTACAGCTCCTTCAGCTCCGAGCGGACTTCATTCTATGACCGTAAATGCCAATTCCGTTTCTCTTATGTGGTCTGCCTCCACTGATAACGTAGCTGTAACCGGTTATGATATCTATAATGGCAATACACGAGTAGGTAGTGTGTCTGGATCAACACTTGAGTACACAGTCACTGGTCTTACAGGCAGCACGAATTATACCTTTACTGTGAAAGCGAAGGACGCTGCAGGGAATGTTTCCGCTGCTAGCAATGCATTAACCGTCACGACTTCTGCTCCGTCAACGTCAGCACCGGAATGGTCTTCTGGAACCACCTACAAAGCGAATGACCTTGTTACTTATAACGGGGTTGTCTATAAATGCATTCAACCTCATACCGCTTTAACCGGATGGGAACCTGTTACAACACCAGCCCTTTGGTCTGTTAATTAATCATTAAACCGTTTCATCATCAAAAAGGAGACCCATAGAGGGTCTCCTTTTTGATGATGTCGGCTTTTCTGCAACAATAAACTATATGGTTAGTTGATTTATTTTAAAGATATATTAATTAGGTAGAACTAGGTTTAGCATTCACAATCGATTCAAGCTGTCTCGAAATGGTGACGCGTTCATATTTTAATTGCCAGATTTGTTCAGTCACTTTTTTCTTCACTTTCAAATCTGTCTCTTCTTTTAATTGTTTAAAAAGTTCAAGTAATTCATCATTAAGTGCATCGAATCGAACCCATAGATCGCTCCGGGCAGGCAACTCTTCTTGCTGAACAGATTTCGCTGCACAACTACGGATTTGCTCCATAATCGACTGTCTCCATGCTTCATCCTTCAGTTGGGTTGCATAATTCAAGAGGTCTAAATAATCATCCATTTGTAAAGACTTTGTTTGATTTTGTATGTTCATAGTCAACCTGCATCTCCTTCGCTCTCTTTTACCGAGTATTATACTAGGTATTATAAGATTTACAACACTTTTTTATGTTTTCTGATGTTTTTCTACGGTTGCCCTACAACTTTTAAGAGAATTCGATAAGATAAGGGAGATAAAAAAAGCCCGCTTTGCAAACGCAAGGGGCTAGTGTAAGGATCATTACTGATCAAGCGTATATAAAGGAAGATCCGTAGGAAGCGGTTTTGGAGTTTCGCATGTACTTTGCATCGTATAATGTTTGCCTTCGCTTGATGCATCATGAAATGCCCACATCGCTTCAAGTACATGGTACGCAAGTTCACCGCTTGCTCTATGGCTGCGCCCACTACGAATGGCGTAAGCCATGTCTGCAGGTCCAATTCCCCGTGTATTTCTATCATATCCTGGGATAAGCGGAACCTCGGTCCACTCTGAATCTCCCACCCCTCTCCATTTTACTGGACCACCAAAGGTGTTCGGATCTGGAACGAGAAGTGTTCCTTTCGTACCGTGGATCTCCATGTTTGGAAGAGTACTTCCGCCAAAGATATCAAAGCTTGTAATTATACTTGCTACTGCTCCACCTTGAAATCTGATAAGACCCGTGACATGTGTGGGAATATCGACCTTAACCTTCTGCCCACGTTTCTTTTCACTAGTAATCTCCCGTTCTTCAAGCGCGGCACTTGTCATACCGGTAATGCTTGCAATCGGGCCAAGCAGCTGTATCAGCGCTGTTAAATAATAAGGTCCCATATCAAACATCGGGCCTCCGCCTGCAGCATAATAGAATTCGGGATCGGGATGCCAATGTTCATGTCCACGGCTCATCATAAAAGCAGCTGCACTAACTGGAGTCCCAATACGTCCCTCTTCAATCATTTTCAGAGCGGTCTGAATTCCTGTTCCAAAGAAAGTCTCTGGTGCGCAGCCCACTAGTAAACCAAGCTCAGCCGCGCGGTCTAGTACTTGTTTTCCTTCTTCCCGAGTCACGGCCAGCGGTTTTTCCACGTAGACATGTTTCCCTGCCTCAAGCGCCTCTAAACATACACTCGCATGGACCGCTGGAATCGTCAGGTTGATAACAAGCTCAATCTCAGGATCGGCTAACAATTCGGGAACCGTAAGCGCTCTAGGAATCTGATACGTTGCTGCTTGTTCCTTGGCTCGATCCAAATCCAGATCGGCGCAGGCAACAAGTTCGAGGATTTCAAACTTACTGCAATTCTCCATATAAATTCCGCTGATTTTACCGCAGCCAATAATACCTACCTTCACTTTTTCCAAGCGTAAAATCTCCCTTCACCAAGTTCATATTCTTTTACAGCTGGTTATCGGCCATGCCTGTATAAGCACTCGCGGCAGTATTTCTTGAATCGACTAAATTCTTTCCTTCTGCAGCCCATAAGAGACCGCGAGTCATGATTTCTCTGACAGAAGGCTGCTCCATAATATCCGCATGATGGCCCAGCGAATTATAGAACACCCGGCCTTGCCCCCATTTTTTCGTCCATACTACGGGCATATCGACAGCACCATTTGCACTGTGAGGCCCCTCTACTTGCGGGAATCTGGTCGTAGCAAGAACCTCTACTGCTGGATCAACATGAAGATAATACTGCTCACTTTTCACCTGAAAATTGTCTATCCCTGCAAGCAGCGGACTTGAACTATTCTTGATCTCCACCGTATACTCGACTCCGTCATTGCCTGGATGAGCTACCCATTGCCCGCCCGTCATAAACTGCCAATCCACATTCGTTCGGAAGGAATCACACATTCCTCCATGGCACCCAGCAAGGCCTACTCCGCCAATGACTGCAGCTGACACATTCTCCACATATTTCTGTTCGATCGTGCCCATTGTCCACATCGGTACAATCAGATCCAGTTCGCGAAGTTTTTCTGCATCAGCATAAGCATCCAGTGTATTTGCCCGTTCTACTTCAAAACCAGCCTCGGTAAGCCACTCATCAAATAATGCCGATACCAACTCAGGTTCATGACCATTCCATCCACCCCATACAATCAGTGCTTTTTTCATTGGTTTATGTCCTCCATTTCAGTAAGTTCAACCCAGCGACGTTCCTGTACTGACTTCTCCACTGCTTCTAATACGGCCTGACAAGCTACTCCATCTGAAAAATTAGGAACCGGCTGGCGATCTTCTTCGATTGCGTTCATAAACTCTACCATCTCGTGAGTAAACGTCTGATCGAATCCAATTGGATGTCCTGCAGGCCACCACGCCTCTGCGTATTTGTGAGCCCCATCGGTTGCGAGTACCCGGCGGAAACCTTGTACATCTTCCTCATCACTTGTAAAATAAACTTCCAGCTCATTCATCCGTTCAAAATCAAATCTGACACTGCCTTTACTGCCATTCACCTCAAAAGAGTTCGTGCTGCGATGACCAGCGGCAAACCTCGTTGCCTCAAAGCTTCCAATGGTACCGTTTTCAAATCTAGCTAGAAACAGCGTCGCATCATCTACAGTGACAGGCCCTTTTTCCGTATCCGCATTTCCTTTTGTAGCCGTAAGCCCAGTCATTGCTGATGCAATGGGACGCTCTTTGATAAAGGTCTCGCTCATACCGACGACTTCCTTAAATTCTCCTACCAGAAAACGAGCCATATCAATAAGATGAGCGCCAAGATCACCATGCGAACCGGAACCAGCGATCTCTTTTTGCAAACGCCATACGAGCGGGAATTCAGGGTCCAAGATCCAGTCCTGTAAAAATGTCGCGCGAAAATGATAGATTTTACCGAGTCTTCCGCTTTCAATCAGATCCTTAGCAAGCTGTACCGCAGGTGAGAAACGATAATTAAAACCGATCATATGCTTAATCCCTGCTGCTTCCGCCGCAGCTTGCATCTCACGAGAATCGGCAAGTGAAAGCGCTAACGGTTTTTCGCAAAAAATATGTTTGCCCGCTTTTGCAGCAGCAAGTGCAATCTCTTTATGTGCGTTGCTTGGTGCATTGATATCAATTAGATCTATATCTTCGCGCTGTACAAGTTCTTTCCAATCGGTCACACTTTCCTGCCAGCCAAACTGCTCTTGCGCTTCTCTTACGGCTGCTTCATCCCGTCCGCAGATGACGGCCATCTCTGGTTTTTTTACTTTTGGGAAGAACATAGGGACACTTCGGTAGGCATTACTGTGCGCCTTTCCCATAAATTTATATCCTACCATTCCAACACGAATTGAACTCATCCTTACATCCTCCTCGTTAGTTATTTACATGGGTATTCCTTCTAGAAGAAGCCCGAACAATAAGCTCAGCTTGCAGCAATTCTCTTACAGGTTCGTCAAACCATGTACGGAAGAGCTCTGCATCATTACCTATTTGGAGTAATTTATTAGCTGCGATCATTCCCATTTCATAAAAAGGAACGCTTACACTGCTAAGCGGAGGCACAGTAATTTCAGCTGCATCCGAATCATCATATGCGACTATTTTCGGGTATTTCTCTTCAGGAATTTGCCATTCTCTGAACTTTTGCAGCACACCGATTGCCATACGATCGTTTGAGACAAACAAGCCATCCATCTCTGGAAGCAGCTCCCTCATTTTCTCTGCTGCCTCATATCCGCTTCGGCGGCTAAAATTACCTTCGAACAAATAACTTGAATCGAGATGAAGATCTCCTTCGGCCAGAGCCTTTTGATAACCTGACAGACGATCTGCACTGTTGGAATACGTTAAAGGTCCATTTAAAAATCCAATATGTTTGCATCCTTGCTGAATCAAATGTGAGACAGCCTGCCTGCTGCCTTCCTCATGATCCACATCAACTTCAGGAAATGATTCTCCTTTAAAATGCTGGTTCACCACAAGAAAAGGATGTTTTGCATCTTTCAATTTGCGTATGGCTTCCCGCTCACCCGGCTCATCCCTAGAGCCCAGAATAATAATAGCATCTACCTTCTGAGCCAGAAAAAAAGATTCATATTCCTGCGGTTCCTGCTCACTTCGAAATAACAGAAGCAGATCATAACCTTGCTCACGAACGGCACTGCCGATACCGCTTAGCATTTCTGAGAAATAATAGCTTGAGAATAATCGTGCTTTGGGGATATACGGCAGAACGACACCAAGATTACCACTCCGATTTCTCGCAAAACTGCGTGCAAGCGCACTCGGCACATATCCCAGTTTCTCTGCTGCACGAAGTACCTTGGAGCGCGTTTCTTCTTTCATGGGGCCAACCCCATTTAAGACTCTGGATACGGTAGCTTCCGATACCCCGGCAAATTCGGCAACTTCCTTTCGTGTAGCGATAAGATATCCACTCATTTCCATTTAATGTACGCGCGTACATTTTCTCATGTCTTTCCATTACTGTCAATAATAAAAGTAAAATAAGACGCTTGAAAAGCGTGTCTTACAACACCACAATTTCAAACATCTTAATGACTAATCCTAATGATTCAACCCTACATTTCATTTATCTATTTATGTATATGGTGATTGTCCTGATCTATGAAAAAGACTTCTTATACCTCACCCGTTCCTCGGAGCCCATAACATGACTGCTACCCCTGCCAGACATAACAATGCACCGATCCAGTCGTATACATCGGGTGTCTTTTTATCAACCCCCCAGCCCCAAAGTACAGCCATAATGACAAATACTCCTCCATAGGCTGCGTATACTCTCCCAAATGAAGGGAACTGCTGCAGTGTTGGAATAATCCCATATAAGACAAGAACCAGACTACCCACAATACCATACCAATACGGTCTTCCCTCGCGAAGCCATAACCAGACTAAATATCCACCTCCGATTTCCGCAAGTCCCGCGATCATGAATATAAATATAGATATCATTTCTTACTTTCTCCTTTTGCCAGCCTGGTATTGTCTCAATGTTAGTGATTATAGCAGAATAAGCGATGGTAACGGACGGAAGAGATATCCTGTTTCATAAATTAAAGTTCTCATTATAAGAAAAACCCTGCTCCACTTGAATGAGCAAGGTTCCTATTTAAATGATGTGCGCTGTCGTCTCGTCTATCTCTCTAATGTTCAGGTAAATAATCCGTGGTGAACACAGTTTTTACATCCATCTCTTTATCGAGAAGACCGATTTCTATAAGCTGCTTCATGAGTTCCGTCCAGCGCTCCTCCGTCATGTAGCCAACTCCATATTCTTCAGCATCATAACCATACACATATTCACGCTGAGCTTCTTCACCAAATGCGATTTCATCTTCAGATAAGTTTGTGTTCACTTCATTTATTTTTTTGTTGATTTTTTCGTAGTTCTCTTTGTAATCATTCCAGCCTTCCACCGTCCCGCCGATAAAAGCTTTCACGGTTTCTGGATTTTCTTTCAGGTATTTCTCCGTCGTATAAATAACGGCCGCATACGGTTTATAGTCAGAATCAGCAATTAATTTTGTCTTCACTTTCACGCCTTGTTTCTCAACTACATAAGGCTCTCCATTAACGAAAGATTGACTGGCAGACTGTGGATCTTCAATAAAATTACCATGTTGTCCGGTATACGCTACTTCTTTGACGGTATCCAGTTTATATTTATGTTTGAGAAATTCCCAATAAGGCTGACCTTGTTGGATAAATACCGTCCGTCCATTCAAGTCTCCAAAATCAGTAATACCTGATTCTTCATGGTACATCAGTGCTTGCGGGCTGATTTGGAACGTAGTAGCCAGGGCTACAATGGGAATTCCTTCTTTACGTGCGAGCAAAATTTGGTCCGCATGCGCTACCCCAAACTCCGCTTTTCCGGAAGCTACAATCTGAATAGAAGATACCTGCGGACCACCAGGTTCAATCGTCACATCAAGATTTTTGGCATCATAGATACCCTCTTCTTCCGCTGCGTAAAAACCACCGTGCTCCGATTTAGCAAACCAGTTGAGTACTACTTTCACATTTGTTTTCGTTGTTTGCTCTGGGGTACCTGCGGCCTGATCAGGGTTGTCTGAGCTGGTTCCTCCTCCGCAGGCAGTTAAAGCCATACTCAAAACAATCAATAATGCTCCAATCTTAACCGACTTTTTGTGGCGTTCCCCTGATTTCTTCATCCCCATCACTCTCCGCTTCCCCTATTTTTCTTCCTTCTTCTCTATTTAAAATAGTCTAATTCTTCTTAAGAAGAGATGGGCTTTCATTCAGGCTTTCGCCTTACTGCTGTTCCAAAAGCCTTCATGTACGGCAGCAATCTCATCTGCAAGTTCAGGAAAAGGTCCAATGACCTCAATTCTCTTCTGACCTCTTGCGAAGATTTCTCGGCAGGGCAGATCAAAGGTTGGATTCTGCGGATCATCCCCAGTAAGTGCAAGGAGCTCCTTCTCGGATATCCCATATACCACTCTGCCGAGATTGCCCCAGTACATGGCTCCCGCACACATCGCGCAAGGTTCTGCCGTCGTATATAAGGTACAATTCCATAAAAAGTCTGGAGTATATGTATGCGATGCCCTTTCCATTAAAGCCGTCTCTGCATGACCTGTGCAGCGATGTTCTGTGATCTCCACATTGCCTTGCTCCATTAAGATGCGGCCGTCTTTGTCAACTAGCAAAGCGCCAAACGGCGTGTTCCCGCTTTCGCGAGCCATCCGTGAAATTTCAATCGCTCTTTGTAAAAAAGTAAGGTGTTCTTTCTGATTGTCTTGACTCCCCATGTTCATCGCTCCTTGTCTCTCTGCTATAGTTCGATTTTAGCTATATCCATTTTCTGCGTCAATTAATCTAACACACATTCGGTATGATGAATAAGAACCACTACACTTTTTGTGAAAATAGACATAAGAGTTATCCTTTTTCTATGAGTATAAGATAATACCCCATGTTACTTAACATATAATGTCAACAAAAGAGAACATTACACATTGTTTTATAAATAACTTATTAAAAATTGATTTTGACATTCTAAATGCGTTATATTGGATTATATTTACATATATAGATGGTGAGGTGGTTTCGTAGTGAAATTCATCATTTCATTTAGTTTGGTAGTCATGAGCATGGTCGCCGAGCTGCGGACAGGATGTTTCCGTAAAAAAACGGACTTTTACGATCAGCACGCTACTACCCGCACGAAAATAGGTTACGTGTTGTTTCTCATCTCTGCACTGAGTGCAGTTACACTCATTACCTTCTGGATCACTACACAAATCGATAAATAAGATATCACGATCATCATTTACATTTGGATCTCACATAAACGATAAAGCCCCGTCTCCTTATGGATTCGGGGCTCCTTTATTCTTTTGGGATCATTTTTATCTATTCTCTTTTCTGTTCTCGTTTATTCATGTTCAGCTCTAGATGTAGCTGCCGCTTGCTGTACCGCACGGATGATCCCGCTATACCCAGTACAGCGACAAAGATTGCCGCAAAGTGCCTTTTCAATCTGCTCCGTAGATGGATTAGGATGCTGTTCGAGTAACTTGGTCGTACATAGAATCATTCCGGGTGTACAATAACCGCACTGAAATCCGCCTTCATCAATAAAAGCTTGCTGAACCGGATGCAGATCCGTCTCGTTAGAAGGAGCAAGCCCTTCAATGGTCTGAATCTCCTGCCCGGCACATTGATAAGCCATGAGCAGACAGGAATTCACCGGTTCCCCACCAAGTAATATCATACAAGCCCCACATCTGCCGATTTCACAGGAGATTTTGGTGCCCGTCAGCAGTAGACGGTCTCTGAGAATCGTCACCATCCGCTCCGTCGCAGGCACCTCCATCTCCAACTGCTTCCCGTTAATTGTGCCATTCCAGTTCATGTATGTTGTGCCCTCTCTCATGGATTAACCCCTTCTTTCCATTCAGAATGCAGCGGAATAGTAAGCTGTTCTCTATTAATCGGCAATTTATTCAGCCAAATCCCCGTTGCTTGGTGAATCGCCGATACAATGGCCGGAGCGAGCGCCACGGAACCGATCTCACCGATGCCTCTAGGTCCAAAAGGATCATTTTCAGGCAAATCTTCAATTGCTTCCACCGTGATTTTTTGCTGCATATCCTGAAAGGTAGGAATCAAATACGTATCCAGATTGGTCGTTACATACATGCTATGATCCATTATCGCATCCTCCATTAAGGTAAAGCCGAGTGCCATCCCGCTTCCTCCCTCAATCTGGCCTATATAACCCATTGGATTCATGACAGGACCCGCAGCAACGATATGTTTAATCTCTTCTACTTTTACCTCACCTGTCAGCGTGTTGACTTCCACTTCCGCAATTACCGCAGCATAGGTATAGAGAAAATGTCCGCCCATCACTTCATCGGGTGTTGTTGGATACTGAAATTTCGTATCAAAGGTGAGGTCCTCTTCAGAAGCAAGGTTCGCAATTTCCAAATAAGATAACACTTTCTTCTCTTGTTCATTTAAATCCGAATTATGGCTTCTGTGCCAAATCCCTCCCGCTCCTGTAACTAACTCAGATGCAGGCAGCCCGGCTATCTTCGCACAAAGTTCTATTAAAGTGTCGGAAAAAGGGGTCTTCAAGCGCTGTAAAGCCATCCAAGCCATCGTTGTGGACCGTGAAGCGGTGCTTGAACCACTGTGCGGAACCCGGTCTGTATCTCCAATTACAATCTCTAGATCTGCCGGGGTGCAACGGAAAATATCGCATAACATGATCTCTAGCGTAGCTACAAGTCCTTGCCCGAACTCTTCATAACTAAAAGCAACTTCGATTTTACCTGAAGCATTCAGCTTTAGTCTTCCCCCGGCCGGGTCTGGAATCCCGTAACCAAGGCCGGCACCATGCATCGCAAGAGAAGCGCCTATTCCTTTTTTTATCCAAGGCGCTGCTGAAGAGTGTGACAGTGATTCTGACGAAAAATCGATGAAAGGGACAACCTCTGTTCCTTCTGTATCCATTTGTCCATTCCTTTTCTTCCACAGTTCGGAATGATCTACAGCTTCCCATACTTCGTATAGTCCATTTGTGGCAAGAATCTGCTGCCCAAGCGGTCCTGGATCTGTGCTGCTTCGCAAATTACGCCGCCGAATCTCCCAGGGATTTATTCCAAGTAACGCCGCCGCCCGGTCCATTTGTCCCTCCATCGCAAAGATCGCCTGATTGCCTCCAAATCCACGAAATTCTCCAGAAACCCCATTATTCGTATAGACAGACAACCCTTCTACATCCACACTCGGAATTTGGTACGGTCCCATCGAATGCTCTGTTGCAAAGTTAAGTACAGGCGCTCCAAGTGTCGCATAAGCTCCTGTATCCGATAAAATGCGGACAAGATGGGAAGTCATCATCCCTTCTCTAGTAAAACCCGTCTCCATCTCTATTTTCATCGGATGGCGCTTGAGTCCAGCACGTACCGATTCCTTACGGGAATTATGAAATTTAACCGGGCGTCCTGTCTTTAACGCCAAAAGTGAACCATATGGCTGAACATTCAGTTCATCCTTCCCGCCGAAAGAACCGCCGATCGGGCTTGATACCACACGAATAGACTCTTCGGGCATATTCAGAATGCGTGATAACTGCATCCGGTCTTTATACCCGTGCTGTGTCGGCGCATAAACGGTTAATCTACCATTGTCTTCCGGGACAAATAAACCACCTTCTGTCTCCATATAGGTGTGCATTTGCCGGGGCGTATAATACACTTCTTTGATAACGAAGTCGCTTTTTTGAAGATGAGTCTTTGCATCGCCCCGCTTTACCTCTGTTCGGTGCAGTATATTTCCGGCGGGATGCAAAGAAGGCGCCCCTTCTATAAGAGCAGCCTCAGGAGAACTTATAGGAGACAACACTTCATAGTCGATACGAATCAGATGAAGTGCCTGTTCTGCAATCTCAGGCGTATCCGCAGCAACCGCGGCAATCGCATCCCCCGTATACCTTACGAAATCATCACAAAATACAGGTTGATCCGGAGTAGCAATGCCAAATCCATTTAGCCCAGGCACATCCTTATGAGTCAACACCTGATGGACCCCTGGTAAAACCTCTGCAGCGGAGGTATCCACGCTTCTAATTCGGGCATACGGATGATCGCTTCGTTTTACCCGGCCATAAAGCATACCTGGCAGTGACTTATCTGTCAGATACTGCAGGGTACCCGTTACTTTTTCTCTTCCATCTGGACGTCTGTGCCACTTACCCCCACTGGTCTCTTTGTTTAGCAGCATATTCCCCATTCCCTTCTCCTATGGACGCGGTTATACGGAGTTCCTTACGGTTCTCATACTCTTCCATAATTCAGAGGCAAATAAACCGGCAACCGCTTGTTTACGATAAGAATCGGTAGCAAACACATCGCTAATCGTGACAAATTCATCTTGTACTTGCTTCATTAGTTCAGACAAAGGCAGCCCGCTCACAGGAAACTCTCGAATCCATTTTTCAGTTTCAATGAGCCTCATCGCTGTTCCTGAACCTCCTCCTGCCGCCATAGCTAGTGAAGACCATTCTCCTTGAGAGTTCAAAGTTCCATGAAAGGCGATCGTGACAAGCGCAGGTGTAAAAGCTTCTCTTCTTCCGATTTTTTTGAAAAACGAGACGGTGTGGCTCTCCTCCTCGGATTTGGGCTCAGGTAGTGGAATCCAGATTTCAGTGAGAAAATGGTCCGCACTTCGCTGTCCCCTGCGCCATTCTTCCAACCATTCCGTTAGTTTTTTCTCCATAAGTCCCTTGTCTGTCATCCATCGTAAACTTGCTTCATATACGAGCAGCACAGGAATGGAATCTCCCACTCCAGATACGATATTACCGCCAAGCGTAGCCAGATTTCGGATCGATGGTGCGGATATCACGTCAATAGCCTGACTTAGTAAAGGAAAATGAGATTGAATCCTCTCAAAGGTAGCACAGGCATTCAGCCTCATTAATGCACCGATACGTAATCCGTCCTCTTCTGCAGTACACGCATTCAGCTCTCGTATATTCGCAAGACTAATCAGGTGCTTTGGTACAGGTGCCGTTCCCATTTCCCACTGGGTTCGTAATAAGGTGGTCCCTGCCGCCCACTGGTAATGAGGCGATACATTATTCGCGATCTTTCTTGCTTCTTCCATACTTTCCGGTTGCCATAACTCGGGATACACGACTCGTTCAGATCCAATTCCCATATTCACACCCCTTACTTCACACAAAAGCTGTAACACGATTCGTTCATTTTTCAACTTGGAAAAATCAAGAAAAATCAACTTTCTTACACGAGTCCATCAGCTCACCAAGGTAAAGTAATGCATCAGGCGTGTCTGCATCATAGAAGACTTCTTTTTCAAATGAGATTTGTTCTCCTACATAAGCTGGGTTTCGAATGATCGATCTAGCTCCTGTATCCCCTTCGAGCTTAGAAATTACAGAATAGACCTTGCTCGATAGAAGCAGCGGCGGTTTAACTACATCCCCATCTTTCGCTGAGACATAGTGAAGTTCAGGTGATAATGAGAATACAGATAGCAGAGCATTGATATGTTCGGTCTGAACCAGCGGCTGATCCGCTAATAAAATCAGAACACAGTCCGCACCCCTATCTACCGCTTCATTCCATCCGCAGCGAAGAGAATGGCTCATTCCAAGCTTTGAATCCGTACATCTAGTAATGATTAGCCTGTCATTCGGCGGGTTTACGAGCCAGCGAAGCGGATCGTCTGCTCTGACGACCAAGATCACCAAATCAAGATTAGAATGGAGTGCCGCATTAACCGCATAGGAGCCGAGGGGAGCACCGCTCAGCGCAAGATTTATTTTATCCTTACCCATGCGCCGACTTTGGCCCGCCGCGAGCACAATTCCTGCTGTCCGCATCGCTGTACGCCCCCTTCGCATAATCATGAACTGCTGTTTTATTACGTTTAACAGCAATGAGTTCAGCGGCAATCGCAACCGCTATTTCTTCGGGACCTTCCGATCCTATGGTAAGTCCAACAGGTGTATGCAAATGAGGGAATGGAGGAAGTCCTTCAAGAAGTCTCGAAGTCCGTGTTCGGGAACCTAAAATACCTAGGTATCGGTAAGAGGAATGTTGTAATTGTTCGAGTAATGCTCGTTCCTTGGGGAATTGATGACTCATGAGGAGAAGATAATCCTGCTCCCTAACCTGAAAAGCACGTAAGATTTCCTCAGGAAAACCAACAAGAAGTGCTACATTTGGAAATCTTTTCTTTGTACATAAGGCTTCCCGCCAATCCGCTACTGTGACACGAAATCCTGTGCTCGCCGCAAGTTTAACGAGGGTAATCGAATCATCACCTGCCCCTATAATGAGAAGTCTTGGTTTAGGGTGATAAGTATGAATGTATAATCCTTCGATTCGATCGTCTTTGGTACTAACCGAATTTCCGCTTTTCTCAATACAGTGGTGAACCTCCTGTTTCTGCGCGTTCCACTTGCGGCGGATGGTAACGGAATGCCCTTGATCCAAATATAGTTTCATCTGAGTTAACTTCCATTTCAAATCTCCTACTATAGGCTCCAGCAAAATATGAAGCAACCCGCCGCAGCCGATATTTTCACCCCAAGATAAATCATCTTCAGGTCTCATATCGTAAAGGATGAGCTGAGGTTTGCCAGACCGTCTCACATCTTCCGCCCGCAAAGCCAGATCCGTTTCAATACAGCCCGGGCTAAGACTTCCGATCATGCTGCCATCTTTCGTGAAGAGCATGGAAACTCCTTGCTTACGATATGCATGACCTTCTACATATACAGCCGTAGCCAAAACGAGTTGGCTCCCTTCCATCAAAGCTGCTTCGCAAATATCATGCATCTCCATTCGAGTTTCCTCCTTTCTCTTCTCAGCTTTCAACCTGACATAGATAACCAATGTAGAAATACGAGACGTAAACGATGCCCATACGATAGATAAAAGAAGGTTTTCCAACCTTTTAGGAAACTTCGTTTATTCGGTTCACCATTCTTGCAATACTGCGATCCGCCTCTCTCAGTACGATGGAACGATCAATCGTTCGCATTACCCGCTGATCTAACACCAGTTCCCCATCAATAATGACAGTATCCACATTGCTTCTTGTTGCCGAATAGACAACCCGAGAATAAACATCCACATCGTAAGATGGATAGGTATGAAAATCATCCAGATCCAGCAGAATCACATCTGCTTTCTTGCCTGCTTCAAGACTTCCGATCTCCTTCGCCATACCGAGTACCTCCGCACCGCCCATCGTCGCCATTCGAAGTACCGTCCTGGCATCCATAGCCGTTGGTCCGTGCGGTATTTTATGCATGAGAGCGGTGAGTCTCATTTCCTGAAACATATCCAGATTGTTGTTACAAGATGCGCCATCGGCACCAATGCCGACATGAATTTGCCGGTTGAGCAAATCTGGTATTTCCGCGATTCCCGAGGATAACTTCATATTTGAACCTGGGCAGTGTGTCACTTTTACACCGCGCAGACGAATAATCTCTTTTTCTTCTTCACTAAGCCATACACAGTGGGCAAGAATCAGCCTCGGCGTAGCCAGACCAATGTGATCCAGATAAACCACATTACGCATACCGCGCTCATTCTCGACAAGCTCGATCTCTCCTCGATTCTCCGAAGCATGAGTGTGTACTTTCACATGATATTGTGCTGACAAATCCCGCACTTCTGTAAGCAGCTGTTCTGTACAGGAAACAACAAACCTAGGACAGAAAGCGTACTGAATTCTTCCACCGCCAAAACCATTCCATTTTTCAAGTAAATCAACACTTTGCTGAATGGAATCTGACGTAGTTTCCTGTAAAGGAAGCGGCACCTCATCTCCATGATCCATCATGACCTTCCCAGAAACCACACGCATACCACTTTGAGCCATTGCCTGAAAAGCAGCGTCCGTGTAATGAACCGTCTCCATATCGAGAATGGTCGTTGTACCGCTCGCGATCAGTTCTCCGAGCCCCAGAAGCGCAGAGTAATATACAGATTCCTCATCATGAGCTGCTTCAAGAGGCCAGATCCGCTTACGCAGCCAATCCATGAGTTCCAGATCATCTGCACGTCCCCGAAAAAGAGTCTGGCATAAGTGAATATGCGTCTGAATGAATCCAGGAAGCAGCGCTTTGCCTTTGCCATCAATAACCCGATCAGCAGCTACCTCGATGTTCTTCCCTATTTCTTTTATCTTGTTCCCCTCAATGAGTAAATCGCCTATAAACACATCTTCATTCCCATTCATCGTCACGATCTGTGCACCTTTAATTAATAGTGTACTCATCTTTTAGGAACCTCCCCAGACTGCAAACTTACCCGTATAGAAGTCACCAACCAATAGCTGCGCCGTCCCCACGAGGATCCGCCGCTCCGCTAAGTAATCCGTTCGGACCTATGAGAATCCCTTGCGCTTGCCCCATCAAGTCATCCCATTCGCTAAGCGGAATTACTTCATGACCCATGGCCTGTAGCCCTTCTATAACCTCTATTCCGAATCGCTGCTCGAGTTTCAGTTCATCTCCTTCCACATCCCAGGTTCGCCCATATACCCAGCGAGGAAGTGAAATTGCTTCTTGAATCGTATAGCCATAGTCCAGCACAGCGGTCAGAATGGACAACTGCGTCTGAGGCTGCCCTTCCCCGCCCTGCGTACCCAGGAGCAGATAAGGTTTCCCATCTTTTAGTACCATGCCTGGCATCAACGTGTGAAAGGTTCGTTTGCGCGGTTCGAGTACGTTTGGGGAACCTGGATCAAGTGAAAAAAAAGAGCCCCTATTTTGAAGGATAATCCCCGTGTTTTCAGGGACATAAGCGGAACCGAAATCATAATATAGGCTTTGAATAAAAGAAACGGCATTCCCTTCTGTATCTACGACAGCCGCATAAGCGGTGTCCTGACCCATCGCTTGGGATAGGAAGTGCTGTGCTTTTTCAGGAGAGTCAGTAATCTCCTCCCACAACTGTTTCGCATAGGGTTTAGATAACAATTCACCGATTGGAATTTCACGAAATTCAGGGTCAGTCAAGTAACGATCTCGGTCCCGAAATGATTTTTTAATCACTTCTGTCATGAGGTGATAATACGGAGCAGATAGACGATTTATAGAAGCTACATTTGTATTTTCCAGCATATTCAGCATCATGAGCACAGAGTATCCTTGAGAATTCGGGGGCATTTGGTATACTTCATACTCACGATAATCAACCTTTAACGGAGTGACCCATTCTCCTGTATGATTTTCGAAATCTTCTTTTTGCAGAAATCCTCCATCTTGAATAACGGCGTTTGTTATGGCATCTGCTAGGATTCCTTTGTAAAAGGCTTCCTTTCCACCGCTCTGCAAGATTCGCAGGGAATTTGCCAGATCAAGCTGAATAAAGAGTTCCCCTTCAGCAAGCAGCTTTCCATCTCGGATATAGACGCTGGATAATCCTTTATCCGCCCGAATATACGCTTCATCCCGAAGCATCCAGGTATGCACATTACGAGAGATCGGGCACCCTTTTTCCGCATACTGAATGGCTGAATCAAATAACTTCTCCCAAGGCAGGCATCCATATTTCTGCGATATTTCCCACCAGGCATCTACCATACCCGGCACGGTCACTGCACTTAGGACACCTCTCCTTGGGATCGAAGTCATGTTCATTTGCTCAAACAACTCTCTTGTAAGCGAAGCAGGTGAGCGCCCTGTTCCGTTATATCCGGAAAGCTCGCTTGACTTGGCATCATACATTAGAAAAAAAGCATCCCCTCCAGGTCCTGTCATATGAGGGTACACAACACCTAGTGTAATACTGACCGCTATAGAAGCATCATAGGCATTTCCGCCTTGCGCTAAGATCCTTGCACCCGCACTTGTAGCTAAATAGTGGGGGGAAGTGATCATCACTTCCGTTCCGATTGGCATTTGATTCAGCATGATACTTCCTCCTTGCAGCTTTCCGCATATACCAAAAGCGCTGCTTGCACCGCTTCCCCGGCAGGAAGTTTATACCCTTCGTGAATAAGTACCGCTTCTAGCGCACCTAGCACGTGCAGTACATTTTTACGACTGCAGCTGTATCCCATTGTTCCAATTCTCCAGATCTTCCCTTTCAGCGGTCCAAAGGAACTGGCGATTTCAATCCCAAAATCATGAAGCAGTTTATTTCGTACAAGCTCTCCATCAATCCCGTCCGGGATATTTATACACGTCACACAAGGAAGTTTACTGTCTTCATTTCCATATAACGAAAGACCCATTCCTTTGATTCCCTGTACAAGCGCCTTTCCATTCAGCTCATGTCTTGCGAAGCGGGCTTCAAGCCCTTCTTGAAGTAAAATACGCAGCCCTTCATGCAGACCGTATAGCATAGAGGTTGCTTCTGTATGATGGTTCAGTCTAGCTGAACTCCAGTAATCCTGAATCTGACTTAGATCAAAATAATTACTTCGGATGGGTACTAAAGACGGCTCATTATCCAAACTTGCCGGATCTCGTAGTCCACGTTCAATCCGTTTTCGAGATTGAAGCTTTGTTTCAATCCGCTCATTATAAGTAATCGGCGCCATGCCAGATGGAACGGAGATGCATTTTTGAGTTCCGCCTATCACCGCATCAATATTCCAATCATCCGTCTTGACAGGTACACCGCCAATCGTAGCGACCGCATCAACCACAAACAGAATATCCAGTTGCCTGCACATCTTGCCAATCTCAGCTAGTGGCTGCATCTGACCTGTAGACGTTTCCCCGTGTACCAAGGCAACAATATCCGGCTTATGAGTATGAATCGCTTCGATCACGATCTGCGGATCAAAAACACTTCCCCACTCCGTTTCCATAAATACAACCTCCGCACCGGAGCGCTGAGCGATTTCAACAAGCAAATGTCCGAACCTTCCGAAAATAGGTACCAGCACTTTATCACCAGGCTGGATAATACTGACGAGAACGGCTTCAATCCCGGATCTAGAAGTTCCATCTACAGGGAAGCTCCACTCATTAGAGGTTTGAAATACATCTCTGAGCATCTCCATTGTTTCGTTCATCAGCATCGTAAATTCAGGATCAAACTGTCCTAATATAGGAAATGACATGGCCCGCAGCACACGTGGATCAACTTCCACCGGCCCGGGTGTCATGATCGTTCGAAGTGATGGGTTTAGCTCTTTATATTTATTCATCTGTCTTCCCCCTGTAGCCATATTGGTACAGCATTTCTACAAGCAATCTGAACCCTTGATTGATCTCTTCCACTGAGGTGAATTCCTCTGGATGATGACTGAGACCGTTCTGACTAGGTACAAATATCATTGCCGCCTTGCATACCTCCGCAAAAATCTGTGCATCATGTCCTGCGCCGCTCGGCATTTTACGGTATGAGAAATCAAGTGCTTCACAAGCATTCTGAATCCGTTCTATCCATCGTTCATCCATAGCCACAGGATCTACCGACAAATGCTCCTGCCACTGCGCATGCAATTGATTTCGCACCGCCGATTCGGAAATGATCAGAAGCGCCTCCTGTATAAAACGATCCATGATCCCTTTGTCCGTGTGCCGGATATCCAAAGTGAATACCACTTTTCCAGGAACGACATTAACCGCCCCCGGCAGGAGCTCCATCGTACCGACAGTAGCTACCAGCGGGTCACCATAAGAAAGCGCAAGCTCATGGATTCGAACGATCATCTCGGTTGCACCGATAAGCGCATCTTTTCGGTAATGCATAGGGGTTGTTCCGGCATGATTGGCTTCACCTTCGATCATTACATCAAAACGTTTCTGTCCAACAATATCGGTGACGATGCCGATGGATGTCCCCGTTCTCTCAAGCACAGCCCCCTGTTCAATATGAAGTTCCAGATATCCATCCGGCTCGAAGGGTCTCACGGGGTAAGATGAATTCGGTCCGAATCCACAGATTTCAGCCGCTTCGAGCATACGGATTCCTTCCGCATCCTTCAGGTTACCTGCAGCACCCCAATCATTTGTTCCCGTGACACTTCTCGAACCCCAGAAAGCAAACGGAAATCGACTTCCTTCTTCCTCGCATAAGGACACCGCTGCAAGTGATCGAACCGGAGGCCCGTATACTTTATTCAGATACAGAAGGGCAATCATTCCCGCTGCAACACCGAGTGCACCATCGAACTTGCCTCCCGAAATCACGGTATCGATATGCGACCCTGTAAACAGCGGTTTATGGCGACCGTTCTCGTCTGTACCTTCGAGCAGTGCGTATAAATTCCCGGATTGATCAAAGGAAGTAATAAGGCCTTTTTCCTGCATAACATGTTGAAGATGCTGCTGCGCCTTCAGCCAGGAAGAGGAATACAAGAGCCTAGTCATTCCACCTTCCTCGGCTTTTCCGATATTCGAAAGTTCCTCCAGTAATTCATGAAGGAGCTGACAAGAAGCGGCAAATGCTGCTTCTCTGTCTGCTTCGGTACTTTTAATGAGGGAAGGTTCAGACATAAACATCCCCCTCCTCCGCGGCCACTTTTGACGGCACGGAAGGAATAAATCGGCCCTGTCTTTGATTGGTCAATCCGTGCAGGTCGTCATAAATTTGAATCCCCCTGCTAAAAGTCGCCTTGATCTTGCATGAGAATGTACGATCTATATAGGGTGATATCGGATGCCGGTACCTGATTTCTTTCTGTGTAAGTGTATACGATTCGTTCAAACTTACAATTGCAAAATCAGCATCTTTACCTAGCGCGATCTCTCCTTTACATGAACCCAGTCCAAAGCGTCTAGCCGGTCCTGCTGCGAGTAAAGAAGCGAGCAGCGGAAGAGGTGTATTCCGCTTCAAGTAAGCTTCTTCAAGCATCAGCAGTAACGTACTCTGCGCTCCTGCAATCCCGCCCCACACCTGAAAGAAATTATCCGTATCTTTCATGGAGGGAGGGCACGGGGAATGGTCGGATGCGATCATATCAATACTGCCAGACAGGAGTGTCTCCCATAATAGATTCTGTTCCTGCTTACTACGAAGAGGAGGCGCACATTTATAAACGGCACCCTTGCTTACCACATCCTCCTCTGTCAGCACCAAGTAATGAGGACAAGTCTCTACCGTAACATCCAGACCGCTGCGCTTTGCTTCTGTAATAAGCTCTACAGACCTAGCCGTGCTGATATGAACAAAATGAAGTCTGCATCCTGTTTCTTTGGCGTACATGAGCGCGCGAGTTACCGCTTCTGCTTCCGCTTCCGGTGGCCGGGAAGCCAAATAATCTTCTGCCCCTACTCTTCCTTTGGAGATTCGCGCAAAGGCAAGTGCATCTGTCATTTCATTACTCTCGGCATGAAGGGCAAGCACCCCGCCAAGACTCGCAATCACAGACATCCCGCGAATCAGTGCCTTATCATCCGTTCGAGTGAAAATCTCATCTCCTTCTCCGCCAGGTTCAGACATAAATGCTTTAAATCCTGCTGCACCTGCGCGGGCGAGAAAACTTAGCTCTGAATCATTTGTAGGCACAAGCCCACCCCACAAAGCATAATCCACATAACTTTTTCCGTTAGCAGCTGACAGCTTACATTCCCAGCCGTGCCTCGTGGTCGTCGGTGGAACACCATTCAGCGGCATATCAATATATGTAGTTATTCCGCCTGCAGCAAGTGCGGCAGAACCGGTCTCAAATCCTTCCCACTCCGCTAATCCGGGTTCATTAAAATGAACATGTGCATCGACCACACCCGGAAATACAAGCTGATCTTCAGCAGAGTATAGGATAGCAGCTTCATCTGCATCTAACTCAGGAGCGATCGCAGTAATAACTCCATCCTGGATGCCGATGTCCACTTTTTCCACACCATGGGGTAAAACAACACGGCCACCTTGGATGATGACATCAAATTTTTTCGGCATCAGGAGCCCTCCTTCTACAATAAGATGACCTGCATACTTGCTATTACGTTCCCCGGTACGTACTATATCCCCCCGGTGCAACAAGTAAGGGAACATGGTAATGCTCATTAATGCTCGTGATCTTACATCGGAGCGGAATTACATCCCAGATGGTATGTATTCCACTTTCCAATAGAAAAGTCTCAAAGTACGCTCTGGCATGAAAACGAAGTTCATACACCCCTTCGCTCAGCTCATCTTCGAGAAAAGGAGGATCCAAGCGTCCATCTGCATTTGTGAAACGGGTAGCAAGCAGAACAATCTGCTCTACTCCCTGCTTTTCCAGAACCTTGTAAAGTTCTACCTTCATATCACTTCCCGGTATCCCTCGGCTCGTATCCAGCACATGCGTCGTGAGTTTTCCGCCCATCCTAGACCCTGCCTGCTTGCTGTGCTTCATTTCGCTGTGCTGCTGTAAGATCTTTCCTTGTCATGGAGAAACCTTGAAAACCATAGGGTGGACGCGGTTCTGTAAAAACAGATCCCGGACCTTCTGATACTGTTTCGACAATCGTTTCCCAGGTACGATTATTGGATTCAAAAGATACCTCTGCCAGCTGGCTGAAGTTTTGAAGCATTCGTAGTCCGATGTGGTAGATGAGAGACTGAATGGAAGGAGAATTATTTTCGTGGAATATGGTAGCTGCAATATCACGTATTTGTTCTGCATCGATATAATTACCGCGGGTGTCATCAAGGGCGTCTTCTATTTCTGTGTATTTCCAATGAATGTTCAAAAAGATGAACAATGGCCGGTCAGAGGTCTCCGGAAGTGTCGTATATTCATCCCTTACAAAACCGGAAAAGCTGCTGCCTTTCACTTTAATCAGTCTAAGATTCGATACACCACTTTGATGCTCTGCCACATTTATGCTATCCCCTTCCCGTTCAAGGACATATGCAGCACTCGCACTTTCGTTGTGTGAATACTTAAATACAAGATCACTTGCAGCGATTCCACTCTTATTTCCGACCTCAATCTCTTCAAAAGGAACCTGCTCTGCCGACATTCGCACCCCTGTCATTTGCGGGTAGGTTTCAAGGAAAGCACGGCTTGCATATTCTAGAAAACCTTCCACCGTAGCTCCTTTATAATCAGCAGCATGACGTAAAATGAAATTTTTCATAGAGTCTGTTGCCACAACTAGAGAATTATCTCCTTCTGTAAAAGAAGTAATGAATCGCTCTCCTTTGACAGCTACCTTGATATTCATCCCGAACAGAACATTTCCTCTCCCGCTAAAAGAAGATTCAGGAATCACCTTCACACCCGTCAGCGGTTTGGCATAGGAACGAAACACCCATACATCCCCTTTTCCGTAGTACATCGTTCTCTCTTTAGGCGCTTCGTAAGTCATTCATACCCTCTCCTCTGTCATGTTTTGTTCCATCCAAGACGTAAGACGATACCAACTAATCAAATAAACCTCTTCCAGTGCGGTTTGGAATTCCTCTTCCGGAGTATGCTCTAATCGTTCCTTCAAGGCTTTCCCGATTTCTTCGGGGGTTTTACCCTTCACCGCAATGATAAAAGGAAATCCAAACTTTCCTTTATACCTGTCGTTGTCTCTCGAAAGTTCTTGTTGCTCTGCAGCAGGCAGCGTACCTAGTCCCGCTCCTTTTTGTTCATTTACAGAATGTTCACTCATCGTTAGACGCGATCCAAGATCCGGGTGATGACAAAGCAGTGTCATTTTCTTTTCGTTATCTGATTGTTCCACCACTTTGATCATGAACGCATGCATTAGTTCCAAAGAATCATAAGGCCGTTTGTGGTAAGCTGCTTCAGCAATCCATGATGAATGTTCAAAAAGATCACCAAATGAAGCGATATACCTTTCTTTAGTGAAATAATTTATGTCTTCTAATGTTAGATTCAGTGAATTCCACCTCCAAATCCGCTTTTATATTTACATTTTATGTTATATGGATTTGTGTTTTCAATATATCGTCTACACATTTGTCATATAAACTAACATGTAAGATTTGTTTTGTGTTTTGTGCACGTATCCTATTTTGTGAAGTGTGGTTTAGGGATGGATTCATTCGTTTCATGAGCCTGTAAGTAGTTCCGAAAGGTAAATACAAGTTTGAGTTTGAGAAGATCATTCGATTTTTTGAGGTCCATTTGCAGGAGAGTACTGATTTTATCCATACGGTAAGTGATTGTGTTACGGTGTACAAACAATTGTTTTGCTGCTTCATTAATAAGTCCGTCATTTTCGATAAATGCTTCAAGCGTATTCATTAAAATTTGACTTGGATCTCCGCCCTCCATCTGTAAAGGCTCAAGTACTTTATTGCAGTAATTTTCCATCACAGATTCAGGGACATGACTAAAAAGATAAGCGAATTCAAGCGTTTCAAACTGAAGGGCAACTTCTTTCATTTCAAAGCGAGCAGCAAGCGCGCGGGTATCCAGGCATTCTTGATAAGCTTCACGAAGTGACTTAGGTTCATATTTCATTTTACTGATCCAAAATCTTGGCATGGAACCGCCTGCCGTTTTACCAGGCTCAATCATATCTTCAAACCGACTGAGAAGAAAACGAGACAATTCTTCGCCATAATCTTTTCCGGCAGGACATGTATATATTGAGAGAATGCCTCCGTCTATTTTGATATGTGAAGAGTTTGTCAGCTGCATCATCGGGTTATATTGCAGTTCTCGATGAATCTGCTTCAGAAGTTTCCCATCAGCAAATATCCCGGGTTCCACCGTTGTCAGCACACATTGATAATTCCCTTGAAACAGCTGTATTCCATATCCTTCTGAACGTCTCACGAGTTCATCCCCGTTTATCTTCCGTTCCAGATACTGTTTCATCACAAGGCACATTTCATCTTGCTGGGTTGGATTCATATGTTCCCGGTATGTCATATCCATATCATAAGCAAGAACTTCCGCTGCTTGCTGAAATAGCTCTTCTTCCTCTTTTAGAGCGTAAGCCCCATCTGTATATATAAGTAAAAATCCGAAATCTTCATCTTTTTGCGTGATAGGTACACGATAGCAACTACCATGATCCCATTTCACTCTCTGAAACATCGGTTTGTATGGCCAGCCCTGCTGTACATTGAGCTCCTTCGTCTCTTCACTCGCAAATAATAAATGCCCCCTCGAACCGATCACAGCAATGGGGCGACCTATAATACTTACCAATTTAGCAAACACATCTTTTTTATGATCCTGATTAAGGGCGAATTGCATTAGCTTTTTCTGTCTCTCCACCACAGTTTGCAGTGTTTTTGTATTCCGTTCATATTCAGCCTTAAACAAGGCGTTCATTTGGTCAGAAAACGTAAATTGAAAAGGTAATTCGATCAAGGGGAGTCCGAGGTGATTGGCTTCTTCCACAATTTGATTTGGTATGTGCTCCCAGAATCTGCCGAGCTTTATACCGAGGCCCGCGCATCCTCGTTCATGTAACTTTCGAAGGAGCATGACTGCATTATCTTCACTGTCTTTCATAACAAAGGCGGTCGTAAATAACAGTTCGCCGGATTTAATCCATTCCGCAATATCGGGAGCGTCCATCACATTAACTGATTTAATAATTCTCGTGGTCCCCTGTGCTCCGGCGACCAATTTAGCTCCAGAGAGAGGATAGATACTCAAGGCTTCATTAACAGTAAGCTGCATTCAAGACACCCTTTCTATACCTAACATCTAATGTAAATTTATCTCCTGATTTGTTAATTATTATAACGTCTACAGCGACATATGGAATAGAGAAGTCGGATGTTTATTTGCATTTATGTTCTACTGCTCATTTTTGATGCTGTACATGACTCCTACGCTTTTAAACACAAAAAACACGATTTATCGCTTTTATGCGAAAAGTTGTGTCTCAGACATTAAATCTAATTGAATACAAAAAGCCCCTCGCAGTAAGGGACGAGGAGCTGCAATACCAACTGTGGCTTGCTCATATAACTAGATTAGATTAATCAAGTATTTTGGTCATTATAAGATCTATTTGTTCTTCATCCCCCATATAGAAAGAATGAGCTCCTGTTTGAACAAACCCCATTTTTTTATAGAAGGAAATGGCGTTCTCATTTTTTTCCCAAACGCCTAACCAGATTTTATCTTTGTTCTGTTCTCTTGCGATTTCGATCGCTTTATTTATGAGGAATTTACCTAGCCCCTGTTTATGGAATTTTCTTCTCACATAAATTCTTTCAACTTCAAGTGAATCATGTCCCATCGTTTCAGATTGAGCGTCATTCGTGTTTAACTTTAAATATCCAACGATATCCTCATTCAAATAAAGAAAATAGAATTCCGAAAATTCATTTACTAATTCTTCTTCTATTTGTTTCAAATTAAATGCTCTATCTAAATAGGTTTTCATATTTTCTGGAGAATTTTGATCCTCAAATGTATCTTTAAATGTTTCCACACTTATTTCCCGAAGTATATCTAGATCTTCAATCGTACATTTTCTTGTGTTTGTCGTTGTCATTGTATTTCCCTCCTGCCAATCTGTTAATACTCTCTCTTGTTGCCTTTTTTAACGAACTCCCAGTCTTTTTCTACATTTTTTCTGACCTTCTGCAGCAGATTATAAATCGTCTCTATTTCATTTTCAGAAAATCCAGATAGTGCAACCTTATTGGAATAATCGTTTTCTCTGATGATAAAAGGGTATATATTTTTCCCTTTCTTCGTGGGAAATAGCTTTTTGATTTTTTTGTTCTGATCATCTTCTTTCTTTTCGATAAAGCCATTGATTTCTAGTTTCTTAATAGCTCGTGAAGCTGTTGTTCGATCTACTTTTATCATCTCAGCTAGTTTTTCTTGAATGATTCCTGGGTTTTCACATATTCGTACAAGGTACAAATATTGACCTTTTGTAAGGTCATACTCTTTAAATTCTATATTACTTATGGAATCTAAAGCCCTCGCGATCATTCCTATTTCACGAAGAATTTCCTTCATATTTAGCTCCTTAGTTTATATTTTATTGTATTTGCAACAAAAATAAATATATATTAATTTAACCTAACTTTGTTGCATTTGCAACATAAATAAGAATGCAAATGAGAAAAAGAATATATTTTTAATCCCTGTCTGGCTGTGCCTGGTGTTTATTGAATTCGCTTCATTCGCAGCCTCATGATATCTGTCAGCAAACGCAAAAAAAACTGACCCAAAATCCGGTCAGTTTTGTTCAAGTATTCACTTATTTGTTTTAACTATTAAACATGCACGTCGATGCTCCAGGAGTCACTTCAAACTTAGCACACGAGTTTTCAGCTTTGAGCGTAACTCCTATCCGAAATTGGTAATTGTATTAGAGAACCAGATCGTTTTTAGTCACTACATTCTGCTTCCTTATTTACTCCGTTTTGGTGAATTCCTTACTTGGCTTAGACGTTCTCCATATTTAAAGATAAGAATTCCTCCTATAATCACGAGAACTCCAATCAATTTATTCATCGTAAATTCAATCTTCTCTAGTCCAAAAAAACCAAGCGAATCCCATAATAGCGCAAAACTAAGCTGAGAGGTGAGCACAATAGATGTCGAAAACGTAGGTCCGAGTAACTTGATGCCCTGCATTAAACTAAATACCACACCTACCCCGATCGCTCCGCTGATCCAGTACCATCCCTTCATATTCTCCAAATGATATCCACCAGTTCCTTCAACCAGTAGACTTATCGCAAGAGAAGCGATTGCTCCAAGTCCAAGCACTATGGTCGTTGTTAGCCAGGAGCCTGTATACTCACCCATTCTACTGTTAAAAACAACCTGCATCGCTACAAACGAGCCTGCTATCAAAGCTATAATAATACCTAGTGTCATATAATAACGGGTCCTTTCAAAGTCTAATTACATTACAACTTAAGAATAATAACTCCAATAATCATCATCGCGATACCAAACAGCTGCGGAATGGTAATTTTCCGCTTGATTACTCCAAACCAACCATTGATATCTATTAGATAAGTGAGACTAAGCTGGGCAATTAATAAGGCAGATATGGTGAGGGTTACCCCGATTTTTTGGATCGCAGTCACTTCACTGAAAATAATGATTGCTCCCATCAGGCCACCCGTTATGTATAAAGGTTTCACCTTTTTGATCGCACCGAAATCTCTTTCACGCACAAGCAGCATAATGATTAATGCAATCACAAACCCGGTAGTTTGTGTAATCGCAGCAGCCTGCCAGGTCCCCATATCTTCACTAATTTGAGTGTTCGCTATCCCTTGCAGTGTAATACATGCCCCACCCAAAATGGCAAATAAAATCCCTTTCAATTTTCGTTCTCCCTTCTGTCCAAAAAATCTTGCAGCATTTCTAATCATACAGGCTTCCTAGGAAAAAAGGCAACCACACCACAAAAGGACCAGAAACCTAAAAAGGTTCCTGGTCTATTTTTAATGTACAGAGTTAGATCTCTACACTTTAATTGCTTTTATTCATGGTTATGCTTTAGGAGCAATCATTTTCGATGGATCAACATACTCTGCGAACTGTTCTTCCGTCAAAAGCCCAGAAGCAAGTGCCGCTTCTTTAAGTGTTAAACCATTCTTATGTGCATGTTTTGCAATCTTCGCTGCATTCTCATAACCAATATGCGGATTGAGCGCCGTAACTAGCATGAGGGAATTATCCAAGTTCTGTTTAATTGCCTCTCTATTCGGCTCAATACCAACAGCACATTTGTCATTAAAGGCACGAATGGAATCTGCAAGCAGCTGCACCGATTGTAAGAAATTATAGATAATAACCGGTTTAAACACATTCAGTTCAAAGTTACCTTGGCTGGCCGCAAAACCAATGGAAGCATCATTTCCCATCACCTGTGCAACGACCATCGTGAGGGCTTCACTCTGTGTAGGATTTACCTTTCCTGGCATAATGGAGCTTCCCGGCTCGTTCTCTGGAATTGAAATTTCTCCGAGACCACTGCGAGGTCCACTTGCCAGCCAGCGTACGTCATTTGCAATCTTCATCAGATCGGCAGCGAGTGCTTTGACAGCACCATGGGTATAGACCACTTCATCATGACTTGTCAGGGCATGGAACTTATTCACAGCAGAAGTAAAGTTTTTGCCTGTTGCTTTACTAATCTCTTCTGCTGTCATCTCGCCAAACTTAGGATGAGCATTAATTCCCGTTCCTACTGCAGTTCCTCCGATAGCAAGCTCTTTCATCGACTCCACACTAGCTGCAATCATGCGCTCGCTTTTGGCAAGCATGGCTTCCCAGCCGCTGATCTCCTGGCCGAGTGTAATCGGAGTTGCATCTTGCAGATGAGTACGACCTATTTTAATGATATCCATAAATTCTTCTGATTTCTGATGGAGTGTTCCTTTTAGCAATTGGATAGCCGGCAGCAGTTCATCTTCCACCGCAATAACACCTGCTACATGAAGTGCTGTAGGGAATGTATCATTAGAACTCTGTGACATATTCACATGATCATTCGGATGAAGGCGTTCTTCCTTGCCTTGTTCAGCAAGCCACTGATTACCGAGATTCGCAATCACTTCGTTTGTGTTCATATTAGACTGCGTACCGCTTCCGGTCTGCCATACAACAAGCGGGAAATGATCATCTACTCGTCCAGACAAAATTTCATCGGCTGCATAAACAATGGCTGCTGCTTTATCCTCTGAGAGCTTGCCAAGCTGAAGATTGCTTTTAGCAGCGCTCTTTTTAAGTATCGCAAACGCACGAATGACTTCAAGCGGCATTTTTTCCTGACCTATTGGAAAATTCTCTTTACTGCGCTGTGTTTGCGCACCCCATAAACGATCAGCGGGAACCTTCATCTCACCTAGCGTATCTTTCTCAATACGGAAATCCATTTGCAATTCCTCCTTCACCGAATCTTATGGGTTCATAAGTTATTTTTATGAAGAAAAGCTTGATTAGCCAATCATCTTTGCTGCCCGGCTAACTATAGTGATCTGTTTACCACATACAGCCGGCTGGATTGTTCAAAGACTAAGCCTGGTTCTAGTGCAATAAGTCCGATTTCCTCGTTTGATTTTCCTGTTACATTCGGTGCATTGACGAGATTCATCTGCGGTTCTGGGCAGAAAAATTGATTACTCGCATTGTTGTTCCAGATCATCCAGTGCTTGTATGAAGTACCTACGTCATAAACAAGGGTATCTCCTGTTTTTGTGTTCGTAAGTTCCATGTAGTTACGTCCATTCTGAGGCTCAGATGTATAGTGATTATCCATCGCTTCAAAATAAGGATTCACTCCTTCTGTCTTTAAGAGTTCTTCCTCATTAGATAAAGGCTGAATGTTGCCTGTTGGCAAACTTCGACCATTTAGCTCATAACGCTGACCAATCGTCGCTTTGACTTTGTAGTCAGCAGCTTCGCTTGTCTCATCAAATGGCGCCTTAATTGCCGTGTGAAAAGCTAGTAAATTAGGCATGGACTCCTTACCTTCATTTATAATGGTAACTTGCTGCTGAAGTCCTAGCTCGCTGAGTGTATAACGAAGACGGATTGTATATTCAAATGGGAGATATTTATAAAATTCATGTCCTTCTCGTACAATCTGTTCGACAACAACATAGCTCTCCTGCTCATTTGTACCAAAACTTACGACCTGCCATGGTATGTAGTGCATAAATCCATGCAGATGATTGCCTGTTGCTTCTTCATTAATTGGCAGTTGATATACCTTACCATTCCAAGGAAACTTACCATCCTCGAATCGATTCGGTGGAAATAGTACAGGAATTCCATATACTCCTGGATTCTCTTTTAATTCCTCTGCGTGATCTTCACCCGGTTCTCTCAGATAGCTATGACCTCGCTCTACATCACGAAAAGAAACTAGATTTCCCCCGATTTCCGGGATCATCTTAGCTTCATAAGGGCCTGACTTCAAAATAATAGCAGTATAACTTCCGTAAGTTCCTTCATATGCCTTATTTGTTTCTTGTACCATCGTTTCTTACGCCTCCTATATGTAGCGCTTTCATATCTAGTATGAAGCAAGGTTGTTCTCTTGACGAATATATCATGTTCTACAAATAAATTCTATCATAGAGCCTTCATAGGAACAATGAATAGAGAAGGCATCTCATAAAGAAATCCAATGAAGCACTCCTCCTGAGAAGTGCTTCATTGATTATTAACCTCAAAGAATATTATGAAGCAAGTTCTGCTGCTTTTTCTGGAGTAATTACTCCTTTATAGATCTGCAGTTCGTCAATCATGCCTTTGAAAGGAGTATCCCACCAGTTTGTACCTAAACTAAAGGTTCCATTATTATCTGTAAAAATATCAGGGAAGCCTTTACCCGTATATTTCGCTACCCCATCAATATATACAGTAACTGCGTCACCATTCACCGTAAATGCATAGTGGGTCCACTTTTGAAGCGGTGTTTTCACATCTGTAATGGCATCGTACCACGCTTCACCTGACCACAACATTGCGTTATTTTTGGCTCCGTCATGTCCCATCGGCAGCATGCTAATCCAGTTTTTGTTTGTCTGTGCTCCGAAGAATACGGGAGTGTAAGGCTTCAATTCATCTGCATATACCCACATCGCAACCGAATAGCTGTCACTTGATATGAGTCCGTTTGGAAGAAGTATCCCTGACTTCCCGTCAAAAGCGGCTGCTTTCCCTTTTACCCCATCCTTATATGTGATTGTTCCCCCATCTGGGTTCCCAATTTTATCTCCGATGACTGTTCCGGTTCCAAAACTGCCTTTGGTATCGTTTAGCTTATCCTCAAAAGAGAATTCGGCCGCAAGTTCAGCTGCTCCTTGTTCCTGCTTCGGTAATTCCTCAGCTAATTTTGCAGCTACTTCTGCAGTAATAGCCACATTGTAGATGCGGAGTTCATCCAACATTCCTTTGTATGCTGTATCCCAGAAGTTAACACCTAAACTAAACACACCATCTTTGGTCGTAAACACATCTGGGAAGCCTGAGCCTGAGTAAGCTTCTTTTCCACCCACAAATACTTTTACAAATCCGTTATCAACAGAGAATGCAATATGTTGCCACTGATTTGTACGAATTCTTGATCCAATGGATGCGTTATACCAATTCTCACCAGACCATAGTGTTGTTGTATTATCTCCTGCTTGCGGTACAAAGCTGATCCAACTTTTATTTGATCCACCAAAGAAAGTCGGCGTATACTGTGTGATCTGCGTAGGCTTCAGCCACATGGATACAGAATACTCTTTCCCCTCAATCAGACCATTCGGAAGTTTGATACCCGATTTCCCGTCAAATATAGCTCCGTTTCCTACGACACCTTTATCAAAAGTAATTGTACCACCTGTATTATCGATGCGATCTCCCGTTATCGATCCTTCACCAAATGAACCGACTGTAGCGGCTAGATCATTTTCAAAAGAATACTGTGCGTTTAAACCATACGATACATCAACCGGTGCCACGACAATATTAAATGTTTTCGTAACTACGGCGTTGCCCTTCGAGATGGTTGCCGTCAATGTTGCCGTCAGGTTAGGTTCACCGACCTCTGGAGGATTCACTTCTCCCGTTGCAGATACAACGCTTGGATTCGATGTTTTCCAAGAGATCTGAGTGTTGCGTGCTCCCTTTACAGGAAGGGTAAGATTAGAAGAGACATTGGATGTATTCCCTAATGTAAGCGCCTGCTCCACATCCTTCACAACCTCTTGATCTGTTTTCTCAGGCTGGCCGATCCCCCAGATCGTTTCTCCCGCACTTGAAATGGCCGTAAATGTCATCGTTTCCTTCTGTAAAGTTTCGTCCCATTGTTTCACGAAAACTCCATCGTAATTGACACCATCCACTGTTAGCTCTGCATAATAATTATTTTTTAGTTTCCATGTACCGGTTACTCCTCCGGTGATTTTGTGATTTTTGTTCAGCGTAATATCAACTGAACTAGTGATCTCTCCGGAATAGGCTAAGCCATGATTAACAAATTTATATTCACCTGGAATATCTTTTGTCTTCAGTTTCGTAAGAGACTCGCCCGCATAGCGATTAGCAGCTACTACCGGCCAACCATCCTTATTCCTATACATTTGGTGAACACGAAGCTCGTGGGCTTCACCTTTTTGCGGGAAGCGAGCATGGAAGAACAAGAATTGTTTACCTGTCTCTTCATCGTAATACACCGAGTTGTGACCAGCAGATACATAGCCATAACCTGTACCTGTTCCTGGATCACCTATCTCTCTCTTGAAGAGGAAGTTACCGATCATCTTAATTCCATAAGTTTCATTTTCCGCGCCACTTGGCAATACTGCATTTTTCCCTTCAGCATCCATATACGGACCGTCTGGATTCTTCGATCTGAACTGTCTCATATTGTATCCGCCGTCAGCCCCAAGCCAGCCGTACGTAACCGTTAAGTAATAGTAACCTGTCTCTTTATCATAGACAATAAACGGACCTTCTCCGGATTTCGTATAACCGCCGGCAATTTTCGTACCAAAATAACGATCAATGATTCGTCCATCTTTCGTTTTTCCATCTTCTCCTGGATAAATCGCTTTCCCTGTTTGCGGGTCCAGTTCGAGTAAGAAAATACCGCCTGACCAAGAACCATAGGTCATCCACAGCTTACCGTCTGTATCATAAAATAAGGTGGAGTCAATCGCGTTAGGATACACGGTGTTATTGAATGATCCGTCTGCTTTAAACCATTGTTCATTTGGACCGCTCAAAAGCTTCTCGTCAACCAATGTTTTGATATTGGTATTTGTCCATTTTTTATTGACTTGACTATCTGTATCTTTCGCATCGTTTTTGGTGAAACCAGAGTAAACAATCGTGTCTACATATTCATAAGGTCCTTCGATGTTTTGAGATACCGCATAACCAATCGCGGAACGAATATAGGTGGATGATGCACTGTAATACATCATATAGGCACCCTTTGTGTTGTCCTTATTGATGTAATTTTCGTTCCAGAAAACGTCCGGTGCCCATACGGAAAAACCGCCTTTACTATCCGAGTCATTTTCACCAGCCCAAGCGAATGAGCCCTTTAAATTTTCTGAAAGATTGCCAAACAGAACGTTATTAGGGGTTGTATATCCATTCGTAAACGTTGTCCAGTTCATCAGATCAGTCGATTTAGCTGCCTCAATATGAGATCCGAATACATAATATTCTTTCCCGTCTTTAATGATGGAAGGATCGTGGACCGATACATTCGTAAAGGTTGGAGATGCCTCTTTATTTGACGTAGTACTGCTTGCTGGAAGCCCTTTCAAATCTACAGACGGTGAAGCACTTTCTTGTTTACCGCTTCCCTTTGTGTCCTGACTGTCTGCATAGGCAAAAGCCGGTACAAGCAAAGCAAATGCGAGAACCATAGCTACATATTTCGATAAAGTTCTTTTCACATTAAAATCCTCCCTATAAAGTATGGCAAGCATGTTTCTCTTTACTTTGTAAACGAATACAATAAACCAGCCACTGAATGGCTTCTTCCTTATCCACCACCTATACCGACCATAAACCACGCCCCATTAATCGTATTGTTAACACATATCCTAACTAGTTAATATTTGTATTCTAACGTCATTTACCAAAATCCGTCAATGATACAATATATTAAATAAAAACAAAGAAACCCTATTTACCAATAGAAGCTAACAAATATATGAATTATTTTACTTGTCTATTAATTAATGGTTCTATATACTATATAATCTGGATTATATTTCTATAAAAGGAAGGTAGATACGATGTTACGTATTGGAACACCAGAAGAAGCAGGGATATCCGCATCCAAAGTAGCTTATGCTAACACCTATGCGAAGCAGATGGTTGACAACAACATTACCCCTGCTGAGGTCATATTTGTCGCAAGAAATGGGATCATTGTCTCACACCAAGCTTTCGGAACTCTCACACCAGCTGCCGATTCCCCACTGTTAACGACGAATGCTTTATTTCCCTTGTGCTCGATTACTAAAGTGTTCACTGCTGCTTGTATTATGATCCTGGCCGAACGAGGGCTCATCGGTCTTAATCGTTCCGTGACTGACTACATACCTGAATTTCAAGGACTCGGAAAAGAGAATGTGCGAATTCATCACCTGCTTACTCACACTTCAGGAATCAATCCAGAAGATGTATATACTTACGCAAGAGGGGATGGTTCAACGATTCAGATCCCTCCTTGCGAAGAATCAGAAGAACCTTATTTTCATGAGTACCTCCATAGAAGATACGGCGCTCCTTTATCCAGCAAGCCGGGTGAAATCATGTCTTACCTTGGATTTGGATATGATTTACTTGGAGAGATCATACGGAGAGTCAGTGGAATTTCCTATCCAGACTTCGTGAAGCAAGAAGTATTTGAACCGCTTGGGATGAATGACTCTTATTTCAAAGTCCCCCACGCAGAACGTCATCGCATTGTGAAAAGATCGCCCGAAGATCCATGCGCAGAATGGCTCGAAACAGACGAGATGATAGAATCGGTCTCCCCTTCAGCTGGTATCTACAGCAGTGCCATGGACCTTGCTATCTTTGCGCAGATGTTTCTCAATAAAGGGTCGTATGGTGATCAGCGAATCCTCTCTCCCATTTCCATAAAAGAAATGACAAAAAATCATATCCCGGGAGTTTCCTCCGTCTACAGAGATGAGACTTTTCCAGAAGCGAGCTGGGGATATGGCTGGAGTATTAATGGCAGCAAAAAAGATGGCGGAGATTTATTTTCGCAGGAGGCTTACTCTCACTGGGGAGCAGCCGGTGTATTTGTCGCAGTTGATCCGGTATATGATATTCTATTGATTCATTTTACGATCGAACGAGATTTAGAGAAACCTTTCAAAAATATGTATACAGACCACTTTAACAATGTTGTGCTCGCTGCCATTGAACAGTTTTAATTTCATCACAACAAAAATAAAGATATCCCGAATTTATAGGATATCTTTATTCGTCATTTCATGATCTATTAGACGTATTTCCCTTGTCTCGGTAGGGCAAGCCGGTCAAAGTCCCGAGCAAGTCGATCCAATTGACCTCTAAGTTCTGTACTTGCCATCATATGACCATGTCCCGTAATGGCAAGCTCTGGCTTAAGATCAGCAAGCGTCTGAACAGAATTTTTAGCAGCATCCCAGTCGGTAGTGAAATACATTGGAGGTCCATGGAGTTCTTTATCCTGGAAAATAACATGCCAGAGCGATTCTTGCTGAACGGTGATGAACGCATCACCTGCAATGAGTGCCCCATCTTTCTCCCGGTACAAAGAGATATGACCTGGAGAATGACCTGGTGTAGCAATCCATCGCCAATCTGGAGCGTACGGTACACTATGATCGGAAGGAAGCGCATCAACCCGATCATCCAGATGAATCGCTTCGTTGGGAAAAATAAAGGATGTACGAGCTAGTAATCCTCCGCCAACCGTAGGATCCGCTGGAGGGTAATCCGTTAGACCGGTTAGATAAGGTAATTCTAACGTATGCGCAAATACGGGTGTTCCCCAGTGCTGCTCCAGTTCAATCACATTACCCACATGATCAAAATGTCCATGGGTTAACACAATCGCTAAAGGCGGTCCATCAAAGCGTTCTTCTGCAATTTGAATAATATCTTTCGCGAAGCCAGGCATCCCTGTATCGACTAGAATCCATTGTCTAGAACCTGGAGTTCCGACAAAAAGGACATTAACAAACAATGTTCGCAGACACAATAAATCGGGTGCAACCTCTTCTAGAGCCGTCTTGCCTTCCGTTATCAGATTATCAGATGCCATGCGACGGATACCTCCCATTCTTATTGGAATGCCCCCTATGTGCAATCAATCATCTGTAGAATTCCCAAGTTCCCAGAAAATATGTGCTTTCGCAAGAAAAATCTCACCCTACTATCTATAGTCAGCATGTCATAAAAATAGAACAACCATTCATGTTTAGACAAGCTCTGCGATTTTGCCTGTGCTTTATTCAGGAATCGAATCAATCGCCGCGTCTAGAAGATCATCATATAAATCATCATCTTCTTCAAGCCTTGCATCCAGCTGTAAAAATTCTTCCTCTGCTCCCGGTTCGCCCGCAAAATGCAGACTATAATCCCAATCCTTACCGTTCTTGCTGAAGAAAGAGATCTCATATTCTGTCTTGCTCTCTCCTATAGTAAATACGGTATGCCCTAACCAATGTTTCTCTTCGTCCCTGTGCATGGAAGCGCTGATTATGTTATGACTCACTTTTTTCTCTCCTTGTAATCCTGATTTCTTTTTCCCTAAAAACCATTTGCAATAGTTCATTTTTACCACTTATATTGTACAATAATAAAATAGCTTTGCGAAAGAGTCTGGATTCACTCATCCGGGCATGCTAATCACATCGCTTTTTTAACCTAAGGTAGATAAAATATATCATCGCGTGTGAAATGGAGGAACTTTACAATGTCTGATTTTGCTCAAAAACTAAAAGCTTATGCTGAACTCACCATTAAAGTGGGGGTAAATATCCAACCTGGACAAGCGCTTATTGTTCATGCTCCTGTTGAAGCAAGAGAATTTGTACGTCTCATCGTAAAAGAAGCATACGATACGGGCGCTAGTTACGTAAAAGTTCAGTGGAACGATGAACAGATTACTCGTATGCAGTATGACCTAGCTTCCGATGAAATATTTGAAAAAGAGCCAAAATGGTATGCCGGCGAGATGACAGAAATGGTGGAAGAAGGGGCTGCTGTCCTACATATCCTGTCCGAAAATCCAGATTTACTTAAAGGTGTGGATCAAAATCGAATTGTTGCTGCCCAGAAAGCTCGCGGCAAAGCGATGGCCAAATATCGTGCATATCAGCAAGCTGATAAATTCAGCTGGTGTCTGATTGCCGTCCCTTCTCCAGAATGGGCTGCAAAAGTATTCCCGGATGCCCCAGAACATGAACAAGTATCTCTGCTTTGGGAAGCTATCTTTAAAACGGTACGTATTGGCGAAGCCGATCCTGTTGCTGCATGGCAGAAGCATATTACTACACTTGAGAACAAATCAAAAGTGCTCAATGAAAAGAAATATAAAAAATTACACTACATCGCACCTGGTACAGACCTTACAATTGAGCTTCCTGAAGGACATTTGTGGGCCCAAGGAGACAGTATCAACGAAAAGGGGCATACTTTTGTAGCGAACATGCCTACAGAGGAAGTGTTTACTGCACCGCTGAAGACGGGAGTTAATGGTACAGTAAGCAGTACGAAACCTCTCAGCTATGGCGGAAATCTAATTGATAAATTTTCACTTACCTTCGAGAATGGACGGATTATCAAGGTGACTGCTGAAGAAGGCTTAGAAGCCCTGCAAAATCTCGTTGAGATTGATGAAGGCTCTCATTATCTGGGTGAAGTAGCCCTTGTTCCTCATCAATCCCCAATCTCAGATACCAACATTTTGTTCTATAATACACTGTTTGACGAAAATGCATCTAACCACTTGGCTATCGGAAGCGCCTACGCCTTTACCTTAGAAGGCGGCAAAAACATGAACCAAGAACAGCTTGCAGCAGCGGGACTCAACACAAGTCTGACACATGTTGACTTTATGATTGGTTCTGCAGAAATGGATATCTACGGAATTAGCGCTGACGGCACAAAAGAACCGATCTTCCTAAAAGGAAATTGGGCGTTTTAATTAGTCAGGGTGTAGATTCTTTATTCAAAATGTACTCTATTAAAAAGGTTGCCCGGGGTCTAATAATTAGACCAAAGGCAACCTTTTCATTTTTCAAACCAAAGTTATGGTTTAAGTATCACTTTCAGACAGTTCTCTTCTTTTTCCGAAAACACTTCATATCCACGCTCTGCATCTTCCAGGTTCATCCGGTGCGTGATAATATCAGTGGGATCGATCTTACCTGCTTTAATTTGCTGATAAATTTCCGGAATAAAATGGATTACAGGAGCCTGTCCTGTACGCAGCTGGATATTACGTTCAAATAGATGCCCTAGCGGGAACATATTATAATTAGCACCGTACACCCCGATCAACTGAATGGTACCGAACTTCCTAACCACTTCCGTCGCTGTTCGGAACGCTCCTAAGGAACCTCCCTGAAGCATAAGGGCTGTTTCCACTTTTTCGGCAGCCGTTCGTTTTGCATCCATTCCTACACAATCAATAACTACATCAGCACCACCATGTGTAATTTCCTTCATGTAACCTTCAAAGCCTTTGATCTCTTCGAAATTAAAAGTTTCTACATGATTTGTCCGTTTCGCATGTTCTAAGCGATAGTTAATATGATCTACAGCGATAACCCGCTTAGCGCCTGCCTGCCAAGCAAATTTTTGGGTAAACAAACCAACGGGACCACAACCTAATACGATCACGGTATCTCCCGGCTTAACCCCTGCATTTTTCACGCCCCAATACGCGGTCGGCAAAATATCCGAAAGAAAAAGCAGCTTCTCATCTTCCATCTCTGCATCTTCCGGAATTACAAAAGGCATAAAGTCTCCATAAGGGACACGTAACAGTTCTGCCTGTCCACCTTGGTAACCCCCATAAGAATCCGAATAACCTAACAAGCCGCCGGTATCTTTAGCCTCGTTTGAATAATCACACTGACTTTCCATCTCATGTTTGCAAAAATAACATTCTCCACACGAAACATTAAAAGGAATAATTACCCGATCTCCCTTTTTCACATGTGTCACATCGCTTGATACTTCCTCTACAATTCCCATTGGTTCGTGACCAATAACGTAGTCTTTGTGCATACCGGGAATAAGTCCATTATAAATATGAAGATCAGATCCGCAGATCGCTGTTGATGTAACTCGGACTAGAATATCTTTGTTGCCCTGCAAAGTAGGATCTGCCACTTCCTTTACCTTCACTTTTTTCTTTCCTTGATAAGTTAGTGCCTTCACTTCCTTCACGCTCCTTAATACATAATTAAATTTTCCAATAATTCCTTGTGCTTATATAGTAACCATCACAGCTGAAACGAAACGAAAAATCGAAGTTCGCGACATTTCAGTTCTTTATTTAAGAGGTTTTCACATAAACATGGAAAGATGAGTCTGAAAAGTTATGAGTAAGAAGTTTAAATTTATGGAGAATATTTTCAATTTATAGTAAAATAATGGAATACTTGTTTGACAATAGAGAGATGTAATAGAGAGGGGATAATCATGTCTACCCGGATCCAACTGTTGTTGGCTGCGGACTATAATGATCTTGGCGAATCCCTACAGAGAGAAATCTACTATGAATACTATCAGATGATGTACGGATTTATCGTATACATTGTAAAGGATCGCTCTGCAGCTGAAGACATTATTCAGGAAGCATTCATCAAAATCATCAAAAATAAACCCGAATTCGAGAACGAAATCAAATTAAAAGCTTGGCTGAAAGTAGTAACTAAAAATACAGCAATAAATTATTTAAGAAAAAACAAAAAATATCGTAACCTTTTGGATGCTGACAGTGTTTTCTTAGATGTAGAGACCGTACAACAAACCTCTGTATCCATCGAATCGATGGTAGAGACCAAACTGATGCAGGAATCCATAGAGCGCTATATGGAGACGCTGAAACCAGAGTACAGATCTCTCATTGAGCTTCGCTGGAAAGAAGGCCTTAGTTATCGTGAGATGGCTGAACTTCTTGATCTTCGGGAAGATGTAATCAAGCAGCGTCTTTTCAGAGCCAGAGAAGCAATTAAGAAACTCCTGTATAGAGAGTGGGGTGCGGCTAATGAGCAGCGAAAAGTCCGGTAATCAGTCTGCTGACGATTCAATTAACATCTATGACAGGGAATTTGAAGATGTTTTTGACCTTGCTTTCGAAAACGCCGCTGCTGCCTCCACCACAGTAGATAAAGAGAGTATGGAGGCATCCTGGAATAACATGCAAAGTGAGCTTCAGAAGATCCGCAAACGAAAACGCAGGTCAAAACGATGGCAGCTTGGAGGAGTCGTTGCCGCTTCCATTATGCTTGGTGCTACGATTTTTAGTGTTCCTGCAGGACTTCAAGCTAACACGCTGTTTGTTGAAAAGCTAGAGAAGATTGGTGACGACTTTATACTAAGTTTCACGGGTAAGGAAAAAGAAGAGACCAATACAGGAGCCTTAACAGCCCCTCCGCCCGAAATTTCTGATCCTCCCCCAATCGTGGAAGGAACGGGACTGCCAATGGGCACAACGATCGAGAAACACGATCTAGAACGAGTTACGGTCTCAAGAGAAACTGCTATAGACGGAGCAACTTTTGTCTACCGTGATTTCGAGGTTCCATTTACTCCCGATCGGAAAGAGTACCAGCTTTTAATAGATCAGAATAACCCGATTGACCCTGATCATATCTATCATTCAGAAGAATTGACGCTTGAATATTACAAAGGTAATGAAAATCCACTGACGATCGAAATGTATCAAAGGTTCAAAGAAAACGATGATACATCCTTCCACATCGGCATTAATGGAGAACCGGAAGAAATCACGCTTGAGGATGGAACTACTGCTGTATTCTATGACGCTGCCACTTTATCTGAATACGATCACCTGGCTTATCGGAACAATCTTGTATTTATCATTATTACAGGTACCCTTGGAAAAGAAGATTTAATTGCCACTGCGAATGCAATCCAAGCTAATAATCGTTTTGAACTGAAGCCTTAGTCATACGTTACTATTCAAAAAAGCCCAGTACATGTACTGAGCTTCTTTCTTTTATGTAGAATTGCAAATGCCAAGTAATACGTTATTTTAACAGACGTGATGGACTTGTGTATGTCGCTTTTTCAATATCTGAACCTACTCTCACGGTATGTGTGGATACCACCCGATAGTAATAACCAGCACTTGCTGCAAAACTTTCATTGAGACTCACTGTCTTTGATGTGTTCTTAGAAGAAGTTTTACTTGTAACTGCAACCCATTCCTCCCCTGTCCAGCGCTGTATGGCAGCATCTATTCCGATAAAATCCGCAGTAACGGATGCCCCCGTATTACCAATAACAGAACCCTTCCCGCCACTGGAATACGAAACATCACTGGTATAAGCACTCAAATACTTATAAGTCGCTTTGACCTGGGCCGTATCTTCTGTTGGCGGTTTTGTAGTCAGTGCACCTTCTTCTTTTACCGGATCGGCGCTAGCAGCACCAGCAAATCCTAAAGAAAGTACCAACACAAGTAAACATAGAGCATGAATTTTGGTAACGCATACATACTTTTTCATAGTCTCCCTGCCTCACTTTATAATATTAACGCGAATCGGATCACGTTTCATTATATAACGCAGCTAACATGGATTATGTTTCAAATAAAGTAAATATTTTACACAAAAGACCGTCTCCATTAGGAAACGGTCTTAGTGGTTTTCTTATTTTATGATATCTAAGCATATTAGCTCACTGCTACACGAGATGGCAAGCCACATGATGCCCCTGTTCAATTTCTCTAAATAGCGGTATTTCAGAAGAACAACGTTCGACTGCAAAAGGACAACGAGTGTGAAACTTGCAACCGGAAGGTGGATTCATGGGAGATGGGATATCTCCTTTTAGTACAATTCTTTCCCTCTTCAGTTTAGGTATCGGAATAGGTACAGCAGACAACAAAGCCTTTGTATAAGGATGCAGCGGGCGAAGAAATAGATCATCCCTTGTACCCATCTCCACCATGGAGCCGAGATACATCACTCCGATGCGATCACACAAATGTTCAACAACACTTAGATCATGAGAGATGAATAGATAGGTGAGGCCTCTTGAGACTTGCAATTTTTTAAATAAATTAATGATCTGTGCCTGAATAGAAACATCAAGAGCAGATACCGGTTCGTCCGCTATAATCAGTTCTGGGTTGAGGGCAAGGGCTCTCGCAATCCCGATCCGTTGACGCTGCCCCCCGGAAAATTCATGCGGAAATCGATCATAATGATAAGCAGATAAACCGCATGAAGTTAACACCTCTGTAACGACTTCACGGATCTTATCTTTAGGTACAAGCTGATGATCTAAGAGAGCTTCACCAATGGCATCTCCCACGCGGATCCTCGGATTCAGAGAGCTATACGGATCTTGGAAGATAAGCTGCATTTTGGGTCGAAGCTGTCTTAACTCTTGCGGTGATAGAGCATACAGGTCTTTTCCTTGAAACCGAATCTCTCCTGCCGTCTTGTCATGGAGTCGTAAAATGGTACGTCCCACCGTACTTTTTCCGCTCCCAGACTCACCTACGAGACCAAATGTCTCGCCCGGATACAAAGTGATATTTATATCATCTACTGCTTTTACATACCCTACCGTTCGGCCCATAAGCCCTTTTTTTACGGGAAAATACTTTTTTAGTGACTTCACTTCAAGTAGTGCTTCAGACACGAGCAGCCACCTCCTCGTATAACCAGCATGCCGTTTTCTGTAGTGGAGCTACTTCTTTCAATTCCGGTTCATTCGTTCTGCAGATCGGCATGCAGTGTTCACAGCGATCACTGAAGTAACAGGATTCCGTGAGCGTCAGCGGATTCGGTACTTGTCCCGGTATAGAGTAAAGTTCATCCTGCCGCTGATTAATAACCGGCTTAGACTTAAGAAGTCCTTGTGTATAAGGGTGTTTGGGAGAACGGAAAAGCTCAACCACTTCGCCCTCTTCCACTACTTTGCCGGAATACATAACAACAACGTAGTCGGCCATTTCGGCAACCACACCCAAATCATGTGTAATCATCAGAATCGACATGTTAGAATCTTCTTTGATTTTACGGAGCATTTCGAGAATTTGGGCTTGAATGGTAACATCAAGAGCTGTTGTTGGCTCATCAGCAATAAGGAGTTTTGGATTACATGAGATCGCGATTGCAATCATAACACGCTGCAGCATTCCTCCGCTCAGTTCATGAGGATAAGAATCTGCGATTTGCTCGGAGCGAGAGATTCCAACTTCTTTCAAGAGTTCAATCGCTCTTTTTTTAGCGGTGTCTTTTTTCATTTTTTTATGAATGATAAGCGGCTCCATAATCTGTTCACCGATCTTCATTACAGGGTTTAAACTCGACATTGGCTCTTGAAAAATCATCGTTATGTCATTACCACGAATGGTTCGAAATTCGTTTTTGTCCATTTTCAGCAGATCTTGGCCTATAAAATTAATTTCTCCATTTACAACTTTGCCCCCAGGTTCCTCAATCAAACCCATGATGGACATGGCAGTTACACTTTTACCGCATCCCGATTCTCCAACAATACATACGGTTTGTCCTTTAGGTACCGTAATACTCACATCATCTACTGCTCTTACGGGTCCTTCATCTGTATAGAAATGTGTCTTCAGGTGATTAATTTGCAGTAACGATTCCATTTGGTGTTCACCTACCTCTTCTGTTTGGGATCAAGCACATCACGTAAACCGTCCCCAAATATGTTAATGGCAATGACTGTAATAAAAATAGAAAAACCAGGCGGCATCCAAAGCCATGGATGCTGTTGAAAATCAATTAAGTTATTCGCAGCATCAATCATATTGCCCCATGTTGGCGTCGGCGGCATAACACCTAATCCAAAGAAGCTCAGCACCGATTCACTTAGAATCGCACCGCCGATGCTTAAGGTTGCCATAACAATAAGAAGCGGATAAATATTCGGCAATAGATGATGGAACAGTTTTTTTCGATCCCTGAGTCCGAGGACAGTTGCGGCATGCATAAATTCTCTTTCTCGTAAGCTCAGCATCTGTCCCCTCACCATTCTGGCGAGTCCCGGCCAATTGACGAGTCCAAGCATCAGCATAACCACGTACATTCGGTAATCTGGGGGTATTTTCCATTCTGATAAAAGCGCACCAACGATAAATAACAGCGGAAGGCTCGGAATCGTTAGCAGCAAATCTGCAATTCTCATAATGAGTTGGTCTACAACTCCTCTATAATATCCAGCTACTGCCCCAAGCGTCGCTCCAATGAGAACAGATAACATCATGGAGGCTAGCCCTACTGTCAGGGATATACGTCCTGCCTGCATCACTCTAGTAAGTACATCTCGTCCTAAGTTATCTGTTCCGAGCCAGTGTTTTGCATTCGGTGCTTTCTTCATCTCCAGCATATTGATTTTGTTATCTGCGTAAGGAGAGAATAGCGGACCTAAGAAGCAGATAAGAAACATCAGGATCACCACAACAAGACCAAAAATTGCTAGTTTGTTACGCAGCAGTTTTCGAACGGATTGGCGCCATAAAGATGATCTATAGTCCACTCCAGGCCCTGTAGTTGTTTTTGTAGCTCCGCTAATTGATGACATTCGATCCACCCCTTAATCGAGCTTGACACGCGGATCTGCAAGTCGATACAGCAGGTCCGACAACAAGGTGCCAAGGACAGTTAAAATCGCAATAAATACAGTAAAACTCATCAGCAGAGGATAATCACGCAAAGAAAAAGACGACATATAAAGCTGTCCTATACCCGGCCAGTTAAAAATCTTCTCAATAATTAACGATCCGCCAAATAGTCCGGGAAGCTCAAAACCGATGAGAGTGATCGCCGGAAGCAGAGCATTTCGGAGAGCATGTGTGAAGAGCACTTTACGTTCAGTAAGCCCTTTAGCTCTTGCTGTTCGGATATAATCCTGTTTGATTACATCAATCATGTTACTGCGGATATATCTTGTGAGTGAGCCGATTCCAAGCAGTGTCATGACAACGACAGGCAGTGCCATATGCTGAATCACTTCTTTGGCATAAGCAAGACCGGTTGCATTACTACCCGTTGTTGTCATCCCGCCTGGCGGAAGCCATTTCAGGTCTACGGCAAACATCTTGATTAAATAAAGTCCAATAAAAAAGGACGGAATGGACATCGCTGCAAAAATAATCAGCATCACTACGGTATCAAACCAAGAATACTGTTTGTAAGCGGAAATGACTCCAATCACAACGGCAATGAGCCATGTGAAAAAAGTCGACACGGCGGCAAGTAGGAATGAATTCCATATATATTCATTAAAAAGAGTTAGCACGGGTTTTTGTTGCGCTAGCGAATAACCAAAGTCGCCTTGAAGCGCGTTTTTAATCCAAATCACATAGCGATCAAGCAGCGGTTTATCAAGTCCATATAACTCCCGCAGCTCCGCTTTACGTTCTGGGCTTAGCTTGATATTACTCGACACATAATCTCCTGGCGTAAGCGCATATAGACTGAAAATAAGAAATGACGCAGCCAGCAAAATAACAAGTATGTAGGTGAGTCTTTTGACAAGGTAAGTGCTCATGTTATGCTCCTTATCTGTTAAAGCTTATGTCCGCCTAGGGATCTAGGACGGACATAAGCTAACTTTTTAATTCTAACCAAATGCTATTGTTCTATTTTCCATTCAGGCAATGATTGTGCAATGCCTTTGTAAGGGCTGATACTTACGTTCGTAAGTCTTCCATTGTTTGCGTATACCGATTTCCGATAAGAAGTAAAGATAACCGGGAGTTCATCGTTCAGAATTTGATACAATTCTTGATACACCGCTTTACGTTCTTCCGTATCTACCGTAGCTAGACCTTTTGCATACAATTCTTTTACTTTCGGATTGTCGTAACCAGGCAATGAACCATCGATAAATTGGATAACCCCATCAGAAGGATCTGTCAGCATTGGCGTTGAGAATGCAGCCATATCGTAATCTTTACTTTCTACTTTTGACACTAAAGCGTTAAAGTCTGCAAATACTTCTGGCTGAAAATCAATACCGATTTCGGCAAAATTCTCTTTGGCTACCGCGATAAAAATATCAGTTGCCGGGCTTTTGGAACCAAGATAGTGAATGGATAATTTTTTGCCGTCTTTCTCACGAATCCCATCTCCGCCTACAGTCCAGCCTGCAGCATCAAGAAGTTCCTTCGCTTTTTCTGGATTATACTCGTATGGGTTAATTCCTTCTTCGGTATAAGACCATGAGATGGGAGCTGCTGGAATATTAGCTACTTCACCGGCTCCTTGATTGGCATCTACATAAATAGCTTGACGATTTAATCCGTGAGTAATAGCTTGGCGCACTTCTTTTTCTTTCATCTGTTCATTCTCAAGATTCAATTGGAAGTATCCATAAGTGCTTGGTGTATAAGGCAGGATATCGACATAGCCGAGACCTTTTAATTTATCAATGTTTTCCTGTGTTGCTGTGTAAGAAGCAAGATCCACTTCGCCTGTTTCAAGGAATTGCCATGTATCGCCCTGAGAAGTTTTATAGATAAAACGTTCTACACTTGGTTTTCCTTTCAGATAATGTTCATTTGCTGTGAAACGAACCTCTTGTCCTGGCAAGAATTTCTCTAATATGTAGGGACCATTACCCAGCGGAGCAGCATGTAGTTTTTGCAAATAAGTAAGTTCCCCAAATTTATAATCCTTACCGTAATAAGCTTTAGACAGCACGTTACCGCCGAGATTTAGAAGAGCAGTTGCATTGGGTTCCTCAAGCGTTACTGAAATCGTATAAGGATCAACTATGTTAATACCTTCGATGCTGTCTGCTTTCCCCTCTTTGTAAGCAAGACCGCCTTTCACTTTCATCAGTGTAATATCGGTATCGCCATCGTAAGCTTTGTCATGCAGAAGCGTCCAAGTAAATGCAACATCTTCCGAAGTGAGCGGTGATCCATCACTAAACGAGCCTTTTTCAGGTAAATGGAATGTATATGTTAATCCATCTTCAGAAACATCATAACTTTCTGCATAATCTGCTACAGGGAGTCCCTCAGCGTCCGAAGTAATAAGAGATGTGTACAAAAGGGAAGCAACGTTACCGTCATAACCGCTCTGTGAGAAATAAGGAGTGAACGATCCGCTTGGATCGGTGAGTCCCACAATAACCGTATCTGTTCTTTGTACAGCCGTTTGAGGTAATTTGCTGATATCTGATGCAGGTATCTTTTCCGTTAACAGGTTTGTGGCAGCAGGAGCTTCACCTGACGGAGCATCAACTGGTGTACCTGTGCCCGTATCGGCAGGTGAAGCTCCTTCTCCTGAACATGCAGATAACAAAAGCGAGCCAGCAAGCAATAACGAGGAAGCATAGACGATCCTTTTTTTCATAAAACATCTCTCCGTCTCTTTATATTTTTTAGTAACGCCCTTACAAAACACATGAGTAATAATTCCGATAAACTAGGTGTGTTTTTATTGATTAGTCATTATTATAGAAACGAATTGCAGTTCTGTAAATAGAGAACCAGTTAATTTTATGTATTTTTTTCAAATTTTTATCTTTTTCTGAGAAATAAAACCATCAAACCCCTTATCATACAAGGAATTTGATGGTTTTCTAATTTTTTAACTTTCTATGTAATTTAGTAAACTTTGTTCCACCTGACGCAGCGCATGCGATCTGATGCTATATTCGATCAGATTCTCTCCATCAAAATGAGCATATAGGAGTCCACTGCTGCGCAGTTTTGAAATATGATCATGTGTAATTCCCTTCGAGAGCTCTAAATGCCTGACAATTTCTATAAAGGATCTCGGTCCTTGGTGCAGATACTTAAGTATTTTCAAACGATTTTTCTCCCCCAGACTACGAATCACTCGCAAATCATGCGGAGGAATAACGGCATCATCCCCAAGGTAAACAGGCGCTGCATAGTGGCAAACAATCGTATTTCCATAATGCCAAAATATATGCAGCGGCTGAAAATGGTACTGCGGAATGAGCACAATTCGGACTAGACTCTCCGTTCTGCCAAACACGAGCCCTCGAGTCGTTTCATCGACTAATGAATCTACCGATTTATATTCTTTTTCAGCAAGTCGAACTGCATATTCTGCTTGAAGGGCTTTACACACCTCAGGACTAAGCTGTTTGAAATATTGTTCATTCCATTCGTAAAATAGTTCCTTATACCTCTCTTTAAATTTCTTCATTTCAAAATCGGGAACTTTAAAATTCCAATCTTTGCAAAGAGTAACGAAATGGTCAAGCAGATCTTTGTCTGATGTATTTTCTAAAAAGGTTATGTAATCTTCAGCAGTATATATGTCTTCTTGTTCTAACAACAGATAGGCGTACTTCCATTCTTCATCCATTTGCCATTCGCGCAATAAAGAACTGTACTCTGTAGTCAGCATACTTTGAGTCTCTTTGACCCACCTCGGTGTGAGTTCAATCTTTTTATGTGATTTGCGACAAATAAAAGTATGAAGACTGTTCATAAATTCATATACGGGTTTAAACCGAAAGGTAATATCATAACTCATAGCTTCACACTCCTTCGTACCCTATATTATAACGTTCGAAGGAAGGATGGAATAGTAAGCGATTTATAAGATTTCTTTATATAAGGCAGCGAGTTACGTACCCGTTTGCTCATTTGTATCCTGCTTAGGGAACAAAAGTATTCGGGAAATTCGCAGATGTTCGATCTCTTCTATAACATACTTAAAGCCCGCTTTGATAATATATTCCCCTTTTTGAGGAGAGGAAGATCTTAATTCAGAAAACAGCCAGCCCCCAATCGTATCATATTGATTGTCGTCCAGACACAGTTCAAAATGCTCGTTTACATCTTCAATTAACATTAATCCATCAATAGAATAGAAGCCATCACCCAAATATTCCACAAGCGGCCGTTCATTATCGAACTCATCCTGAATTTCACCAACAATTTCTTCAACGATATCTTCTAAGGTTACGAGTCCAGATGTTCCGCCATATTCGTCAATCACAATGGAAATTTGCGTCTTCGATTCCTTCATTTGTTTCAGTAAAAAGTCAATCGAAGTGGATTCCGGGATACTCAAAACAGGTCTGATTGCCCTTATATAATCCTCCATTCCCGACATAAATAAATCTTTGATATGAACGAATCCAATAATATGATCCTTATCTCCCTGGCATACTGGATAGCGAGTACGCATCTCTATACTTGCCAGCTTCAGATTTTCATGGACACTCCATTCTGTGTTGAGGCATATCATTTCTGTACGTGGAATCATGATTTCCCTTGCTGTCCTTGAAGAGAATTCCAGAAGATTTTGGTTAAGTAAAACACTTTCCTTATGATCTAGTGTAGAAATACTTACAGGAGAAGAGGACCCTTTTTCACTTCTTTTTAACCACAGTTTGGAAATTATACTGCCGCAAACCATATATTCAATAACAAAAAGAACCACAAAAATAGCAGTAACGATGCGCGATATACTTCCTACAGCCATCATTCCAGCTGCAATTAGCGGTAAAATCATTCCTGCTCTGCATAAATAGATATAGATTCGCACATGTGCTCGCAGATGCAGTCCGGCCTTATCAAAGGCAGATGGAAACTTATTATTTATGAGTCTGGGCGGTTCCGAGTCTGGAGCAAGAAGAACTAACTGATTCTGAAAAAAACCAAACATGGCACTGATCAGTGAAAGACCTGTCATCATCATGAATAGCTCTATAGCCGGTAAAGGATCAGCCAAATGATTGTCCTATCCACCGTGAAAATTCAGTGAATAGGTTCACCTCCTTTTATCCCTCTATGTCTGTGATCTTGATAATATATATGAGGCAGAGCCCAAAATAAGTGCTATAAAAAACCGCCGGGTACACAAAAAAAGATAAATTGTGTACCCGGCGGCTTACTAATGCATTATGTGTTTTATTAGGGATTATGAGAAAACGTCCATAATCCTAAGTTTTACCGCCGAGCAGTAGGCGGTGCATATGGATATTCATAATTCAGCGGTTCATCAAACGTAGCGTAATCAAAGTTCACCATTAAAATTATCGTACGTTGGCCTGTGTTTGGGTCACTTATGATAATATGATCACGTCCAGCTGCTTCCAGAATTCCTTTGAAGATCTTAGCATTCCACTCTCTGTTTCCTTCATAAGTAGCGTAGAAAGTCCCAATCTTTCCTAGATTTAACCTAAGAATATTCTCGATAAAAGATTGTTCGGTAAAAGGGAGAGTCTGCTGAATAACTGCCCCCCCTGGAGTCATCACGCTTCCACTGCTCACTTCTGGAGGAACAACGGTTGTATTTGGCATCATAGGCATCATTGGCATCGAAGGCATTCCCATATTTCTTGGATCGTATCCAGGTCCCCCATTTCCAATCTTATATGTGACCGGTTGGTAAGGCTGGTTAAACATAATTAAAAACCTCCCTGATTTTAGATGGATACTTTTTTCAAAAAACTAATAAACAGCAGGACAATCCTCTCCTGAAGGACTAAAGAAACAATGTGCTCGGTATCTCCCTGTATTTGCTTGATTGTACCAAGTCGGCGGACAATCCCCAGATGGTCTAAAGAACCAAAGTGCGTTACTTGCCGGCCATATCTTTTCCCCGTTGATTACCCGCTGAGCGAGTCTGATCTCTGATTCCCTTGCTGCCTGGTAGAAATATCCCTTTTGGGTTGCTTCAAATCCTCCCGGATTCTGGAATACCATCTCACTCACAGAGCGGATATTCCGGAAATCCAGACATCCTCCGAGCACTCGATTGACCCCTACATTCCCTACAAGGAGCATCCCTGTATCACCGTCTTCTTCCGCTTCCGCACGCATAAGTCTCGCCAGTAATTTCACATCTTCGGAATTCGCTTTAATCACTGCCAATGGAAGTCTTCCTCCTTCCCGTATTATCTGTTCTCATGGCTATACTTTATATCTTATTGTGCATTCGCCCAGATCGTGACAATTTATTTCAATTATTTTTTTGAATAAAAAAAGAATCTTGGGTTTTCTTTTCACAAGAGCCCAACATTCTTCTTATTTCTTACTCATTTTTTATTCCGATGATTACGAAAATAGCGAGACACATAATAACCTACAACGAGAAAAACAAGCAAGACAACGACACTAGTTATCACAAGAATAGGATCGTACGTGTCTTCACCTGAAGATAGAGGACCAAAACTCGTTCTAGGCTCAACCTCTGCATGTAACATATGCTTGCCTTCAAAAAAGTTAATCAGATACATAGACTCCTCCGAGATTATATCTTTTTTTCCAGTTTAACAAATCTCTAATTGGAAATATATAACGGATAGAGAAATGAACATATGAAAAAAGAGCAAACTAAAAGTTTCTTTAGTCCGCTCTTCTCATCTCTATATGAGATTATTAAATAATTCTTTATGGCTTCGCATTAATCCAATAATCGTAAGAATGAATTAAATACCCCTGATAAGCATTATATTCCGCAAGCAGACCTGGCAACTTCGCTAGTTCTGATTCCATATAAGCTTCGCCTTCTTCATAAAAAGTAATATGATTTCCCTCATGACTTTCTTTCATTTCCACCGAAATCAGCAGCGGCTTGCCTAATTGATCAGCAATTTCCATTTCTTGAGCTACAACGGTCGCAATTCCGTTAGATCCTTCTGCTGTATCTCGGAAAGCCATAAGTGAGATATGATCCAATGTACGAATCATCCATTCCGTTACACTCATATCTTTTCCTGGTAATTCATGACGATCAAGCCATACAGCTAAATCAGCACTTGTTTTGAGATCGGAATCTTTTTTGGTCTCACGAGCGAAATACTCTATATTAGATGCCCACTCTTTAAGCACACGTTCTCGATTATTATCCCATTCTGAGTTAGTATAAGGCTCAATATCTAAATGAATGCCGTGGAATTTTTCATCCTCTGCTGCACGTAGGTTATATTGTTTCACATAATTAATGAGCCTCGTTAGACGTGATCTGTTTTCTTCAAGTCCCCAACTTGGATGACCGCCCATCGCATGAACTTCAATTCCCATCGCTGCAGCTTGACCCACAAAATTGCGATACAGTGAATACGGCTGGTCAAGATCAAGTCTTACATATAAAAAATTTACCTTTTTCTCTTGTAAGAACTCGAGCACTTGGTCACTTTCATTAATAATCTGTTCTGCTTTCCATATATAAGTTCCACGAATAGAGTCAGTCGGCAGTTCTGGTTCTGGGTCCGGTGTCGGCTCTGGTTCTGGTGTCGGCTCTGGATTTACTGTATCTTGTGTCATCTGACTCCAATATACATAATCATGAATGGCAACCCCTGCAAAACTGGAATAACCTGCATAGGATGCTGTCACTTCCTGAAGAGCTTGTTCCATCTTCTCTTTCGACTTTCCAGCAAATGTGGTGAATTCTTCTCCCGGCATTGGTTTCGCATTAACTCCAACAATGATTTTTGCAGAGTAATTGCTTGACCACTCCATCTCTTCTTGAATAACTTGGACAATCCCGCCCACCCCACTTGCTTTATCACGATAAGCCATTAAAGCAATTTGATCAAACCTGCCCATAAACCACTGAATCAGCGGTTCTTGTGAGTCTGGGTTATAATAGTGATCATACCAGAAGGGAAGATCTATAGCTGAATCCAGGCTAGGTTCTTGCTCAATGACAGACAGGAACTTTTCAATATTCGCAAGATAAGTCCGAGTGACCTCATCGCTATCGATCTCCCACTCCCCTAGAACATAGGGCTCTATGTCCAGATGAATTCCACTAAATTTTTCATTTTCTTCTGATTCTCTATTAAAGTCAACAACCCAGTTAGCAAAACGCAATAACGGAACTTCTCCGCCTTCCGCCGCCCACTTTGGGTGACCTCCCAGCGCATCCACTTTTATTCCATTCTCATGTGCACGAAGGATAAAACGTTGGTATACTGCGGCAGGTTGCTCCATATCAATTCGTAAATAAATATGATTAATCCGATGATTGTCTGCGTAATCTAGTATATCTTGGCCGCCGTCCTGAATCGATTCAGCTTGCCAAAGCCACATTGCCCGAGTAGTTTCTTTTGAAGAATCAAAAGCTGTCAACCATGTTACACTAGCAAGAAGTACAACCCACAAGAGCATGCGGGAAAGTTTCCCGTACATATCTTACCTCCACTTCTTTTCTCTTTTTTTAAGCCAACGCTATTATAACAGTGGAATAGAGCAAAAAAAATGAGCCCTCGTGCTCATGTTGGGCTCATCCAGAAATATTATACAATTTTGATAGGAGTCCTAGGCTAGGGCTGATATATCATTTTTCGTGACATTCCACCATCAACAACTAGATTCTCTGCTGTAATAAAATCGTTCTCAGGGTCGGTCAAGTATAAGCAGGCACGCGCGATATCCGATGGTTTCCCCACTCTTCCGCTTGGATGCTGCGAATGGTCCTCTGGGCGCAATTGTTCATATTCACCAGTCTCAATCCATCCCGGACTGATACTATTGACCCGGATGTGTTCAGATGACAAGGATAAAGCCATCGCATGGCTAAGCGAAATAATAGCTCCTTTAGAAGCAGCATAAGCTTCTGAATTTGGCTCTGACATGGTAGCCCGGGTAGAAGAAATATTGACTACAGAGCCGCCATTTTTGTTGTTTTTCATGTATTTGGCTGCGATCCTTGTCCCAAGAAAACAGCTGCGGACATTTGTGTTCATCACATCATCCCATTCATCTACAGTGAGTTCATAAGGTGATTTCCAAATCCCGTATCCTGCATTATTAATTAGAACATCAATCTGTCCATATTCAGTTACCGCAGCTTCCATGAGTGTTAGAATTGCTTCTTCTGACCTAACGTCACAGTGGACAAACATCGCTTCGTATCCATCTTGACGCAGCGATGCAGCCGCCGCTGCTCCCTTCTCCTCATGGCGATCCGCAAGAACGACCTTTGCTCCTTGCATGGCATAAGCACCTGCCACTTCTTTACCGATCCCGCTGCCGGCTCCCGTTACGATGACTACCCTATTTTCAAATCTCATTTTCTCATCACCCTTCCCTTCTGAATTCCTTTCCTACTCATTACCCTAGTTCTACCAAGTTACTCTATTCATTTCGAATAAACATCAAAAAAAGCCGCCCTTGTCAGGGACGACCTATACATTATTATGGCAAGAGAAATGAATAGAAAACAACTTCACTCATGCATCAGCTCCGTATCTTTCCCTAAGACCCGTGAACCGGCTCGGCATATACTCTAGCAAGACGTTCAAAGCCTATGTAACGCGTTCCTTGAAAAGTGAGTCTTCCCTCATCTCCTTCAGAGCATAGACCATACTCTTTACCGGCGACTTTAAACTCCAATCGATCGCCACTCTCTACTTCAAACGTGACATAATACATGGTTCTCGTATGGTTGCCTTCGCTCTGATTTGTCTGCTGCTGTACAGAAATACGTCTACCCGTAATCCGAGAATGCACCGTGAGGACAGGCTGTTTTTTGTTTTTCCCCCACTGAAGAGCTTCTTTTCCAATAGAAAGAGCAATAATACCGAGAATCACGACAAACACTACAGGGAATACCGTTCCGAAAAAATCAAACATCCAGAAAGATTCAAATCCCACGCCGTCTCCTCCCGTCCAAGTTCTGGCTTCTGACAAACCGTCATTCTGTTCAAGTATATGCCACTATGGAAAGGAACTTGTCATCTCTTTAGCAGAATAATACAAATTTTCTTTGTTATAACACTTCCCAGTTCAGCCCGCCATCCGTCGTTTGCATCAATATTGATTTCTTCTCCGTTGCATTTTCAAGTAAGATCCAGCCGACTTTTGTCGTAACGAACTGCATTTTCACAACCTCAGGGTACTTATCCAATAAATCAGACAGATTCTTGCTGCCTGCAAGTTTAGACCAAGTTTTCCCTTGATCAGTTGTCTGGTATATTGTTTTTCCTTGTAACATCCACCCTATATGATCAGAGACAAAAGTAGGATACAGCCGTTTATCTGTCCCGCTTTCTGCCGGCAGCTCAAATTGGACATGATTCCATGTATCGCCGCTATCATCTGTGAATAATCCGCTGTACTTAACTTGGTCTCCTTCAGAACATCCTAGCGGTATGTAAAGTTTATGATGATTAACGCTTAATGACTCCATTTCTCCCATTGTAAACGAAGAGCATTTCGTATGAAGTGATGAAGTACGATTAAAAAATGACTTGTCCATGCTCCAAGTCTCACCGTCATCGCTAGTTACGTACATTTTTGGTGTTCCCAGCTCTAGTACAGGTACAAAACCTTTCCCGTTGTCTGTAAACATCATGCCCATCGCATAACCTTGTAGTGGAATCGCTTCATCTGTAGCCTGAATTGGATTATTCGTTGATGTTTGGGTCCAGTTAACTCCGCCATCGGTCGTAATATATAATGTTTTTTGTTCTTTTACTGTCCCCACACTCTCACTCGTCATGAGATAACCGTGTGTACTGGAATTGAAATGAAGGGCTGTTACGGTTTGTGATTCTTCAAGTGAAGCGATCTTCCAGCTCTCTCCGCTGTCATCCGTACGCAGAACGACATTATTGGTTCCATCTGTTCCTGAACGAACGATCCATCCATGTTCTCCATCTAAAAAGAAAATATCTTTTCCGTAAACAGGGTTAGATGAAAACTTCACATTGGCTGAAGGAGAAATATTAACCCAGGTTGCTCCGTTATCTCGCGTATAATACAGTCTTAATTCATTACGAGTAACGCCCCAAGCAAGACCTCCATAACCATGGATGAGTTGAAAATCAGTCAATCTTGTTTGAATTTGATATTTATTACTATCCGGTACTTCATAATATTCTGGTTCTACTAATGTAAGGGTTTGCCCTGTCTCTACAGGTTCTTCTTTTATGATCGGCTGCACTTGTTCGGACTCTTTCGAACTGCAGGCTGCAAGCAGCAATACCAGCATACATGCTAATGACCATACGATTGCTCTACGCATGTTATCACCTTTCTACCATAGCGTTTTCTCTAAGTTAGTCATTATAGCATAATTTGTTTTGAATGAGAGTCAAATCTGTTACTTGTCTGAATCCATTTCACAACTGAAATGGTTTCGTCTGTGATAAATAAAAAAACTTCCGGCAATAGCCGAAAGCTTCTTAAAATCAGTATGTTTATCTAGAAAAAATGGTTTATTTAGGATTGTTTTTACCAAGTTCACTATGCGAGTATCCGTAGAATAAATAAATAAGAAGTCCTACGATCATCCAAAGGATGAATCCCATCCAGGTCCAAATGTCTAATTGGAACATGAGCAGGAAACAACAACCAGCACTTAACAAAGGAAGAAATGGTACCCACGGAACCGTAAAGCCTCGCTTAAGGTCCGGTCTTGCTTTACGCAATCCAATTACACCTAAAGATACGATAGCAAAAGCGAATAATGCGCCCATATTTGTCAGACTTGCCAGTTTATCAAGTGGAAGGAATCCGCATAACAAGGCAATAACAAGTCCAACCATCCAAGTACTTCGAACAGGAGTCTGTCTCTTTTCATCTACTTTGGATAAAAATCTAGGAAGCAGTCCATCACGAGAAATGGCGAATAATAGTCTTGTTTGACTGAATAACAGTACAAGTAAAACGGTTGTTATTCCAGCAATCGCCCCAAGCGATATGAGTCCTGCTGCAAAATCTTGCTCAACGAACCGAAGTGCAAAGGCTACCGGATCAGCTACACTAAGCTCTGTATAAGGTACCATGCCTGTCAGGACTACAACAACAATTACATAGAGTAACGTACACACTAATAGTGAAGCAATAATACCGATCGGCAGATCTCGCTGTGGGTTCTTAACTTCTTCCGCCGCGGTTGCTACAGCATCGAAACCAATATAGGCAAAAAACACTAGCGCAGCACCGCTCAGAATCCCTGAATATCCGAATGGAATAAACGGTGTCCAGTTATCCGGTTTCACGTAAAAAGCTCCAACGATGACAAATATGAGAATGACAGCTATTTTAACAAACACCATAAACGCATTAAATCTAGCCGTTTCTTTCGCGCCTCTTGTTAATAGCAAACAAATTAGCAAGATAATAATAACGGCCGGTAAATCCACAATTTGTCCTGAGGCTGCATTAAATGCTCCAGACAATGCAGCAGGCAAATGGATATTAAAACCAGCTAATAGTCCTTGCACATAGGCAGACCACCCACTCGCAACAGAAGCGGCAGCTAAGCCGTACTCGAGTACAAGAGCCCAACCCATTAACCAGCCAAACACTTCACCAAAAGCGGCGTAACTGTATGCATAGGCACTGCCGGATATCGTTACCGTTGAAGCTAGTTCAGAATAACAAAGTGCTGCAAGAATACATACCAGGGCAGCAACAACAAATGAAATAACGAGTGCTGGACCGGCATTATCTGCGGCAGCAGTTCCCGTAACGACAAAGACACCCGTTCCGATAATCGCCCCTATTCCAAGGACGGTCAGATCAAAAGGGCCCAGCGATTTCTTTAGATTGTTATCCGTTTTTTGATTGGGGTCAAAATGTTTCTTACGTAATAAATCCATAAAGTCACTCCTAGATGTAAGTTGCCCTACTATTCGCAAGTTTCATAGCAATGCTGTTTTATTATCTAAATATGGAATGACCCTGTCAATGAATATTTAAAGGATTAAGCAAATCATTACACTTCTCTTACTCAATCTTCCATTTCCACTAGTATTACGCTATTTCCAGCATAAAAAAGACGCTGTATAGGTCCGTAAAAGGTACATATCAATCACAAAATTATCAATTCCTGTGTATAATGAAATTCAGGATGATGTCATCTGATGATGCGACCGATTTTGATGAGCGCTTAACTTATATGAATAGAAGATATTAGTAAGTATAAGTGTCTATAAAAAAAGTACTTGCTGTGATAGCGCTTCCTGTATTATGATAACAGCTACAGAGTTACAACAACTCATTTACTTACTAAAATATATCAGCTAATTGAATAATGGATCTTCGGGGTAGGGTGAAATTCCCAACCGGCGGTGACGCTTTTTAGCGAAGCCCGCGACTCAATTTTCTTATTATAGAAGATTGACTGATTTGGTGAAATTCCAAAGCCGACGGTACAGTCCGGATGAGAGAAGATCAAATATCGCAACGTGCCGTGTTATTTCGCATGTTTGTTTGATCAACCCCTATTGTTTTTGGCATGCAAAATGCTGAGATGATAGGGGTTTTGTTAACTGAAGATACCATTTTCAAATTCGATGGAGGAGTTTGATGATGGAAAACACTACCCACGCAAAAAGAAATTCAAGTTCGACTGGTTTTTGGCTGGTTGCCCTTGGGGCAGCTTTATGGGGAATAAGTCCCCTGTTTCGTATCAACTTGTTAGAACATCTGACTTCGATGCAAGTTGTTCTCGTAGAACATTTACTCGTATGTCTTGTCGCAGGTCCGATCCTTTGGAAGAATCGTCATGAATTGAAACACTTGAAGCTAAAGCACTACCTTGCCATGTTATTTATTTCATGGGGTGGATCTGCACTTGCGTCTGTTATCTTCACGATGGCACTGACAAACGGTGACTTAAATGCAGTAATCTTGCTGCAAAAAATGCAGCCTATCTTTGCTATTCTTTTAGCAAAATTGATCCTTAAAGAAACATTGCCACAAAAGTTTGGCGCTCTGTTTACCATAGCGATCATCGGTACGTATCTACTTACCTTTGGATTTCACTTACCTTTTGGTGAGGGAACCCAATGGCTCAAAATTGGCAGCATCTTGTCACTTTTAGCAGCTGCTCTATGGGGTGGATCCACAGTAATGGGCCGTCTGCTCCTTGGACAGATCCAGTATAGTACCGTTACTTCCATCCGGTATGTATTCGCCATTCCTTTGCTTGTTGGAATGACATGGATCGAAGGTGGAGTAACCAATCTTCCTCAAGCGGGTCCTGCACTTACCAGTATTATTATAAATTTACTCGCGCAAGCTTTACTGCCAGGACTACTTAGTCTGCTTCTGTACTATAAAGGTTTATCTTCAACGAAAGCATCTATGGCTACACTCGCTGAACTCAGTTTTCCGATGACAGGTATTATTGTAAACTGGCTTGCTTTTGGTGAAATGATTACACTAGCTCAGCTCGTAGGCTTTATCTTTATATGGTCCGTTCTGTTTATCCTAACGCGTCAGCAACAGACGAATCAGAACCAACTTTCTATAAACTAATAAAGGTCCGATCCTGCCATGTCTTCTGGACATGGCTTTTTTTCATGTGCGAGATAACGACAAAGCTCTTGCGTATGGTAAAATCATAATCAGAAAGGGATGATTGACATGAAAAACCAGTACACTTCCTATGATGCCGTAGGACTTGCTCAGCTCATCAGAGACCGGGAAACTTCACCTGCCGAGTTAATTCAAGCTGCAATAGAAAAAGTAGAAAACCAAAATACAAAAGTAAATGCCGTAGTACATACACGATATGAACAAGCTTTGAAAGAAGCTGAACAGGTGAGCATAATGGAGCAGCCTTTTGCAGGCGTTCCTATTTTGTTAAAAGATATTTCCCAAGCCATTGCCGGTGAACCGCTCACCTCTGGTTCTAAGCTGTTTAAACAGCACAAACCTTTATATGATTCTCATTTCGTTGCCAAGTTAAGAAAAGCCGGCTTTATTCCGATCGGGCATACCAATACACCGGAATTTGGCCTCAAAAATATTACCGAACCAAAGCTGCATGGACCCGCTCGGAATCCATGGAACACCATGCACTCCCCTGGCGGTTCCAGCGGAGGTTCCGCAGCGGCCGTGGCGTCTGGAATGGTTCCGATCGCTGGGGCTAGTGATGGCGGAGGATCCATTCGTATCCCTGCATCATTCAGCGGACTCTTTGGACTTAAACCGACCCGAGGACGTACACCGGTTGGCCCTGGTGTGGGTAGACAATGGCAAGGAGCCTCCATTGATTTTGCATTATCCAAGACGGTCAGAGACAGTGCTGCTCTTCTCGATGTACTCCAAGTCATTCAGAATGAAGCCGCTTTTCAAGTTCCGCTTTATCCAGGACGTTATCTCGAAGATATGTATGAGCCGCTTAAACGTAAATACCGAATTGCATATACTACCACTTCACCTGTTGGTACATCAGTGAGTGAAGATGCTATAGAAGCGGTACACAAACTGGTTCGCTTTTTAGAATCTGAAGGACATGTTATTGAAGAAAAACTGAGCCCTGTGAATGGGGTCCGTCTGATGGAGAACTATTACATGATGAACAGCGGTGAAATGGCGGCTATGGTTCTTGGCATGGAACGCGGACTTGGCAGATCCATTACTGCAGAAGATATCGAAATCGAAGGATGGGTTCTGCTTGAAGCAGGCCGTAAGTTATCTGCTGCCGAATTTGTCCACAGTTTAGCGGAATGGGATGTCGCTGCTGCTCAGATGGGTACGATTTATGATCGTTATGATTTTTACATTACACCAACCAATGCCTATCCAGCACCGCTTGTGGGAGAACTTACGCCTGGACCAGAAAAGATCGAGCACTTGCTTTCCGTGAGCGATTTACCAAAGGCTAAACAACAGGAACTTATCTATGAAATGTTCCTTCCAAGCTTGACCTATACCCCGTTTACACAGTTAGCTAATCTTACAGGCAATCCAGCGATGAGTCTTCCTATTCATCTAACAGAGTCAGGACTTCCCATCGGCGTACAAGTGATGGCCGCAAAGGGGCATGAGAATGAGTTATTCACCTTAGCTTCCTTACTCGAAAGTTCATCGCTTTGGGTAGATCTCATGGACAATCCCATGTTAAAAAATGAATAGGACGTGACAAATGGATATCTGGTCAGTGCATCTCCGTCCAATATTAGATTCGGGTAAAGACTGGATGCGAATCATACCCTTAATGAACTCTCAGCTGCAAGCTAAGATTCAGAAGTTTCGTCAGCCTGAAGATCAGCTGCGCACCCTTTGCGGTGAACTTCTTCTGCAAAGATATGCTTTAGAGCGGTGGAGAATCCCCCCCTCTGGGCTTGTTAAGAAATATAATGCTTATGGTAAACCAGAACTTGCAGGGTATCCTTCATGTCACTATAATATCTCTCATTCTGAAGATTGGGTCGTAGCCGCTTTTGATTATAAGCCGGTTGGGATCGATATTGAGACGGCCGCTAATCCCACAGAGATCTCTATTGCCGAGCGCTTCTTTTCACCTACTGAAGTCAGCCTGCTTCGGAAACAAAACGGGGAACAACAACAGCAATCTCTTTTTTACGATCTGTGGACGCTAAAGGAAAGTTATATTAAAGCAGAAGGTGCGGGGCTCTCGATTCCGCTTGACTCTTTTTCGTTTGAATTTCAGGAGCATAATCGGGAGCATAATAAAATAAAGTTCTATCGTTCGGGTAAACCGGATACCAGCTGGTATTTTAAACAATATAGGATTGCCCCCGGGTATGCTCTTGCCGTATGTGGGCGTGAGCCAGACTTTCCCGAACAAGTTGAAGCCGTTCGTTGGGATAAACTGATTTCAATAATTTGAAAAGGTAACTACATCGATATATAAAAAAGATAGGCGTAGTGCAGAGGGATGTCCCTTGCACTACGCCTATTTAAATTACACATACGTTTACGTTTACGTTTATGTATGCGTTGATATTGGTGTACTATACCAGTCTCTTTACTTCGCCTCACAGCTATGTTTAACGATATCTATTACTGATCATTTAAAATCAATTGGAAATTATTAATAAATCCATCCTCAGATCTAGTGCCTATTTCCTAAGCTTGCTTGTTATTAAGTTATTCATTTAAGGAATTCATTTGTGCCAGTTCCTTAGCATTTAGTTTTTTTACAACTTTATTTTTCTTCGTGTCAAAAGAATATCTAAATAACTTATAGAGATCAGATGGATACTCACTACTTGCATAATCAATGAATGAACCTTTTTTGTCCCAAAGTATAAATGCAGTAGAAATCGTTCTTGTTTCTCTTGGTACATAAGTAAATGTATTATAAAACACATTATAGACTGCGATTCTACTTAATGAGGGATCTCCATACGAGAAGGCAAGCTTTTGACCATTAGGAGACCACTTGTAAGCAGTCACGGTTTCAACTGGTTTCGAACTTTTCACCATACTATTAATCAGTTCGTAAGAACCATCTTTGAGATTAATGACATATAATTTGTTGTAGCCGAGACTCCCTGCTTGTAGCGCAAGAAATTTTTGGGTTGGGGATATGGAAATTGAATTAATCGAATCAAACTCATCTGTAAAATTTATAGTATAGTTTTGAGTCCCGTTTATAATCTCTACAGAATCTATCAGGGTGTCAGATGGAGGATTAGCCGACTTCTTCTTAGTAGCTATTACACTTACGTTATCCTGCTCAAATACAATCTTGTTTTTTGTTTCTTTTTTACTAGGCTTTTCTTTCGTTATGAAATATGAAGAGTTATCATTTGTTACCATTTGTGCTTTAGCTTCATTGCTAAAGTGTTGATTGAATTGAAAAACAGGAGAAACTAATGTGAAAGCTAACATTATTTTGAATATTCTTTTCAAGATTAAACCTCCCAATAAACTCACCTTTACACATTAGTATAATACAAGTAAAAATATTTTCAAAATAATGGAATTATTTCTAATTTGGACAATTAAGTTAAACCACCTGCGTTAATAAATGCACTTATGATTGCACAGCATCCAAACAAGATGAACCAAAATGCCCACTTGTTCTTCTTTCCCTTTTGCTTACTGATCAGTAGACCTACGATTCCCGTAATCAATATAATTACCGCTAAACTTGTTCCTACAATAAAGCCCGCCATCTTCCTTATCCCCCTTCAATGTTTCCTTAATAAAAACTCTCCCCCTCTAACCTCAGCGCTATAGCTCCTCCTTGCTTGTAAATAGGTAAATAATTTCCCCTCCGAAATTAAAGGAAAATCACTTTTGAAATTGCCTGAAACCTTTTTGAACTTAAAAACAAAGCCGTCATTTTCAGGAATAGAGATGATAACCCTTGCTCCCGTTCCTACACAGCGGATTCTTTCGGGTACAATCCGGGATCGAATTGTCATCCCTCTTCCCTTGTTAGACGAATCGATCTCTGAGAATTCACCTGTAAGTTCCAATTTAGATGAAGTTGAATTGATATGCAGCTTATCAACGATTAACTTCTCTCCAATAACACTAGAACCTACAATGCCTAGATCCAATTCTTGTATATTCCCTGATAACTCCGCTCTCCCAGATGTGATTCGGCACTTACAATTCATAGCACTCACTTCTTTAAAATACACCCGGCCACCAACTGTTGTGAGGTTCACCGAGTTCCATACCTTCTCAGGAAGATATACTTCCAGTATCGTACGACGAAATTGAAACCCAATCCTTATCGCTTCTTTTCTACCATCAACAATCCGCAGTTCATCAGACCTGATGTCAGTATAAAAAAGTCTGCTTTCAGGAAATTTGTTACTAGCTTTTTGAACAATCCGAATATCGTTTAACTCTGTGGGTAAAATTCGAATATCATCTGAGAGCCAATCTATCATCAAATGGCTAACTGAATAATGGATCGTTTGTTCTTTTCGTATCTCAAATTCACTCATTAAAGACACACGATCACTCCTATAATAAAACGTTTTTGTTTTATCAATCGATCTCCATGCTGTTCACCTTGTTCATCAATTCCCAAAGTATAAAGGTACTCACTGCAACGACGAGGGTTAACAGGGAAAACAGGATAGCATCATTTCCAAAACTTCCTATCATGGCATTTGCATATACTGCAGATAGAATGAAAGAGGTAACCATTGTTGTGGGTATAGACTTTTTTACAAAACCAATTCTCATGGCGATGATGCAAATACCATTTACGCTGATAGACAGTACAAGGATCATTTTAATTATGGACATCAATAGTTCAATTGAAAGTGTGTCACTTACGATAGGTATAAATGACTCCGTTAGACTAAAAATCAGAACTGCTGGAATATTACAGATGATCATGGCAACCGTAGTAAATAAGACCACTATTCCCACTTTAGCCAGAAGTACTTTTTTCCGATTGACTGGATATGAGAACAAAAGCACTAATCTTGTACCGCTATATTCCTCAATTACAAATCGTGAATACATTACAGAAGACAAAACGGAAAACACAATCATACTGACGATGGTAGTGAATAAAAAAATATTGGGGTAAGTCTGAAAATCCGGTTCATTCTCCACCTGCGCAACATAGGCAACAAAATACATAAAACCAATAAGTACAATTCCAAAAATGATACTAGCCGTAACATAAGAGCCAAGATGATTTCTTTTCATCTCCAATTTCATCATCCTAAGCAAACTGGTTACCTCCGCTCACGATATCAAAAAAGTAGTCTTCCAGGCCATTTTCAAACTGAGTCTTGATGTCCGCTAGAGGCATTTCCCTCTCTACTCTTCCTTCTGTAATAATCCCTACGATATCTGCAATATGTTCGATCTCTGAAATGATATGACTGGATAAAAGAATGGTCATACCATGGTCGTGCACTAGAGTAAGAAACAGGTTTCTCATCTCTCGAACAGCGACAGGATCAAGCCCATTAATAGGTTCGTCAAGAATGAGAAGTTTAGGATGATGAATGAATGATCTTGCAATTGCAAGTCGCTGGCGCATCCCTAAAGAAAATTTAGATACAGGCTTAGAACCGGTCCCCACGAGACCTACCATTTGCAACGCCTTGGATATGTCTGCCTCTTCCACATTCATATAAGCAAGATGCAAGCTTAAGTTCTCCTCAGCAGAGAGATGTTCAAAAAAAACGGGAACTTCAATTAGGCTGCCAACTTGCGTTAAGATTTTATTTCTCTCTTCCGTTACGTCCATGCCTAACACTTCTACTTTTCCAGCCGTTGGGGTAAGTAATCCAAGTAAAATCTTCATTACCGTTGTTTTTCCAGCACCATTTGGTCCTAAAAATCCATAGATAACTCCTTCAGGAACAGACATTCTGCAGGATTGAATCACTTCCTTATCTAAAAAAAACTTCGATAAACCCTCTGTTTTTACTGCAAAGTTACTACTCATCCGAACTGTACCCTGCAATATCCGAATGACGTTCCGTAATTTTATGAAGCAATTGATCACTGACAATATCTGCGCCCAGAACCCTCATCATGTGTTGTAAAAAATGTAGTCGATCCACTGTTTCCTCATGCCCCCGTCCAAACAATAGCGGATTTATCCAGATATTCACGAGTAACATAAAGACCTCAGCACACTCTATTGGAAAATCCGTGGTGATGGATCCATCCTCTTTTCCCTCCATCATGATCCTTGCAATAATCGGGGCATCTTTTTTCACACCTTCCTGAATACCTGTCACTACAAATTGCGGATTCTTAATCTGTGTACTTAGTACTCCGTCCATGGAATGGGCGTCTGGATCAGCTACAATATGTTCTAAAATCTCAACTAATTTCTCGCGCGCATTTGAGGCTTGTGTATTTTGAATTAGATCATCCAGCATCTTTGCAGCATAACTGAATTGTTTGTTCATTACCGCATCAAGGATGTCTTCTTTCGATTTGAAATGATGATAAATAGCCCCTTTGGACATTCCAAGTTCATCAATAATATCTTGTATGCTTGTTTTCTCGAATCCTTTTTCCGTAAACAGTTTGGATGAGACTGCAAGGATTTGCTCCAATGTCTGTTCTGGATATTTATTTCTAGCCATATTAGCCTCCCTCTTTTTAATACCGACCGTTGGTATCTATAATAAAATACGAACCATATAATGTCAATAAAAGTAAAAATAAACATAAAAAAAGAACTGTATCTCTACAGCTCTTTTACTTTCTTTTAATAAACTCAGGAGTCGAATATAACTAGGTTATATATTCTAATTTGGTTATCCTTTTCGCCCTTGTACTTAACTGTGATGAATCCTACAAATAAATAAACTTTTTTACATTTGATGTGTTTGTATTACAGCAAGTGATTTTTGAAATCTATATATTATTAAAATAAAACGAAGGAGCTATCAAAATGATTAGAAAATTATGCTTAGCATTACTGCTCTTAAGCTTCACGAATGTCACATTTTCAGAACCGAGTTCAGCAGCTACCAAGATCATAAAAACAAAAATCGAAGTTTCAAAGACATTCTTGGATCACAATATCGCTAGGCCTCAAAGTGATGGAAGCTTTCATAATGGTTTGTTACTATCCGAACAATCAGATGGAACTCTAATATACAACAATACTAAAGGAAATAAAGCTTTCCATCTCCCAGATAATGTAAAACCGATGAGTGATTTTTACGAACAACGAGCTTTGGTACAAAATAAAGAAACAAAACTCTATGGCTATATTAATACAAAGGGGAAATTAGCGATTCCTTGTCAGTTTACCGAAGCTGGCTATTTTTCTGAGGGCGTATCTCATGTAACCTTAGCAAATACGAATCAACAAGAACTTATAGACAGAACAGGAAAAATCATTTCTCATTTCCCAAAAAAATATGATTCCGATTTTTATTTTAGCAATGGTCTTGCTATGGTAACTGATCCGAAAAGTAATAAAAATGGATTCATTAATACACTCGGTGAATTGACAATTCCAATTGATTACACTTATGCTCGAGGGTTTTCCGAAGGTTTCTCCCTTGTTCAAAATAATAAAGGACAGTACGGGTATATTGATACTTCTGGCAAAGTTATTATTCCTTTTCAATATAAATCAGGTGGTAGTTTCTCTGAAGGATTAGCATCCGTGCAGAACAACAAAGGTAAATGGGGATTTATTAATAAGAAGGGTAAGGTCATCATCCCTTTTCGATATGACAATGCAAGTGATTTTAGCGAGGGACTAGCGGTCGTATACAACTCAAGTGGTAAAGTCGGGTTTATCAATAAAAAAGGGAAGTTGGTCATTGGTTACCAAGAATACAACAACGCATCTAATTTCAAAGAAGGAATCGCTTTAGTGGGAATCGGAACAAACTCAGATGGTAAGTTCGGTTATATTGATCGTTATGGCAACTTATTAACTAAACTTGAGTATAGAGCAGAATCTTCTTCCTTTAATGGAGGGTACGCTATAGCTGTTACATCCCCAAGTAAGTCGGTTATTCTTAAAAAACGGATAATTACTAAATGAACTAGAGAGTACTCTGGATACCAGCAAGAATATGATCAGAAAGATGAAAAATACATCACAAGTATCTCATGGTAACGTGTCTTCAAAAGGAACAGATTCAAAGAGCACCTTAAGAGGTTATTCTTTCCCGTTTAAGGTGCTCTTGTTACTAATGAAATCCAAAATCCGCGATGCTGAAGGCTGCGCATATTTTCAGATTTTCTTTTCATTTCCAAGAAAATGAGGTTCTATTTTTTTCTCTAATAAACCATCCTCTGTTCGCGATACTTGATAGGCAAATGCATTCCGTCTAGAGCTTACTACTTTATACAGATCCGTTCCTATGTAATGAAGCGCTGTCCCATTATCCGCAGCTACGCCCTGTTTCAGTTCTCCTGCCTCCACTAACTTGCGATAAGCCGGTTTATAAGTATACTCTCCGCTATCCATGTCATCATAATGCGGGCTATGACTTCCTGGAAGTAACCCAAGACAACGAATAGAAGAGTAACCTCCCTGATTGGAGTCTGTAATTCCTTCTTCATACCAACAGAGAGATCCAGCACTAAGACCTGCAAGGACAATACCTTGTTTCCAAGCGGTTGTGAGAATCTGATCAAGCCCCCACTCTTTCCATAAAGTAAGTAAATTATTAGTACTCCCTCCCCCTACATAGATAATATCCTTGTCCAGAACAAAATCCTCTAGATTCCGGCATGGCGGAGAGGATAAGGATAAAAGGGATGGGATACAGCAATGTTGATCAAAAGCCTCATAGAATCTCTTCACATACCCCGCTGCATCTCCGCTGGCCGTAGGTAGAAAACATATTTTTGGCTTATCAGAAACAGATTGGTCTAAAATATATTTATCTAGCAGTGGATTATCTGGTTCCATGGAGAAACCTCCACCGCCCATTGCAATGATTTGAGATGTCATCTATGTAGCCTCCTTTACGGTATGATTAACCTTGTGCTTGTCCTGATGTTCGAGCCTGACATGAGCTAATAGTAAAAAAGGAATGCCGCATACTGTCATAAGTACTATAGGGATAAATATGTATAACGGCTGTTCCGCTGTAAAATGAGTAAGTAACGCTCCGCCAATCAGCGGTGCTAGTACATTTCCTAAATTATTGAACCCCATCATTCCGAAATATGTGCCCTTGAGCTCCGGTTTTGCAATGCGATCGACCAATAAGTCCATCAAAGTGAACATCAACACTTCACCAATGGTAAATATAACGACACCAGCTAACATTGCCCACCAAGAATCCCACATTCCGAACAATATAAAACTTCCTGCAACGAAAACATTACCTACCATAAGTGACACAGCAGGAGGCAGTTTACGGAACGTTCGAACGAGAGGATATTGAACGATTAGAACGACTACGGCATTCAATGACAGCATGTAAGTAAACAACTTCGCTCCGTCTTCAAATTGTGGGCTGAGTTCGAGGTACTGTGCTAATGTGGAACTGAAATGCCCAAATCCAAGTACACAGAACATAGAACCGATAAGTACATAGATGAAAGTTCGATCCCTGCTTGTAACGGTAAACGCCTCTCTTAAAGATACCTTGGATCCACCGTCCTCGGATGGTAACTTCACTTGCTCAGATTGTAATGCAAATTGAATGATAAGTACGATTCCATACAAAATATAAACTGCGCCAGCAATGAGAAAAGGAACTCCCGATTCAGCTGAACCCATCTGTAATCCAATCAGCGGTCCAATGACAACACCGAGATTAATCGCAGCATACCGCAGATTAAATACGAGGAGTTTATTTTCCGGTTTTGTAATATCAGATAACATGGCTCTTGATGTAGGTTCAAAAACAGCACGGCATAAACCGTTTAACGCATTCATTACAAAAAACATCCAAATTTGATTCGCTGCTGCAAATCCGATAAACACAATTGCCCAGCTGAAAATAGAAAAAATAAGTACTTTTCTTCGTCCAATTCGGTCAGATATGTAGCCTCCATAGAAACTCGCAAACACGCCGATCAGTGAACTTACCGCGACCACCATACCGGTTTCAACTGGTGAAGCCCCCATTGTCTTAATTAAATAAATCGATAAAAAAGGAATACTCATCGACGTAGCCATTCTACCAAAAATCGTGCCGATGATGATTGTCCAAGCAAGCGGGTGAATCTCTTTCAAATGTTTATTCATGCTGCCTCCTGTGTCTTTGAAACGTACGGTTACTCGCTATATGCAATACCTGAAAATAATACATATCATTCCAGATATTTAAACAGGTGTCAATAAATATTACCGTTTTGAACCAAAAAAAGAGATTTCCTTTAACAGCCTATCTGTCAAAGAAAATCTCCTTATTTTATACTCATCTTTAGGTTACAAAGTGTTGACTTGGGTTGCCCGATTCTGGATGAAATTTCTCCCGAAACTGCCCATTGGTATAACCGCCAATCACTTTACGCCAGAAGGCTTGGGCTACCATATTCGTTCTAACCTGTGAAACCTTCCATTCCCCTTGAAAGCGGCTGAATAGTTCATTTGCTGCCCAAGTTCCTACTCCGCTGCGGCGATATTTTTGCATGACAAAAAACTCAGTCATATAAAAGTCGCCATCCTTTTTACCAGAAAGCTTGTCCACAAGTGCAAAACCTGCGGGAGAAGAGCCATTTTTAATGAGAAAAGGATACTTGTCCGTCTGACTCCAGTAATCATCAAGATTCGGATAGTCAGGAAAAACACCATAACGATCAACATCAATATCAAGATACTTCGTAAAATCATATAGATAGAATTGCATAAGATGACGAATGACTTGTTTTTGTTCGCGTGGTACCATAATGAGGCTTAGTTCCATATCATATCACCTCTATTTTCTTCATATAAAATAACTATAAAGCTTTGACTCAGACCGAGCAAGTCATAACCCTAGCGAATGTGGTAAAATAAGGACACTTGTTCTTACTCCTAAAGAAGACAATAGAAATATAAGGGGCGTACGAAATATGAATATTCAAAAGGAAACCGATCGTCGTAAACTGGATGAACGTGTAGTCACCATGCCCTGGTATGTTCAGCAATTCATTGATTACAAACTACCAGACCTATCTCCTTCCACGCTGCTGGAGTATGTCCGAGATTATGATACGTTCTTCACTTGGCTCCGGGCTGAAGGTCTGTCTGAAGCCGAATCAAATGCCGGAGTCACATTAAAAGAACTTGAGATGCTGCGCATGGACAGTATAACGGGATATCGTATTTATCTGACGACCAAAAGAGAAGGGGCAAACTCCCGCATCACCGTGTCCCGTAAATTATCTTCGCTCCGGTCTTTGTTCCACTATCTGAGCCAAATTGCTGAAGATGAAGAATTTTACCCCCTTCTAAAACGAAATATTATGGCTAAAGTCGAAATCAAACGAGTTCACAAACCAAAAGATACGGCAGCAAAGTTGAAAGGCAAAATACTAGAGGAAGATGAACTTCTCGAGTTCATAGGATATATTTTAGAAGGGTATGCGAAAGATATGGAGAAAAATAAGCAAGCTCTATATTCCCATGAGATGAACAAAGAGCGTGATGCTTGTATTGCCAGTTTAATTCTAAACTCAGGACTTCGCGTCTCAGAGATTGTTAATCTGAACATCGACGATCTTGATTTGAATAATAAAGTCCTCTACGTATACCGAAAAGGGAATAACGATGAAACATTCAAGAATCCCGTCTATTATAGGGAACAGGCTAAAGATGATCTTCTTAACTATATGGAACTTCGCACATTACGGTATCGCACTCCCAAAAAAGAAAAAGCACTTTTTGTCACCGTCCCCAATGGTCAAAAAGAAGGGAAACGAATGACAAAACGTGCGATCCAAGCGATGATTATCAAGTATGCAAAAGGCTTTGGCAAGCCATATTTAACAGTCCATAAATTACGGCATTCTTTTGCCACCGATTATTATCTGCAAAATGATATTTACAAAACAAAGGAACAACTCGGACATGCTTCTACGGAAACAACGGAGGTTTACGCGCATCTCACCGATAAAACGATGTCTGAAGCGATTGAGCGAAGAGTTGATTAAACTTTTCTACCCTCACTTGATACATCTTCATATATCGTATTTTAGGCTGCCCTTCGGGCAGCTTTTATTATTCACATTACACATTCGGTATTATATTACAGGGATATCATCACAGATTCTATTCGATCATCATCTGCCGAGCTTTAAGATTTCCACTGCCTCTCCTGCTTGTAAACCTTTCTTGTCAGGAGGAATGATAATTAGGCAATCACTGTCTTTAATTGTTACCATGACACTTGATTCATCTACTCTGGCCGGGAAAGCAAACACTTGTCCATTCTTCACTTCCAATTTTCCCCGAACAAAACGCGTAAAGTTATTTACTTTGCTATAATCTGAACCTAAAAACGCAGTCCACCGCTGGAGATAAGGGTGTTCTGCGGCTTGCATCAATTGCAGTGCTGGACGAACAAAAAGTTCAAATCCAACAAAACAAGCTCCCGGATTACCCGATAAAGCAAAAAGCAGTTTATTCTGAATATATGCTGCCGTCGTTACACTTCCTGGCCGCATCGTTACTTTGTTAAATAACATTTCTACTTCATTCTGGCGAACAAGATCCCCCATAATATCATAATCTCCCACGGATACACCACCCGTAGTGATGACCACATCATAGGTTGATAAAGCTTCCTGCAGTTTTTGCTGAGCCAGCTTCAAATCATCCACAATAGCTCCGAGTAGATGAGGCTCGCCCCCCGCTTCCCTCACCTGAGATTGTAGCATGTAACTGTTGCTGTTACGTATTTTCCCTAGCTCTAGTTCTTCTTCAATGCCAAGCAATTCGGTTCCTGTTGCAAAAATCCCCACTTGAGGTTTTCTAAAAACAGGCACTTGATGAATACCAAACGTGGCCAGAACCGAGATCTCTCCTGCAGTCAGCAGAGTTCCTTTTTTAACCAGTAAATCCCCTTCTGACACTTCAAGACCAACGGGCGTAATGTTTGCTCCCTGCGTTGTTGGACGTTTAAATACTACATATGGTTTTCCTTCTACCTCGCACGATTCTGTCGCTTCCAGCATAACAACGGCATCCGCTCCGAGTGGAACCTCAGCACCTGTCATAATACGGGCAGCGGTTCCTTCCACAATCTCCTTCTGTGAGGAATAACCGCAGGGAATTTCGTCAATGATCGTAAGTTGAACTGTTTGATCACTGCTTGCTGTGCTAATGTCTGCACTTCGGACAGCATATCCATCCATTCCCGATCTTCTAAAGAACGGATAAGGATGTGGTGCGATTATATCTTGAGCAATAATGCGGCCATGCACATCCTCGATCCTTACCTGTTCTGTATCTATTAACTTTACTTTATTTGCGATAAGCTGCTGCGCAGCATCAACTTGAATGGCTTTTCGGTTGAATTTTGGATCTGACTTATAGTTACTCATATATGTTCTCCTTGCTTATCTGTCTTTTGAATAAAGTGTATCTCCATCTCTTCTTCGTTGCAAGGGAGGATGTGTACGAAAAGTAATGCTCCTATTTGATTAATCAAGCTATACATGCATATTGTATGCTTTTTTATCTCACGCTACGAAAGGAGGTGAAGGCAATGCCATCTCAGAAGGAAGAACACACCTGTGCTCTCTGCAAAAGAAAAGTCCCGGTTACGACCGTACATCATCTCACTCCTCGGGAAGAAGGCGGAAAAGACAAGCCTACAGCAGATCTATGTATTCCATGCCATAAACAGATTCATCATTTATTTACCAATCGAGAGTTAGTCGTACTCGGACTGACTACAATTGAAGCGCTTCTGCAATCACCAAAGATTGCCTCCTACGTGAAATGGATACGTAAACAGCCAGCTACCGTCATTCCTAAATCTAAGAAATCTAGACATGTACGCAAAGCCAGATGATAAAACACAAAACCCGGACACTACGAGGTATCCGGGTTTTACCATTCTTCTATCTTCGCCTTGATATTCGGCCTGAACCGAACTTCGTCTTCGGTCTCGTGCTTTTCTTTGGTGAGCTAAAAATGCTCGATCCACTGCTTTTTCCTCTCTCAATCTTCCCTTTAGTTGACGAGCTTGAAGAAGAAGTATCCCGATTAAGAATGCTGCCGTTGTCCGTTTTTTTCGTGTTAGCTGAATCTCCAAGCCCTCTACGAATAATGGACCCACTACGCTTTGTTGTTAGCGGCGGGGCAATTTTCTTATCATTGTCAGTAGCTGTTCGGTATTGTCCCTGAGTCGGTTTGTATGTCTTAGAGGAAGTGTATCCCCTGTAATTCCCCGATCCTCGCATTACATCAAAGATACTGTCCAGAATAGAAGCAGTAATATATCCCTGTAAGAAAGAGGAACTATAATTACGCTGTACATATTCTTTAGAATCAACCTCGATCAGTGTATCTTCCGGCTGATCTGGATCTTGCTGCAAATGGTAGAGCTCATTCGGATACACGAGAAACATTCGCTCTGTATCAACGGGTGACACTTCATCCGGAGTTCGATCTTCCATCAGTTCATCGGCTACTTCTGGAACAGTAAGATTCGCCGCACGGTATACATAAGAAGTCGAATTACCACTGCTGTTCACCGATTCAAGCGGGTACGTATCTTTCACAGCAGGTGCGCCGCAGCCTGATAACAGAGAGACAAATAAACTGAGGACCAGTGTGATTTTTAAGATGTGCCAAAAACGCTTGTTCATGAATAACCTCTCCTAGGTTGCCCGAATAACTTTTACATCTGCCGGGAGGATATCTTCTCCTTCATATAGCATAAATCGACCGTTCTGCCATTCAATACGTAAGAGATGATTATCATCCGACTGAAACTGCCATACATGTTGTTCCCCATTTTGAGAAAATGGTGTCTTCCCTGCTGTCGTTACATGACCCGCATATTGTTCCTCTAAATGATATTCTCTGTCATCCAGTTCGATCGTTGTCGGTACTTCCTCTGGATGATCCAATCTTCCATCGATAGGAGTATATAATGCATAGATAAGACGTTCTCTTTCTTCAATATATAAATACGCAATTGTATTCCCGTCTTTCAGTGTAAGCAGAGCCGCATTTCTCCCTCGGTTTTGCACTTTACCCGTTACTTCATAAGTAACAAGCGAAACCTCGCATATATCACCTGGATTCAGCTGTAACATACTTTTCTCCGGAGCAGAAGGTTTTGGTTTTGATAATAGATTCGTTACTCTTTTCCATATACTCATCATTCATCGAACTCCTATTTCTGGTTGGAATAACTCGGTTACAGAGAGGCTGAAATGATTAATGCCCCTACTAAGTGAAGTGTTCCTGAGAACAGCCCATAGCCAATCTTTCCTTTTTGCATTCCACCGTCAATGTCAAAAGAAGCAAAACGGCGAATCATGGTGTGCACGACACCTTCGATCACAAGTAAAATAATAAATGAAACGACGGATACAATAAGTGCGTCTCCTAGATGATAAGATACCGAAATAGACGAGGATAAAATATATCCCTGAGCAAACAACTTCATAATAAGCCTTGTTGTAACTGCCATATTGCCTGCTTTTACTTCTGTAAAATCTTTGTACTTTGTAAATAATGAATCGACATACATGAGAATAAACAGCAGTACTGCTCCTGAACCTGTCCATACCAGCATGCGTACGATATCCATAAATTCCATTAGATATAACATCCTCCAATAGTGTCAGATAGCTCCCTCATGAAAAACGAAGGAGAAACTGCGTCGTTCCCCCTCCGTCACATGGAATAAAGCTTACAATCACTTTATTCATTTTTTATCATACTCATGATTGTTATTTATTCTCGTACTGCTTCAGCAAAGCTGCCAGTTCGTCTTCTACTTCCTTGTCTTTCCCCATATTTTCAAATTCTTCATCAAGTGATTTTTCTTTGCTGTTCATTTCATTACTTGCTTCTGCATGTGCTTCCGCTTGAAGCATTTTTTCTTCCATACGCTTCATACCAGATGCGGCCGTATCGGAACCAAAACCACTCATTGCTTTGTTGATTTCCGTCTGAGCTTTGGCTGCATTATAACGAGCTACCAGTGTTTCTCTCTTGTTCTTCATTTCCGTCAGCTGTTTACGCATTTGCTCCAATTTGGAACGAAGGTTGTCTGCAGAAGCTTTATTCTGTTCAAAACTAGTTTTGTATTCCGTAAGTTTTGCTTCTGCATTTTTCTTTTCTTCGAGAGCACGACGAGCAAGATCGATATTCTGTGCTTTAGCAGCCGTATGCGCTTGCTCTTCTCTTTTCTTCACCAGAGCTTCCTGCTCTTCATATAGAGCTTTGAATTTCTTCTCAATGGCGATTTGTGCAGCTACTGCTTTCTCTGCATCTTCCAAATCCTTCTGCATGTCACGAATATATTGATCGGTCATTTTAATTGGATCTTCCGCTTTATCAATCAGAGCATTAATATTGGACATGGTCAAATCACGAAATCTTTTAAATAGAGACATTATAAAATTCCTCCCGTATATGTTTTCTTTTACTTAATATACTCACTTACTCGGTAATGAATCACTACTTATGCATCTAATTACCTTATACGGATCAGTGATTCATGAAGTTTCATTTATTTAATAAATGGGAACTAACAGAATGTCAGGATCGTTGATGTAAGAATAATTTTGTTACGTCTAGGCAATAACATACGAATACCCGTCATGTACTGTCCCATTGTTTTTCGTAACCATAATCACAAATATAAGGAGTTATGCTTACATGAAACGCGTCGTTTGTTCTTTTGTTGCATTTACTTTATTATCCGGTATCCTCCTGTTCTATTTTTCGCAAACTGCTGCGGCATACGTGCTGGATCGTACATACATTTACGCTCCGGAGGATAGTAAAAACATAGAAGATCCATTTTTTCAACTGGATTCAATTACGAAAGAACTTCCTCCTGTAAAAGAACCGCAGAAGGAAGTAGATGAGAAATCAAAACTTACACTTGGCCAGCTTCGAAAGAAATATAAAAGTACATTCGTTACGAATGGGCCTAATGTAAAAAGAATTGCCTTAACATTTGACGATGTACCCGATCCAAGATTCACTCCGCAAATATTAGATGTTTTAAAAGAGTACGGGGTGAAAGCAACTTTTTTTGTAAATGGTCAAAGAGTACTGAATCATCCCGAACTTGCCAAACGAATTCATGATGAAGGTCATGTAATTGGTAATCACAGCTTTACTCATCCGGATTTCAGTAAAATATCTATGTCTGCTTTTATTTCAGAAATCAAAAAAACGGAGCAAGCCATTCTCCCAATTACAGGATATATTCCAAAAATAATTCGCCCGCCGTATGGTGAAATCACAGAAGAACAGCTCATATGGGCGGCTGAGCACAAGTACCGAATTGTGAATTGGAATGTAGATTCTTTAGATTGGAAAGGACTAAACAAAGAACAAGTGTTAACGAACATTCTCTCAGGTATTCGCCCTGGTGCAATCGTGCTTCAGCATGGGGGCGGCGGATATGGATCGAAACTTCAAGGGACTATTGAAGCTTTACCTGAAGTCATTAAAGCTTTGAAAAATCAAGGATACGAATTGGTCACGGTGCCTGAACTGCTAGGAATTGAAAAATCAAAATAAAAAAGCACCTGTGTAATTGAATCCATATACACAGGTGCTTTACTTTATCCATTTTCAATTTTATTCAATTATATAGAGTTTGACATCTTGGATACCAAACTTCGCAACGGAACTTTTACTTCCCGGGATAAAGATATCAATCTTGTTGCCCTTAATAGCTCCACCGATATCGGTAGCTGTAGCAACAAATGCTTGATCTGGCAGGTTATCGTGAGAATGACCTGTAACTAGAACCTTCGTTCCCAGTGGAATGACGGAAGGATCAACAGCAATCGTACCTAGTTCCAGCGGGTTGCCGAAGTAATCAACGGATCCATAACCGCCATTTTCTTCGGGATCAGCAGAATATGCTGTCGCTTTTACATCCAAGGTTTCGCTGTAATTAAATGTTTTCCCCCATGCTTCTACCACTTTATTGCTGCTATCCACATTCAGGCTTGCTGTTACTGAATTATTACTAGAAGAACTCTCTGCACTATTTGTTGGAAGAATCAATTTTAATCCTTCATAAATATTATACGGCGAAATATTTTTATTTGCGTTCATCAAAGTTTCTAAGTCAATGTCGTATCTTTGAGATAGTTTATAAAATGTATCCCCCTCTTTAGCTACATATACTTGCTCTGCATGAGCGGGAACACTTTGTGCCATTAATGTAACACCTAGCAAAGCAGCTGCTAGTGTAGAAGTTTTTTTGAAACGTTTAAACATAATTTCCTCCTATAGCTAGCTTCTTCATAGAAGCTTCTCTAGTTGTTTTGTCGTAAGATGTAGCTAATATATCACAATTTTGTAACCTGTGCGTATGTAATAGTTACCATTTTGTTATTAATTCGAATTAAACATACAAAAAAAGCTCCCTTTACATGAATAAAATTCATGCTAGGAGAGCTTTTACATACCTAATCTATTAATTAATTATAGTACTTTACTTAAGAAGTCTTGAGTACGAGGATGCTGCGGGTTACCAAATACTTCGTCTGGAGTACCTTCTTCGACGATTTTACCGCCATCCATAAATACAATACGGTCTCCCACTTCACGGGCAAATCCCATTTCATGAGTAACAATGACCATGGTCATTCCGCCTTCGGCGAGTTTTTTCATAACATCAAGTACTTCCCCAACCATTTCTGGGTCCAGTGCTGATGTTGGTTCATCGAACAACATCACATGCGGCTGCATCGCAAGCGCTCTTGCGATGGCGATGCGTTGTTTTTGTCCGCCAGAAAGCTGATTCGGATATATATCTTTCTTATCTGCTAAACCCACCGTCTTCAGCAGATCATCAGCGATCTTATTTGCTTCTTCAGCAGATACATTTTTCACGATGGTAGGCGCAAGTGTAATGTTTTGACCTACCGTTTTATGTGGAAAAAGATTAAAGTGCTGGAACACCATACCCATTTTTTCACGAGTTGAATTGATATCGTGTTTCGGGTTCGTTATGGACGCACCTTCGAATAAAATTTCGCCATCTGTCGGTACTTCCAGCAGATTGATACAGCGTAAAAAGGTACTTTTCCCTGAACCTGATGGGCCAATGACAACAACCACTTCGCCCTTCGCAATCTCAATGTCAATGCCTTTAAGAATATCTAGTTTTCCGAATGATTTATGCAAATTTTTAACGCTTATCACTAGCACTCAACTTCCTTTCGAATAGACTTAGCAGCTTGGAAAGCATGAAGGTTAGAACGAAATAAATAGCTGCTGCGATGATGTAAGGACTTAGACCTGCATAAGTGATATTTCTAATCGAGTTAGCTTGGTACATAATGTCAGCCATACCGATAATCGAAATGATGGATGATTCTTTAATAATGGTAATAAACTCGTTACCGATCGCAGGCAGAACAGATTTTAAAGCTTGAGGAAGAATGATGTGACGAAGTGCAGCACTCCGTTTCATTCCAAGTGAACGTGCAGCTTCCATCTGCCCCTTATCCACTCCTTGAATTCCTGCTCTAAATATCTCGGCCAAATAAGCGGAACTGTTGATCGAAAGAGTGATAACCCCCGATTGCAGCGGTGAAAGATTAAGACCAAATACGAGTGCAAGTCCATAATGCATAATCATTAACTGCACCAGCATTGGTGTACCGCGTAACACTTCTACGTATGCCGTTCCGATCCATCTAAGTACTCTGAATGCAGACATACGCATTAAAGTAATAATTAAGCCAATCAGAAAACCAAAGATAACGCCAAGTGCAGACAATAACAGGGTATAACCAATACCCTTCGCATAATAATGACGGAATTCATAAGCAATCGTAAATATATTGCGATCTTTTTGGTTACCTGATGCGAGCAAGCTCGCTTCTTCTACCATCTTCTCAATGCCATTATCCACTTTTAGTTCAGCGATTGTGGCATTAATGACTTCTAATAGTTCTGTATTCCCTTTAGCAACCCCGATCGCTGCTGCCGAGTCCGTTTCTTCTGGAGTTGCACCAGCGATCACAATTTTATTGTTTAGATAACCTTTTGCAACCGTATCTTCTACAATTACTGCATTAACACGTTCTGTTTCGAGCTGAAGAACAAGATCACCCATTTTTTCAAGCGCTACGAGATTAGCATTCTTGATTCCTTGGCCAATTCCTTCTTGGATGGAGCCTTTTTGAACTCCGATGGTCTCCCCTTCCAGATCAGTCATTGTTTGATACTTATCCGCATCTTCACTTCGAACTAAGATAACCTGACTTGCTTTGTAGTAATAATCTGAAAAGTCGATGCTTTGTCTACGTTTTTCGTCAGGAGTCATTCCTGATATGACAAGATCAACTCGTCCGCTCTGAAGGGCAGGCAGCAAACTGTCAAATCCCATGTCTTCAATTACAAGTTCTGCGCCCATTTTTTCAGCAATGGCTTTTGCTATTTCAATGTCAAAACCAACAATCTGGTCTTGTCCATCAATCGTTTTATGAAATTCATAAGGCGGAAAATCAGCACTCGTCCCTAGAACCAGCGTTTCTTTGCTGTTTACATTGTCGGCTGCATAAACGGTAGCCATACCGGCTGGAAGCAACAAGACAATACACATTAATAACATAAGTATACGAACTGTTTTTTTCAACTTCTGTCTCTCCTTAGCTGACTCTAGATCATTTTTATAAGATTGAACTATTATAAGTGAAAATGTATGAATATGCAACGGGTTTTCTTTTTGTTTTCATAGTTTTCCATTGATTCACCTGAATTACAAGACGTTTCTAAAAGCCAGTGCTATAATGTATATACGATTTTAAATATACACCCATGAATCGACAAATCATTATCAAAGGGAGAGTCTTATGAACAAACAAATAATAAATGACACTATTGATCAATATAGTTCCCGATTTAAAGAAATATCATTATATATTGGCGCAAATCCTGAGCTCGGAAATGAAGAATTTCTTGCCAGCAAGCGCTTGAAAGAAGAACTGATTTATCATGGTTTCGAAGTGGAAGCACCTGTGCTAGGTCTTGATACTGCATTTATTGGTACCTATGCATCCTCTAAACCTGGCCCAAAAGTTGCTTTATTATGTGAATATGATGCACTCCCAGAAATCGGACATGCTTGTGGGCATCACTTGATCTGCATGATGGGTTTAGGTGCAGCGGTTGGTCTCAAATCTGTTATTGATACGATTGGCGGCTCGATTAAAGTATTTGGTACCCCGGCAGAAGAAACAAAAGGGGCGAAAGTTCCTATGGCTGCAGCTGGACTATTTGATGATTGCGATATCGCAATGATGACTCACCCTTATTATGCTTTTGAAAAGTCAGGAAAATCACTCGCGATCGACGCGGTTCAATTCGAATTTTTCGGTAAATCATCCCATGCTGCGGCTACTCCTCATGAGGGAATTAATGCACTAGATGCCGTGATCCAAACCTTTAATGGAATCAATGCCTTCCGTCAACAAGTGAAAAGCACAGTTCGGATCCACGGTGTTATCAACCATGGCGGAGAGGCGGCAAATATCATTCCAGATTACGCTTCCGCTCAATTTTATGTACGTGCAGCTACACGTAAAGAACTTGATGTACTGACGAAACGTGTCATACAAATCGCAGAAGGTTCTGCTCTGCAAACAGGCTGCACACTCAAAACTTCGAATTATGAAACTTCATATGATGAGATGTATACAAATGAAACTTTGTCTGACGTATTCTCATCAAATCTTGTAGAACTCGGTATCGATGAGAAGGAGATTGTCACAGGAGACGATCATGGCTCAATGGATATGGGAAATGTCTCACTACGTGTTCCTGCCATTCATCCATACATCAAAATTATTAATGAACAACACGCGCTGCATTCCATTGAATTCAGGGACCTTGCCATGAAAGAACAGGCTCTTGACGCTATGATTCTAGGTGCAAAAGCATTAGCGGGTACCGCTTATGACGTCATATCACAACCGGATCTTCTGGCTTCTATTCAAGATGAATTTCGACGCAATGCATAATATATAGTAGGAAATTCTATTGGAATGAAAATAGAAACAAGCAAAAGAAGGGGCTTTTTGCCATTATGGCAAAAGGCCCCTTCTTTTTATTTTCCATACTTTATTCCGTTATCTGTTCGTAAATATCTAGATATTCTCTTGCTGAAACTTCCCAGCTATAATCACCGCTCATGGCGTTATTCATAATTTTCTTCCAATGTTCAGCTTGTCTATAGAATGACTCTGCACGCCGGATTGTATAAAGCATGTCATGCGCATTAAAGTTGGTAAACGTAAAGCCGGTTCCCTCACCAGAGAATTCATTGTAAGCTTGGACCGTATCATTCAGTCCGCCCGTTTCCCTCACAATGGGAATACTTCCGTATTGCAAAGCTAATAATTGACTAATTCCGCAAGGTTCAAATTTAGAAGGCATCAGGAACATATCACTTCCTGCGTAGAATCTTCTCGATAAACCTTCATTAAAACGAATCTGAGCTGACATTTTTAGAGGATGGCGTTTCTCCGCTTCACGGAACCAGTGCTCAAATTCACCCTCTCCTGTTCCCAGAAGAATAAACTGTACATCATCATAATATAATAATTCATCAAGTACTCTAGTTACGAGGTCAAGACCTTTTGATTCCACAAGGCGAGTCACCATGGCGATCACTGGAACTTCTGGTTTGACAGGTAATCCGAGTTCTTTTTGAAGCGCAATTTTGTTTTCTACTTTTTTCTCGATCTGCTGCATATCATAGGTTGTTGCCAGTTGATCATCAGTCGCAGGATTATAACTTTCTGTGTTAATACCGTTAACAATCCCTGTTAAACGCCCTTCAATGGAACGCAGGAGACCATCCAAACCATATCCGTAATGAGATGTTTTGATCTCTTCCGCATAGGTAGGGCTGACGGTAGTGACATGATCAGAGTAAACTAATCCAGCTTTCATGAAATTCAGGTTTCCATAATACTCTACACCTTCGGAGGTGAAATAACGGCTGTCCAGTGCAAGCAAATCACTGTGTACTTCATAAGGGAATACACCTTGATATAGCAGATTATGAATGGTGAATACCGTTTTCATGGACTGATAAGCTGCAATATGGTCAAAATGTGCCTTCTTTAGCAAAGGGATCATCGCAGAATGCCAATCATGACAGTGAATTACATCCGGATTAAAATCTAAGAAAGGAATGACTTCGAGAACAGCTCGGTTAAAGAAAGCAAATCGTTCCCCGTCATCGATATAACCGTAGATTCCGTCTCTTCCAAAATAGTACTCGTTATCAATAAAATAAAATGTAACACCTTGATGAATCAGTTGTTCAACGCCGCAATACTGCTTGCGCCAGCCTACATTTACTTCTGTCACTTCAACTGGCTCCATCTGTTCTTTAAACCGCTCAGGAATATTTTTGTACTTGGGTAAAACGACCCGTACATCTACTCCCTCTTTAATGAGTGCCTGGGGCAGAGCACCAATCACATCGGCAAGTCCTCCTGTTTTTATGAATGGATGACCCTCTGCTGCGACATATAATACTTTCATTACTTACTTCCTCCTTATTATGCCTTACTTAAGTACGATGCAACTTCCTTCTATAAGGATGGTTCACCATCTTTTATTTTTTTTATTTGTCTTCTAGGTTTCTTTGTCTCTATGGATTCTGTTGTTTTCCTGCTTTTCTGTTTTGATTTTGAAGTGGTATTAAGGACTGGCTCATCCTTTACGGAAGCACGTTTGCTTCTGGGTGTCTTCTTGAAGATAACAATACTTAGAGGTGGCAAGGTAACCTCCATACTATTCGGCTGTCCATGATAGCTGATCTTTTCAGTGCGCACTTCTTCATTAAGAAGCCCTTGTCCGCCAAAATCAACCCGATCACTATTAAACACCTCTGTATAGGAACCAGAACGATGTACACCCACTCTATAATGAGAACGGGATACAGGTTGTAGGTTAATAAGTACGATTAGGGAGTCACCTGGCTTTTTCCCTTTTCTTACAAAAGAAAGTACGCTTTGAGAGCGATCATCTGCCGAAATCCATTCAAATCCTTCGGTACTATGATCCAATTCCCATAATCCTTTTTCTTGTAAATAAAACTCATTTAATGTTTTGGAGAAGTGGAGAAGCTTTCGGTGGCTCTCATAGTCAAGCAAAAACCAATCTAAAGGTTCTTCATCCTTCCATTCAATGAACTGACCAAACTCCCCACCCATAAAGAACAGTTTTTTTCCTGGGGAAGTTATAAAATAACCAAGCAAAGCACGCAGACCCGCAAATTTTTGTTCATAATCTCCCGGCATTTTATTAAGGAGAGATTTCTTACCATGCACAACTTCATCATGTGACAGCGGCAGCAAATGGTTCTCATTATAGGCATATACCGAAGGGAAAGTTAATAAATTATGTCTTGCCGGACGCTCCGAAAAATCCGTTTCAAAATATTCAAGCGTATCATTCATCCATCCCATGTTCCACTTGTAATTAAAACCAAGTCCACCCGCATATACAGGACTTGTTACTTGAGACCATGAACTGGATTCTTCCGCCATCATTAACGCTGCGGGGAAATAATGAAAAACCGTTTCATTTAATTGTTTAATAAAGTCAATGGCTTCCACATTTTCATTCGTACCTTTGTCGTTAAGACGATACTGGCCTTCTGCTTTTTCAAAGTCCAGCTTCAGCATACTTGTTACTGCATCAATACGGAGACCATCGATATGGTACATATCCATCCAGTAAAGCGCATTAGATATAAGGAACGAGCGAACCTCCGGTTTGGAATAATCAAAACTTAGGGTTCCCCAACCAGGTTTTTCTGCCTTAAGCGGATCTGCATACTCAAACAATGGTGTTCCATCAAACATCCGAAGTCCATGGGCATCTTTAGCGAAATGCGCAGGTACCCAGTCCAAAATAACACCGATACCCGCCTGATGCAGCTGATCAATCAGATACATAAAATCATGAGGTGTTCCGTACCTACTTGTCGGGGCGTAATATCCGGTATTTTGATAACCCCATGACAAATCGTATGGATGTTCCGTTATTGGCATAAACTCTACATGAGTGTAAGACATTTCTTTCAAATAAGGGATTAATAACTCAGGCATTTCAGCATATGTATAGAACTCCCCTGTCTCTTTTTGTTTCCATGTCCCAAAATGCATCTCATAAATATGAAGTGGTTTTTGATATATCTCTTTACGTTTACGTCTCCAGGAAGCATCCTTCCACTTATAACCCTCGATCTTGGAGGTAATGGAAGCTGTACTCGGTCTGACTTCTGCATGGAAAGCGTAAGGATCAGCTCTCAGCAGAGATTCATTATTAGAGGTGAGAATATGATATTTGTAAAATGTTCCTTCATCGATGTCAGGGAAAAAACGACTCCAAAGCCCAGAATCGGGTATCTTATATAATACATCCGCTTCTCCCAGACCGTGATAACCGTTGCGATCAAGAGCAAGGCCTACTTTTGAAGCATTTGGTGCCCAGACTGTGAAACGATAGCCTGATACTCCGTCTTCCTGAACCGGATGAGCTCCGAGAAAATGATAACTAAAATGTGAAGTTCCTTCGTGAAACAAATAAATATCTTCCGAAGAGATAAATGATTTCGGTACCTTGTTTTCGATCAAAGAGATCACCTTCTTTTTAAAATAGAATAAACACTACAAAAACATTATTACCCCATTTTCTCCATTATGAAAATGAAAAATAGCTAAACGAAAATATAAAATTAATTTTTAGCTATTTTCAGAAAATAGTGATTCATCTATGTTGGGCTCCGTTTAATAACATATCACGGAAACATACTATGGGAGGGAAATACAAATGGCTAAAAAAGAATGCATCGCCATGTTATTGGCAGGAGGAGAAGGGAAACGTCTGGCTCCACTGACATCAAAAATCGCAAAACCAGCTGTTCACTTCGGCGGTAATTATCGAATCATTGATTTTCCTCTCAGTAACTGCGTAAATTCAGGTATTGACACTGTGGGAGTCTTGACACAGTATGAGGCAGAATCTTTACATGGACATATTGGTAAAGGCGAACCTTGGAAATTAAATACAACTAAGGACAAGGGAGTTACTCTTCTTCCTTCTTGGAATACAGGTTCAGATGAGTACTGCGGAACGGCAGATGCCATCTATAAAAATATGGAATACATTGATGCACAAGATCCAGAAAACGTCTTAATCTTGTCTGGTGACCATATTTATCAAATGGATTATCGGAAAATTCTGAAGTATCATGAGGAAAAACAAGCACTAGCTACCATTGCAGTAATGGAAGTACCTTGGAATGAAGCTCATCGCTTTGGAGTATTGAATACCAATGAAGACATGCGTGTGACTGAGTTTGTTGAAAAACCAGCACAACCAGAAAGCAACTTGGCTTCTATGGGTATTTATGTGTTTAACTGGAAGCACCTTAAAAAACATTTGATTGAGGATGCGGCTTCTACGGAGTCTAGTCATGACTTTGGCAAGGATATCATTCCTTCTATGCTGAAGGGTGAAGATCCGCTTTATGTGTATAACTTTGAAGGATATTGGAAAGATGTTGGTACTGTGCAATCCTTATGGGATGCCCATATGGATGTATTAAACGGAGTGAACTTGACGAAAGAAGAACTACAGGCATGGCCTATGTATTCACGTCAAGGACGTACAAAGCTAACTGGTTATAGACAAAAAGCAACACTATCCAGAAATTCAATGGTCCATGAAAATTGTTACATGGAAGGAAATTCTGATCATTCTGTTATCTTCTACGGCGCAGAGATTGGTAAAAATTCCACGATTAAAGAAAGTGTAATCATGCCTAATGCTCGCATTGGACGTAATGTTACCATAGACCGTGCCATTATCGGTGAAGGAGCGACCATTAGAGATGGGGCAGTAATCAAAGGCAGTCTAGATGAAATAGTTGTCATTGGTCCTGGAGAAACGGTCGCAGGCAAGCCTTCTGTTCGAACAAACCGTCTTCTCAAAGACGTGTACGAGAAAGCAGGACAGCTTCGAGCAACTTCGAGCTAAAAAAGATTATTTTCATCATACCATCTTTGAACAAAAAGAGCACCCCATGATTAGGATGCTCTTTTTGTAATGTACTGTACTCTTTAAAGTTTTCTTTGATATAGGTTTACTTTTCGATCTCCCATATCTGTCACACCCAGGTGAATAAACCCCTGCCCTTGATAAAAATCATTCAATTTCGGACTATGTGTTATACAATCGAGACGTAAGCCTTTTTTTCCTGCAGCGAGAACAATCTCTTCTGCTGCATTAATCATCCAGCTGCTTAGTCCCCGCTTGCGGTAAGATCTGCCCACGGTCAATCGATGCAGATAACCATATGCCTCATCATTGAGCGCCCCCCAATAAGCAGGATCATCTCCTTGCAAGGTGAATAATCCGGCTGGAGACTCATTCAAGTAAGCAATATAAATATCTCGATCATCAAAATATTTGCGAATAGAATCTTGTGTAAACAGATCCGGTGTCCAGTGGTTAAGATCATTACCCACCATCCACTCTGCCGCTTCAACAAGCAGTGCCCTAATATCTTCCGATTGATTAGGCGTCGCTTGTACCAGTCTAATGATCCCATCTGGCTCTCTTCTCGTTTTTACTACTTTCAGATCTTGAATCATTAACCTCTACCTCTTCCCTTTAGACTACCTCAGGATCTATATCCGATTCAAAGTGTTCTTCCTGGGTTAAAGCAGGGAGTTTGACCGTCACCGTTGTTCCATTTCCAAGTTCACTTTCCATCTGAAGCGTACCGCCATGAAGCTCAATCAGCTGCTGACTAATAGCCAGTCCCAGCCCTGTTCCGCCATGTTGGTGATCCACTTGATAGAATCGATCTTTTACACGTTCAAGATGTTCTTCGCTGATCCCGATTCCTGTATCTTGAACAATGACAACTACCTGATCTTGCTCACGTTTTATCGTAATATCGATCCATGTATTCATATGTGAGAATTTAATTGCATTGTCAATGACGTTAAGAAACACTTGTTTTAATCGGTTGCCATCACCAATAATTAAATAATCTTCCTCTTCTGCACTGAGTCTAAGTTTGATCTGTTTTTGTTCTGCTTTAGCCCATACATTCAGCATGATTTCTTGCAAAACTTCACGAACGCTAACCGTGCCTTTGACCATCTTCATCTCATTTTGTTGCAATTTAGAGAAATCGAGCAATTCTTCAACAAGCCCAATGAGGCGGTTGGTTTCTTTTGAAATTATTTTAAGACCCATTTTTGTTTCTTCCGGATCATACCCGCCTGATTCGAGTGTTTCATTCCATCCTTTTATACTTGTCAGCGGAGTACGAAGTTCGTGAGAAATGGATGAAATGAAATCATCCTTCACCTGATTGCTGCGTACAATTTCCTCAGCCATATAATTTAAGGTAGAAGAAAGTTCACCAATCTCATATTTATAATCCCCTTCAATTCGGACATCGAAGCGGCCTTTTGCCATCTCTGCCGAGGCGGCTGTAATGATATTGATCGGTCTTACAATGGAATTCGCCAGCCCAATACTAATTGTAAAGACAAGCACAAGCACCCCTACAACGATCAGTCCTGACCATACTAAAATATCTACTAGAGCATCATTCACTCGCTCCATACTTGTTACATACCGAGCAATATATACATTATCGTTACCGTAATCTATTTTGGTGGATACCGCCATAACAGACTCACCAGTGATCACGTCTTTACCTATCCAACGACCCGTACTGCCTTTAAGAGCCTGCGGGACATCACTTGTCTGGACTACCCGATCCGATTCAAAACCAGAGGAAAGAGCAAGAACTCGGCCCTCCGTATCCAGAATTTCAAGCGATGTATTTTCGAGTTTAAGATAATACATCAGATTGGATATGAACGAACTCTCGTTACTGCTGTCTATAAATGATGAATTGTAATATCTGATTACATTTTTAGAGTTAGACTCAATGTAGTTATATATACTGTCGTAGTAATACTTCTGCATCGCAACCAGAAAGATGGATTCAATCAAAAGCAGCGCAAGCAGAACAAGAATAAAATACTGCAGCACAATTTGCCTGCGAATGCCTTTCATCATTAAGCTCTACCTTTCCACTTGTAGCCATGCCCCCAAACCGTTTGGAGAAATTCCGGCTCAGAAGGGTTGCCTTCAATTTTTTGACGTAGTCGTCTTATGTTTACATCTACAATTTTAGGATCACCCATGTACTCTTTACCCCAGACATGATCCAGAAGTACATCCCGGCTCAGAGGAGTGTTTTCTTTTTCAAGGAAGAATTGTACAAGAGAAAACTCAGTCGGTGTGAGTTCAATGGCTTGCCCATTTCTTTTAAACTGCTTGGAGATTAGGTCAAGAGAGAATGGACCTGATTCAAAGGTAACTTTGGCCGCTGTTTCCCGGTGCACATTCACTCGGCGCAATAAAGACTGTATACGTGCAATGAGCTCGGTCGGACTAAAAGGTTTACTTACATGATCGTCAGCCCCAACAGATAAAGCATATACCTTATCCTGCTCCTGAACTTTTGCTGTTAAAAAGATAATCCCGATTCGTTCATTGGTTTCACGAATACGGCGGCACACTTCAAACCCATCAATCCCAGGTACCATGACGTCAAGAAGCGCAATATCAATATCACTTACGGCATTTATGATCTTCATTGCCTCAAGACCATCCGCCGCTTCCAAGACGTCAAATCCATTTCTTTTTAAATTTAGTACGATAAAACTGCGGATAGACTCCTCATCTTCCATAATCAGTACTTTACTCATTCTATAATCATTCCTTCCTGTTGCGGATCTGTAAGTAAATTATTACTTGGTGTGTTTTGACCTGCTTGTTTTGGCAATCTGTATCCTATTACCTGATTACTAGAACGAACGATTTGTTTCCATTCATCTTTTACTCGTTCCCAGCTGTCCAGTGAGAAAAACTGAATCTCAGCAACCGTTTCATCGGTATCTGCCAATTTAAAGCGTAAATATTTATCCTTGACTGACTTCGTGTCAAGTGTGACATTCCCATATTGCTCGGGTTTCAAGTTGAAATAAAAACGATCTTGATCATCCCGATATTGCTGCATTATAAAGGTTAGGCCATCTTCACCATTCCATTGATAAAAAGAATAGAAGTATAGTTTTTCACTATCTACAAAATGTTCCCAACCCGGCGGTTCTTCAAGCAAACCGAATTCCACAATACCGTCGTTGTTGATATCTTCACTTAATATCTTTCTAGGTTTAAACGTAATATCTGTTCCTTTAAAAGCCTCAACCAATTGATTATCTTCCATATAGATTAAATCAGAATAGGAATTCGAAGCATCAAGCGCGATATCCAGAATAATCCCTGTTTTGTTTTTCGATATCTTTCCTGCTGATACATTATAGAAATCCCGCATCTTCGTATCAATCGTCATTTTGTCGAGCACTTCAAAACTTCCATCGTTATATTGATATACCGTTATCGTCCCTTGTCCTGTCGTCGGTAGGATATTCATGATTGTGAGGTCATGAATACCATCACCATTTAAATCCATAGGATTACGAAATTCATCCATAATTACGTATTTTGAATAAGGCATCTCCAAAATTTTCTGCAGAGTTCCACCTTTATACGTGTAGGAGACGAGCCAGTTTTGCGCATTCTGTTCTACTCCGCTTGAGAATCCAGCCAAAATTTCGAGTCCTTCATCCCCTGTTATCTCTTGTACACGAAAGGAATTAAGAACTGAACCTATCCCATCAAAAGTCAATTTCTTGACCCATGTATCTCCCTGCTTCTCAAGCAGCATTCCTCGAATCTTCACTTCAGGATCATCAGGCAGATCATAAAAAACAACTGCCTCCATTACGCCATCGTTATTTAAATCTTTTTGAATAATCTTATTTGACATCTCTCTGGGCTGGGTAATCGTAGAACCTTCAGGAAGTTCTCCTTGAATAACACTGAGTAGATTTTCTCTTTCTGTTGTCATTTGCGGAGTCTTCATAAGTGATTTTGGATCATTGAAGGAATCCAGTCCATTGCCGCAGCCACTAATCAAAAATATAGAAAGCAGCATCGCACCCAGAAAGAAAAGTTTATGTGAATTTCTTATGATTTGCACCAGATCACTCTTCTCATTCATTAAATCTTGTTTTTCTCATATAATGTAAGTCGTCTGCCACGAATATCAAACGCGAGCCTTCCTTCAGAAAGCCCCCAGATCCGAGTAGCATAACGTTCTGCAAGTTCGATGGGCAGCACTGCAATCACCGTCATATTCTCTTCCTCGCATAGCTTCTTGAAATTTTCAAGTACACTATCTGCTGATTTCGGATCAAGACCGATAACAGGTTCATCCGCTAGAATTACTTTCGCTCCATGGGTTAGAGCCCTGGCAACAGCAACACGTTGACGTTCACCGCCGCTAAGTTGTCCAGCTTTCATATGGGCTTTGTCCAGAAGCCCGACACTCTCTATCACATCCATAGCACCCATGTAATCATCAGACCGAACCATACCTGTCAGCATACGCCACCAAGGTGTTTGTCCCGATCTTCCGATGAGTACATTTTTGAGAACTGTTTTATTCGTAAATAATTCTGGATTCTGCTCTAAATAAGCCCACTCACGTTTAATCTGTTTTTTACCAGCATACCCAGCTTTGAAAATATCTGTACCATGCACGTTGAATTTTCCACGGTCCCAACTTTCTTTAAGAGCCAACAATCGTAACAAAGTGCTTTTACCGCTTCCGCTTCCACCGACAATGCCAATAAACTCGCCTTGCTGCAGATCAAAGCTAATTTCTTTCAAAACGGGAATCTTATCTGAACCAACGGCCTTTGCCAATTGCTCTACTCTGATCATTTACGTTTATATCTCCTCTTATCCGTAGAATGTATATCTTTAGTTTATTGGAAATAGAGTAGATTTTCCATGCGAACAAATGTTCTTTCTTTATGATTTGTTCTGCTTAAAGAAAAACCCGGCCATTCCAAACAAGAGATAACATGCGCCCAGCAGCCAGAACATGCCGCCCGGAGCACCCAGTCCAAGCATAATCCCTCCGAGATTAGGTCCAATAATACTCCCTATATTAAACTGAAAAGAAGCCACAACGTTTGCAGCCGGCAACACATTTTTAGGTAAAATATCAGCTGCATAAGCAAGGCCCAGAGAAAAGAACGAACCAACAAGTCCTCCAGCTATAGTTAGTAGTAATAAGGTTGGCCAAAATTGTGTCCCTGCTGAGGGGATAAGCATAAATAAAAGTCCGCCTACGATTCCTGAGATCATAAGAATTCGTTTTCTTCCAAACCGGTCACTTAAAGCTCCAAGCGGTAATTGAAGAAGCAGTCCCCCGATCCCTACAAAAGGAAGTAATGTAGAGATATCACTCTCGCTAAATCCGATACGAAGTCCATAGATAGGGAAATTACTGTTCATGCCCGATTCCATATACCCATATAAGAATGCTGGAATGAGTGCATACCAGGCTAAAATAAAGCTGCGACGGTATCTCCCGGTTCCGCTTCCTTCATTCATTATTTTCTCAGGCCGGGTATCCGGTAATTTCAAAGCAAATAACAAAACGATTAACATTAAGAAAAAAAGAATAGCAAACGGTACAACCTGTCCATATCCTAGGAGCTTAATTCCCAGGGGACCTATACTAAATCCAATTCCATAAGACATTCCGTATATCGATATGTTTCTACCCCGAGAAGCTGCCGGAGTGACCAGCAGTACCCATAACTGAGTTGAATAATGGAGGGCGCTGTCTCCGATCCCAACCAAAAACCGTAATAAGAACCAAAGTCTTAGATCAGGAATGAGTGGAAACAACATGAGCGGAATCATAACGATAATAAGACCAGAAACGATTAGTTTCTTAAAACCTACCGCCCCTAAAATCCGCTCAGCTACCAGTGTCATTGCAAAAGAGCCTATGTACATGACTGCGGCATTTAAACCGTTTATACTGGAGGAGACACCCATCTGCTCTATAAAAATAGAGAGAACAGGCAAAAGCAAACCTTGACTTAGACCAGCTACAATAATAACTACAATGAGAATACTAAAATGCGCCTTAGAACCTTCCTGTCGTATTGCCCCAGTTGCCTTACTCAAAACATTTTTTCCCTCCTATGCTCCCATGACAAAATAAAAAATCGTCATTTCTGACGACCTGTAACTATCTTCTATTATATGCTTATTCATTCAGAAACGGGTTACAAAGTATTCAACATTATAGTGGACAATACAGCTAAACACAAGCGATAATAGTATGAATACTTTGTTTTTGTATAGTAAGCTTATACCTGTGATAGGAGGTCTGTTCATACAGATGGGTTATCAGGTGAAAATAGACGTTACTCCCATATACGAGTTGCTGAATAGCTTTATGGTCTATGTAACTAGAAGATGGGTTCAGAGCCTAGATATCGGGCCTGAATGGATTCACACCGTAGATAGCACACTAAAGGAAGAAGTTCGTGAATTATTGAAAGAAGCTTCTAACTGGCCCTTTAGCGATTATGATGTTTTGTATGCCTGGACAGCACTACGAGAGACAACGAGTGAAGTTGAGCCATTTCTTAATGAACTCGGCACAAAACCTGCCGAAAAGCTGTGGAAACAGGTTCATCATATCCTTCCAGATATGACTCTTGCGGAAACATTACGCATTCGTGATGACTACATACCTTTACTTAAAATGTGGGATGAGCATTATTTTCAACATCTGAATCCAGAACTTCGGAAATTAATTGAGGAAGACAGTTCAGAGAAAGAGCTCCTCCTGACAAAAATGAGTCCCGACCAATTGATTGATTATGCTACTTCAGGGTTAATGGTCGAGGAGATGCCTGATCTTCAAAAAATCATACTTTTCCCTACCGTTCATAATCGGCCTATTAATATGTATTGTTTTTATAAAGGTATGTTATTAATTCAATATCCTGTAGATGTGCCTGAACATCGGGAGGACGAGCCGCCTATCAGTTTACTTCGTCTGACCGAAGCGATTTCAAGTCCCGAACGGCTCCAGCTCTTACGATATATCTCTAATAAGCCCAAATCCTTACAACAAATTTCAGAGGAACTTGGACAAACAGAAGACAAACTCAGACCTCATCTGATGTCACTACGAGTGTCCGGTCTTCTGCAAACACATCTGGGTCAAGAGCAAAGTGAGAAGTACTGTGTGCGTCCTGATGGATTATCGGAACTGAACATGTATTTGGAATCTTATATCAGGTTATGACATCGACATCACTAGAGAAATAAGGAGTGAGATTCTATGAAATCCAATATAAAACAGCAAATCATATTTGATCTTGATGACACGCTCATTCATTGCAATAAGTATTTTAACCTTACACTCGGAGCATTCCTCGAACTGATGCAAGAATGGTTCTGTGATTACCAAATTACCGTAGAGGAAATTCGAAATAAGCAAATGGAGATTGATGTATCCGGGGTTGCCATTTTTGGTTTTGCAAGTCAGCATTTCCCTCAGTCATTAATTGACACCTACGTCTATTTTTCTAAAAAGGTAAATCGTCCCATTGATACGAATGAACAAGCACAACTTCAGAAGCTTGGAATGAGTGTATATGATCAGGAGATTGAAGCCTATCCAGGTATGGTTGAAACTTTAGAGTATCTCGTTGATCAAGGCCATACGCTTCACCTATATACTGGCGGCGAGCAAATGATTCAACAACGTAAGATTGATCAAATGAAGCTCGGTGAATATTTTGAAGATCGAATTTATATTACTCGCCATAAAAACATTGAAGCTTTCGAAAAAATTGTAAGCGAAGGGCAAATGGATCGTAAAAATACGTGGATGATTGGCAACTCTCTTCGTACAGATATTGAACCTGCTCTCACGGCAGGAGTCCATGCTATATACATCGAGCAAGATATGGAGTGGAAGTACAATCTGATCGAATTAAATAAGCCAGAGAACTATTCCCTTTATACGATTAAAGACCTTACTCATGTACCGAAGATTATTTCGGAGTATATTAAGCAACAATCTCATTTAAAATAATAAAAGAAGGACTGACATGGAATACCACCAAGGTCAGTCCTTCTTTTATCATTCATGTTTGATTACATGTACTACTCTTGCCGTTCAAGTGATAACTTTCCAGTCACCGGATCATTTAGTATAATCTTCGACTTTGTTACGGTCCCCCTGCTGTCTTTAAAAGATAACACCTGCGTTTTTCCCTTGCTCAGTAAAGATTCCAGCATTTTTTGAGAGATTTGTTTTCCAGCGTATTCTTTCCATATGACAAAACCGCATCCTTGTTTGAAATGGCTGCAACCATATCCTTTACGCCCTTCAATAATCTGCCCTCCGCATCCTGTACGAGGACAAGAACCTAGTGCAGTACGCACGGTTGCAGCAGTTCCTGTACGGTTTGTACTGGTTGTTGCTACGGATCTATCCGCAGAAGAAGTACCCCGGCTTGTACTATTTTGGGAGCGAGGCTGCCCAGCTGGTGAACTTGTTCGATTCTTTGTCCGAGTTCCCGCTGCCTTCTTCCCTTTACTAGCTGTATCCTCATCACCAAAAGCATCTTTTGGAGCTGGTTTCTGAACCCGAACTTTTTCAATAATGGATATCGTAAATCGCTTCACGTTCTCCATAAATTTATCTTGCGCAGCTTCTCCTTTAGAGATCTGACTCAGTCTGCGTTCCCATTGTCCAGTCATTTCCGGGGAAGCTAGCAGATCGACGCCTGCACTTCGAATGAGTTCGATGGCCATCTTCCCTTTTTGAGTAACCAGCATCTTCTTGCCTTGCATCGTAATATAACCGACTTGTTTAAGCCGTTCAATCGTAGCCGCCCGCGTTGCTGGTGTTCCGAGGCCCGCATCTTTCATGGCATCTCGAAGCTCCTCATTCTCTATCTGCTTACCCGCACTTTCCATTGCTTTTAGCAAGGTACCTTCTGTATAACTTTTCGGCGGATTCGTTTGTTTCTCTTTCATCTCACTCTTTGTACACTGCACAGGCAGATCGGGATTTACCTGAAAAGGAACCGAAATAAGTTCTTCGGGTTCTTCCTCTTCCCCACCCTTTTTTGTCTTGCGTTTTTTCGCCTGGTTATCTTCCGAAGGCTGCACCACTTTCCAACCTAACGAAAGCAGTTCTTTAACGTTCGTCTTAAATGTATGACCTTCCACTTCGGTATATACGGTATGCAGTTTATATTCTGCTGGCGGATAAAAGTGTGATAAGAACCGGCGTACAATTAAATCATAGATCTGTCCTTCATCTTTGCTAAGTGTTCCTGGCTTCTTCAGCGTTGGCAAAATCGCATGGTGATCTTCCACTCTCTGCGGATTGCATACACTTTTATTTCCCTTGTGTACAAGGGACGGATTTGCTTTCTCTGCTAATTCGGCATACGGTGTATGTTTTAACAACTGTAGTGTTTTTTGCATACCATCTATATTCTGTTCCGTAACATAGTTCGAATTGGTTCTTGGATAAGATATCAATTTATGTTTTTCATATAAGGCTTGTGCAATATCGAGTGTTTTTTTTGCTGGATATCCAAATTTCGCATTCGCTTCTCTTTGTAATAGAGTCAGATCATACAGTTTATAAGGATACTCTTTCGAATTTTTCACCTCATATTTAGCGATCTTCCCTGTTTTGCCCTTTACTTTATCCGCAATCTCTTGCGCTTTCTCAGCAGAAGTTAATCGTTCACCTTGCCATATGCCCTGATAATCCGTAGATTCCTGCTCAAATAAAGCTGAAACCTCGAAATAGGTGAGAGAATCGAAAGCTTCTATTTCTTTTTCCCGGTCATAGATTAGCGCAAGTACAGGGGTTTGTACTCTTCCTACGGAAAGCAGTGTATTATGTCTTGTTGTAAATGCTCTGGATGCATTCATGCCAATCAGCCAGTCCGCTTCACTGCGAGCTCTTGCAGCTTCCGTTAAATGTTCAAATTCCGAAGCATCATGTAGCTGTTCGAACCCTTTTTTTATACTCTCCGGAGTCAGATCCGAAATCCATAATCGTTTGACAGGTTGACTCAGCTTCAATTGTTGCTGGATCAGATCAAAAATATACTGTCCTTCTCTCCCCGCATCACAAGCATTAATAATCAAATTCGCTTTGCGCGAGAGCTCTCCAATCACTTTTAGTTGGTCTTTTGTTCTTGGGTTAGGTGTAATCTTGAATCGATCTGGAATAATCGGCAGATCATCAATACTCCACCGTTTATATTTATTATCATAAGCTTCTGGCTGTGCAAGCCCCAGTAGATGACCGATGGCCCAAGTTATGATATATTGTTCACCTTCAAGATACGTACGATTGTTTTTGGCACGCGGTTCAACGACCGCCGCTATAGTGCGTCCCATATCTGGTTTTTCCGCGATAATCAGCGTTTTCATGCGTCCGTTCCTCCCTGTAGCCCTAGCGAAGCGAAAAGGAGCTCCCCTCAAGTAATGACGGAAGCTCCTTGCTTCTAAGTAGACCTCATTATAACAGAAAAATTGAGGTTTCGTAATAAAAAAGAGTCTCTTAGAAATGTAAACTTCTCTAAGAGACTCTCTTCATTTATTTTTAACTATATAAATTAAACTCCACTTTTTTTCCTTATGCAAGTACAGTAGAACCCATCAAATATTTATCCACTTCACGGGCCGCTTCGCGTCCTTCATTAATTGCCCATACCACAAGGCTTTGACCACGTCTCATATCGCCGGCTGCAAATACTTTATCTACGTTCGTGTTGTATTTGCCATAACGTGCTTTCACATTCGAACGACGATCTGTTTCAAGTCCCAGCTGCTGAGGAATCATTTGCTCTGGCCCATCAAAACCAATCGCGATAAGGGCCATATCCGCTTCAAATACTTTTTCAGTTCCTTCGATCGGTCTATAGATTTTGCGACCGGTCTCATCGACAATACGCTGAATTTCAATCGTATGAAGTTCCTTTAGATTTCCATCCTCGTCACCCACGAATTTCGTGGTCATGATCGAGAATTCACGAGGGTCATTACCAAAAAGTGCTTTTGCTTCTTCCTGAGCATAATCGAGTGTATATACATTCGGGAATTGCGGCCATGGGTTCATAAGGGGATCGCGTTCCAATGGTGCCTTTTCGTGTGTACCAAATTGGGTTACACTTTTTGCCCCATGCCGCAGCGAAGTCGCAACACAGTCAGAACCGGTATCGCCTCCGCCGATGACGATCACTTTTTTGCCTTCTGCCGAAATGTAGTTTCCATCTTCAAGTCCTGTATCGAGCAAACTTTTGATCGTTCCATTCAGAAAATCCATAGCGTAGTGAACTCCGTTCAGCTGACTGCCTTCAATGTTAAATTCACGAGGTTTGGTTGCTCCGCCGCAAAGGACAACCGCATCATACTGATTCACCAGTTCTTCCGATGAAATATCTTTGCCGATCTCTGTATTCGTTATAAAAGTAATTCCTTCTGCCGCAAGCAGATCTACTCGGCGCTGCACTACCCCTTTGTCCAGTTTCATGCTGGGAATACCGTACGTTAACAGACCGCCGATACGGTCAGCACGCTCATAGACAGTAACGTTATGACCTGCTTTGTTAAGTTGTGCAGCAGCAGCGAGTCCAGCGGGCCCGGAGCCTACGATAGCAATTCGTTTATCCGTACGTTTCTCAGGAGGATTTGGAACTACCCATCCTTCTTCAAAACCTTTTTCAATAATTGCTTCCTCAATCGTCTTGATCGTAACCGGCTGACTGATAAGGCCAACTGTACATGAACCTTCACAAGGAGCTGGGCAAACGCGGCCTGTAAATTCAGGGAAATTGTTCGTTTTGTGTAACCTGTCAAGTGCTTCTCTCCATAGTCCACGATACACCAGATTGTTCCACTCGGGAATTAAGTTATGAACCGGACAACCGGATGTTCCTCCGATCATATCAACCCCGGCATGACAATAGGGAGTTCCACAATCCATACAGCGGGCACCTTGTGTTCTTAGTTCTTCCTCTGACATATGTTTATGGAACTCTTCCCAATCTTTAATACGATCCTCAGGCGGTCGATCCGCCGGAAGTTGTCTTTTGTACTCCATAAATCCAGTTGGTGTAGACATGTTACGTTCCCCCATCCATTTTCATCTGCCCAACATTATCGAGCTATTCATGCTAAAATCCGAACAATTGCACTATAGTTGACAGTCCATGTATCATTTTTTTGATTATTGTATCACAAAAAGAAAATTTGTACTTTAGGTTATACAACAGTCGGGGCGCATTCACACTAGAGATCCATCATAAATGGCTTAAGTATTCCTGCAAGTGCTGACATTTCAACTATATTAGCATTCAGAATCACAAATATTAAATGGATTTTGAGAATAATAATTTGCATTATTCTGCATATTGATTACATAACATGATAGATAGTTTTTATGAAGGTAAACACAAAATAAAATGGGGAATTTACGTCTCTACAAGCTAGGAACTTTTAAAAGACCAAGATTAAGAACGTCTCTCATAAAATTGAAAGGTATAATCATATGGATTTTTCTCATCTCTTTCTCCGGCGATCTCTTTAGCCAACTCCCACTGCTCCAAGTCCACATCTTCCATAAACGTATCACCGTCGAAAGTCTCATTAATTCTGGTAACGATCAATCGATCAGCATATGGCATAAAAGCCGTATATACGGTTGCTCCTCCGATGACAAATAGCGGCTGTTCTTTCGCCATCTCTACCCCTTCCTCTACGGAATGGATCACATCAGCCCCATCAAAGGTTTGTTCTTTACGAGAGAGGATTACATTCTTGCGGTTAGGAAGCGGTTTGCCATTAAAGGATTCCCATGTTTTTCGTCCCATGATGACGGTGTGTCCTGTTGTTTGTTCCTTAAAAAAAGCCATATCCTTAGGAAGTCGCCAAGGCATGCCGTTATCTTTTCCGATTACTCCGTTTTTGCCCATGGCCCAGATCATGCTTATGCTCATTAGCTCACCTCCATAAATAATAGAATTTATACAGAAACCGGTGCTTTAATCGTCGGATGATACTTATAATCTACAAATTCAAAATCTTCATATTTATAATCAAAAATAGACTCCGGCTTCCGGTGGATTACGAGTTTAGGAAGATCATATGGTTCGCGGGATAAAAGTGTCTCTACCTGCTCCAAGTGGTTCATGTAAATGTGCACATCTCCACCGGACCAAACAAAGTCACCCGGCTCTAAACCACACTGCTGAGCTACCATATGTGTTAATAACGCGTAGCTTGCAATATTAAAAGGCAACCCAAGGAATGTATCCACGGAACGCATCGTCAGCATACATGACAGCTTGCCTCCAGCTACATAAAACTGAAATACAAAATGACATGGAGGCAATTTCATGTTATCGATCTCTGCTACATTCCATGCGCTTACAATATGACGCCGTGAATCCGGATTATTTTTAATGGAATCAATAACATTCGAGATTTGATCAATAAATGTGCCCTCAGGTGTTTTCCACGTTCTCCACTGCGAACCGTAGACGGGTCCCAAATCACCGTTCTCATCTGCCCATTCATCCCAAATGCGTACACCATTTTCTTTTAAGTATCTAATATTCGTCTCACCGCTTAAGAACCATAACAGTTCATGAACGACGGATTTTAAATGAATACGTTTCGTTGTAACGAGCGGAAATCCTTTTGATAGGTCAAATCTCATTTGACGGCCAAATACTGAGATCGTCCCTGTACCTGTACGATCTTCTTTTTTTACACCGTTTTCCATAATATCTTGAAGCAGCTCTTGATAGACTTTCACTTTAAGACTAACCCCTTTCCTTTATAACCTTGTTCCTTGTTCCTTGTTCCTTTAAAACATAATGATTACTTCTTCATATTATCACAATTTTCACACGTGAATACGTGAACCACTTTCGTTTCAGCAAAAAAAAGAGGCAAAGAAGACGAATGACCGCCTCTTGCCTCCAAAGCAAACTATGCTGTTTAAATGAATTACTTAAACTCGTAAGAGATTAGCGAACCATTGTGTGGATTGGATGACCCAGAACCACTTCGGATGCTTCCATCACGATTTCACCAAGTGTTGGATGCGCATGAATAGTCAATGCGATATCTTCAAGGGTAGCACCCATTTCGATAGCAAGACCGATTTCAGCGATCAAGTTAGAAGCTTCCAGACCAACGATTTGTCCGCCTAGTACGATTCCTGTGTCTTCTTCAGCAACAAGCTTCACGAAACCTTCAGGATGTCCAAGGGAAACGGCACGACCGTTACCTGCGTAAGAGAATTTACCGGATTTAACTTTATATCCTTTTTCTTTCGCTTCTTTTTCAGTGTAACCAACGCTGGAGCATTCAGGATCTGTAAATACTACCGCTGGCATTACTTTGTAATCCACTACGGAAGGCATTCCAGCAATCGCTTCAGCTGCTACTTTACCTTCGTAAGAAGCTTTATGTGCAAGTGCAAGACCTGCTACGATATCACCAATTGCGAAGATGTGTTTGTGGTTTGTGCGGCCTTGGTTATCAACTTTAACAAAACCACGCTCGTCAGTTTCAACACCGATCAGGTCAAGACCAAGCTCACCATCTGTGTTTGGACGACGACCAACCGTTACAAGCAGGTATTCTGCAGTAACTTCTTTGCTTTCGCCGTTAACGCTATATTTAACAGTTACATCTTTATCCGTTTGCTCAGCAGATTCTGCTTTTGCATTTGTTACGATTTCGATGCCTGTTTTCTTCATGTTTTTCGCAACAAGGTTCGTCATGTCTTTATCAAATCCAGGAAGAACAGTATCCATACCTTCGATGATGGTTACTTTCGTTCCGAATTTGGAGTACATTTGACCAAGCTCAGCACCAATGTAGCCGCCGCCGATAACGATCATGCTAGCTGGTACTTCTTGCAGGTTCAAAGCTTCTGTAGAAGACAGAATGCGTCCGCCAAATGGGAATGGTTTAAGTTCAATTGGACGGGAACCTGTTGCAATAATTGCGTTTTTGAAACGGTAACGCGGAGATTCATGATCGTTGAATACACGCGCTTCGTTTTCATTAATGAACATGCACTCACCGTTGAATACTTCCACTTTATTGCCTTTAAGAAGAGCGCTAACGCCGCCAGTCATCTTTTTAACAACACCGTTTTTGAATTCTTGAGTTTTTGCAAAGTCCACTTTTACGTTTTCTGCAGTTACGCCGAATTGATCAGCATGTTTTGCATTTTCAAAAGCATGAGCTGCTGAGATCAATGCTTTGGAAGGAATACAACCACGGTTCAAACATACACCGCCGAGTTCTGATTTATCAACGATCAAAACTTGTTGACCAAGCTGAGCCGCACGAATTGCTGCTACATAACCACCAGGGCCTGCACCAATGACTAGAGTGTCAATATCGAGAGAAGCGTCGCCTACTACCATATTATTATACCTCCATTACCAACAACTCGGGATTAGCGAGCAGGGATTTAATGTAGTTCATAAAGTTTTGAGCTGTAGCACCATCGATAATACGGTGGTCAAAGCTTAGGGACAGAGCCATTACTGGAGCTGCAACTACTTGACCATCTTTAATGATTGCTTTTTCACTAATACGTCCAGTTCCAAGAATCGCAACTTCTGGGAAGTTGATGATCGGAGTGAAGAACATACCGCCAGCAGAACCAATGTTAGAGATAGAAATTGTGCTGCCTTTCATTTCGTTAGCAGACAATTTACCGTCACGACCACGTGCTGCTAGGTCACGGATGCTGTCAGCAATCATCCAGATGCTCTTACGATCTGCATCATGAATTACTGGAACAATTAGTCCGTTATCTGTATCCGTAGCGATACCGATGTTGTAGTATTTTTTGTATACAATTTCATTAGATTGCTCATCGATCATTGCATTCATTACAGGGAACTCACGAGTTGCTGCAACGAGTGCTTTTACGATAAATGGCAAGTAAGTTACTTTTGTACCTTTTTTCTCAGCGATTGGTTTCATGCGAGTACGGAATGCAACAAGTTCAGTTACATCTACTTCGTCCATGATTGTAACGTGAGGTGCTGTGTACGCAGATTTAACCATTGCATTAGAAATTGCTTTACGAATTCCTTTGAATGGTACACGCTCTTCTTCCGCACGAGTGCTAACGCCAGCGCTTGCTGCAGGAGCACTTGCTGGTGCTGCTTCTTCTTTCGCAGGAGTAGCTGCTGCTTTACCGCCGCCATTTTTGAATGCTTCTACATCTTCTTTTGTTACTTTACCGTTGTTGCCAGTTCCCGTAACTTCAGAGATGTCCACACCTTGTTCACGAGCAAATTTACGAACGCTAGGTGTTGCCAAAACTTCTTTGCTAGAAGCTGTGGAAACGCCTTGCTCTCCGCCTTCTTTTGCTTCGCTTGGGCTGCTGCTTGCAGGGGAATCTGTAGTGTCTGCTCCGCCTTGTGCAGCATTTGCTTCTTGAGAAGCTTCTTCTTCGTCTTGCTCAGGAATTTCGCCTTCAGCATCAATTACCGCTACAATTGCGCCAACGTTAAAGATGTCGCCATCTTTTGCGAATACTTCTTGAACTGTACCGTTAACAGGGCAAGGTACTTCTACGACTGCCTTGTCGTTTTGAACTTCCATGATGATATCGTCGTCAGTAACTTTATCACCTGGTTTGATGTGCATTTTGATGATTTCGCCTTCGTGAAGACCTTCCCCAAGTTCAGGGAATTTATAATTAAATTTTGCCACTTGTATTACCTCCCTAGTTTAAATCCCTAATTAAAATTCGAGTACTTTGTTCACTGCTGCAATGATGCGATTAGGTGTAGGAAGCCAAGCGTCTTCGATTTGCGCAAATGGATATACGGTATCTGGACCCGCAACACGAAGAACAGGAGCTTCCAAGTGTAGAATTGCTTTTTCATTGATTTGTGCAATGACTTCAGCAGCTACGCCAGAACTCTTTTGAGCTTCTTGAACCACGATTGCGCGGTTTGTTTTCTTAACAGATGCCAAGATTGTATCGATATCGATTGGGCTAATTGTACGCAAATCGATAACTTCTACTTTAATACCTTTTGTTTTTTCCAGTTCTTCTGCAGCTTTCACAGATGTATGAACCATCATACCGTAGGTAATGATGGTTACATCAGAACCTTCGCGAACAACATTCGCTTTACCAAGTTCAACCACATAATCTTCTTCAGGTACTTCAGCACGGAACGCATGGTAGAGGTTCAAATGCTCCATAAAGAATACAGGATCGTTATCACGAATAGACGCGATCAAAAGACCTTTTGCATCATAAGGGTTAGATGGGACTACTACTTTAATACCCGGAGTTTGCGTAAGCAAACCTTCCAGAGAATCTGTATGAAGTTCAGCTGCTTTTACGCCGCCGCCAAAAGGTGTACGGAACACGATTGGGGAGTTGTAACGACCGCCTGAACGGAAACGCATACGTGCAGCTTGAACCGCAATTTGGTCAAGTGCCTCAAAGATAAATCCTACAAATTGAATTTCAGCAACAGGACGGAAACCTGTAACACCAAGACCTACTGCAAGACCGCCGATCGCAGACTCAGCAAGCGGTGTATCGAATACACGTTCTTCGCCAAATTCTTTTTGAAGACCTTCAGTCGCACGGAATACACCGCCGACATTACCCACGTCTTCACCGAAAACCAGGACATTCGGGTCGCGTTTGAGCTCTACGCGCATTGCATCGCGAATCGCTTCTTTCATGTTCATTTGTGCCATTGCTTCATTTCCTCCTTAAACATTTAACAGTTCCTATGACCACCCAGCGACCTTTGTCAGCTTGATATGTACAAGCAGTTACAAGGATCAGGGTCCAGCCACAAATTCTGTGGCAAACACTTCTATAAAAAGCCTTTACCGAATTTCGAAATTATTCGAAATCTGCTTTTTGTTCTTCCATATGTTTTGGTGTGTGTTCGAACATACTGTCGATCAGACCAGAGATTGTCATTTTTTCTGTTTTCTCAGCGCGTTTGATTTCTTCGTTCACTTTCGCTTTCGCTTCATCTTTCACGCGAGCTGTATCTTCTTCAGTCCAAAGACCTTTTTTCTCAAGGTATTTAGCAAGACGATTGATTGGATCTTTTTCATTCCATTCGCCTTCTTCGTCTTTCGTACGATATTTAGAAGCATCGTCAGACAAGGAGTGCGGACGGTAACGATATGTCAAAGCTTCGATCAAAGTTGCGCCTTCTCCGTTGCGAGCACGTTCTGCAGCTTCTCTAACAGCGGCGATTACTGCGAAAACGTCCATTCCATCAACTTGAATGCCTTTGATACCTGCTGCAACTGCTTTATGTGCGATAGACAGAGCAGCTGTTTGTTTCGCGAAAGGTGTTGTAATGGCATAACCATTGTTTTGTACAAAGAAAATAACTGGCAGTTTGAAACGGCCTGCATAGTTAAGACCTTCGTAGAAGTCACCTTCAGAAGAACCGCCATCACCTGTATAAGTGATTGCAACATTCTTTTGGTTTTTCAATTTGAAGCCCATTGCAATACCCATTGCATGCAGAATTTGTGCACCAATGATGATTTGCGGCATCATTACGTTTACGCCTTCTGGAATTTGACCACCGTGTTGGTGACCGCGGGAATACAAGAATGCTTGATAAAGTGGAAGTCCGTGCCATACGAGTTGCGGAATATCACGGTAACCCGGTACTACATAGTCTTCTTTCTCAAGTGCAAACTCACTACCGATCATGGAAGCTTCTTGACCAGATACTGGTGCGTAGAATCCAAGACGTCCTTGGCGGCCCAGGTTAACTGCGCGATCATCCCAAGTACGTGTAAATACCATACGGTACATAATTTCTTTCAATTGATCATCGGAAAGCTCTGGCATCATCTCTTTATTAACGATTTCACCGTCTGGAGACAATACAGAAAGAGCTTCTACTTCCTCTGTATATACTTCGTAAGGAACCTTGCTCATTTTTTTCTTCACCTCAACAAAAAATTTGAATATCAAGTTCCGCTGTTATAGAATTATTATACACCTGTTTTGGTACATACGTCAAAGATAAACGTTGATTTTTTTAACTTTTGTCTTTTTTTGTTTATATAACAGGTATTATAAATTGGTATAACAGCTTCATGCTAGAATCATTGCTTGTACAACGTAAGCACTTACGTTTAATCTTATCTTATTGTTAAGATGATTGCAAAAATAAACGAAAAAGGTGACAAATCATGACGGATTCTCGATATTTAAAACGAACCATCTTAAAAGAAGAAATGTTCAGTCAATTTTTGAATGAAACACGTAATCTTCGCATTTATCTCCCGCCTGGTTACAATGAATTATTAAGTTATCCTGTTGTTTACTGTCAGGATGGCGAAGAATTTTTTAACTTTGGCCGGATCGCTACAACGGCAAACCGCCTTATTCTTGATGAAGGCATTGAACCTTTTATTATCGTCGGTGTCGAAGTTAATGTGAAAGTTCGAACGCAGGAATATGCTCCTTTTGGCAGCCTGTTTGATAAGTACACTTCTGCTTTTGCAGAAGAGATTATTCCTTTCATCGAAGCAAAATATCCGGTTCGCCGCTCTAAAGACGAACGTATTCTGGCTGGCGATTCGCTTGGCGGAAGTGTATCGCTGCACTTGGCCTTGATGTATCCAGACCTGTTTAGCAAAGTCATCAGTATGTCTGGTGCTTTTTATGAAGAGTCGCAGGAAATATACGCGCAAGCAAACGATTTATCATGGCTTAAAATTTGGATGATTGTCGGACTGCAAGAAAGAGATTTCGAAGCCGATACGGGCGTTTATGATTTTGTAGATCTAAACCGAAAAACTCGCAAACTTTTAGAAGATCGAGGTGCTGCGGTAACTTATGCTGAAAAAGACGGTAAGCATCAATGGGGTTTTTGGCAAAATGAATTACCCGATGCATTGATCCACTTCCTCAATAAAGGTTGATTACAGGTATAACAACTCATACAGGCCTAATGATATCGCTTTCATTAAAATCATGATATTAGCCGGCTCACAGAGCCGGCTTTTTCATGTTAATTTTCTTCTATAATTTGCTTCAACAATACTTCCGTCCCAAGATCAATAAGCCGGTACACTTCATCAAAATTGCCTGTGTAATAAGGATCCGGTACTTCTCTAACCTGCTCATCAGGAAGCAGATCCATAAACTTTATAATCTTGGCATTTTCCGCGCCCCGTAGTTTGCGAAGATTGAGTTCATTTGAATCATCCATGCAAATAATATAATCAAATGTAACAAAGTCTTCTTCTTTCACTTGTCTCGCGGTCATACCTTCATATGTGATTCCTTTAGAAGTTAGTAATGAGCTTGTTCCTTCGTGAGGAGGTTTACCGATATGCCAATCCCCCGTGCCTGCAGAATCCACTGCTATTTTACCATCCAGATGACGAGCTGCAATTTTATGCCGCAGTACCGCCTCCGCCATCGGCGACCTGCATATGTTACCTAAACAGACAAACAAAACGTGTATCATATCTCTCTCCTATCTCCTACCCTTATAAACTTTTCGTTTGATGGTTGTTAGCACCAGCCTCTAATATCACTTCTTCACTTGGTCTTAGAGATCTTCTAGGCAACTTCCATTTATAGTGCACAGATAGCATTCTCAGCATAACAACTACTGTAAAAAGAATGAGCAGGCTCGTTGTACTGTTCGTCATACCCAGTCCAATAAGAAGTCCCGCCATGATTGCCCACACCGCATAAATTTCATCTCTTAAGACCATCGGTTTCCGTCCTGCGAGCAAATCTCTAATAATACCACCGCCAATACCGGTCAGAACCCCTGCTACTATAACCGCGCTGATCGGGTGATTCATTTTTGTAGCATAAAGCGCACCCTGAATAGCAAAAGCAGATAACCCAATCGCATCAAAAAACATCTCTGTTTTTTTCCAATGACCAATCCATGGAATAGGCAGTACAAAGGCAATCGCAATAGAAATAAGTGCAAGCATAATTAAGGTGCCCTGACTCCAGAGCGTTGTAACAGGAACTCCGATAAGAACGTTCCGGATTACGCCCCCGCCAAAGGCCGTCACCAATCCGAGTACCACAATGCCTAAGATATCGTAATCTTCCTCCATGGCAACAAAAGCTCCCGACATCGCAAAAGCAATCGTTCCTATAATACTGAACACTTCAAAAACACTCATATCCACTGCGGCTTCTAACCTCACCTTATAAGTCATTTTATTAACACACTTTTTACATTGTAGAAGACTTTTGGCAGATTGTGCAACAAGAAAATGTCCTATATACTCAAGGATAGTAATGAACTCACATTCAAGAAGGTGCCAGAATGACTATAGGAAGAGTAATTATTTTTACGGGAGGCTCACTCGAAGAAAGTGATATCAAAGAAATACAGCCGGGAGACACCGTCATTGGTGCTGATTATGGGGCATGGTTCCTGGTTCAGCATGGAATTACACCTGATCTCTCCGCAGGAGACTTTGATTCGGTAACAGAGGAGCAGCTTCGTAAAATACAGCAGAGCAGCAAACAATTTGTTAGTTGTGACCCGATTAACAAAAATTTATCTGATACTGAATTGGCTTTAGAATATGCAATAAAAATGGAGCCTGGGGAAATTATCATTTTGGGCGCAATCGGAACAAGACTGGACCATACACTCGCTAATATTCAGATTCTGTCTAAAGTGTTGAAGCGCGGCATTACGTGTTCAATCCGGAATCGACATAATCGTATATCAGTAACAGATTCGGTACATGTCGTTTCGCGAAATGATTTTCCTTATGTATCACTCATCCCTCTGTCAAATGAGGTTACAGGAATAACACTCGAAGGATTTATGTACACACTTCATGATGCCGTACTCTCTATTGGTGAATCTCTTGGGATCAGTAATCGGCTGCTGCATGAAACAGGAACCATAACCATAAAAGAAGGATTACTCTTGGTTATTCAGAGTAAAGATGAGTAATTACAGATAATTCACATGTAAAAATAGAAACCATTCACAGCACTGTGAATGGTTTTTTTGATGAATGCTATTTAATAAGAATTATCCGAAATAACGATGATACAACGTTTTTGCAGCCGCTTTATCTTTTGTACCGTGTACGAGAACCCGCCCGTCTTTAAAAATAACCATCCGCTGCGCATCCAGCTGAAAAGAAATCAGGAAAGGATTGCTCTCTACCTTGCCTTGATTCAGTCTGCGAAGGCGCTCTGCAACCTGCTCCAGATCCCACTCTAATTTACGAGCAGGCCGTATTTGTACCGTATCCCGTCCGCACAACACCTCAGACCTATCGTTATTAGCAGCATTTAAATAGGGATATGTGCGTTCCGCTCCGCAAGAAAGACATGCAGGATTTTTAGCTCGATCTACACCAATCGATGTATATTCATTGCGCCACATATCAAAAGATAATAACTTTTTACGCATCGCATCATCATTTCCACTCAGCCATTTAAAGGCTTCCATTGTCTGATTAGCCGTTACCATCTGTACCGTCTGAGGTAAGATCCCCGCAGTATCACATGTATCCCCGCCAAGCGGAACTTCCCCCAGCAGACAATTTAGACACGGGGTCTTGCCGGGAATAAAGGTATAGGTAATTCCGTAACTGCCAACACAGCCCCCATAAATCCATGGAGTACCATATTTCACAGCCAGGTCGTTAATAATAAGCCTTGTATCAAAATTATCAGTCGCATCCATAACTAAGTCTGCAGCCTCGATCAATTCATCTAGTTCATCAATCCCTGCATCCATAACATGAATATCAATGGTAATTTCAGAGTTAATAGCCTGCAGCCGTTTCTGGGCTGCCACCGCTTTTGGAAGCCGCTGTTTCACATCATCTTCATTATACAGCTGCTGTCTTTGCAGATTAGACCACTCCACATAATCGCGGTCCACGATCGTAAGGTGACCTACGCCTCCTCTTGCCAGCGTCTCAGCGATCCCTGTGCCTAGTGCACCCGCACCGATAATAAGCACATGGCTGTCCATTAATTTCTTCTGACCTTCGGCTCCAAACGGAGTAAAAAGCTCCTGCCTTGAGTATCGTTCATGATGCTGAGCTTCTATCTTTTCTTCGTTTTTATGAGTAGAAAAAACTTCTTTGTTCAATTTTCAAACATCCCTTCCAGCGGACTGCTTGCTGCAGCATACCGTTTCACGGGAATCATCCCGGACTCGTATGCTTTCCTTCCTGCCCAGACTGCATATTTCATCGCTTCTGCCATCACGACCGGATTGCCTGCGCCAGATACAGCTGAATTTAGAAGCACCGCATCCGCACCTAGTTCCATGGCATACGCCGCATCGCGAGGTGAACGTATTCCTGCGTCAATGATAACAGGGACAGCCGCTTGTTCTATAATAAATTCAAGTGCTCTTGGGTTATTAATGCCTTGTCCAGAACCAATAGGTGACGCTCCAGGCATAAGTGCATGGACACCCATCATTCCAAGTCTTTTGGCAAGAATGACATCATCCGATATATACGGAAGGACGATAAAGCCTTCCGTAAGCAGGATTTCACATGCTTTTACCGTTTCTAATGGGTCAGGAAGCAGTGTTCGTTCATCCTGGGTGACTTCAACCTTTATCATATCACATAGACCTGAAGCTTTCGCGAGCCTTGCAATTCGTACAGCTTCCTCGGCGGTTTTTGCACCTGCTGTATTAGGCAATAATGTATATTTCGTGAGATCGAGCTGGTCTAGAAAATGAGCTTCGTTTTTCTTATCCAAATTAAGCCTGCGTACTGCAAACGTAAGAATCTCTGTTTCTGAAACTTCAACTGCCTTTCCTTGTACATCCAGATTCTCAAATTTACCTGTTCCGAGCAATAGCCGAGAATGAAAATTATATTTACCTATCGTTAACATCATTATCCCCCTCCTACGAAATGTACAATTTCAATATGATCTCCATCTTTTAGCAATGTATTTGGATGCATATCTTTCGTCAAAATTTGTTCGTTACATTCAATAACAACGGTCTTTACGCCAAGGTCTAGTGACTCCAGCAAATCTTTGACACTTAATTGATCCTCTTCGATTTGCATGTGCTGTCCGTTTACCCTTATTAGCAATAAATTCCCCTCCTCTTCTTTATAATCCGGCTTGCTGAAAAGGACCTAATACCGATCTCATCTTCCGTTTCTCCAGATAACAAGCGGCTCATCGTCTCTCCTGTGACTGCACTAAGTAAAATCCCATTCCGGTAATGACCTACAGCAAGATACAAGCCTTGAACTTCAGAATACGCTCCTATGTACGGTAATCCATCTATTGTTTGTGGCCTTAGGCCTGCCCATGTGCGCAGAAAAGCAGCTTCTTCTATGCCAGGAACCAAGCCTGTTGCTTTATGTAAAAGGGTATTCAGCCCAAAGGCACTTACCTTATGATCATTTCCGTAAGGAATACTCGTGGCACCGATCCAAATTTCCTCATTTGGTTTTGGAACAATGTAAACATCAGGAGTATAGATCGTATAACGTAAAGTTTCACTGTTCATTGATAGGGCTACCATTTCGCCTTTTACAGGATAGGTATTCAGTTCAATACCGATGGACCCTAAGATTGCATCACTGCCAAGTCCTGCCGCAACCACTACTTTATCTGCTCTATAAATGCCTTGATTCGTCTCTACTCCAGTAACGCGGTCATTTTCGAGCAGCAGCCTTGAAACGGAGCAGTGATCGATAAAAGCAACTCCATTCTTTTGTGCAGCTTTGATATAGGCTTTGGTTAACTCGGCTGGTAACAGTTGATGTTCTTTTGGATAAAACAAAGCACCTTCTGCATTCCCAGTGATACCTGGGATTTCATCTTGAAGTTTACTCTTGTCCCACCAGTGTTTCTGCTTTGCGGGGTCTATGGTTTCTGAGAATTCTTCTCCAGGTTTCCTATCTTTTATAAAGGGGACAACAAAGCCTGAGCCATTCATGGCTACATTGATTTCACTGTGTAGCTTTAGATTATCAATTAATGGTCCCATAAGCTGCTGGCTGCGCTGAGCCCATCTCCTAAGCTCCTCTGATGAAAAATGCTCAAGCCCTGCTGCAAGCATACCCGCCGCATGACCAGAAGCGCCATTTGCCTGATGGGCACCTTCCAGCTGGGTTACATCCATTCCATCACATGACAAGTAGTAGGCTATAGCAGAACCGATGACACCGCCTCCGATAACAAGCACTTCCGAATTCCGTTTATTTGTCTGATCTAATCTATTCACAGTCACCTATTTACCTCCATTCCCTACTCCTTGATATCCCCATACTTTTCTAGTTCTTTTCTATACGTATAGACAGCTTCCAGCGGATCTTCTGAATGTAATATTCCGGAGATTACGGCAATCCCACTTGCACCTGAGAGCATCAGTTCTTCAACCCGTGAGGGTGTAATTCCACCGATGGCGATAACAGGCAGGTTAATCACACCACAAATCTCTTGAAGGGAAGAAAGTGTTTTTGGAGGCATGCCAGGTTTACTATGAGAAGAGTACATATGCCCGTAAAAAATATAATCTGCTCCCTCTTCTTCAGCGATCTTCGCTTCTTCCAGTGAATGGACAGAGACACCAAGTCTTATAGCTCGTTTAGTTCTTGAATCTGTATGTCCTTCTTTGTATAGTGAATTTTTCAAAGCGAGGCTTACTTCTTGCACTCCCACATGAAGAGCTCCTGTTTGGTATGTAAGCGCAAGTTTGGTTTGACGGTTAAGGGTCAACTTATTCGCAGGTATCTTTAGCTCTAGCAACCGATGTATGAGTTTCTCCATTTCTTCGTAAGTACTTTCCTTCTTCCGTAGATGTAATGAAGTTACATACGGCCAGATCTCTGTAAAATGGCTTCGTTCTAAGTCATGATTCATCTGCGGAGAGGAAATTACATGAAATTCAATCCATTTTTTAGGCAAGCGAACCCTCCTTCCAATTTCACTGTGAGACCATACCCCAACGCTTTCATCTAGCAGTTTACATTTGGTATGAAACTGTCCTTGCTGATAACTGGTTGCAATGAACGCAAAAAAACCACTCCTCGTAAGGAGTGGTTTGGTTAGGCGGAATTGAAAATGAGCATTCACTAAAGTGATATATAAAGCAAGAAGGAAGGAAATTCTCTTCGCCTTAACATCTACTTAGCCATATACTTTATTCAATACGTCAAAACTCATACTAGCACAAGTCTGCTAGCCCACTTCCCTACGCTGGTTTTAACCAGATCAGGTTCAAAGGGTCCGGAATATATCCATCTCAGCCGACAAGCGGCCCCCCTAGTGATTCGTCGATATAAAGTTATATTCAGGTGCTCATTTTAACACAGATGAGAAAATTTGTAAAAGAAAGACTCATTAGCTTAAAACTAAGCTTTTTGAGACCATTCCTCCACATCCCAAGTCTTTGTTACCCAATCTTCATAGAAATCAGGTTCGTGAGATACAAGAATTACCGTACCTTTGAATTCTTTTAACGCACGTTTCAGCTCTTCTTTTGCCACAACGTCTAAGTGATTCGTAGGCTCATCAAATAGAATCCAGTTCGTTTCACGCATCATTAATTTACATAGCCGAACTTTAGCCTGTTCTCCACCACTGAGCATATTGAGAGGTCTTGTGATGTGTTCATTTTTAAGACCGCAGCGAGCAAGATGAGCACGCACTTCATGCTGATTCAGATGAGAAAATTCATTCCACACATCATCGATTGGTGTGATTTTCTCAGGACGAACTTCCTGTTCAAAATAAGAAGGGAACAAAAAGTCACCAAGGTAGGTTTTTCCGCTATATGCCGGAATCTTACCAAGAATGGTCTTTAGCAGTGTTGATTTACCTACACCATTACAACCGACGATTGCTATTTTATCTCCGCGCTCAATCGTCATCGTCATCTTAGGAAGAAGCGGACGGTCATATCCGATTTCAAAATCGATCCCCTCGAATACCGTTTTTCCGCTGGCTCTAGCTTCTTTAAATCCAAAAATAGGTTTCGCTGCTTCTTCAGGACGATCAATGCGTTCAAGACGATCCAGCTGTTTCTCGCGGCTCTTTGCACGGCCTGATGTAGAATATCTCGCTTTATTACGCTGAATAAAGTCTTCCTGTTTCTTAATAAACTCTTGCTGCTTCTCATAAGCTTCAATATGCTGGTTTTTGTTCATATCCGCCATATCAAGGAATTTTTCGTAATTCGCTGTATATCGCGTAAGCTTCGCAAATTCCAAATGGTAGATCACATTAACAACCTTGTTCATAAATTCCGTATCATGAGAAATAAGCATGAATGCATATGGATAATCGTTCAAATAACGAGTAAGCCATTCAATATGCTCTACATCCAAATAGTTAGTAGGCTCATCCAGGAGTAGAACATTCGGTTTCTCAAGCAGCAATTTTGCGAGGAGTACCTTCGTACGTTGTCCCCCGCTTAGTGCGGCTACATCCCGATCAAGTCCAATAGCAGACAAACCAAGTCCGTTCGCCATTTCTTCTACTTTTACATCAATGAGGTAGAAGTCTCCGATTTCCAGTTGCTCCTGTATTTCGCCCATTTCCTCAAGCAATTGCTCAAGTTCCTCTGGCGTAGCATCACTCATTCGTTCCGTGATTTCCATCATTTCTTTTTCAAGTTCAAGCAAAGGTAAAAATGCATCCTTCAAGACATCCCGAATTGTTTTTCCAGGAGTCAGTTTCGTATGTTGGTCGAGGTAACCGTAACGAACTTTTGGTGTCCACTCCACTTTTCCGCTGTCTTTCAGCAGTTTGCCCGTTAAAATATTCATGAGTGTCGATTTGCCGACCCCATTCGCTCCTACAATCCCAACACGTTCTCCTGCAAGCAGGCGGAAGGAAACATTCTTAAATAAAGTGCGATCTCCAAAATTGTGACTTACATTTTCAACAGTCAATAAACTCATATCGTGCGATTGGCTCCTATCTGTAAGGCAGTATGCCTATATGATCTTGTTCATATTTCACTCTAATATGATATATTAGCACAAGACAGAGCTCTACCGAAACAAGGAGTTTGAATAAGCCATAAACTTCTTGCTATTATATTTGAGAATAAAACTAGAAACTGCCTTGTCCTTCATAACAAGTTCGCTCATAGTAACCAGAGGCGGCCGCTTCTCTCGCATTGTTGAACCTTTCTACCGGCCTATAAGGAAACTCACAACCACTCTTATAGTAATATTTAGAACCTGTCGATTCATCGATCGCACCGATGATCACGTCTTTTTTTACTAATCTTCCACTTCCAAAAGCGTAATTATTGTAATACTGATCACCAACAGGGATTCCCTGGATAAAAGCCATGACTCCCACATCATCAATCGTGTTGTACCACTCTTCTTGTCGAATGGTAGGAAATGTGAACTGATATACATTCCCATTACGAAGTACATGATCATTATGATATGTAATGGCGCTCGCAAGATGATCTTGAATGCTGCTGACTATGACCTGTCTTCTTACATTTTCAAAACCTTCTGCATCTTGTAGTAAAGGTACAGAGGTTAGCCATTGCAGCTCATTCCGGTAACCCTCTATCCATTGATTCGTACCTTGTGCATATACGTGTACATAATCATCCAGCGTGAATCGAAATAGGTTGCCATCGTCATCTTCATATACATACAATTTCTTCTCCGTCCAGAGATGCTTTTCTGCCTCATTTCCGGAAATATCCGTGTAAGCTGTTGAACGATAAAGATAGAACCCGTCATAATCGATAACGACAAGAGCGGGCAGGTAGGTAAGAAAAGCCTGCTGCGCAGGAAGGTCATTTTCAAGTCCAAAATTGATTGAAATGGTCTGCATGAATCGATCCAGTAGAAGATCTTTATCCACCTTAAGCAGCTTGACGGAATCATAACTTGCTTCAAGTGATGGGTCCTCGTTCTGATGCATCATTTGACTTGCATCTTGTACTGCAGTCTGAATCGACTGGTTATATTTCTGCTCTAACCTCATTACCATCAGGTCATCCGTCCCATGTAGAGAATAAACCCAAAAGAAAGGAAACATGATAATTACAAAAAGAACGGAATAATCAGTAATCCTCATTTAGCACCATACCCCCATAATTGGCGGTTACCCTGTTCACAGATTCAGCTCCAAAATGAAGCCACTCCTGAAAAATAGCGCCTGGTGTGCGGTTTGTATTCTGTACTTCGACTCGAAAAGAATCACCGCTTGTCAAAAAGTACTTCCGGCTAGGATCATCAATTGAAACTAGATTGTCAGGATATAAAACAGGCATAATCTGCTCATTATAGTAGCCATTCATTACCGCATCAAATTCACCTGTAAAACCCAGCTGATTGGCGGGATCATCATACGCCGGGACATACTTTTTATGAAGATGTTCGATTTGGGTGTTATATGTATTTCCTGTTAAAGATAATTCCTGTTGAAATTGATTATACATCGTCGGAGTGATATATCCTTTCGTTCTTACTGCATCAACAAAGCTAGTGACCGTATTATATACAGTCAGCTGAGAAAGCTCATCCTGTCTGTTTGCGGCCTCTGCCGCAGGATATATATAAAGCAGAAGTACAGCAAGCAATGCGGCAAGCATTTTTGAAAGACTGTCTATCAAGGAGTAATTCCCTCCTTCCAAAAAGAGATTTGCTTAAGAACCCCTGCTGAATCTCTTTCGTACTCTATAAGGTAACTTGAATTTATCTCGATTGTTGCTTCTTCTAGATCTAGACCATTCACTTTTATTTTATAGGATTCATAGGATCTTCTATTCTCCGTGCTCTTGGTTTCATTGATAAGTGCATGTACATATCCCCCTTTAATTAATTCCGTCACGGGAGATTCACTCACACTCTGGATTCTTCCATCTTCGATTGCATGGTAATTACGTCTCTCTTCTGCAGCTTCTTCCATACTGGATAGTAAAGAAAGTGTGAAAATGCAGGCGGCAAGACAAAGGCTAATGACTGCACTTATTAACAGGATGTCTCGTGTATGTTCTCCCAGCTTGCTCGCCCCTTTTCATCTAATTATGATTGTGTAAATAGAAGTCCGCGTACCACGTTGGAACTATCTTTCACCACGGTAGCTTTAAATCTTCCGCTCGGATTTACGTACTCGCTTTTACGTTCATTTAATGTATTTTCAACGGCACCTAATGTTGCCCCCTCAGGCGCTACGACTTCGCCATATGCGGAAGACTCTGTTGTTACATTAAGAGGATATCCGTACCATTGTCCTGCTGCATTTTTACCTGTTTTAATGTAAATACCGAACTGGTCTTTTCCTTTGAATTTACGAAGTGCATTCGTTACTTGAGATCCGCTAATAGTCGTTCCGTCATAAACGGTAAACGATGTTTGTGATAATTCAGTCTGAATATCAGCAAAGTTATTTTGGGCTGTCTTGGTTGCCTCCTGAGCTGAAATAAAGAGAATGACCACAATCGTTATCAAGGCGATGGTAAGAAAAATACCTGCTGCTACTTTTAATGCGGAAGATGCGTTATTCATTTTTAATGCCTCCGAGTTCTCAATTTATATTTTTTGAATTTGTTCGTAATAAACATTCATTTGCGTAAAACTGACCACGATCAGCGGGAGCACCAGATAAAGAAAAATCAGAGCATACATCGGAGTAAAACCAATGATGCGGCCCCATTCTGCTTTCGTCTCGATCGTCTTCGCGTATTCTTGTCTTCTCTGTTCAAAATAAAAGGACATCTGATGATCCAAATCATCGAATGCTTCCTTTATCGTGATCGTACCAAGCGCTAGGATAAGCTTGTCTACAATCCTTTGGAACTCAGGCAAAGTTATTTCTTCCTTTAACTGTTCCAAAGCTTCTTCAGGGCCATGTTCATAGTGAAGAAGACATTTTTGCAGCGGAGTTTTGAAAATCACTGCGAAACGATTCAGCCATTCGAGTATTTCTTCAACCGACATTCGGTCCATATCCCGAAGAATCGAAATTACAGTCTGATACTGGTATACTTCATGCCTCATATCCATTCTGCGGAAACGCCTTTCGGTGTAAAGCAGCAATAAGGGAAGATGGTAACCTATGTAAGCTATGAACAGACAAGACAACAGTTCCCACCAATGAAAAACTTCATGATTCCACGCCTGGAGCTTCTCTGTAATTCGATGTACTGAAGTATTTATATCTTCATGAAGCAACTTTTTATCTGAGTGACGATGCAAAGAATTCTCAATCTGTTCGTAGGTGCTGCTCGCACTCATGTTCAAATCTTTCATTACTTTCTGGTCGAGAGTTGTCCACCAAAGTGAGGTTTCCTTCTCGGCTTGCGGTAATTCTCCAAATACAGTAGCGTTCACAACAGGCTGATTTGAGATATGATTTCTTTGAATATGATGCAAGATACCGACACTGCTTACAGCAAAAATAAAACATCCGATAAAGCAGGTAATTCTTCTAACTTCAAACCATTCCAATCTGAGATGGGTATTCGTATCACGAAGAAGCTTAGCAAGAGATGCATAGGACCGGGTGCCCGTTTTCGGACCAAAAGCCGATGCTAAATGCCGCATCCATTTCCACTCATACAATCGCTTTTCCCATATCTGCTTCCGGTCTCCTGCAAGGTAACCCGTCTCTTGCGTCCGCTGAATCTGCTGCAATAAAGCATAGGATCCGATGATAATGATGTAAATAGACAACAGAATAATAAAACCATGTTTGCTTTCATAATATTCATTCATCGTAGGAAAACTGTTTCTTGCCCATTCCTCTATGGGTTTTGTGAAAAAGACCGGAGCGAGGCTAATCACATTAAGACCTTTTAATAAATAATCCAGCTTTGAAAGTCGTAATATTTCCAGATGAATTTCCTGTGTTAGACTTCCAATTCCTTTAAGATAGATGGAATCTTGTCTTGCCTCCTGATCTCCAAACTCCATTACCATATAGGATATTCCAGCAAATGCTTTTAGAAATCGATTAGGGGCTGTCTCATAATAACGTTCCAAAGCTTCATCTGGATGAACAGATGTTAGCGCAGCGTAGATGTGCATCGCATGTCTCGCAGCTTCTCCTTGAGACACTTCGGCTGCTTCGTATAACGCTTCTTCGACCATGCCATGTTGATGGTATCTATGCCTGACTTCTGCAAATAACTCTACCATCTCAGATAAAAGTTTACGTTCTTGTCTAGCGACCGCCATATCTAGAAATAGACTGTTAACCACAACACCTACCAGCAAGACCAACATGAAGAAATGCAAGCCAGGCTGAATTGTCATGAGAACGATACCTGAAACAAGGAAGGTAGCCCATATCAGAAAAGTCTGTTTCATCGTCTCTATACGCAGCAAGTATTCACTCATTCCATATTGATAACTTAATTTCTTTCGGACAAGTTGAATATAACCAGCAACACCAGGAACTTTAACTGCATAAGCATAAGACTGAACTAGAAAGGCTTTCATTACAGCCCTGAGACTTTTGGAACTCTTAATTTTCTGGTTATCCATTCTTTGCGGCGAATAATGGTGTTTACGATTCGTGAGCTGTATGAAAACGTAAATGATGAGCAGACCTAGGATGGATATCGTCAGGATCAGAAGTAATACTTGTTTAAGAGACATGGCTGCTCCCCCAATAGGATGCTGCAAATTGTTCGAACCGTGAGGCATCCTCCCTGCTCATCTGCGAGATCATTTCCTTATGATTACGTGACGAAATCGGAGAGACCATATGATACATGCCAGCACGATACTCCACTATATTCCGATAGGTAAAAGCTTCTCCACCTGAGCGAGATGAAGCTAGATCTGGGACACATTCGGTAATCCGCTCGATATATCTTCCTCCATCCGCATCTTTTTTCAGATGAATATCAAAATTAAGCACACTCGCCACCTGTTCCTCCGCAATATGTTCATGTCTAAACATTCCTACTTTAAGAAGTGAATTTCTCAGAGAAAAAATCAAATCAGGAAAGGTCTTGGCATGATGTGTAAATACGGTAAATAGACTGGCCACCTGAGACATTTGGATCATCCAAGCCGCCACTTCGTCACTTGCAACCTCGCCGAGAATATTAACCGTCCCATCGGTCTTTTTTTGCAGATCGAGCCCCTGTTGACCTGAAATATGATCTGTCTCCCGGAAGCTCAAAATATTACGTTTGCTGTACAGCTTTCGTAAATGAAGTTCAAAAGCCATTTCCTGTACACGCAGGGTATGATATGGATAAATATGCTCGATCATCGCCATTAACAAGGTCGTTTTGCCAGAGCCTTGCGCACCAGTGACCGATGTAATTCTGCAGCCTTTCATAAGATAACGAATGAGTTCAATAACCATATCTGAATTAGCGCCCGTAATTAATTTCGGCAATGTCGCACTCGGTAAATCGAATTTACGAACAAAAAATGCCCAGGATTCCGAAAAAGGAGGTCTAACGACAACTACCCTTGATCCGTCCTTCATTTCATTCACCTTATATCCTTTGGATTCTGATAACTGACCCGGATGATTGTACTTGTATATATTCTGGCATACTCTTTTCAGCTCACGTTCTGAACCAAAAGATAAAAATGATAAATGAATCGTTTTTCCTCTATAAAAAATCCAAACACTTTCTGTACTGCGGCTAACTTCAGATTCGATTTCATAATCATGATCTTCCTTAAGGATATGAAATGACATATCTGGAATCGGATTCATCTCATGTCCTAATACTCCGCTCACCCCAGCACTTACCCCGTCAATCTGCTGATCCCGAATATCATCAACAACCGAGAATCCTTTATACTGCTGATAAACCCGCTGTACGAGAATATTAACTTTGTCTAAAAAATGCAGTTCGCGATATTCACACTCAAAAATATACATAATGTCTTTCGAAGTAATTTCGTAGTATCCGCCTGAGTCTGATTCAGATTGCCTTCTTAGCTCTGCCAAATCATATGTATCAATGAGCTTTGATAACGCTTCTACTCCAAATTGCTGCTGGTAAATATAAAATATAATCTCGAATTGGTCCTGAATACTTAACTCGCCAGGACGGTCAAATGGGATGGCTTCATTAATATTACGTTCTGTCAGTCCATAACTATGAATAAGTACATCGGTAATTAATTTCTTCACATAATGTTTATCACTCAAGCTACCCGATATACAGTCTTTCAGTGCTCTTCTCATCTCTGCTCTTTGATTTATTTTCCGCTTATATTCCTCTTCGTGCAGTCCTGCATCTGCCAATTGGCTATGACTTAACTCATGTAACGCCTGTTTCACATACTCTGTCACATGCACTAATGTTGCTTCTTCTTCCTTCCCTTTCTTAGGGTTGGACTCTGTGATCTTTCGGTTATTCCTTAACTTCATGAATAAGAGTAGAATACAACTGGCAGACAATATGAGCAGAAGGAAAATATTCATTACGTCTTCCCTCCCCTCTGTTATGCTCCTCTTTCGAGTTGTTTTAAAATACTACGCAAACCAGCGCTCTCCATAATCAATTTAGATAATTCACGAATACTCGCAGCAAGTTCTCCCATCTCTCCGCTCTTCTTATCCATATTTATCGTCTGATGTATGTAAGTACCGATATCTCTTCGGTTCCATGCATCTCTATACGGTGAACAATATGGAATCGGTAAGATTGGATCTTTATAACCAAAACGACGTTTAATATTGGCTGGAGTGCAATTAGAATCACGATCATATAAGCCGAGTGAAATAATAATCTTCTTCTGTTCCCATTCTTCCTTCCATTTCGTGTTTGTGAAGAATTGTTCTACTTCTCGCATATTCTGATTCAGATTAACAACCACAACATCACTATCTTTCATGATCTCTCTCTCCTTACTTTCTCCGTTTCCTGCATCCAGTAATATCAGGTCATACGCCGCATTCGCAATTTTAAAAACAGGAGATATCTGCTTAGAGCTTAGGTCCATCTCTCCCGTAAAAGGAAGTCTATATTTCCCTGGAAGTAAATCCAGCTGGTCCCTCAGAAGAGGTATCGTACAATCTCTAAACTTTTCTTTTGTTAAACTTCCACTGGAATACAAACGAAACATAGCATCCCATCCGGTTGTGGATAACTGATCCATTACAAAGTCGGTATTCGTCTCACGAACCGGCATCCCTAACTCACAGCTTTCTCCTGCATAATCCATATGCATGACAAGGGAACGTACACGTTCAGATAATCCAATCATATAAGCTACTGACATCATGTTTGATGTGGTACCACTACGCTGATATGGACTCCAAAAAGTAACAATACTCATGCTCTCTTCCTTTCTATAAGGGATAAGGCTTTTTTCGACTCCGCAAATGTCCATCCGGTAAGGAGTTCAAGCAATAACGCAAGTGATTTCTTGTATTGTCTAGATAATGGCTTTATACGAATTTTTTTGATATGTTCATTTTCAATTTGCAGCGCCATATCCATCTCATTCCAATAGATCGAGACAGGTGTTCCATGAAAATGAATGGGAATGTCATTATAAAATCCCCATGCATACTGATCTATTGTCGTATCCATGATCTGCGTCCAAAGTCTGTAAAAGCTCGGTAACTCTTCGGCTTGAAGTCTCTCTTGAAGTATGTAAATCCATTCCTTGCCTCTCTCGAGATCCTCTCGACGATACGTACTGACCCACAGTCTTGCCGCCGCTGATATCCACTCTTCTTTGGTTAAAAAATCGATCTTTTCAACATCCACAAGAATAAAATCATAATGGGTTATATCCTCATCCACACTAGATAAGTAATCCACTATTCGCTTATAATTTGTAAACCCGCAAGCTACATCGAATCCTTCAAACTCAGTAATCCACTCCGGTAAAAAGATAGGATCAATGCTATACCTATAGCGTTCATATTCGGTTCCATCAACAAGCAGTACTTTAAAACCCATGTTCGCTAGGATCTTACTAAGATATAATGTTACGTCTGTTTTGCTTGCCAAACCTGCAAATATCCATGTTTTCATTGGTTAGCCCTTCACCCTTCACTTAAGGATTTGTCGTCCCTGGCTGTGATAAAATTTGATTTTGCTCCGCTAACGGTCCATAAACTTCTTTGGAATTTCCGGGCTCTTCAGACGCAGATTCTTTCCATACTTCTGCTTCGCTCGAACTTTCAGAGCTTGTCTGGTTCATATCTTGATCTGAGTGCCATGATTCACCCAAAGAGCTTATACCTCCACCTCGTGAAGTCAAAAGATCCTGTTCAATTGATTCTGAGACTACGTTTGTCTGGGAGGAAGCAAGTGCACTTTCTAGTGTCCCTCTCAAGTGTTTTGCTAGAGCCTGTTCCGCGTGTTCTACTATATTGGGATTTACCTCGATTAGCTGGAGTACTTTTTCGTTAGCTGGATATGTAGGAATAGCTCTTTCTTGAAACTCTGGTTCTACATAACTTAGTGAATAGAGAGATGCTTTATGTAAGTAGGCATCAACCATTGCGCTCGACAAGGTCAGTATTTCTTCCTCCGTCAATGTGATCCACATGGTAGGACCGTTTAGTTTTTCTACCTTTTTCTTTGATAAAACAATATAATCTTGACCTGTGGGAAACTGAATACGAACATCGACCATTTCCCCCGCTGATAATACAGATGGCAGTTTAATAACTGAAATCTCACGGTTTCTTAGGTCAGCTGGTGTCGGCTCGTCTTGGTACAACATGGCTTCGGTAATGACTGTTCCGGTTTGCAGTTCTATTTTTGCAACTGTGCCTCTTATATCCTCCAGATTATCCATTAGATTCGCTGGTGACTGGTCAGCAGAAATTTGGATCGCTTTTACATCCGAATTCTGAATTAGCGTACCCGGCTTCACATCCCGAGCAGCAACATAACCTTTCCTGCTACCTTTTTGTTCACCCTTTAACTGCTGTGTAAGCTCACCTAGCTTTATTTCGTATTGTGCTTCTTGCTTATTCTGTTTCACATTGTCAGCATAAAAATCGTAGAACATATAACTTCCGAGTAAAAGACTAGCAGCTCCTGCACCTGCAAGGCCGGCATAGATCATTTTTTTGCTCTGTCGTCTAAGTTTTGACACAAGTGAACTCCTATCTACACCCTTACTTTGAGTGCTGTTTCCTAATTTCTTTTTTTGAAAAAGAAGCTTTTTTTCTTCATCGCGGGAACGATGTCCTTAAGTATGTCTGATATAGCTTCATCGACCTCATCTTCTTGATCAAATGGGTCTATTTGTAGTGGTAAACTGTATACATGTCTTGAATTCAAGTTTTTTCGCAATCTTACTACCGTGTTTTTTCCGGCGAGAGGTACAACGTAATTCCACTTTGCTTTAACAGTTGATTCATAACTTCGTGAGAACAAATAGAGATCTGACTGCTTCCACTCTGCTGCTCCTCCAACCACAATCGGCACATCGCTTCGCTGCAGCTCTTCCATGGAATAGGGATGACGTTCACATCCTAGATCCAAAACAATATATTGATAATTGCTATTTAAAAGCTGAAGAATCTCTTTCTTGCTTGTTCTGCGAAAATAGTGAACCCCTGTTATTTCAAACATACGCCGTTCTTCTGTTACGCCATCTTCTCCATGAGCTATCGAATCTATTCTCGAAAAAGCAGTTGCTCGCTGAGAAAATTCGATAATGGCTACCTTGCATTTCAATCTAGCCAGATAATGAGCAATGGCTATGGAAGTATGAGTAACGCCCACGCCAGGTCCTGTGCCTATAACAGAGACAACACAAGTTCCGTGTGGAAACACCGCTCCTTGTTCTTGTATACCAGGTAATGAGCGATGTGATAACTTGAACATCTCTTCTCTAAGTTCTTCTACTGACTGATATCTGCTTCCTGGATCAGATCGAAGCAGTTTCCTGATGATCGGAATATAAGGACGAAATGCCTCATGTCGAAGCAGTTGCTCTACGCCCGGTATCCATTCGCTGTGTGCTCCCCGGGTTATCAAATATAAGAATAATGCTCCAAGACTATACAAATCGGACCTTACATCCGTCTGACCGCTGCCATACTGTTCGGGTGAAGCAAATCCGATGGTTCCGAGTTTCACTGTATCCTGCTGATGATTCTCTTTATAATTTCGAGCAATTCCAAAATCGATAAGTCGAAGTTCTTCTGCTCCTGTGATCATAATGTTTCCCGGCTTCAAGTCACGATATATGATGGCCGGTGAACGGTGGTGCAAATAATCAAGAACCTCCATTACCTCTTGGATCATCCGGATGATCTTGTCAAAGGGAAGTGTAAAATCATGTTTGCTAAGATATTCAGTAAGTGTTATCCCCTGAATATAATCCATCACTAGATAGGTATATCCGTCTGCATCGGGTTCAAAAAAATCTACAATCTGCGGTAAACGAGGGTGCTGAAGTTCAATCAGCATCTCGGCTTCTGTAACTACATTCCCTTGATATCCTGGATGCGCCAGGCTTTCTTTGATTGCCCATTTCTTTCCTGGAAGCCTTAAATCTTCTGCCATATATACATGACTCATTCCACCAGGGCCGATACTCCTGACAACCTGGTATCTCCCTCCGAGGATAGAACCTCTTTCTAAACGCGAAGGAAACCGCATAATGACCTCCTTATGTACATAAAAAAAGAGAAAGCCCCCTATTGCTGAATTTGCAATCATTACTTGCAAATTCATACAACAGGGATGCTTTCCCTCATTTATCGCACTGGTTAATTTTGGATTCATTATATGACAGGAATGAACCAAATGTAAAGCACTTTTTTAAATGTTCTTTTATATGGCGAAAGGCATATGTTTATATAGACATTGCCTTTTCCACCATTAATACTTAATCATATATAACGTAATCTCGTCCCGATTGTGAAAAAGCTGCTTAGCAAGCTGAATCTGCATTCGAGAATCTTCAAACATATGGGTTACTTCCTTAATCAGCGCCATTGGTTTTTTATGCATTAGCTTTACAGTTACGACAGCTGTACCGCCAGGTCTTAAGCTGTAAAGTAAATCGGTAACTAATCTCGCCATGAGTTTTGGACTCCAGCTCATATCACATACGAGAAGATCAAATTCATTTTCCTTGAATTTTACATCTCCCGCATTTTTAGATACATATTTAAGTCTAGGATTCTTAAGAAGAACTGGATTCATTTTGGCAGGATCAACTGCTGTAACCTCAAGCCCTCTTTCTAGCAAGAAGGAAGTCCATCCCCCTGGTGCTGCACCGATATCCACTGCACGATGAAACGATGAAAAAGGAATCCCTAATGTCTTTTCGGCCTCAAGCAGTTTGAATTTAGCTCTTGAGATCTGTCCCTCTTCCTTCTGAAAGCGAACAGCTCCTCCATTCCAGTCCGACAGATTATCTGCCGCACGGGATACACCTGCATACAAACGTTCCTCTGTAAGATATACAGATACGATAAGGTCCGCATCCTGCACCACGTGCTGCGCAGGGAGAAGTTCAATGCCATGTAAGATATGCTGTTTAAATGCACCAGAAGTTCCTTCGTAATAGCTCTGTTCTGTTTTTCTTACCTGCAGACTGAATGTGCCTTCTTGCAGTGCACTATGATTCAGTAAAAACCGAAATAACTGATCATACGCATGGTCTTGATCGTCCATCCCCACTTCAAAGTGGATAGGGAATAAATGCCTTAGAAAAATGGGAGGCGTTTGATACAGAAGCTCTGTAACTTCTCCCTGAGGTGCTGACAAAGTAGCTAAAAACACTTCACCAGAGACAAGCATTGTACTTTTTACGGTTCCAAACATTCTCCGAAGTTCTTCTTGTGCATAAGGAGCAAATCCATGATTTGCTGTACATATAAAACGGGTTGTGATTCCTTCTGCCGTCTGTTCTTGATTACTCAATTCTTATTAACCTCCACTGCATACTCGTATCCAAGGGCGTTCATGAAACCAATCCAGCTCCACAGAAATTCCGTACGTTTCCATTATTGTTTCTTTAGTTAATACTTCTTTTTTAGGACCCGCCGCAGCGACCTTCCCATCTTTGATAAGCGCAATATGAGTAAATAAGGGCATAATCTCTTCAATATGATGCGTTACATACACAATAGCAATATCTTGCTTTCTTAGATTATCTACGGCCAGTAACATATTCTCCCGTTCGTACAGATCTAGACCAGCGCATGGCTCGTCCATAATCAATAATTTGGGATGGGCCATAAGCGACCTCGCCAGGAGCACCTTTTTACGTTCCCCTTGTGATAGCGTCCCAAAAGGCTGCTGTGCTAAATGGGAAATTCCGATATCCGCAAGTTTGGCATGCGCTTCTTCTTTAATTTCATCCGGGATGTGCTGATAAAAACGCAAAAAAGCGTAAGCTCCAGTAGCGACTACTTCCCATACTGGATCTTTTAACGCCAGCTTTTCTATTAATGTTTGACTAATGTAGCCGATTTCTTTACGGACTTCACGGACGTCACATTCTCCATAGGTATAATCAAGTACATTCACTTTCCCTTTCGTTGGGAACAAGTAACCCATCATCATTTCAAGAATCGTCGTTTTCCCGCTTCCGTTTCTTCCTAAAATGACCCAATTTTCATCTTTACCCATTTGAATGTTTACATCATCAAGAATAAGCTTGTCACCGCGCTGAAGTGATACATTTTGCATCCCAATCATGAAGAAACCACCCTCCTGATTTGATTCAACAAATGCTGAGCCGATTCCATTTTATAAATGTGAGTCGGAAGTTGCTTCTCTCCGCTAAACAATAGTAAAGCGGGTACACTCGTAATCTGATATTGCTGAACCACGTTCTGGATATCTGCTATATTTGCTTCATACAGGATCCCTTCTGGCAAGAGATACTCTGCCACTTCAAGCATCCGCAAGCCCGCCTGACAAGTGCCGCATAAAGGAGTATACACATACAGAGCAAAGGCTTTCCCTTCCCATGCCATTCGCAAAATTTCATTTTGTTCAATAGGTTTCATTGTTTGGTTCTCGATGCTTGCGCAATTTGTTCAAGTAGCTCCTGCGGCATAGGGCCATTATGAACTTCGGTACGGTCCGGCTTATTCATGTATAGTAATTCATACATTGCTCTTCGTCCAGCATCACTTGAAGTATGCAAATAAATTACATTCGGATACATCTGCTTATTCACGATAAATGAAGCAATATCAAGACCCGTTGGATTGCCATAACCTAGATCATAATCCAAGGATAAAATATTTACATCATATTCAATAAGAAGCAGCTTACACTCTTCTACATCCCTTGCAAGGGTAAATCCAGGTGGACATGTTCGATAATCATCCAGAAATAAGTTCATTCTCCCCTCACCTTCCTAAAACAGCTTTCAAGTTAACCAAGTTCGAATTAACTCTATGTCTTCTTGATGAGTTCCATCTTCACCTGTTTCCGTTTCCAGTACCCATATCGAGCCCTTCACGTCTTTTTGCTGTAACAGCCAGGCAAGTCCTTTCTCCCCTATATATCCTTTACCCACTCGTTCATGGCGGTCTTTATTAGAACGATATCCATACTTTGAATCATTCACATGAATGGCAACAAGCGCATCAAAATAGCCCAGACTTCGTCCTTTTTCAAGCAATTCTGGATCTTCTGATCCGTTCCAAAGACCACTCGCATAGGCATGACATGTATCTAAACAAAAACCAATCGAGTCAGCGTATCGGGACAAATTTCGTATTTGCACCATTTCTTCGATAGTCGTACCCATAGGACCATGATCCCCTGCTTGATTTTCGATTAAAATCTTAGATTTGCCTTCCCAGCCCGTTAGAACATCGTCTAAAAACTGAATAATGTGACGATACCCAGCAAGCGGATCACTCGTCTTCACATGACCAAAATGAACGACAACACCCGCTGAACCACAAGCTTCCGCAATGTGTAGATCATTTTGTAAAGAAGCTACCATTCCTTGATATTGACTATTCCCTTTGATAGGACCCAAAGCGGGATTCGTAGGATAGGGAGAGTGTGCGATAGACTGAAGCCCATATTTTATACAGAAAGCTTTGCAACGCATCGCTTCTGTCATATCAAAATTTTTCACACGAAGTCCTCGAGGATTTTTCGGAAAGTACTGAAAAGCATTGGCTCCCATATCAAATGCTCTTTGAGCTGCTTTCGAATAACCCCCGCGAGTACTTACGTGACTACCTATATATAAGTTAGGGGTCAATGCTGACATACGGGGCAGAAAAAAGCTTTCTTCCCGGTAATCTCCACTTTATTAATGATCCCCTCGTTACATCTCGTGCAGGTCTCTCCCTCTCGGTCGTAGACACGGCACTGCTCATCATACTTTCCTGTCAATTCGTCACCTGCATACAGCGGCATTTCCATGTAACCCCCGCCTGCAGTCGCTTCGCGCAGAACAGATTGGATCGCATGATAGAGTCTTGATAAAGCATCCTCGTTAAGAAGAACATCTTGTATTTTCGTATCAGGTCTTAGACTGGCAGCATAGGCGATTTCATCGGAATAACAGTTCCCAATTCCCGCAATAACACGCTGATTCACAAGTGTTGTTTTTATCGTACCTCTTCTACCCTTTAATCGGTCTTTGAACTTTTCTAACGTAAAACGATAGTCAAGAGGTTCGGGTCCAAGATCAGACATGAGCTCATCCGTTTCTTTGGCACTCAATAAGTGAAGATAACCGAGTCTCAGGCCGATAAAATAAAGAACGACTTCACCAAATTCAATTTCCACTTGAGTTGACCGTTTTGGACGCTCTTGTTCTGTTCCGATATAAAGTATGCCTCCAAGCATGAGATGCAGTACAAGTCTTTTACCCGTACTCATATGAAAAATCAAATGTTTACCCCTGCGCTCGATATAAACAATCCGCTCATTTACAAGTTCTTTTTCAAAAACTTCTGGAGTTACATTTATTGATTTTTCACGGCTAACGGTAACGTTCGTAATGGATTGATCCAGTATTCGTTCCGATAATAACTTTCGGTAGTTCTCCATCTCCGGTAATTCCGGCATATGAACCTCTTCCTTCCCTTGATGCTATATAAATAGTTTATTCTATGTTCTTGTTAGATGGTGGTTATCAAATCATGAAGATTTTTATGAATTTCATTTGGTTTAATGCCAGTCGCACGCATGTGAGTCTCTAGATTTGCTTCCGTCGTAACTCCGGTTAGTACAAGAATAGAACGGCATCCAGCCGCTTCTCCAGCAGCAATATCAGTTCGCATATTATCTCCAATAACCGCAACCTCGCTAGCAGGAAGACCAAGACGATCAATGGCATGCTTCATAAGAATGCTGGAAGGTTTTCCGATCACCACGGGTTTCACACCCGATGCGGCTTCAATTGCCGCTCCCAGAGTTCCTGCGCCCGGTGTCAGACCATCGTCAGCTGGCAGCTGCAGATCAGGGTTAGTTAAAATGAATTTTGCCCCTCCCATAATCCAGCGAAGCGCTTTTGTCAGCTTTTCATATGTAAATTCACGGTCAATACCCTGAATTACGTACTCTGGTGATTCTTCGGTAATATGAAGTCCTGCGGAGATTAGTGCTTTCTCCAGTCCATCTTCACCGATAAATGCAACTTTGGCACCAGGTGATTCAGAAGCCACATATTCAGCCGCTGCCACCGCAGATGTACACACTTCTTCTCCGGCCGCTTCTATTCCAAGAGATCTCAGGTGTTCTGCTACTCCTTCTGGTGTTCTCGATGAATTATTCGTTACATATAGGTAAGGTATGTTGGAACTTTTTAAATGCTGAATTAGCAAATCTGCTCCATCAATACGATGTTTTCCGTGATAGATTGTTCCGTCTAAGTCTAACAAGTAAGCTTTAGGTGAGTTCATAGCTGTAGTACTCCTTTCAAAAGACAAGTTCATATTCTTATATAAATAAGCATTATGCCCATCGTACAATCTTTTTAAGAGGATTGCAAAGCAGAAATAACACACAATTTGCACGTCTTATTTTTCAAGTGTTACTCGTTTCCAAGTCTTATAAAATCAGATTTGGATTAACTCATGTTCCATAGCAAGACTTGTGTTTGGAAAAACAGACTGTGCCTCCAAAAGCAAAGGTTCGAGATGTTCTGCATCTTTGTATCTTGAGCTAAAATGAGTCAAAATCAGTCTGCCTGCACCCGCTTCTTTTGCCGCCTCAGCAGCTTGAAGGGCTGTACTATGATAATATTCGTGAGCAGTAGACGCAAGTTCATGCAAGAAAGTAGCTTCATGGACAATGACATCAGCACCTGCCGATAAAGGCACCACATTTTGGGTAGGTCTCGTATCGCCTAGAATTGTAATGACTTTACCCGGTTTCGGTGAGCCAAGTACGTCTGCTGGATGAACGATAACCCCATCTTCAAGCTCGATGCTTTCGCCGCGTTTGAGTCTTCCAAACAGAGGACCCGGTTTGAGCCCATGGACGGCAAGTTTCGAAGGATCAATGCTGCCAGGACGATCCTTTTCCATGATTCGGTAACCATAACTATCAATCCGATGCTCAAGTAGCGCCGACTCTACTACAAACATATCATCTTCAAAAATAATGCCGCCCTGATGTTCCACAATATTCAGTTCATAATTCACACGGGACTGACTTAACTCAAGTGAAGTCTCCACGTATTTACGAATTCCTGGTGGGCCATATATCGTTAGTGGTGTTACACCGCCTTGGTAGGCTCTACTTGACAACAAGCCAGGCAAACCAAAGATATGATCACCGTGTAAATGAGTAATAAAGATTTTTTCAAGCTTACTCAGTTTAAGGGGTGATTTCAAAAATTGATGCTGTGTGCCTTCTCCGCAGTCAAACAGCCACATCGACCGGCGCTCCTCCATCAGACGCAGCGCGATCGAAGTTACGTTACGCTGCAGCGACGGTACTCCTGCATTTGTTCCTAAAAAATATAATTCCATAATGTTACACCTCATCTGACTCTATGAATGATAAAAATCCCCCGATTTAGGATCGGAGGATTCCTTACTTTGTTCTACATTTTCACGCTTTTTCCACGTTAAAATATTGCGCCTCCGGATGGCTGAACACCATCGCTGAAACCGAAGCTTCCGGTTCCATCATAAATCCTTCGGTCAGTTCTACCCCGATATCTTCCGGATGCATTAGTTCAAACAAAGGACCTTGATCTTCAAGATCAGGACAAGCCGGGTAGCCAAACGATACCCTGATTCCTTGATACCTGGCCCCTAGACGCTGTTTCATTGTCATTTCAGGAGGATCTGAGAATCCCCAAGTATCCCGCATCATATGATGAATGCGTTCTGCAAGTCCTTCTGCCACTTCTAATGCAATCGACTGCAGAGCATGAAATCTCAAGTAATCGCCTTTTTCTTTCCAAACCTGAGCGAGCTCCGAAATTCCATGTCCTGCGGTTACCACGAGAAAACCGACATAATCCATTGTACCGGATTCTACGGGTTTCAGAAAGTCCGCGAGACACAAATGTGGTTCGACCTTTTGACGAGGAAACTCAAACGTGTGTAATACTTGGCTATGATCTTCTGGATCGTATATGATAATTTCGTTTCCTTTAGACTGAGCTGGGAAAAATCGATACATGGCATTCGCTTTAATAATTCCATCTCGTACAGCAAGATCCATAATCTCATCAACCGTTTGCTTCAGCTGAACCGCCTTGGGGTCGCCAGCTGCTAATAATTGTTCTACATTCCCTTTCAGCCCTAAATGATGACCCAGCAGCATCTGCATGTTCACATAAGGAAGGATATGTCCAATTGGGTAATTACGAAGCGTGTGTCTTATAAGATCGGGCGGCTGATATACGGGAGCATCTACTGAAATTTTGGAACGTTCAACCCGAGTAAGTTTAGGAAGAGAGATCACTTTATCGGCTGCATTTGCTTCCGCTTCTTGTTCCCGTTCCATCTCCATAATCATCACTTCTCTGCTCGCCGGATCCATTAATTTATTCGCAATATCAAGACCATCCATCGCATCTTTGGCATAGAGAACCATCCCATTATACTCGGGCCTGATCCGGGTTCTAGTAAATTTACGTGTAAGCGCAGCGCCCCCAACCATAATAGGTACGTCAATACCTGCATTTCGTAAATCCTGTGCAGTCATCACCATTTGTTGAGCAGATTTTACGAGTAATCCGGATAGACCAATGGCATCCACTTTCTCTTCACGGAAAGACTCGATAATTCGTTCCGGTGGTACTTTTATACCCAAATTCACAATCTGGTAACCGTTATTGGCTAGAATGATCTCTACTAGATTTTTGCCAATGTCATGTACATCACCTTTTACAGTGGCGAGCATGATTTTTCCTTTTACAGAAGTTTCGTTCTTCTGCATAAATTGTTCCAGATAGGATACAGAGGCTTTCATCACTTCTGCGCTCTGGAGCACTTCAGCAACGATCAGCTCATTATTATTAAATAGTCTCCCGACTTCTTCCATCCCTTTCATTAAAGGGCCATTAATAATCTGAAGCGGGCTGTATTTCGCTCTCGCGAGTTCCAAATCCGGAATAAGGCCTTCTTTGCTGCCTTCAACTACATAGGTCGCAAGACGCTCTTCTAGGGAAAGATTCGAGATTTTTTCTTTTTTCTCTACTTTTTTATTACGAAAGGCTGCTACAAAAGCAGCTAATGTCTCGTCACTGGTACGGTAGATCAAATCTTCTGCCAGTTTTCTATCCTCTGGCGTAATCGAAGCATAACGTTCTACCTTCTCCGTGTTTACAATCGCATAATCGAGACCCGCCTTTGTACATTCGTATAAGAATACAGAGTTCAGGACTTCTCTCCCTGCTTCCGGCAGACCGAAAGAAACGTTACTAACACCCAAAATCGTATGCGTTTCAGGCAGTGCTTCTTTGATCAAACGGATTCCTTCAATCGTCTCTCCAGCAGAACCGATATACTGTTCATCTCCTGTACCAACAGGAAAAACAAGGGTATCAAAAATAATATCTTCAGGACGCAGATGATATTTATTGACTAAAAGATCGTACGAACGCTTCGCTACTTCAAGCTTATCTTCACGGGTAATGGCCTGCCCCCGCTCATCTATTGTACCTACCACGACAGCTCCACCATATTTACGAAGAATAGGTGTTACTTTTTCGAATTTTTCTTCACCATCTTCTAAATTAATGGAATTGATAATAGCTTTACCCTGAGAGTACTGTAAAGAAAGATCAATCACATCGGCATCGGTTGTATCAATCATTAATGGAACTTTCACTTTTTTTACAACCAACTCTAAAAACTTCCGCATATCCTCTGTCTCATCACGGTCAGGGTCTTGTACACAGATATCAACGACTTGAGCTCCATTCTTAACTTGGGCGCGAGCGACTTCAGAAGCTTCTTCATACTTACCTTCGACAATGAGTCGTTTAAATTTTCGTGACCCCAGCACATTCGTCCGTTCTCCTACCATATAAGGACGATTGTCTTGTTCGATATAAACAGGATCAATCCCCGAGATTGCCGGAGGGTGTGTACCCGTTAGCGGACGAGGTTCAATCAGATCCAGCTTGTCCTTTAATGCACGGATATGTTCCGGAGTTGTTCCGCAGCATCCTCCCGCAATATTAAGCCATCCCTGCTCCGCAAAGGCAGCGATTTTCACAGCTAAAGATTCAGGGGATTCATGGTAGTGACCATTCTCATCTGGCAGACCGGCATTTGGATAACAACTTACTGCAGCGCTTGACATAGCAGAAAGTGTACGAATGTGATCTCTCATGAATTCTGGACCTGTCGCACAGTTAAGTCCAATCGATATTGGACTCAGGTGTTCCAACGAGACATAAAAAGATTCTATATTTTGACCTGCCAGCGTCGTGCCCATAGGTTCAATGGTACCGGATATCATAATAGGTAGTGTTATATTACGAGCTTCAAAAGCATTACGAATTCCAATACTCCCCGCTTTTACATTCAATGTATCTTGACATGTTTCAAGGAGAAGAGCATCGACGCCTCCATCAATCAAAGCTAGAGTCTGTTCTTCATAACTCTCAATTAGTTCATCAAATGTAACTCCACCTGTTACAGATAATGTCTTAGTTGTAGGACCCATAGCTCCGATAACATAACGCGGAGACTCGGGAGTACTATATTTATCTACAGCCGCTCTTGCCAGCTTTGCAGCAACCAGATTAATTTCTCTCGCCTTATCTTGTATATCATATTCTGCCAAAACCACAGATGTTGCACCAAAGGTGTTTGTTTCAATAAGATCCGCACCCGCTTCAAGGTAACGTTCGTGTATCGTCTGGATGATGTCAGGCCTTGTGAGCACTAATATTTCATTGCATCCATCCAGTTCCTCACCGCCAAAGTCTTCCGCAGTTATGTCTTCCTGTTGAATCATGGTACCCATAGCACCATCTAAGATCAATATTCGCTTCTGTAATGCTTCTTGCAAACTGATTTTATTCACCTTTATACCTCCCGCCAAACGTTACGTCTAATTTTAGCAGAAAAGGTATTTTTATGAAAGAACATTTAAATCGCGAAGAACTGCGTCACTACAATGTTTTCAGGATAATAATTAGGATACCTGACAAAAAGTAAATCGACAAAAAAGATAAGATTCGCTATAATATCAATTAAACCAAGTGGAAAAGAGGGAAAGTAAATGGCAGAAATCTTAATTCGAAATACGAACGAAAGAATCACAGGCGAAGATAATGTTCGTTCCTTCCTCAATCAATATGAAGTGCTTTTTGAAAAATGGGATACTTCTAAACTTCCAGCTGAACTTCAAAATAAATTTGTATTAGATGAAGAAGAAAAACAACAGATCTTGGATGTTTACGATACCGAAATTAAAGATTTGGCTGCCCGCCGAGGTTATCAAATTTGGGATATCATCACTCTGTCTGAAGCCACTCCTGATCTGGAAGAGAAGCTTGCCAAGTTTGAAGAAATTCATACGCATTCAGAAGATGAGATCCGTGCAATCATTTCTGGTAAAGGGATCTTTATCATTAAAGGTGACGAACAAACAGGGTACTTCAACGTAGAGCTTGAGCCAGGTGATGTCATTTCTGTCCCTGAAAATACGCCTCACTTCTTTACACTTATGGATAACAAACAAATCATCGCTGTTCGATTATTTATTGAACAGAATGGCTGGGTAGCAGATCCGTACCCAGATCCTAGCTTTATCAAGGCCTAACTCAGTTGATAAGTAAATATACCACCCTAAAGATCATTCATAGGGTGGTTTTTTTATGGCTATTTTTCAGCAACTTCTACTTGTTTCGATGGCATAGAATGCATCCCTCGCGCTGTTACATGAGAAGTAACTTTATATATTCCTTCAACCGGAAACTGATAAACTGCGGTATACTTTCCCTTCCCTTCGTATGTCGCCGCCACTTCTAGTCCCATACTGCCTTCTAAAGAAATTTCAAATGTTACATCGTCCGCATCATCTATGTATTCATCTTGCTGAGTAACAATGGCTTCCAATTGTACAAGATCAGCGACCGTTACTGCTTCCACTTCAGGAACAACGAGTTCTACGTTTATGGGCTTAGGCAATTCCATTTCCGTAAATTCGTTTTCTTCCTTTTGGCATCCGCTTAATAACATAAGGAAGATCATCGTAGAACTTAGTAGTACAATGAATCGTCTCATTTTTATAAATCCTCTCTTCGATTTATATGTAGATAAAAGAAAACCGCTTCTGTTTTAATCAAACAGCCAAGCGGTTCATGGAAGTAAAATCTGAATTTGTTCTTTTATGATAATAGTTCGTAAATTTCAGTAAGATGTTTAATTTCAACATCGGGGTTAAAGGATTGGTCGTTTGTTTTTTCATTACGGTTAATCCATACTGCTTTAATTCCTGCGGAAAGCGCACCCTTAATATCCGTAGTCAGCTTGTCCCCGACCATTAACGCTTCCTCAGCAGACACATCAAGCTGTGATAAGGCATGATGGAATATTGAAGCATCCGGCTTACCTTTACCAAACTTCCCAGAAATAACGATGTGATCAAAATAAGGTACCAAATCAGGAACACCATCGAGCTTCTCTTGCTGTAAAGAAGGACATCCATTGGTGAGAAGCAGCAGCTTCACTTTACATTTCAGCTTTGTGAGAACTTCGAGAGTCTCATCATACATATAAGGACGAGATCTTCTCTCTTTACCAAATTTGTCAGCTAACTCCGCACCTAGTTCGCTATCATTCACACCAAGTGCCGCAAGACCGTTCGTCCAAGCATCTTTACGATATCCGGGTACTAATTGTTCGAGCTTTCTGAATTCCGGCTGTTCCCCAGCATTAAAATTTGCCCATAGTCCCTCAAAGGGATTGATGCCAATCATTTTCGTAAATGGATATGTTTCAAAAGATTCATACAGCTTTCTAGCTTCGTTTCTTACCGATACTTCAAGTTCATGAGGATCTACACCGCATTTTTTTGAGGCATAGAGACATGTTTCGTAGAAAGCTTCTTCTACACTCTTTTCATCCCATAGCAAGGTATCATCCAAGTCGAACATCACTGCTTTAATTGACATCTTGTTCTCTCCCCCTAGAGTCCATCGATTTATTTAGCTTCTTTTAGAGCTTTCTTATCCTCTACTGGAATCTGATGTGTCTGTGCAAAAGTAATGAGTCTTTCGCCCATTGCGTCAGTATCATACAAATTAAGCAAACAACTGAAAGCCCAGTTACTGCCTTTAGCGTTGTGTTCAATAATAATCGAACCTTTATCTACCACAATGCGTTTGATGTCTTCTGCACCAAGTGAACGTTCTCTGCTCAGCTTAATGGTCTTAATCCGTTTCTTACCTACTTTAAGATAAGGACGACGTAAGAAATACATTAGTGCTAGTCCAATATAAAGTATAAATACAAACCAATCAAAACCAGACACACCGTCTTCTGTAACACCACTGAGTGTTAGAAACATAAAAGCAAGTACGACGAGTACGAAAGGAAAGATAAACGCTCTTCCTTTGAAAATATCTTCATTTTCCATTCCGGATCCAAGGATAGGTTGTCCCTTTTTTTTGCGATTCTTATTTACTTTGTGTTGATTCCTTTTGACTGCTCTTTCAAATGAACTTGCCATGTAAATCCCCCTTTAAAATCTGTACAATGCAGTTATTATATCATGGTAGTTATATACTAACTCTCCACTCATAACTATGATTAAACCTATACCTTTTTCACGGGAATATATTAGTTTTAGCATAATGGAAATTCGCTTCCTTCATCTAAATTGCTCCCTTAAAAAAAGCACAATCTACTTAACTTTGCCATGTAAATAAAGGGTTGTCAAGGTATATACCTGTATGGCTAGACCTCCTAATGTAAACAACAAAAAAAGGACACAATTGTGAATTGCGCCCTTGCCGGTCATCCATTAAAAAAATGATATAGACAGCATCAATAAACTGTAAATGAAAGTAGAAGTTCATTAATTAACAGATAAAAATCAAAATATAAAAAGCATCTTCCCTTACTCTACATGAGGTAAACTTAATACTTGCCCTGTTTGAATATCACTCGTTTCCATCACATTCAGCTGTTTGATTCGTGCTACATATTCCCTAGTATCCATGTGATGCGGTTTATGATCCAAAGCAATCGACCATAAAGAATCTCCTGTAGATACAACAAACTCTTGATAGGAAACAATGTTACTTGCATTGGTAAGCACCGTCATAAACCCAGTTAGACATAAAAAAGCAACACTAAGAATAATGACCAGGCGAACCAAAAAGCGTCTATTATTATAAAACAATTGATGAAATAATTTACCAAGCAGAGTATGATCCTTAACTCCTTCAGTATTACTATAGATACTGTTGTATGTACTGTATTTTAGCATATATATCGTCCTCCAAACATTTGTTCTCATTTCTATATTGATCACTATAACACGAACATGTGTTTTGGACAATAACTTTTTAGAACAATTGTTCGTTCTATTTTAGAACTAACGTTTGTACGAACGGAGGTTCTATGCTATAATTTTCCCAAACGTTATTAAGTGGAGTTGATACGGTATGTCGAAGGTGTCCAGCAGGCAATTAGCAATCTTGGAGTTTATACGAAATGAAGTTCGATTAAAAGGATATCCACCGTCCGTAAGAGAGATTGGTGAAGCTGTCGGACTCGCGTCCAGCTCCACTGTTCACGGACACTTGGATCGTTTGGAGAAGAAAGGTTTAATTCGAAGAGACCCTACAAAACCTCGTGCAATCGAGCTTTTGAGTCACGATGAGTTAGATGAGACAAGCCAATTTGCGCAGACGGTTGTCAGAGTTCCCGTCGTTGGTAAAGTAACCGCAGGTATTCCTATTACTGCAACAGAGAATATTGAAGACTATTTTCCTCTACCTATGCAATATGTTGGAGAAGAGAAAGTATTTATGTTGAATGTAGTAGGCGATAGTATGATCGAAGCTGGTATTGTCAATGGGGATTATGTCATTGTGCGTCAGCAACAAACGGCTAACAATGGAGAAATCGTCGTAGCTATGACGGAAGATGATGAAGCTACAGTGAAAACTTTCTATAAAGAAAAAGATCATGTTCGTCTTCAGCCTGAGAATCCTACATATGAACCTCTCCGGCTTACAAAAGTAACGATACTAGGTAAAGTTATTGGTCTTTTCCGTGATTTTCATTAATTGATTTTTTATTTTTTTATTTTTTTATAGTTAAATATAAATAAATTATTGCACTTATATTTTTAAAGCAGAGATCTTATAACTCAGATCTCTGCTTTTCACGTTTTACTCCCCTACTAATATTAGAATCAACTTACCTCACATTGATAAGTCCTTTTTCCCATTCATTTCTTACTTCATTTCCAAATTTCCTTACTTCAGTATCTATTACATTCAGTTGGCAGTCTATGTTGGAATCATACAACCTTAATCGATATGTATCTTTCTCTTTCCGCTTTTTCCACTCCAATCCATAAAGGTGATTCTCAAAAGATGTATATAAGTTATTTAATATAAAGTCGTTTAACATATCCAGCGGAAAACCCGATGTCACTTCAATGTAATTTTCAATGGTGAGATTCGTCCAACCAAAAACGAAATCATGTATTTTTTTATGATTTTTATAATGCTTAAAATTAAGTTGGCAACCTTCAAATTCACCTGGAATACACTTAACAAAAGAGAATTCAACATAAGTACCATCTCTAAATGCATCTCTTAAAATCGCCATTTCATTCCCCTTTAGATTTGAATTAATCTGTTCTGTGTCTATGTACGGTAAGTCCTTCATTCGGATCCCATTATAAGTCTGTTTAATTCACTTACAAAGTCATTCAATGAAACAAACTCAGTAATTATATAAAAGTTTGCTCTACAATTAAACGGGATGCCTATATTTCCTAAAAGATTGATAATTTTCGGTTGAAAAATCATGAAGATAATTCAAACTTCAGAGACAATTTCGAGGGTCAAAGAAAAATAAAATCTGTTACCAATACCAACAAAAAACCCTCAACGCTTAGAGCGCCAAGGGTTTTCCATTCTAGTACAGCGTCAAATATTGATCGCGTTCCCATTGATGTACTTGAGTTCTGTACATATCCCACTCAATTTCTTTCAATTCATAGAAATGAGCAAGTGCGTGTTCGCCGAGAGCATCGGTAATCACTTCACTGCGGATCAGTTCATGCAATGCTTCTTTCAGGTCAGCTGGCAAGGAAGGGATACCTTCTTCAATGCGCTCTTCTTCTGACATGATATAGATATTACGGTCAATTGGAGCCGGCAATGACAATTCACGTTTGATACCGTCAAGACCTGCTTTCAGCATCACTGCAAGTGCAAGGTAAGGATTTGCTGCTGGATCCGGGTTACGAACCTCAACACGAGTACTCAGACCACGTGATGCTGGAATACGAATCATCGGGCTGCGGTTACTTGCTGACCATGCTACGTAACAAGGTGCTTCATATCCAGGAACCAAACGTTTGTAAGAGTTCACCGTTGGATTCGTGATCGCTGCCATTGCGCGAGCATGTTTCAGGATACCTGCCATGTAATGGCGGGCTTCTTTACTGAGACCAAGTTCATCAGACTCATCATAGAATGTATTTACATTACCTTTAAATAAGGACTGGTGGCAGTGCATCCCTGATCCGTTCATACCAAATAGAGGTTTCGGCATAAAGGTTGCATGCAGACCGTGCTGACGAGCAATCGTTTTTACTACGAGTTTAAAAGTTTGAATCTCATCCGCTGCTTTGATAGCTTCTTCATATTTGAAGTCAATCTCATGTTGTCCTGGAGCCACTTCATGGTGAGAAGCTTCAACCTCAAAGCCCATCTCTTCCAAAGTAAGTACGATCTCACGACGGCAGTTTTCACCAAGATCCATTGGAGCCAGGTCAAAATAACCACCTTGGTCATTGAGTTCCGTTGTCGGATTACCATTCGCATCCGTACGGAATAAGAAGAATTCAGGTTCAGGTCCCACGTTCATGGAAGTGTAGCCCATTTCTTCTGCTTCTTTAAGTACACGTTTTAAAATACCACGCGGATCTCCTGCAAAAGGAGTACCATCTGGCATATATACATCACAGATAAGACGTGCAACACGGTTCTCAGCAACCCATGGGAATACGACCCAAGTGTCTAGATCCGGGTACAAGTACATATCTGATTCTTCGATACGAACATAACCTTCAATGGAAGATCCATCAAACATCATTTTATTATCCAATGCTTTTTGTAACTGGCTTACTGGAATTTCAACGTTCTTGATCGTACCGAGCAGGTCAGTAAATTGCAATCGGATAAAGCGTACATTTTCTTCTTTTGCAATACGAATAATGTCCTCTTTAGTAAAACTCACAAAATCCTCTCCCTTTTCTTCATATAAGTATCAGCTTCAATGAGTGCATGCAGGACAGCCGATCCGTTTTCTAAAGTAATATCACGATTGTTATTGCTTTAGAAAATGTTGGTTCCCCATTCATTGTCACAGGCGCACTTCCACATGTCAAGAAAGTGAACCTGGAGTCCTATTTCAACTTATCACCTAAGTTTCGGCTTAAGAAACTTACTTTTTGTTAAAGAAGCGTGACAACTCACCTTGAATTAAGGAAACCTGACCTGGACGTTTACCAGCAACCAGCTGTTGCTTGAGCATCCGGTGCAGCTGAGAATCCGATAGCTCTCTTCGTTTCACTTCGGTGTCAGGAGTAATAACCGTAGCTTCCTCTGATTCTTTTGTTACCGGGTTCATCACTTGCTTAATCCCCGCAATATTGACCCCTTTTTCAATTAAAGCTTTAATCTCAAGCAATCGTTCTACATCATTAAAAGAGAAAAGACGCTGATTTCCTGATGTACGCGCTGGGACGATTAAATTATGCTGCTCATAATAGCGAATTTGCCTTGCAGAAAGATCCGTAAGTTTCATAACGATTCCAATAGGAAATAAGGCCATATTTCTGCGGATTTCATCACCCATGTCGTTCATCTACCTTCCAAGTATTCTATATACCATCATTGTACATTTATATGATATGAAGTGTCAATGATATGTAAGGAAAACTCACAGTAAATTACGGTCTTTCATTGTTTGCAGTGCCATAAGAACGCCATATTTCACATGGGAGTAAGTAAGACCGCCTTGCATATATCCTATGTAAGGTTCTCTAATCGGTGCATCTGCTGATAGTTCAAGGCTTCCACCTTGAATAAAAGTTCCTGCTGCCATGATCACTGGATGTTCATAACCCGGCATGTCCCAAGGCTCTGGTACCACATGACTATCGATTGCCGAAGCTTTCTGAATTCCTTGTACAAAAGCAATGAGATGGTCTGGTCCATCAAAAGAAACAGCCTGAATGAGATCGGTCCGCATCTCATGCCATGCCGGTTTCGTGACAAAGCCAACCGCTTCAAACATTGCCGCAGCAAATATACTTCCCTTGATTGCTTGTCCAACAGTGGATGGAGCTAGATACAAACCTTGGTAAATCCCTCTTGTCGTCCCAAGCATCGCTCCAACTTCGCCGCCGATTCCTGGTGCCGTGAGCCGGTAAGCAGCAAGCTGAACATACTTTTCTTTTCCGCAAATATAGCCACCGGTTTCGGCGATACCACCGCCCGGATTTTTAATCAGAGAACCGGCAATTAGATCAGCGCCTACTTCTGTAGGTTCCTTCTCCTCCGTAAATTCTCCATAACAATTGTCCACAAAAACAATGACGTCTTCTTTTAACGCCTTCACTTTTCGAACCATCTCTTCGATCTGCGCCACCGTAAAAGATGATCTCCAGTCATAACCCCTGGAACGCTGAATACCGATCACTTTTGTACGTTCACCTATGGCTGCTTCCACCGCACTCCAATCAATCAGACCCTCAGCAGTAAGTGCAGTCTCCTGATACGTGATTCCAAAATCATGTAATGAACCTGTGCCATCCCCAGCTTTTCCTATGACTTTATGTAACGTATCATACGGTGTGCCTGTAATATATAGCAGTTCATCCCCTGGACGAAGTACTCCATAAAGCGCTGTAGCAATGGTATGTGTCCCCGAGGCAAAATGCGGCCGCACTAATGCTGCTTCTGCCCCGAAAACATCAGCATATACTTCATCTAGCACTTCACGTCCGCGATCATTATAAGCATACCCAGTGGAACCTGCAAAATGGTAATCACTTACTTGCTTCTTCTGAAAAGCTTCAATGACTTTCCACTGATTCTTGTCGATGATCCGGTCGACTTCTCTGAGTCTACCTTCAATCTTCTCTTCAATCTCTTGCCCTAAACGTACAATTTCTTCTGAAAAAACGGCCTTCATGTTCTTCTTCTCTCCTCATGCGTACAAATCTGACATGATATGCACTTTAGTATGTTATATGATAATCCAGTTAAATCACGTCAAATTATGATAAATGAAATTTTAAACTTCAATAAAATCTTTCAGCAAATATCCGTGCTTCTCATATTCCCCTTGCTGAACCTGCACTTCATATATAACATCACTTTCATCATACTCTGTGTTAATTACATCACCCACACGGTAAATAACAGAAGTAATATCTCCTCTTTCTGCAGGTATGCGGAACTTCACCGTATCTCCTGCCAGTTCCTCTTGAATCATCTCGCGAATGCTGAGCAAATCAGCTTCATCAAAGGCACTGATCTTCTTATACCCTTTACCTGATGGCAACATTTGAAGCTGTTCTGGTGTACATGCATCTTTTTTATTAAATAGAACAATCTGCGGTTTATCCGCCGCTCCTAGCTCCTCAAGGATCTTGTGAACGACTTTCATCTGATCTTCTCTCATCTCGGATGATGCATCCACTACATGGAGGATTAAATCAGCCTCATTCACTTCTTCAAGAGTAGCGCGGAATGCAGCGACTAAATCATGCGGTAAATTTTGAATAAATCCAACGGTGTCCGTCAGGACAATTTCTTTGCCGCTTGGAAGTTCCATCGTACGAGAAGTAGGATCTAGTGTTGCGAACAATTGATTCTCAATATACACATCCGCTGCCGTCAGTTGTTTGAGCAGGGTTGATTTTCCCGCGTTCGTATAACCAACCAGAGCAACCTGAATCACTCCGCTCTTTTTGCGGCGCTCTCTGTACAGTTTACGATGACGCGTCACTTCTTCCAGTTGACGTTTCAAATCGCTGATGCGATTACGAATATGTCTACGATCTGTTTCAAGCTTGCTTTCCCCCGGTCCACGGGTACCAATTCCGCCGCCTAGACGTGATAAATTCTTGCCATGACCGGACAAGCGCGGAAGTAAATAAGAGTGCTGTGCAAGTTCAACTTGGATAATACCTTCTCTTGTATTTGCCCTTTGGGCAAATATATCAAGGATGAGCTGAGTACGGTCAATGATTTTGAGATCAAGGCTTGCTTCCAGGTTCCTTACTTGAGCACCCGAGAGATCCTGATCAAAAATAGCCGTAGTCGCCCCGAGCTCATCCGCAACGAGTCTAAGTTCTTCCACTTTTCCTTTTCCGATAAACCATTTAGTATCCGCTTTTTCCTTGTTCTGCGAAATTACGCTAAGTACTTCAACTCCTGCTGTCTCAGCCAGTTTAACAAGTTCCTCCAGAGAATACTCTGGATTAATCCCGCTTTTTTTTACTTGATCTGTCACAAGACTAACCAAAATTGCTTTATCTTTAATATCCATATTTGTTTCGTGCGTGGAGTTTGCCATCATGTTTGCTCCTTATTATTCATATCGTTTGCTTGTATTATTGTCTTTTTATTTATTTTGTCTCAAGTTTTAAATCCTCTGTTCGTATCGTCATCAGCTCGAGCTTTCCCGGGCTTCCCGACGAATATTGATTCAGCAGCCGGACCGCCTGATGACGAATCGACTTTTCAATAATATTCCGAACATATCTTGCGTTACTGAATGCTTGAGAGGTATCATTCTTTTCTTCTAGCAAATGTTGTTTTAATTTGAGTATGGACTGCGGCATTAAAATATAATCCCGTTCTTTCGCCATAAGTTCTGATATTTGGATCAATTGATCAAGGGAGTAGTCAGGAAACTCAATCTGAATGGGAAAACGAGAAGGTAAACCAGGATTGGTTTGCATAAAAAAATCGATTTCCTCTGAGTATCCGGCGAGGATGAGGATAAATTGGTTTTTGTGATCTTCCATTGCCTTTACTAATGTATCAATCGCTTCTTTACCAAAATCTTTCTCTCCACCGCGAGCCAGACTATAGGCTTCATCAATAAATAAGATGCCACCGAGCGATTTTTTCACGAGATCTCGCGTTTTTTGAGCTGTATGTCCAATATATTCACCCACAAGATCGGCCCGTTCTACCTCAACCAAATGTCCTTTGGTGAGAACCCCCATCTTCTGAAATAGTTTCGCAACGATTCGCGCCACCGTAGTTTTACCTGTACCCGGATTTCCTTTAAAGACCATGTGGTACACATGAGAGCCGCTCACAAGGCCAGCTTGGGTCCTCATCTGTGCAATTTGCAAAAACGCATAAATTTCAAACACAAAATCTTTTATACTTTCAAGTCCCACAAGTTCGTCTAACTCTTTTTGAATATCCTGGTACATGGCGAATTGAGGATTATCCTTGATCTGAGCCTGCGTCGTATCCGCCTCTGCTGCTGGGCCGCCCTGTACACTATACAAATCTGTGTGATTACGAAGTACCACATTAATCTGCCGGGAAGGTCTACCTTCCTGACCCCCTCCAGCTGCCATCGCTCTTCCATTCATCAAACGCTCACCTCTACTCTTCAGGGGCTTAACTTCCTCTACTTAAGGTATTCTAGCGAAGCGGATGTTATTAGAAGTTTTGCGAAAGTAGGTTGTTAGAAAGAGAGCACAATCTGATCCATCTTCCACTTCGAGTAAGCAAGCGTTTCTCTTATTTGGCTAGGCCAAAATGGCATGACGACAGATTCAGCTAGTGAAATCATTGGTTTATCATAATCAAGGAATGCAGCAATTTCAAGCGATCTCATACCATGAAAATCATGAGTAATAATTACCGAAGAACGGAGGCCATGTTCATTCATGATACGTTTGCTGTATAGTAAATTTTCGTAAGTACTCGTAGCTTCATTCTCTAAAAGAATATATTTAGGATCTACTCCCTGCCGAACAAGGTACTGCTGCATCCCTTCAGCTTCCGTGTATCTATGCTCAGAACTATCAAGCCCTCCGCTCACGATGAAATAAGTAAAAGTCCCTTTTTCATATAACATCAGCGCATGGTCCAATCGTTCCTGCAAACCAGGACTCGGTACATCTCCCCAAAGCGAGGCTCCAAGTACAATTCCGACATCTACCTTTTGTCCGCTTATATTCGATTCGCTTGGCGTAAGGATTCTCCACTGGGTATACCCGATCCAAAGTATAAAGAGAACAGCAAGCAGAAGGATTATCTTAAAAAATCGCTTTCTAGCTTTCGTGGCGTAGATAACATCTTTTACTCTTTGTCTCTTTCTTATCTTCTCTATCTTCATGTCTACTCCTTAAAGTCACCATTTTCAAATAAATTTGCCCGATCTTCCAGGGACATTTTGAAATAAGGAAAGGAATGAGCATCGATCGTCTGAAGAAGATACTGAGCCGTTCTCGTTGATAATTCATAATCTGCTGTTGTGATGTGGCCTTTCTCCAGTGCATCATCCAGTTCATCTTCGTCCAGTAAAAATATTTCTCCATCTTTGAGGACAATCACATCGAGATATAAATCATCAAACCAAGGTACTCCTTGATCCGTAATCCCCTGATTACGACATGTATCAATGTACCATTCAACAATTTGATCCTCATCATCAAACATAGCTGTCACAACATAATGTTCGTCTTTTGGAAAATACTGAAGCCAAGAGTAGCCTTTATCTGCAGTACAAAACGTATATCCACCATAAGTCTTCCACAGCGGTTCCTTCAAATCATGAATCGTATAAAGGGATAAATATCCTGTGAATTCTTCGCTCTCCACATATCGGCAAGCAAATTGCCGATTGGTAATTCTTCGCCAATTGGCTCGATCTCCGAATTTTCTTTTCATCCTCATCCCTCTTCATTCATTACTCACATCCCAATCGGGATGCCTTTCATTATAGATGGAGTGATCCCTTCACTACATCCAAGTTCTTAATTTATATAATTTCATATCTCAATCAAGAACGATCTACAAGGTATTTACAGCTTACCATATTTAAGATATACACTCAAAGTCGCTTCCCATAGAACAGAAAGAAGCCAGCAGGTGTCATCACCTGCTGGCTTCTTTTGAATAAAAATGATTTATTTAGGGTGTAGTTCCATCTTGTTTATTTGTATCGGCTTGAGGAGTGGTAGCTCCATTAGTAGAAGGAGGGGTTTCACTAGCAGGAGGAACCGTTTCTTCAGGAGGGGTAGTTTCATTTCCCCCACCAGATTCGCTGTTTTCACCACGATCTGGGGTTTCCGTTTCACCGCCGCCACTTTCATTTCCTGCATTATTTCCATCACTGTTGCCGTTGGCGTTACCATTACCGTTACCGGTGCTGTTGCCATTCCCGCTACCATTACCATTTCCTTCATTTGATCCATTACCCGTGCCATTTCCATTACCATTTCCGTTATTTTCACCATTATCATTACCATTCTGGTTTTCGCCGGAGTTTTCGTCTCCCTCATCAGGAATGGTTTCTGGCTGCTCTGGCTCTTCTGGTATTACCTCTTCTGCTTCAATGAAGAGAGTGACTGTATTCGATGGAGCTGAGTCTTCTCCGTTCACTGGGTTAATGGCTGTTACATAGTACTCATAAGTGAGCCCCGGTAATGCTCCCGTATCGGTTGCACTTGTATCTGAGATACCATCTTGGATTCGGGTAAATGAACCTTCTGAAGATTCTTTACGATACACGCGGTACTTCTCACCCTCTGCCGATGAACCTTTCCAGCTAAGAGATACCGCTTTTTGGTTAACATCATACGAAGCACTCAGACCGCTGACGGATACATTTACTTCCGGTTCTTCTACCGGAGGAGCCTCAGGAGTGTCAGGAATTTCATTCTTTGGTGTAAAGAATTCTTTCCGTTCTACCCCTTCCAATGCCTTTTCCATAACTGTACTGAAGAAGGTAGCAGCAAGTTTACTGCTGTTTTTCAGCATGTGTTCTGCATCTGGATTATCATACCCCATCCATACGGCTGCCGTATATTCCGGTGTATAACCAACAAACCATACATCACGGTTTGCACTGTTTCCAGAAATACCGCTTTGGGTCGTACCTGTCTTACCCGCAACTGGACGGCTCAGTCTAGCACTTGTACCTGTCCCGCTGTTTACGACTTCTTGCATCATTTCAGTCATCTGATAAGCTGTTTCTTCGCTCATCACTTGTTCTTTATCATCTTTATGCTCATAGATTGTTTTGCCATCACTATTTACGATCTTCGTAATTGCATAACCTTCCTGGTATTGACCGCGATTGGCAAATGCGCTGTAGGCTGCAGCCATTTCCAGTGTATTCGTCCCTTTATTCAGACCGCCGAGCGCCATCGAAAGGTTACGATCATCTTCGGTCATCGTAATACCAAGTTTTTTAGCAAAGTCGTAACCTGTACCTACACCAATTTGGTTAAGCAACCAAACTGCTGGGATATTCTCTGATTTTGTAATCGCATCTGCCATTCCAATGGTGCTGGAGTATCCGTGCAAGTTCTTCGGACAGTAGTTACCAAAACATTGCTGTTCATTACTCAAACTAGAGTTTTTCGTAAATTTCCCTGTCTCAAGGGCTGGTGCATAAGATGCAATCGGTTTAAATGCCGATCCCGGCTGACGATAACTGCTTGTTGCTCGGTTGAAGCCTTGACGCTGATAATCGCGTCCTCCTTGAAGAGCAACGATACTTCCTGTCTCATGATCCATAATAACCATAGATCCTTGAACTTTCTCATCATCAGGACTATCTTCAAACAGATCATCGTTCTTGAAAGCTTCTTCGACCGCTTCCTGAGCCTGCGTACTCATCGCTGTATAAATCTGATATCCGCCAATATTCAAATCATCGGTAGTTTTGCCTGTTACCTCTTCGGCTTCTTTCAGAACATAGTCGACATACGAATCATATTTACGTTCTTCTTTTGGTCTTTCGTATGTGTACTCAACTTCCTTCGCTTCTTCCATCTCTTCCTTTGAGATATATCCTTGTTCATACATCAGATCAAGAACTACACCCCGGCGAGCTTTGGAATCGATTGGGTTTCCTGAAGGATTATAAGCAGACGGCCCTTTTGGAATCGCAGCCAGTGTCGCGATTTCCCATAGTTCAAGATCATTCAAATCATCTTTACCAAAATAAAACTGCGAAGCTGCTTTAATTCCATACTCCTGATATCCAAACCACACACGATTCAAATACATGGTAAGGATCTCATCTTTGGTATACTTCCGCTCAATCGCGAGAGCAATAGACACTTCTGTAGCTTTACGGAAGAACGTTTTATCCCGAGTTAAGAATACGTTCTTCGCTAACTGCTGGGAAATCGTACTTCCTCCTTCAACTAATGAACGCGCCATAACGTCTTTTACCGCCGCACGGGCAATGGACCATAGATCTACACCATTATGTTCATAAAATCTGCGGTCCTCTGTAGCGACAAATGCATCTTTTACGAGCTGAGGAATTTCATCTTCTTTAGCTGGTTCCCAGTTTTCTATCGAAAGCTCACTAATCTCATTTCCTTCTGAGTCATATACTTTCGATGTTTCGTTCACAGTCATCTTATCTAGGTTTGCAGTTAAAATGCGTTCTCCACTAACCATGATGAACAAGTACCCAGCCAGTGCAATGAATATGGCAAAAGCTGCGGTGAAAAATAAAGTCCAACCTACGCGTTTACGTGTAAATTTCTTCTTCTTAGATCCGGCTTTCTTATCGCTTGGTTTCTTTTTATTATTCTTATTGTTGCGATTGCCGGATCTGGACAGTGTATCGTTTGACATGATACCTCCCTGACTCCTTTTTCGGTACGCATAATGCATGCTACCTTATGTCTTTTTCTTTAGTATTTGTAGAAACATGGAAAAATACCGCAGGAAGTAAAAGAACAACCTTTACAGGTTGCTCCGCCAATTCCTTATCACTATTAACGATTTCATTTTAAGAAAGTTTCATGCTTTATTCTTCATTGTTTCCATTTTGCATCAGTGAAATGTTGCGCTGAGGTGTAAATGTGGATATGGCATGCTTATAGATCATTTGTTGGCGTCCGTCACTATCGACAACTATCGTATAATTATCAAATGCCTTTACCGTACCTCGAATTTGAAAACCGTTGACTAGAAATATGGTTGCTGGAATATTTTCTTTCCGCATTTGATTCAAGAACGTATCCTGGATGTTGATGGACTTGGTCATTTAGCCGTACCCCCAATAATTCTATTAGATTGTTTTGAAGATGATGTTACTTCAAATTCAGCTTTTCAGCTATTATATCACGTATCATAGCGAAACTCGTAGAAAAATTTGCAGTATCCGTCATATCCACCCAATGAATATCTTTCATATGTCTGAACCAGGATAGCTGTCGTTTGGCGAAGCGACGCGTATCTCTCTTCAGTTCACTTACTGCGGTTTCTAGCGGAACTTCTCCTCGAAGATAAGAAGCTATCTCTTTGTATCCGAGACCTTGCATAGAAATGCAGCCTGGTCCCACACCATGGTCTAGCAGCGCAGCTACTTCCTGTACTAAACCTTCTTCCATCATTTCATCAATACGGTCTTCAATACGTTTATATAGCATTTGTCTATCCATTGTCAAACCGACGATACATAGATCATACGGAGATTCCTTTTTTTGTGCTGCAAGCTGATCGGATTGTCTCATGCCTGTCATATGATAAATTTCAAGCGATCTAATCACACGTCTAACATCATTAGGGTGTAATCTTTCGGCACTCGGCGGATCAATTTCTCTTAATTTTTCATGGAGTTTCTCAGGTCCGTGTACATCCGCATAATCAAATTGTTCCTTACGGAATTCTTCATCAGAGCCCACTTCCGAGAATTGAAAATTATAACAGACGGATTCCACATAAAGTCCTGTGCCTCCTACGATAAAAGGCAACTTTCCTCTCGCATGAATATCTTCGATCAAGTGACGGCAGTTCTCTTGAAATTCTGCTACCGAATAAGGATAGTCAGGCTCATGAATATCAATGAGATGATGGGGAATTCCATTCATTTCTTCTGGTTTAATCTTCGCTGTTCCGATATCCATCTGCCGATATACCTGCATAGAATCACCTGAAATGATCTCGGCATTAAATGTTTTGGCCAGTTCTATACTCATTTTTGTCTTTCCCACCGCTGTAGGGCCTACAAGGACAAGCAGCTTGGGCTTATTGCTCATTGTCAAGTTCTATCACTCCGTACACTATTTTCGACCTCGAACGATCGGGTTCACGAAACCCAAGTCTTGTAAATTCGTCGCTTCCGGCTTTTTCTTTCATTACGATTCGCTTTCTTGCGACCCTGCGCGCCTCTATTATACTCTCTAACTGCAGCGCAGCACTATTTGCGAATGGACGAAGCGGCTTTATTCCGCTCGAATCCAGCATCGGCTGACGAAACATAGGGTCGAAATAAATAACGTCAACGCTCTTATCTTCCATCTGCTTGAGCAAACTCAGGTGATCACTATGTTTTAGTTCAATCGATCTTAAGGCCTCATTTACCTCAGGCTTGCCTGTACGGTAGTACTTCATTCCTTCGAGTAATAAGGTATATAAGGAATGCGAGCTTTCACAAGCAATAACGTGACCGCTTTTTCCAACAGCTACAGCAAAAACCAGGGCATCCGTACCTAATCCGGCTGTGCAATCAAGCACGGTATCTCCTTCCTTGATGTCACCTGCCGTGAGCATCGGATCACTTTCCCCCCGTAGAATCCGCTTCGCTCTGACATACCCCATACTCGGGTGAAAAGAAAGCTCTGGCTCGTTTTGGCGGTTAAGACGTGCTCCTTCCTTTACGACCACAACAATCTCATCATCCTTGTACTCTTCTGCAAGCCGGGCTAGAGACGTTTTATTTCGCGGGACATATAAAGATCCAGTGGCTTCTGCCAACTCCATTGCTCGTTTCACTAGATCCCCATTTTTTGTTTCCCCAGTTGTAATTAACATAATTTCTCCGTTCCTTATTCCAATTTACATAACTCTTTTAAACATTTTTTCTAAATCATACGTTGAAAAGGAAACGACTATAGGTCTTCCATGTGGACATGTGTATGGCTGCTTACACGCAGCGAGTCTTTGAAGCAAGACCTCGGCTTCTTTTTCAGTCAATTTTTGATTTGCCTTAATTGATGCCTTACATGAACACATAATAGAAGATGCTTCCCGCAGTTTTGATAAGTCAATGGACCTTTCCGATAACACCCATTCTGCCATTTCTAGAATAATTGATTCTTCACTTCCTTTTGGGAACCAGTAAGGGTAGGAAGTAACACGAAAAGTCTGCCCTCCAAAATGCTCCAGATATACACCTGCTTTCTCAAACCACGGAAGCTTCGTTTTCAGCTGTTCTGTTTCTGAAGGGGTAAACTCAAGGGTGATCGGAAGCAGCAGCTCCTGAGATGCCTCTACTGGATTACCAAACTGCTTATAATAAAACTCATAATTTATTCGCTCATGAGCAGCATGCTGATCGATCAAATAAAGCCCGCTATCATTTTGCGCTATCAAATACGTTCCGTGATGTTGACCAATCAGAGATAGTTCGGGAAACTCAGGAAGCTCTGGTCTCTCCGAAGACTGATGATGAGGATCGTCTGGTTTGTTACTTTTGGATGCAGCGATATCACGATAATAGTCTTTAAAGGACTTATTGAGCTGAGATTGTTTTACTTGTTGACGCTCATTTCTCACTTCTGAAGAAGCTTCTGAATAATTAAAGGGTGAAAGACGCTCCTGCTTCCCATCCGGCTGAATGTAGTCTTCATCAAGATCATCTTTCAAACCTTTGGAAGGAAGTATCTGATCCTTAGCCTGAACCTGCCCATCATAATGAACCGCGCTCTCTCTCATTTCAGTAGCAGGTAACTCTTTTTCTTCAGAAAAAGGTAACTGCTTCGCAAAAGAACCAGAGAACTGCTTGGTTTCCGCACGATCTTCAATCTTTCCTCTTGGAAAATGGAATTGTTCCTGCACAATAGAAGTGCTGCCCGGCTTACCAATCGTTTGCTTAACCACCTGCGGTATTAACACTTCCTGCCGCAGAGCAGCATGTACAATCTCCTCTACAAAAGCGTAAAGTTCAGCTTCTTTACTAAATCGCACTTCGAGCTTAGCTGGATGCACGTTCACATCAACTAGCGACGGATGCATCTCAAGCTGTAATACGGCCAGCGGGAACCGATTAATAGGTAGTAGTGTATGGTACGCCTTAAGAAGCGCTTGGTTCAGTCCATAGTTTCTAATATATCTTCCGTTTATAATCGTTGATATTCCGTTACGGTTGGCTCTCGTAAAATCGGGCCGACTCACAAATCCGCTAATCTTATAATCCAGGTTTTCTCCGTTTACCGGGAGCATGGTTTTGGCCGCAGAAGTTCCGTATATGGCAGCAATCACCTGAACTAAGTCTCCGTTTCCAATCGTCTGCAGCAGCATATTCCCATTATGTCTTAGGGTAAATGCGATATCGGGATGCGACAACGCCATACGGTATATCGCATCTGAGATATGACCGAGCTCTGTCTGGATGGTCTTCATATATTTCAGTCTTGCTGGTGTATTATAGAAAAGTTCTTCTACCGTAAAATCAGTACCTTGAGAAGCGGTGATATCTTCATGCCTTATTAATTTACCGCCTTCAATTACAATCTCTCTACCCCGCCCATCGTCCTTATTCGAGCTGACAAGACGAACTTTAGACACGGCTGCAATACTCGGAAGTGCTTCTCCTCGAAATCCTAAACTCGTAATTTCAAACAGATCTCTGCCATTCTCGATTTTACTTGTTGCGTGACGGTAAAAGGCGGTTTCCATATCATCGGGATCTATGCCGCCGCCGTTATCCGTGACACGAATCGTTTGAAGTCCCCCTTCATAGACAGAGACGTCAATTCGAGTACTGCCTGCATCGATCGAATTTTCTACAAGCTCCTTTACTACAGAAGCGGGTCTTTCTACAACCTCACCTGCAGCAATCTGGTTTGCAATATGTTCATCCAGGACATGAATTTTAGCCACCTTTTAACCCTCCCTTTATTTCAAACTATATTTTAAATTATAGATCATTTACTTTCATTTTCAGGTCATTCACAAACTGCATTGTTTCCAGCGGGGTCATATTCATTAAATCCGCTGTTTTTAGTTTCTTGATGATTTGCTTCACAGCTGGATCTACCTCTGAGTGGGTTGCTTTTTTCTTCGGTATCATGTCTTCTTCATCAAAAATCGAAAGCTGAACTACTTCTGTATCTTGCGTATTCTCTTCCGCTGTCTCGAATAGCGGTGATTCCATGACATATTCATCTGTCTTACGTCCATCCAGCTCGGATTTTAGATCAGAATGCGTGTTATCCTCAGAAGTTGCCGCGCTTTGTTCTCTGCCAGCAGCAGACTCTGCCTGTGCATTCTTCTCATGATCATGCTTGTCCATCGTACCCATCGTCTCATGAATGAGACCCTTTGCTCGCTCGATAATTGAGCCAGGCAGACCTGCAAGTCTAGCTACATAAATACCGTAACTGCTGCTCGCAGCCCCCGGAATTAATTTGCGCAGGAACTGAACTTCATCTTCTTTCTCCTGAACTGCCATCGAGTAGTTGCGAAGAGAAGATAGACTATCCTCCAGATGAGACAGCTCATGAAAATGAGTCGATACAAGCGCCTTACAACCAATATGATCATGCACATATTCAATCACAGACTGAGCAATGGCCATTCCTTCACTTGTAGAGGTACCCCGGCCAAGCTCATCAATAATAATTAAACTCCGCGGTGTTGCTTTTTCTGTCATGATCTGAATATCAGCCATTTCAACCATGAATGTACTTTGACCTCCAATGAGATCATCACCTGCGCCAATTCTTGTAAAAATCCGGTCCATAATCGGAACTTCTGCCTGCGCAGCAGGTACAAACGAACCCATTTGCGCCAAAATTGAAATCAAAGCAACCTGCCGCATATAGGTGCTTTTCCCTGCCATATTAGGTCCAGTGATTAGCAAAATACGCGGATCTTCTTGTTCCATCAAGGTATCATTAGCCATAAACGATCCATCTCTCATGACGGATTCTACGACAGGGTGTCTGCCTTGCTTAATCTTCATATTAAATGCATCCGTAATAACAGGCTTTACAAAACCTCGTTCCGCACTCACCGTAGCAAGGGATTGATAGACATCAATCTCTGCGACTTGTTCAGCGAGACGCTGAAGTCTTTTTATTTCACCTGCCAACTTATCCCGAAGTTCAATGAATAGAGAATACTCTAGTCCTACCATTTTTTCTTCGGCTTCAAGAATCAGTGACTCCTTCTCTTTCAGCTCCGGAGTGATATAACGTTCCGCATTCGCAAGCGTCTGCTTCCGCTCATACCTTCCTTCTGGCAAGGAAGCAACATTCGATTTGGTCACTTCAATGTAATAACCGAATACTTTGTTGTATCCGATCTTAAGAGAGCGAATACCTGTTGCTTCACGCTCTCTGGCCTCAAGTTCAGCAATCCAACGTTTCCCGTTCACACTCGCATAACGCAGCTCATCAAGATGTTCATGATACCCTTCACGAATCATTCCCCCGTCCCGTACGGAAACGGGCGGCTCCTCCACGATAGCTTCCTCGATCAGTTCCTTTAGGTCAGAACAGTGATCTAAGGAACTCGCGATCTTCTGCAATGTTTCAGATGGAGAGTTCAGACATAATTCAATCAAAGCAGGAACCCTTGTAAGTGATACTTTTAGTGCATTCATATCCCGGCCGTTCGCATTCCCAAATGCAATCCGTCCGACTAGGCGTTCCAGATCATAGATTTCTTGCAGCTGCTCCCGAATATCCTGACGTAAGATAAACTGATGATACAACTTGTCTACCGCTTCCAGACGCTCTTCAATTTTGTTTTTTTGCAAAAGAGGTTTATCGATCCAGCGGCGGAGCATTCTTGCACCCATGGAGGTCTCCGTCTTATCAATGAGAGACAGAAGGGAGCCTTTCTTCGACCGATCGCGCACCGTTTCTACAAGTTCTAGATTCCTTCTAGTAAAAGGATCAAGGATCATATAGTTATCAGGTTCATAAGTCGATACCTCTGTAAGCTGACCAAGAGAGCGTCTTTGCGTCTCATGAAGATACGAGAATAAAGTCGCGAGACAGTGCTGACGTTCTTCACCAAGTCTTGCCCATACCGTTTCTCCAAACTGCTCAATAACGAAGTCAGCTTTATTCTTCTCATATTCCGTATAGGTAACAGGACGATTCCCCGTCATCAGTTCACTCTTTACCGTATGGAGAAGGGCTGCGTCACCAAGAATCTCTGACGGTTCATAAATCCCAATTTCATCTTTTAGCCACTTTTCAGAATAAAGGGCTGATGTTAAATAAAGTTCGCCCGTAGATAGATCACATGCGGAAATGGCGATCATTCCGTTTTTCTGTGTGAGGCAGACCATATAGTTATTGCTTTTATCGCCAAGCGTCTTGCCTTCCATCACGGTTCCCGGCGTAATGACACGCACAATTTCCCTGCGTACCATCCCTTTTGTTGTTGCCGCATCTTCCATCTGTTCACAGATGGCTACTTTATATCCTTTTTCAATCAAACGATGAATATAGTTATCAGCAGAGTGATAAGGCACTCCGCACATCGGAATTTTTTCACCTACTCCGCCTTCCCGGCCGGTAAGTGTAATCTCTAGTTCCTTAGCGGCAAGTATTGCATCTTCAAAAAACATTTCATAAAAATCGCCTAAACGAAAAAAAAGAAACGCATCTTGCGCTTGCTCTTTTACTTTCAAATATTGCTGAATCATCGGCGTATATTGTGCCATGATATTTATCCACTCCTGCTACACGTTGTAAAGCTTACATATCTTTTATCTAAGATACGGCTTTCTATCGTTCAGATCTCTATTATAACAAAAAGACTAAGCATGTCATGGCTCTAGCGGAATATTCCACAAAGGCCGGATATCCCTTGTTTCATCCCACGTCTTTCCTTCATATAAGGCAGACACTAGCGGACTTATATATTTATGAAATTTGCGGTATTCAGGAAGGAGAATCATTTCTTGCAAAAGGGGCTCCATAACAGAACGCAGCAAAACCTGGTCCCCTTCATAAAAAGCTGCATGGATCACTGGCTGATCCAGCGGCCGCAGGTTTAGTCTCCGGTACTGAGAAGCAATAAGTCCTGCCATAGCCACGACCCCTTTTGCGATCATGGGAGAGACTAGAAAGCTCGGCAGCGTACGATATTCAAATCCTCCGTAGGGCTGAACTCGAAAATCTCCCAGGTATCCATAACGAGGCCTTCTTCCGGCACTTCTCGGATCTTCCAGTATAGCAACAGGCAGCGCTAAATAATTGTCGAGTGCTCTTAGGAGCTCAAAGCTAAGCACCACCCGGCTAAAATGTACGTGTCCCCCTAGAGGAATCCCTTTTACAGGCATTCCTCCTGCACACCAGATTAAAGAACGATCAGTAATTAGGGAAGAAGCCGTACGAAACGCATGCATAAGGTGTGTTATGAGTTCTCTCGGTTCCGCACTCGGACTTGGACGGAGTTCGGCTACAGGATAAACCCTTCTTCCTTCCCGAGAAATCGAGTCACATCCCGCTTCTCCCTGACGATCCAAAAACTGAGAAGCAGGAACCATAGATCTGTCTTCACGTAATAGTAAAAACTCAGGGTCCATACCAAGTACCGGTACAGTGCCCGCTTCTACTTCTGCTTCCAAAGCGAGTTCTGTTTCCCTTACAGCCTGTTCGTACATCTGACGAATGTCATCACTTAGGAGCCAAGGATAATCGTTGACACTCGTAACGACAGCTCCTTTCTCCGATGCTTCCAGCACAATCTCTGCGTGCACTAAATTCAGTGCATATGCTGCCTTTACAGCGGCACGCTCAATTCTTCTATAACGGGACGTTTCTTCTATTTTTAGTACGGATATCTCTTTCACTTGTTTTATTCCTGTGTATACTACCTTCCGAACTCGCAATGCCTTCAGCTGACTAACTAGCACTTCATAATATACTTTAAAATGATTTTCTTGCTCTCTATGTATAGAGAGGGCGGAACCGAGACCCGAACGTTTTAGTCTCGCAGTTCGTTCTGCGATAGACATCTGCTCATATAAAGGCAAATTCCGGATTACTGCCATCCCGCTTCCACCCTTCTCCTTCAGGCTAAAAAAAATAAAAAAAGGAGGGCTGCCGCCCTCTACGCCGAAGAGTTCGGCGCATATGATGCACTATACAGATCGAAAAAGCAATTACAGTTCATCATCCAGTGAGTCTGGATCAAGTTCATCAAAATCTGCTTCGACTGTACCAAAATCATAATCTTTGTCATCGTCCCCACAGCCATGAGGACTAACAAGCACATTGACTTTGGTTTCGGCAATCAGTTCGACAGCGAATTCGCGTTCCACCCGAATAAGTACACTCTCACCATTTGAAGATACACTTGCTTCTACGCAGCTCGGCTCCTGTGTTGACTCCGCAGAAACCTCTACTGTAGAAGCACGGTGTTTCGGATCAAGGTACGACAGTGGAACATTCTCTACATAAGACACTGTTTCCTTAGCAACGTCGGTTTGAGAGTTTTGGTCATAAGAATACCAAATATTGATATCGTAAGTACCAATCACTTCAATTCCGTCACCAGCCGCAACCGCCTCGTACTCGTGATTTATAATCCATGCACCTAAAATACTGGTAGGATTATGTGGCGGAGTCACAGTATGTGTTACGGTAGAGAACTTACGACCTTTGCCGCAGATCGCTTTCGTTATAATCTCTCTACATTGTTGTTTATGACCTAATGACATCTTTGAACCTCCTCCATACAATCATTCCATTTATATGTATGCAGGACATGGGCATTTGTTGATTGATTAAGTCACTTATTTTTTCTATTAATAAAAGATTTATTTATAAAAAGCTATTCTCCTTTTGCTGACACGGAAAAGGAGCTTTATCTTTTTTCGCAATTTTTAAATATAATCCAAGTTCTCTGCACAGTTGTCTAATCGCTGAACGAATTTCAAATTCCTCCCTTGTGGTTGGAAGGTCCATAACACGAAACTGTTCTTCCATCTCTTGCAGCAGTTTTTCGGTACGTCCCGTATAGAACTCGGTATGAACATCGGCGCTTAGCTGATCAAATAATTCTGCTACCATCTCGGCATGTGTCATCGTTGTATATACTTGTGAGATCAGATGCATCATATGCTGAATTGAATCTAGCTGCGTCTTTCGCATGTAAAAATAAACCGTCCATTCTTCGTTTGGATGAATAACCTGATTTTCGAGATACATTTTAGAAGCTGCAATTCCGCTTGATATCACTTTTTCTGCTTCAATAATCTCTTTCCCGCCCCAAACATAAGAAGGATCCTTTAAGGTGTTAGCAAATTCCTTGAAAATCACAGAAAATAATGCATCAATGTCGTGTCTTATGTTTAATAGTTTATTATCCGGTTTCGGCATGTAAGCCATATTCACAACCATAGCCGAACCCAGACCAATAATAAGCATCAGAATCTGAACTCCGATGACTTCAAAACTGATCTCCCCTCCGTTAAATACCCGAAATACAACAACAGAGCCGGTGACGATGCCCTCTTTAAACCCTGCTCGTACAATCGCAGGAAAAGCGGTTAGTATATATGCTGCCAGCACCCAGTAATGAAATCCCAATACTGCAAACAGAACAGATGCAAAAAGAAGCCCGACTACCGACGCGAAAAAACGTGCCGAAATGGTTTTCAGGCTTCTTTTGCGAGTTACGTCCACTCCAAGTATAGCGAGTAGACCTGCCGAGGTCGGACTATGCAAGCCCGCCGCATCAGCAATCAGAACAGCCATAAGAGCTGCAATAGCTGTTTTAATAACGCGAAACCCCATGTATGATATCTCTCCTCTATCTCTATCGGCAATCTAGGTTCTACACGAATGCAGACAACCTTGTTATTACCCAAACGGATCGTAGGTATTTATCGTACATGATTTTTGTTAGCCGAACAATGTAACTTATTCGGGTGACGCTAAATCTACATATTTCCGTGTCTTTTTTACATTATTTGTTCCATTCGTGCTATAATTCACGGCCTCCCATCAGTTTACGTTCAAGCCAGGCTACAAGTTGGTACATCATCGTAGCAACAACGGCGATGACGATAAGACTCGACATGACGAGCGTAAAGTTAAATACCTGAAAGCCATAAATAATGAGATATCCAAGCCCTTCCTTCGCAACAAGAAATTCTCCGACGATAACCCCGATCCAAGCAAGCCCCACATTCACTTTTAAAGTAGAGACAATCGCCGGAAACGAAGCAGGAAAAATAACTTTTCGAAAGATTTGCTTACGGTTCGCCCCAAAAGTACGAACAACCTTCACATAATTCGGATCTACTTCATTAAAGCTGTTATACACAACGAGCGTTGTAATAATGACGGTAATGGAGATGGTGGTCATGATGATCGCGGTAAAACCAGCCCCAAACATGACGATAAAGATGGGCCCGAGGGCTACTTTGGGCATACTATTAAATACAACGAGGTATGGATCAAGAACCTTGGACAAGAAAGGGGACCACCAGATCAAGATGGCAATGAGCGTTCCTAGAATGGTTCCAAGCAGAAACCCAACCACCGTCTCAAATACAGTAACGGATAAGTGACTCCAAATTTCACCGCTGGCTACATCCTTACCAAGCTGTCCAAAGATTTTAGAAGGATAACTGAAAAGTAGCACATCAATCCATTTCATTCTTCCAGCGACTTCCCACGATAGAAACATGATAATGAGAATACCAATCTGGGTAAGACTGACTTTTCGGCGCAAGGATTTTCGTTTGCGATTGTACTGACCATGAATTTGCCCAAGCCAGTCCTGCCCTTGAGATGGATCCAAACCTTCTTGCTCCTTCATCTGTTATCCTCCTTTCCATCTGTGTCTTCCAGTTCTCTCCATATCTCATTAAATAGTTCATTGAATCCTGCCTGTTCCCGCGCATAAAAAGGCTGCGCCTTTCGAATTTCATCTGGAATCAGGAATGTTCTGCGAATTCTCCCCGGATTTTTATCGAGTACAATCACTTTATCACTTACAGCAATCGCTTCAGATAAATCATGTGTTACCAGGATCGCCGTCTTCCCCTGTTCTCGGAGTATGTCAGAGATCAGATCTTCAAGTTGAAGTTTCGTTTGATAGTCTAGCGCTGAAAAAGGTTCATCCAGCAGGAGCAGGTCAGGGCTTGTTGCCAACGTTCGCACAAGTGCTACCCGCTGGCGCATCCCCCCTGATAAGGACGAAGGGTAGAGGTTTTCTGTCCCTGCGAGGCCCATATTCGCGAGCATCTCGCTTGTTTTTTGCGCAGAATCTTTCGTAAGCTGTCCTGTAATTTCAAGACCAATGAGTATATTCTCCCTAATGGTCCGCCACGGGTACAAATAATCCTGCTGCAGCATATATCCAACCTTGGGGGAGGGGGACTTAATCACATCTCCAGATAACCTGACTTCTCCTTTTGTAGGAAAAAGAAGTCCAGCGATCATAGAGAGTATCGTTGTTTTGCCGCAGCCGCTCGGACCGACAAGACTAACGAACTCGCCCTCATTTATCTCTAAATGAAGTGATTCAATGGCGAGTTTTGCTTCTCTCTCGGTCACATAGACATGGGTAATATCCTTCATCTCTATTAAATTCATTTACTCACTTCCTTTGATAAAAAGGCTTCACTTGGAAGAGATAACGTCATTTGCAAAATCGTTATTCACAATGGCAGAAGCGGGAACTTCCTCTTTCAGCTCTCCTGCATTTTTCATAACTGCAAGCAAGTTATTCCATTCTTCCTCATCAATGATTGGGTCAGTGGCATAAGTTTCTTGAGCTTTATATCGCTCTATACTGCTGGTAACTATCGATGGATCCGCATCTTTAAAATAAGGCATGATCACTTCCGCAATTTCTTCGGATGAGTGCTCATTCACCCAAGTCTGTGCTTTATGAAGACCTCTAGTGAATTTGGTTACCGTCTCTTGGTTCGCCTTTATATAGCTTTGCTTTGTCATAAATACCGTATAAGGCAAATGTCCGCTCTCCACCCCGAAAGAAGCCACTACTTTCCCTCTACCTTCCTTTTCAAAGATGGATGCCTGCGGTTCAAAAAGCTGCACATAATCTCCAGTTCCCGAAGCAAAGGCAGCTGCAATGTTTGCAAAATCGATATTTTGGATCAGCGTCAAATCCTGGTGAGGATTGATCCCTTTTTTACCTAGTGCAAACTCTCCCGCCATCTGCGGCATGCCACCTTTTCTCTGGCCGAGAAATTCACTATTTTTAAGCTGCGACCAGTCAAAGTCACCTTGCTGGTCTCTTGCGAATAAGAAGGTTCCATCGGTTTGCGTTACTTGGGCAAAATTAATGACAGGGTCTTCTGCTCCCTGCTGATATACATAGATCGACGTTTCCGCCCCAACCAAGGCTATATCAATGGATCCTGCCAAAAGAGCAGCCATTGTCTTGTCTCCACCAGCGGTCGTTTGAATCTCTACATCAAGTCCTTCTTCCTTAAAAAAACCTTTAGCGACAGCTACATATTCCGGTGCGTAAAATACGGAACGAGTAACCTCTCCTACTCTTACCTTTACATCCCCGCTGCTTTTTCCGCCCGTACACCCGCTCATAACAACACTCAACAGGAGAACCGGCAGCACAAGCAGCTTCCACCATCCTTTTCCTTTCATCTTAGAACCCTCCCCTAAGTAAGCAATGCAATTTATGAGTATACGTATGCAATGAACTTACAAATGGTTAATGAATTCGGGAGATCATCGCGCCCGTTTCCATATATTTTACATCGTTATGTAAAAAAAGCTGACAGGTCATAATGACCGTCAGCTTTGTTTTCTATTTTTTAAAAGCGAAGTGAATTCATTTCAATACATTTCGTTGCTTTCATCAGAACGATATTTCAAGTATATCTCTCTCTATCTAAGCTCTATAAAGAATAGATCTCTTTATATTTATTCTCTAAATAATCTGCAAGGTAATCTGGATTCAGCTCTTCTCCCGTAATAGCAAGAATGAGTTCAGAAGGTTTACGGGATTTACCGTATTGATATACTTTTTCAGTAAGCCATTCTTTAATCGGTGAAAGATTTCCTTCTCGAAGATAACGATCAAATTCTGGCATTTCTTTTCGCATCGTGTTAACGATCTGTGCAGCATACATATTCCCCAGTGAATACGACGCAAAATAACCAAAATCTCCACTCGACCAGTGTACATCTTGCAAAACACCCAATCCATCGTGAGGAGGTGTCACACCGAGGTATTGTTTATATTTATCATTCCATACGGCAGGAAGGTCTGAAACAGGTAAATTCTCGTTAAATAACATTTTCTCTATTTCATAGCGGATGATGATATGCAAGTTGTAAGTTAGTTCGTCTGCTTCAATACGTATGAGTGAACTCTCTACTTTATTAATTGCGCGGTAAAAAGATTTGACAGACACATCTTTCAGTTGCTCTGGGAAGTAAGACTGTAATACCGGGTAGTAACGCTCCCAAAAAGGAAGACTACGGCCAATCATATTTTCCCACAGTCTCGATTGAGATTCATGAATTCCCATGGAAGTTCCTTCTGCAAGGAGGGTCCCTGCAAGTTTCGGATCGATATTTTGTTCATATAGCGCATGACCGCCTTCATGAAGTGAGCTGAATACGGCGCTTGCCACATCTTTTTCATAATAATGCGTGGTAATACGTACATCCCCTGGATTAAGCCCTGTAGCGAATGGATGTACGCTTTCGTCGAGTCTTCCGGCTTCAAAATCATAGCCCATTTCCCCAAGAATATAGCGGCTAAATTCTTCTTGTTTCTTGATATCGAAAGATTGATCTAGAAAAGAAGTATCCGGTTTATGTACGGAATTTTTGATTTTTTCTTGCAGGGGAACAAGACGCGCTTTTAATCTACTGAATACTTCATCCAGTTTTGCTACCGTGAGATCCGGTTCAAACATATCAAGCAGCGTATCGTAGCGCGTATCTTTCACGCCGTAATAATCTATGAATTCTCTCTTCATTTCTACGATTTGGGATAAGTAAGGTTCAAAAGCAGAGAAATCTCCGCTTTCTTTCGCACTCTCCCACTGCACTTGTGACTTAGGCGCAAGCACACTAAAAGCGTGGAATTTATCCGGCGGGACGGACTGCATACGATTCATTTCCAGCTTTACATCCTCAATCAGACGCTGATCTTGCTCTTGAAGCTGCTTAAATACATCTTCGTTCGTTAAATAAGTGATGAGTTCTTTCATTTCATCCGAGATCGAAATTTTGAATGCTTCCGTTGCCAGCATACCAATGGTCTCAGAACGTGTATCTACGCCCTTACGTGGAGCCCCCGTAGCGAGATCCCAATCAAGCAATCCGATAGCTTCGTAATAACTTTTTATTTTCCGATTCATATTCAAAAAAACTTCGAATTTAGCTTGAATATCGTGATTCATGTCAATGCACCTCGTTTACAATATAATCTCTTCCTATTGATCATACTTTTTGTAAGTCGTATAATCAACTTTACAGACCAGATTACTTATCTTGTTATATAGGAGGGAACGAGTGACTATGAAAATCAAAGTAAACAAGGCTGCAGAAGAGCTTCTTAAAAAAAAGCTTGGCGATAAGCCCGGTGTCATTCGTTTGTTTTACGACACGGAAGGCTGCGGTTGTGTAGTAAGCGGCGTTCCTGCATTTCATATTGTTTCAAACACGGAAGTTTTGGATATTACAATTGAGAGCAATGTCCCGGAGCTCACCTTTATTCTTGACGGCTCAAAGGCTGTTTTTTTTGAGGAAGAACTTATTTTATCCACAGATCCTGGTGATCGTTCTTTGAGACTATCCAGCAACGGACAACATTATGGGATGTACCTGTTTCCGAAGGATACTCGTATACAAGAAACTCAGGACTAATTAGTTAAACCCTATCAATAGCTAGTAAATACCAAGGAGGATGTAACATGGACAACATCAAGGATATTCTGGAACATAACAAGCAGTTTGTAGAAAACCGGGACTATGAGGCTTACATATCAGATAAGTTTCCTCAAAAGAAAATGATGATCGTTACTTGTATGGATACACGACTCGTTGAACTTCTTCCTAAAGCCATGAATTTCCGTAATGGCGATGTAAAAATCATTAAAACAGCTGGTGCTATTATCTCTCATCCATTCGGCAGTGCAATGCGCAGTATTCTTGTTGGCTTGTACGAGCTTGGCGCAAAAGAAGTCATTGTTGTTGGGCATCATGAATGTGGTATGGCAGCACTTAATAGTGATGATATGCTCCATCATATGACGGAAAGAGGAATCTCCGATAAGGTTCTTGATACGATTGAACATTCTGGAATCAATCTGAAAAACTGGCTCCGCGGATTTGATAACGTACAAGAAGGATTGATGGAAACGGTAGAACTGATTCGCAACCACCCTCTCCTTCCTGCAGATGTACCGGTTCACGGTATGATTATCGATCCAAAAACAGGCGCGCTGGATCTCTTAGTCGACGGAAATAAAAATCTTGCAGTGAAATCTTAAATTAATAGAAAAATCTTAATTTATAAAAAAACAAGACCCTGTACATTGCACTTCGTAATGTACGGTCTTGTTTTTTTATTACATTTTCGTGACGCACCTTATACAATCTTCCTGTGGAAAACGAAGAACGGTTGTCAAACCATACAGTATTAGTGTACACTTTTATTCATATTATAGTTATAGAAAACGCTTAATTCCATGTTTGATGTAGCTATAACTTAGTAAAGGAGACATGTCCACTTGAACATACTGTCCTATGGTTTGCTCGGGTTACTCACACGTGACGAATCTTCCGGTTATGATCTTATGCTAAGAATTCAGCCACACTGGCAAGCAAAGCATAGCCAAATTTATCCCATTCTCTCTCGAATGGAAGATGATGGACTGTTATCGGCTCGCTGGGTTGAACAAACAGACAAACCGGATAAAAAAATGTACCGTGTCACAGACAAAGGTATTCAGAAATTATTGGACTGGATGTACACTCCCGTGTCCACCCCTGCTTTAAGGGATGAACTCAATCTTCGTATGATCTGCTTTCAAGTCACGAACCCTATTGTGATGAAGCGATGGGTAGATGAACGCAGAGATTGGTTTGAATCTCGGCTTGCATACTATGAAGCATTGCTTGCCAATTTACCAGAAGAAGCAGTACAGCCAGGCAGCCCCTACTTTGGGGAATACATTGTAAATACGAAAGGAACCATGACGGCAAAAACCGGTATTGAATGGTGCCATTGGGTAAATGGCCTCATGAATGCTCATTATCAAGAACGCGAAGCAACCCGTACACATTAATGATCGAAAAAAATGAAACCAATGTTTTTCTCAAACGTAAATAACTTATGTCACAAAAATCACATTCCAGGAGGGTTTTTCACTCATATGAAAAAATGGTTCAGCTCGAAACGTCTATTAATGGTAATGATGGCTTTTACACTGATTTTCTCTACTCTAGCAATTCCGGATCATGCCGATGCACGCCGCGGTGGTGGATTTAAGTCAGGTACCAAGTCTTATCAAAGTAATCCTAGCCGTTCTAATAACAGTACGAACTCTACTACAAAAAGTAATGCTGCAAATAACTCAGCAAACACAGCAGCCAAAAAGCCAGGATTTTTCAGCGGTGGATCTTTGATGAAAGGTCTGATGATTGGTGGTCTTGCAGGAATGCTGTTCGGAGGTCTTTTCGGTAACATGGGATTCCTTGGCGACATTCTAGGACTTGCAATTAACCTCTTAGCAATCTATGTCATTGTTATGCTTGGAGTAGGTATCTATAGATCTATTAAGAAACGTCGCCTCGAGAATGAAAGATCAGGTAATAACAACGGCGGAAACGGACGGTATTAAGAAATATGGTTATTACAATGGATGAGATCGTGAATGCAATATGCATCCACACTGCAGAACGTAAACAAATTAAGCCAACAGATGTTCAAGTTGAACTTAGTTGGGATGAAGATACTGGTTACAGTGCAGAGGTATGGGCTCAAGGTCGCAGCCAGTTCATCGTTGAAGCAAATATGATTGAAGCGATCTTGCGATATGTTCACCAAGAATATAACATTCGTGCTTATCGTGAAGATGTTACCCTTGAACTTGATGAAGAAATTACGGCTACGATTCGTACTTAATCATTACAAGGTAGTATGATCTCGGTATACAGTAGAAAAAGCGGTCTTAGTGTCATGTCAATGACGCTAAGACCGCTTTTTTATTTTACATCACGTGATTCTTAATGTAGCGAACTTTCTAACGAACTAAGAATAAAAAAACGATTCCCATCAGCTAGTGAAGCTGGTGGGAATCGTTAAAGTTCTTGTGTAGAAATCAATTTCAAAACTCATTTAGAGAATTATAAAATGGATTCAAGTAAATGTATTTATGTATGTTAGTTATAATCAGTTATTATCTACCAGTGTACTCAGATCCATGATCTGCTAGATCCAACTGGATTGGAGTGTAACTAAAAGTTACTACTGCTAGTCCCAGTAGGAGTGCTACGGAAAGAATGGCTTTTTTCATCGGATAAGTCTCCTCTCATAATGATATCGTTTAATATATCATAACATAGCTTTAGCTGTGAAACACTACCAAATTTTCTAATTACTTCAAATAATGATATTGCTTTTTTAAAATATTTATCATTGCCTAACTGATCCGCTGCAAAAAGAATGTGCAGAGTTAGATCAATTGCAACGGAGTGTTCTTGTCTTTTGTGTCTATACAAAGCTAACTGATACTGATAAGCCAAGTAATGCGCTGCCTTAACCTTCTCTTTGTAGTGAGTATAGTCTTTTATGTGTTGTTTTAACTGATTAATTTCTGATTCCACATCGTAATTGTATTGATTCGCGGAACGAAGGATATTTATTAATCCTTGTAGTGCTTGTTCGGGAGTTTTAACTAAAAACTCAACATACTCAGGTATTCTTTCTTGTTTACCATCTAGTACATCAATTTGTAATGTATTTGCTGAAGCAAAAAATTTGAAATCTTCTATAATAAACGTTCCTGTTTCCGTAGAATCATTAAGCCAATCAAGATTCGCATAAAATGATATGTACTCTCTTGATTTGTTAAGTTCACCTAATTTCTGATAGGACAAACTTTTCATCAACGAACTATAACCAAAATAATAAATGATATGTTGTTTAAATTCGTGAGAAGTGGACTCCGTTTCAACGAGTTCCTTGTGAATTTCTTTTGCCAAAGTCATCAATTCGTCTGAGAACGAAAGCACTTCCTCCCAATTCTCTAATGTATAGTTGATCTGAATCAACTTCACGAGTGTGTCTAAGTCGAGAGATTCGTTATAAGGATAATGTTCGTGCATTATTTCCCTCCTCACTATTTAATATCATATTTTTACTATATTTTACATTACATATAACAACAGGTCAATTACATGTAGTATTACTAGTTTTAATAGAGACTTTTAGCTTATTTCACTATTTACACAAGATAAATGTTGCCGTTTTCTTTTCAAAGACTATAATTAAAATCATATATATCCTGTCACAAGAGAGGAGACATTCAGTGCTACCACAAACACTAAGTTATGACTTTGCTTTTACACAAGCAGCGATAGGTATGGCTCTCATTTCCTTAGATGGAACCATTCTAAATGCAAATCCGGCACTTTATGATCTCTTGGGATACACTCGGCCCGATATCATTTCATCTCCCCCTCTTCATTTCATGGAAGACGACATTATTATTCATATCATTCAAGCGGGACAGTCCCTTCAATCTGATCATCGTACCCCCAGTCATACACAGTTCGAACAAGAATACGATCATCCTTCAGGCCAAAAAGTTTCTCTTCGCATCCATGTTTCCATGGTTTTGGATAACAATCAAGTTCCTATACACTATTTGGCTCAATTTGAGAATAACACGAAGATTAAATATATCGAAGAGCAGCTGCAGGTAGCGAAGACCGCTTTACATGATAATGAGAACTTTCTTCAACAGATGTTAGAAGAGCTTTCTCTCACTGTGCTGATTACGAAACACGGAATTATTAAGTATGTGAATCCCGCTGGATTGCAATTGATCTGTGCTGAAAGTATGGATGAAATACTCGGGAAGAGTACAGATCAGTTTGTAGATACCTCAAGTCAGAGTACTCTATTGGAACGTAGGGAAAATTATTATAATAACAAGGAATTAGGATCTGTTCGCTATCTAATCCGATGCTTGAATGGACACAAGAAATATGTTGAAGGATTTTCATTACAGATTACCTTCAAAGGTCAAGATGCCATCATCGGAATCTTCAAAGATATCACAAAGCAAGAAGCAGAGAAAGAACGCACGATGCAATCTGAAAAGCTATCTACTGCCGGCCAATTAGCTGCGGGAATTGCCCATGAAATCCGTAATCCACTTACGGCAATCAATGGATTTATGAAACTGCTCCGCTCCTCTAAGGACAAGTCGGATCAATATATTTCGATTATTGAATCGGAGTTGAAACGTATTGAATTCATCGTGAATGAGCTGCTCGTCTTATCCAAGCCTCAAAGAAATCATACCAGTACACCCCTAAATGTAATTTCTTTAATAGATCAAGTAATTACATTAATGAATGGACAAGCTTCTCTTAAAAACATCCAGATTGTTACACAATACCCTGATAGACCCTTCATTTTAATTATGGGTGTGGAGAATCAACTGAAGCAAGTATTCATTAACTTACTTAAAAATGCACTGGAAGCGATGAATCATGGAGGAACGATCCATGTTTATCTCCAAGTCAATGATAACGAAGTCCAAATCCATGTTCAGGATCAAGGATACGGCATGACCAAGGATCAGATTGAGGCCCTAGGAAAACCTTTTTATACAACGAAAGATACAGGAACGGGCCTTGGTTTTATGATTACACAAAATATTATTCATAATCATGGCGGAGCAATTACAGTAGACAGCATTCTTGAGCAGGGTACCACTTTTACCGTATCTCTACCTAAGATCATGATTGCAGATAAAGAAGATCTATAATCTGTACAGTAAGAAACACTTATTCTACAACCGCTTACATAGAGAACTGTCTCAAGTTGTCCAAGTTTTGGATGTAACGAGACGGTTTTTTTTATTTATTCCTATCTTTCTTTTCGAATGCCATCTATCTTGCATATAACAGTATCAACATATCGCCCAATCTTACCTGTTCCGCTCTGGACAAGGTACTTTTAAAACCTCTTCTTCGTACAGTATCCTAACAGCAGGTAGATGTCCGTCTATCTTCCTAGTCGAACCGTAAGAGGTGAAAACTATGCCAATAAAAAATGGCACTCAGTATATCGAGCGAATAGATCAACAAAATTTAAACCTATGGTATCAAGGAAAAAGAATCACGGGACCTTACTCAAAGCACCCTTTGTTCAGCGGACTCATCAAAACACAGGCTGCATTATACGACTTACAGTGTGATTCTGAGTTTCAAGATGAAATGACTTATCCATCTCCACTCACGGGAGAACCTGTCGGGCTTTCTTTTCTCCCCCCTGTTCATCCAGATGATATCAAAAAGAGAAAACGCATGATGGACCTCTGGTCTGCGAAGCATCATGGTTTTTTGGGCCGCTCTCCAGACTATATGAATACAGCTCTCATGTCTTTATATACGGCAGCTGATATTTTAGAAGAGCATAACCCTGCTTACGCAACGAACCTTCGTAATTATTATACTTACTGCAGAGAACATGATATCACTTTGTCTCACGCTTTTATTCAGCCATTCGCCAGTAAAGTGTCAGGACAAGTGGATTCGCTAGAGAATTCGATTACAGCTAAAGTTATAGAAGTAAATGAAGAAGGTTTTATCATCAGCGGTGCCTTCATGATGGCAACACAAGGAGTCACTTGTGACGAAATGCTCGTATTTCCTACGCCAACACTGTATCCTCTTGATGATAAAAATCCATATGCCTTTGCTTTTGCCATCCCCAATGATCTGAAAGGTATAACCTTTATTTGCCGAGAAAGCAATACTTCCGAGTCTTTCTACAATCACCCGCTCAGTGCAAGATATGAAGAGATGGATACGCTTGTTATCTTCGACCGTGTACTTGTACCACATGACCGAATGTTCTATTATGGCGATGAAAATGTCGGTTATCGTTTATTCAGTGATGGAAATTTCCATACTCATATCGGGCATCAAATTGTATCTCGGTATATAGCAAAAACAGAATTCTTCCTCGGACTTGTAGAATCACTGGCACAAGAACAGAATGTAAGTTTTGATGCTAACATCATTGGTCAAACAGCGAAGATTATGACCATGCTTGAAACGTTTAAAGCTCTTAGAATTGCAGCAGAAGAAGGCGCAAAACAAAACAAGTATGGTTATTATGTTCCAGCATCAAGTCCTCTTCTTGCTTCCAGTATTCTGTTTCCGTCCTTCTATTTAGAAATGGTGGATATGATTCAGCGGCTAGGCTCTAGTGGTATTATTATGATTCCTTACGAAGAAGATCTTTCTTCAGAGGTTGGAAGCTATGTCTATGAGTATTTACACGGTCTGGAGTCCACATCTAAAGATCGTATCGCTCTATTCAGACTGGCATGGGAACTTGGAGCTGGCTCATTCGGGGGACGGCAAAGTCAGTTTGAGCGCTTCTTCTTCGGTAATGCTCAAACCGTCAATTTCCGGATGTTTAACAGTTACGACAACCATGAAGATTATCAGCAGTTGATTCATGACTTCTTAGGAATAGAAAAGAAGAAAACAGATGACGAAGACGACCAATGATTTGAAGTAAATGGTTATAGAACCAAAGAAATAGATTCCTTCGTCCTCCCCTCAGAACTACAGAGCGGGGATGCAAGCTTTATATAATCTAGTGCAAGAAAATAATCTTCATCGTTAGGCACATAGGTCTCTTTCTTCCCTTCCATCAGACAATCTACTTCAATAGAGTACGGAAGTTCCCCAAAAGCATGAACACAGAAAACCGTAGCAAGATGTTGATAAGCCTTAATAACCTCAGGGTGATAAGAGACCATGTACTTGTGTATGGTTAATTGTGTAGCAGCATTCGTATCAAGCTGCCATGTGGCTTGAAATATAACAGATAAGTCCATTTGCAGCTCCGGAACAAAAATACTCAGCTCTTCAAAGAGCAGAGTCGGATATAAAAACTCTGCTCTTTGGGATAGCACTCGGGTAAGTTCATCCGTAACCTGGGATTTCACATGCCAATAATGGTCAGCAGAATCAAAATCAGAGATTTGCCTTGGCCAGCGTTTTTCAAGTAAATACGGAATAGACACTTCTCTACGAACCTCGGGAAGAAGCGTATAATACTGATTCACAGCGTGACTGACCGCATACTGTACACGATGTCTCCAAACATACTTCTCAGGTATCATTTCATCCTTTCTGATCCGGTTCCATGACTTCTCAGACCATAACATCTCTTCTAATTGATAGTCATTCAAAATCCTGTTCACCCTGCTATCAGGAGCATGTTCCATTCTGTACTTCCTCCTTCATCATACTAGCTAAACGATTCGCAAAACGCGTTCCGAACGCGCGGCAATCGTTTTTTTCTTCATCTAAAGGACTATATTCGATCTTCAATGACGACTCCATGATCACTGCGCCTCGTTCCTTAACCTTCGCCTCTGCGGTATCAACTGCTCCGCAGAATAAATCATATGAAGTATCCCCGCTTCCAAAGAGAGAAACGGGGTATCCTGTAAGATCCACTTCATCAAGTTCCTCATAGAAATCTAAGAATTCATCTGGTAAATCCCCGTCTCCCCACGTGTATAGTCCAATCAGTGACCCGTCATAATTCAGCATTTCATCAGCCCTGCACTCTTCAGCCGTCTTCAGAACTGCTGTATGGCCTTGTTTTTTTATTCCTTCCGCAATTAATTCTGCAATTTCCTCTGTGTTTCCCGTTAAACTTGCATATACAATCAAGATGTTAGCCATAGCAATATCCCTCGCTTTATCATGTTATTGCCTCATCATATTTGATAATGATTATCATTGTCAATGTATTAATTCTGTTTTCTTTATCGCCTTTGTAGATGCAAAAAAATACGCCTTCAAAACTGAAGACGTATTTTCATATTTGGTTTCCTTACTTTTCTATGTAAGTCGAAAGGGTTTCCCTCTTTGGCTCCGCCACTATACTCTTTCAGCGGAAAGTTTCTGTTCTTTCGTTAACAACGGTTCAAATTCATATACCCATACTCCGTTATCAGCAACTTTTATTTTTACGAGTCCTTTTTTACGCAATTCTTCTAGAACCTGCTCTGCCGTTTTCTGATCCATCTCTGTATACAATACAATTTCGGAGATCGTAAGCAGCTGATCCTGCTCCATAGCGAGCATTAAGAGTTGCTTTTCCATCCTCCTATTTTTCGTTTTCTTCATACGAGATTGTTCATATAATCCCATGCTGAGGGGAAGTACGCCAAAGATCAGAAACCCGAAATCAAGCCCTGAATGATATACGTTAAAGGAATAGATATATAGTAAAATCGAAAACAAACCAAGACTAATGAGCGTTCATAAAATCCAAACTTTGCTGTTTCCCATGGTTCTCCTCCTTCTTCCTATATCATAAGTTTACCCAAAAAAAGCGAATCAGACCATTTCTTCAGGGAATTCGTTTTGTTTTTTCCGCAGTATTCCGTGGAATACTGGCATGAAAACATAGAATTGTTGTACAATAGTATCTAAATGTTAAAAACGAAGGATGGATTAATTACATGTACGCAGCTCAAGATTGGAAAGACTATGAAGTTATTGATACTGGCGGCGGAGAGAAATTGGAACGCTGGGGAGATATCATCCTTAGAAGACCCGATCCGCAAATTATTTGGCCCCTAAAAAAAGAGACCGGTGCATGGCGCGATGTGCATGGTCATTATCATCGCAGTTCTTCTGGCGGAGGAAACTGGGATATGAAAAAACCGATCCCGGACCGCTGGACGATTTCTTACGATCAGCTTAAATTTTATATTAAACCTACGAGTTTTAAACATACAGGTTTGTTTCCAGAACAAGCAGCCAACTGGCGCTGGATGATGGACAAGATTCAAAATGCAGGAAGACCTATTTCCGTGCTGAACCTGTTTGCTTATACAGGTGGAGCTACTGTTGCTTCTGCCTATGCAGGTGCAAGTGTCGTTCACGTAGACGCTGCAAAAGGTATGGTGCAATGGGCTAAAGAAAACGTTCAGCTCTCCGGCCTCGCAGATCGCCCGGTTCGATTCATAACAGATGACGTATTTAAGTTTGTACAACGTGAAAAGCGCCGCGGAAACCGTTATGATGCGATTATTATGGATCCTCCATCCTATGGACGCGGTCCAAACGGGGAAACTTGGAAGCTGGAACAAAATCTCTATCCATTCCTTGAATCTTGCACCGAAATTTTGTCGGATAACCCATTGTTTATGCTGATTAACTCCTATACAACAGGAATCTCTCCTACGGTTCTATCCAACATGCTGAACATGACAATGACGGATAAGTATGGCGGTAAAATATCAGCAGGTGAGATCGGTCTACCGATTACGAAATCCGGTATGACTCTGCCGTGCGGTATACTGGGACGCTGGGAATCATAAATGATGGTACATGGTCATAATTTACCTCCTATCACCATTCTTTACGAGGACAATCACCTATTAGGTGTCGAGAAGATCGTTAATGTCCCTACACAGGCAGATGTATCGGGTGATATGGACATGCTGAATCTGCTAAAAGAAGATATAAAAATCAGGTTTAACAAACCCGGTAATGTTTATCTTGGTCTTGTTCACCGATTGGACAGACCCGTTGGAGGTGCTATGATTTTTGCAAAAACCTCTAAAGCGGCTTCCCGACTTTCGGATGCAGTTCGGACCAGAAAATTTGATAAGACCTATGTAGCTGTTGTTCATGGTCATCCCCCTGCCCGCCAGGGTAGACTCGAACATACTTTACTCAAGGATGAGAAGACAAATATCGTTAAGGCTGTTCCTAAAGGAACACCAGGCGGTAAAGATGCTGTGCTTGACTACTATGTATTAGGCCAAAATGATCATTACAGCTTAATTCAAGTCGTTCTCCATACAGGGAGATCCCATCAAATTAGAGTACAGTGTAAAGAAATGGGCTGTCCTTTATATGGGGATCAGAAGTATGGTTCCTCTGTAAATAAGCCCGGGCAGCAACTCTCCTTATGGTCTTGTTCTGTCGGTTTCCCTCATCCGGTAACGAAAGAATATGTTCAGCTTATCTCGATTCCACCAAGAGAATATCCTTGGAGTGAATGGCAAGAAAGTATATATCAAAGTGCCGCACGTCAGCCCTTTGTTTAAAAGTAATCAACAAAAAACCGCTCTGCATTAGCAGAACGGTTTTTTGTTTAGCTTTTAATTTGATTGACTTGTGCTAACTTCCGGCTTACCCACAGGAAACCCTTTACTATCCTTAGGAACAGACTTTTTAATGAAGAAAGCAAGAACAAGAGCCACTACAGTAAGAACGGCAGCAATGATAAAGGCAAAATTAATACCATGAATACTAGCTTGCGCCAGTACTTGCGGAGATTCTTGTGCCAATTTTCCAACGGCTGCTGGGTCATTCATATTTACACCAGCTTGATCAAAAACATATTGTTTGAGCGAGCTGCTATAAATGGTTACGAAAACGGCTGTACCAATCGCACCAAATACCGTACGCATCGTATTTAACATAACCGTACCATGCGCGTTTAACTTTTGCGGAATATCATTAAGCGCTGCCGTCTGAATTGGCATCATAAGCAGTGACATACCAAACATACGGAATGTATACATCAGGATCAAATGATTATAGGAAGTGTCCATCGTTAATTTACTGAATTCATAGGTTGTCACTGCGGTGATTACCAAACCAATAATACTCAACCACTTGGCACCAAACTTATCAAATAATCCACCAGTAATCGGAGACATAATCCCCATTACAATCGCACCCGGTAACATGAGGAGACCGGAATCAAATGCACTGATACCGCGTGTGTTCTGTAGATAAATAGGAAGCAAAATCATACCTGAAAACATCGCCATATTCACTACAACGAGAATTACCGTATTCAAGGAATACATGCTGTTCTTAAATACACGGAACTCGAGTAACGGAGTTTCTAGTTTGAACTGTCTTAAGATAAAGATGAGCAATGCAATTGCACCAACAACAAGACAGGAGATGACAACCGGGTCTCCCCAGCCTTTTGAACCAGCATCACTGAATCCATATAGTAAACCACCAAATCCCAATGTAGATAAAACAACAGAAACCATATCAAGCTTAGGATTACTAGTAGCAGTTACATTTTTCACGAAACGCATACCAATAAGTATGGAGATGATCGCAATCGGAAGAATAATCCAGAATAAAGTTCTCCAATCGTAATTTTCAACAATATAACCCGAAAGTGTAGGACCAATAGCCGGAGCTAAGATCATGGCAATCCCGATGGTCCCCATTGCTCTTCCCCGTTGTTCTATTGGGAAAATGTTGAGAACCACAACGTTAAGCAAAGGCATCATAATACCTGCGCCCGCTGCTTGAATAACACGTCCTGTCATCAGAACAGCAAAATTAGGGCTTATGCCACATAACAGGGTACCGATCGTAAATAGACTCATACCCGTAATAAAGATTTGTCTGGTGGTGAATTTAGCCATCAGATAGGCAGTCACTGGCATGAGTACACCATTAACAAGCATAAACCCGGTAGACAACCATTGTACAGTCGTTTCTGTAATATTCAGGCTTCCCATAATACTAGGCAATGCAACGTTAAGCAATGTTTGGTTCAGGAATGCAACAAACGCACCTAGCAGCATTGCAAATAAAATGGGACCTTTCTTTACTTCTCCAGCACTAGAAGGCTGGTTCGCAGCAATACTACTCATAAAAATAAATCATCTCTCTTTCTCCATCTTTTGAATCATAAGTGAATGAATGCGTAAAAGATTTTCAATATCTTCCTTGGGTAAATCCATCATCGGAGCTACCCGCTTCATAAACAATTGATACATTTTTTCTTGGGTTTCTTTGCCTTTCTCCGTTACATGAAGCTCGAGTGACCTTCTATCCTGTAAACATCTTTCCCTCACAACCATCCCTGCTTTAACCAGACGATCAATGACTCCACTCATCGTGCTGTTTCCCATATGACAAAGTTCAGCGAGTTCCGAAAGACCAATATTCGGATGTTCAACCAGAATGGACAATACGAGGAGTTGAATCCTGGTTACTTCGATCTCCCCATTACCCTCATCAACCCAAAAGTTACGGTGAAACGTCTGTGATACTTGGCGGAAAGAATTGAAAATACGGTACATCTCATCATAAGCCATCATTATATTCACCCTAATTAGTTATTATATATAATATTTCGTATACGAAATATAAGGGTTACAAAGTAATATTATAACCCGTTAATGAAAATAGTCAACTATTTTCATATGTAATTACTTTCTTAATTAAATATGTACATAAATAAAACCAGAAATATAATATATTCCTGGTTTAAGTCCGTTTATTTAAGAAGATTGTTTAGTTGTTGCCGTTTGGGTTGTGATTTTTGACAAGAGGTACACCAGCAACTGCTGATTATGCGATGAAATCTTACTTAATGTCTGATCTATGAATTCTTCTCTGATCGTCGTCCCGCGTACCGCTTCGAGCCTCCCTTTTTCACTTAATGTTATCCACACGACCCTTCGATCGCGATCATCTCTTCTTCGTTCTATTAACTCATGTTTCTCCATTCGATCAAGCAGCATCGTAACCGCTGCAGGTGTAGTAGCTAAATAAGGCGTAAATTCAGAAGGTTTCATTCTTGGGTGTTCCAGCAAAAGTTCCAGTACAGTAAGTTGGGCTTCGGTCAATACAGGAGCCAGTTCCTGTTCCATATGTGATTTGTAATCCTTCGTTAGTATGGACCACAATTTTACAAATTCGGAAGAATGCATTCATTTCCTCCCCTTTCCATGGATTAGGTACAAAATGTACACAATGAACTTTGATTTACATGGTCTACTATTCACCAGCTGAATTATCTTTGCTAGATGAACATTTCGCTGTTTTTGATAAGAATCCTTCCCCATTTTTGGCACTCGACCCTTATCGACGAAGGTTCTTAATCTTCCCAAAAAAGCATCAAAAAAAGTCCTCCATGCCGTATTTTGGCATGTGGAGGACTTGTTATGACATCTATTTTAAACCTACTCAGATAATTGTAGAATTTTCACAATCAAATCTGTCTTATCAGCAGCTGCAATCGATTTACCGACACTTTTCTTGTCAGATATCGGTGCTGACTCCGTCGAGAACGGAAGTGTTTTTCCTTGTTCAGTCCAAGCTAGTAATGATTTAGGCTCTTTCACATGATAAGCGGCAACAATTCGGGTTCCATTGGATCTTACTCTTTTTCCTTCTTTGAATTCAAAGGTAATGACTCCCTTACCTCCACGGGTTTGCAGAGGATAATCAAGTAACAATGAACGCTTACCATATCCAAGTTCCGTGATGGTGAAGACTTCACCCTCATCTTCGTCGACCCATAGTGCTGCGACTACTTCATCATCGTCTTTTAACTGAATGCCTTTAACTCCGCCAGATACACGGCCCATAGAATTGACTTCACTTTCTAAGAAGCGTATGCTCATTCCATTTTTCGTCACGAGAAGAATATGTCTATTACCTGTACTTAATTGTACTTGAATGATCTCATCCCCTGCTGCTACTTTACAAGCTGCTACCGCGGATGAACGTTTTGTTGCATATTCCTTAAGTTCGGTACGTTTTACTTGACCGCGTTTGGTTATAAATACGAGACTTGATCCTTCTTGTTCAAAATTACGAACAGGAATGACACCAATTACTTTATCTTCTTTGGATAGAGGAATTACATTGACAATGGCAGTCCCAGGTTCCTTCCACTTAAATTCAGGAATCTGATGGACGGGAAGCAAGAAGTATTGTCCCCGCTGTGTGAAAACAAGCAAGTTATCAAGTGTATTAACGTCAAGAATTGAGGTGATCAGATCACCATCTTTGACACCTGAACTTGTGCGCTCTGCTCCTGATCTAGTAAATGACAGCATACTCGTCCGTTTGATATATCCGTCATTTGACAAGGTCACCAGCACATCTTCTGAATTCACCAATACTTCAAGATTTACTTTCAACTCTTCTACCTGTTCTTGAATTGCTGAACGACGATCTATCCCGTATTTATCGCGTATTTCTTTCAGTTCCTTACGTATGATACCAATCAATTTACGGTCGCTCTCCAAAATACTACGTAACTCTTTCACTTTTTTCTGGATTTCATCCAGCTCTTTTTGAAGTGTTGTAATTTCAAGATTCGTTAATCGGTATAATTGCAAAGTTAGAATGGAATCCGCTTGTCTTTCAGAGAATCCAAACATCCATTCCAGATTGTTTTGTGCATCTTGGCGATTCTTGGAGGCTTTGATTGCGGCAATCACTTCATCAAGGATATTCAGAGCCTTTACCAATCCTTCAAGGACATGTGCTCTGTCTTCTGCTTTTTCCAAATCGTATTTAGTACGATAGGTTACCACTTCGCGTTGATGCTTAATGTAAGCTTCCAATATTGGTTTCAAGCCAAGTTGATGCGGCGCTTTATTAACAATCGCCACCATATTGAAATTATAAGTGACCTGTAGATCTGTCTTTTTGAACAGGTAAGCTAAAATACCTTGTGCATCTGCATCTTTTTTAAGTTCAACAACAATTCGCAAACCTTCTCGGCCGCTCTCATCGCGAACTTCTGCAATTCCCTCGACTTTTTTCTCTAAACGAATCGTCTCCATCGCGGTAACAAGGCGTGATTTCACGACTTGATACGGGATTTCCGTAATCACAATTTGCTGTTTACCGCCGCGAAGATTCTCGATATCTGTCTTGGAACGGATATAGATACGACCTTTTCCCGTACGATACGCATCAAGGATTCCTTCGCCGCCCATAATAATGCCGCCTGTCGGAAAATCTGGACCTTTAATGAAGGTCATGATCTCGTCAAGTTCGATCGAAGGTTTCTCCATCACCGCAATACAAGCATCAATGACTTCTCTTAAATTGTGAGTAGGAATCTCGGTCGCAAAACCTGAAGAGATCCCGCTCGCCCCATTAACCAACAAGTTTGGATAGCGGGAAGGAAGCACCACAGGTTCTTTCGCCGTATTATCGAAATTGTCTTTAAAAAGAACGGTACGTTTCTCAATATCACGCAAGATTTCCATAGCAATGGGTGATAATCTGGCTTCTGTATAACGCATCGCCGCAGCCGGATCGTCATCTTGTGAACCCCAGTTACCGTGACCGTCAACGAGCACATGGCCCATTTTCCATGGCTGTGCCATACGTACCATCCCATCATAGATGGAGGAATCACCATGGGGATGATAATTCCCCATTACGTCCCCTACTGTTTTTGCTGATTTCCGATACGGTTTATCAGGCGTATTATGGGAATCATACATCGCATACAAAATACGTCTTTGCACAGGTTTTAGCCCATCTCGTACATCGGGGATGGCTCTATCTTGAATTATATATTTAGAATACCGGCCAAAGCGATCACCAACGACTTCTTCTAAAAATGCCGGCAAAAATTGTTCTGGTAAACTCATTCAAAGCACCTTCTATTCTTCGTACTCTGTAAAATCAACATTTTCTACAATCCAGCGTTTACGTGGATCTACTTTGTCACCCATCAGGGTGGATACTCTTTTTTCTGCTTTTGCTGCATCTTCTATCTGCACTTGCAATAAAGTTCTGGACTCTGGATTCATTGTCGTTTCCCACAATTGATCCGGATTCATTTCACCCAGCCCCTTGTATCTTTGCAGTTCGAAACCTTTTCCAAATTCTTTTAAATAATCTTGTAGTTGTTCGTCAGTCCATGCGTATCTTGAGGTCTGCTGCTTACCGGATTTACGAGAAATTTTATAAAGCGGCGGCTGAGCAATATAGACTCTGCCTGCATCAATGAGCGGTTTCATGTAACGATAGAAAAATGTAAGTAAGAGGACCTGAATATGCGCTCCATCCGTATCTGCATCCGTCATAATGATAATTTTGGAATAATTGCTGTCTTCTACGGCAAATTCAGTTCCAATTCCTGCACCAATTGCTGCTGTAATGGCACGATATTCTTCATTTTTCATAATGTCAGCAAGTTTCGCCTTCTCGGGATTCATCGGCTTCCCTTTAAGTGGCAATATCGCCTGGATCTTCGAATCTCTACCCTGTTTGGCGGAACCACCAGCAGAGTCTCCCTCAACGATAAACAGTTCGTTTTTTGTAAAATCTTTAGATTGGGCTGGAGTCAGCTTGCCTCCTAGATTTGAACTTTCGCTGCGTTTTTTACCGGTACGCATATCGTCTCTTGCCTTACGAGCAGCCTCGCGCGCTTTTGAAGCCTGCACTGCTTTTCTAATCAGTGTCTGTGCAACTTGTGGATTTTCTTCTAAAAACCGATGTAAGTTCTCGGTCACGACCTGATCTACTGTACTTCGTGCTGATGCGCTTCCGAGCTGGTCTTTGGTCTGTCCTACAAATTCAACTTCAGACATCTTGACGCTGATAACTGCCATCATACCTTCTCTTAAGTCATTACCTTCCAAATTTTTATCTTTTTCTTTAATCATACTTGTTCGACGGGCATAATCGTTCATCACCCGTGTGTACGCCGTCTTAAATCCCGTTTCGTGCGTACCCCCGCCTCTGGTTGGAATGGAGTTTACGAACGAAGCAATGGTTTCGGTATATCCAGCATTATATTGAATCGCAATTTCGACTTCGATATCATCCTTTTCCGCATTAAAATGGATGACTTCGTTTAAGACGTCTTTGCCTTCGTTCAAATATTCAACAAACTGCTTTGCTCCACCTTCGTAATAGAATTCATCCATTTTGCCAGAGCGATCATCCTTCAGTACGATCCTGAGACCTGAATTCAGGAAAGCAATCTCCTGAAGACGCTCCGACAACGTATCGTAGCTTAGTGCAATCCCGTTTTTGAATACCCTGCTGTCCGGTTTAAATGTCACTTTCGTTCCGGTACGATTCGTATTCCCAAGCACCTCAAGCCCTGTTACCGGTTCACCAACATGCTCTTTTCCCTTCTTATCTACCCAGTATTCAAAGCGCATCCGGTGAATTTTACCTTCACGATAAATCTCAACTTCAAGCCATTCAGACAAAGCATTAGTAACCGATGCGCCTACGCCGTGCAAGCCACCCGATTTTTTATATCCGCCACCGCCGAATTTACCGCCAGCATGGAGAATCGTATATACGACCTGCGGAGTAGGTACTCCTGTCTTGTGCATCCCTGTCGGAATACCGCGTCCATTATCATAAACGGTAACTGAACCATCCTTATGTAGCGATATTTCAATTTTGTTACAATACTTAGCTAAATGTTCATCGACAGCATTGTCGACAATCTCCCATACTAAATGGTGCAAGCCTGAATTACTTGTGCTACCAATATACATCCCTGGTCTTTTCCGTACTGCAACAAGTCCTTCCAGCACCTGAATATCATCAGCGCCATAACCGGCTTCTATATCTTTGCCGGAAACTCCAGCAGATAGATCCATTTCCTGGGCCATAAATGCTCCCCCTCTTATGCCTTCACTCATTTATGAATGATCACACTTTTAGAATATTAATATATTTCACAGTACAAGCGGATCTTCTCTATAGAAATCCCTAAAAAATCTATAGACAAATTTTGGAAACCTATTCTGTTTTTACCTTAAAACTTCGAAAAATGCAAACAGATGTTTTCTTATCCTTGTCCATTTTAATTCAAGATATCCCGTTTCGTAAAGACAAGGAATGAAACAACCAGTGCAATGAGTCCCCAGACGGTAAGAACTCCAAGTGAAAATACTAAAGTCATTCCCTCAATCGGCGGCAAAGTACCTGATAGGTAACCAGTGAGACCAAGGTTCACCATGAATAAATATTTGGCAGTGCTCCAAGACGAAGCCATATTCGTTAAAATACTTCCTGCAATCAGTGCAGCCATCATAATGACAATACTCGCAGAAGTACTCCTTACTAGAGTAGACACCATAAAAGACAGGATTGCCACGATGATACTGACAAACCATAAGAGCCCAGATTGCATTAGTAAATATTTCCACTGGGGCACCATATGTACTTTTGACATATCCACATCGGAACCATGGATTTGAAAACCGGTAAAGATGGGCATCGTAAATCCTTTATATCCAAAAAAGAGTCCTGCTATAAGATAGCATATAACAAATACAGCAAGAACAAGAAGAGAAACGAATAAAAATAAGGTAAGGAGTTTGCTTAACAGGATTTTCCATCTTCGGACAGGTCTCGTTAGCAGCATTTTAATCGTTCCCGATGTTCTCTCTCCAGATACAAGATCTGAGGCCATTGCAACCACAAGCAAAGGAATAAACAAGTTAATGGAATTGTTCATAAACTCTCTTGTAAACGTAACCCCGCTAGGCTCATTCGGATTAAGATCATGTTCGAGATAATATTGAAGCTGCTGAATATAAATCCTGCGATATTTCTTCCATTCCTCTGGTACCCGATCACTTCCGAGTGAATTCTGATTATCCGTGATCGCTTGCTGCATTTCAAGTCGCCAGTCATTTCCAAACTTTTCGCGCTTTGTTTCAGACTCTTTCATCTGAGCATAGGTAAACATCGGCGTTAATACAAGCAAAACGAGTATAATCACATAAAATCTTTTTTTCTTGATCATTTTAATGGTCTCGTTCTTAACTAAGGGCAAGAGACTATTCAATAGATTCACCTTCTGTCATTCGTAAAAATAACTGTTCAAGTGTAGGATGTACTCTTTGTACTCCCTCCACTTTTACTCCTGCAATGACCATGGTTTTCACCATTTGTGATACGAGTTCCTCCGGCATTTCAGTAATAATCGCATTTGGTCCAAGATTCGCGATCAAAGTGTCATCTAACATGGATGTATCTCGCAGTCTCTTAATCCGCGGATGATTCGTTAACCAGCGTGATCCTTCATCAATTGGTGTTACATGCCAGACCGTGATATTACTATAGTCTCCAATTAGTTCATCGACTTTACCTACAGTGAGCACTTCACCATTATTAATAATAGCCACTCGATCACACAGAAGCTGGATCTCACTAAGTAAATGACTGCTGACAAGAACGGCTAAACCTTCCTCTGCCAGTTTTTTAATAAAAGCCCTCAGTTCCTTGATCCCTTTGGGATCAAGACCATTCGTTGGTTCATCTAATATAAGTAGTTTTGGATTTCCAAGAAGCGCTTGGGCGATACCTAAGCGTTGACGCATCCCCAAAGAGTATGTGCTCACTTTATCATGTATTCGCTGATCCAGTCCCACTATCTTCGTAACTTCATAGATCCGCTCCTCCGTGACGTCCGGAAGCATTCGTGCAAAGTGTTCCAAATTCTCAAATCCTGTTAGATAATTATACATCTCCGGGTTTTCGACAATAGATCCTACATACCTTAATGCTTGCTCGGGTTTTTGGTGTACAGGGTATCCGCACACCTCCACAACCCCTTCTGTCGGTTTAATTAAATCAACAAGCATTCGGATTGTCGTTGTCTTCCCAGCTCCATTCGGACCTAAAAACCCAAAGATTTCGCCAGCGTGCACTTCAAAAGTAACATCTTTAATAATCCACTTACGCCCTATCTTTTTTTTCAGATGCTTCACAGACAATACGATTTCTTGCGACAGATATTCACTCATCGCCCATCTCCACCTTTTTTCCATGTTGATCAGTGATGCCAAGTACTTCTACAATTCGCTCTGCCATCTCTTCATAACCCTGTGCATTCGGATGAAAATGGTCACTGGCAAGCAGCTGCGGCACATTGTTCTCAAACAGGTCAAATGTAGGCGCAAGTGCCATCTGATCATAGGTACTTATCAGTTCAAGTACTTTACTATTCCATGTAGTTACTACAGCATTCCCAACTTGTTTCAGATCTTGCAAATCATTGAATGGATTATATAAACCAACATAAACAATCTCGGCGTTAGGATTAATCTCCGCTATTTTTTTCAACACTTCTTCGAGCGAACCTGAGGCTTTGGGCAAAAGCTTAAATAGTGCAGCAGTGTCCGGAATATTGATATCTGCTCCTTGACCCGCCTGAGCACCTTGAAACAAATCATTTGCACCGATGGAGAGCAGAATAAGATTAGATTGTTCCAGCGTATATTTCACACCTGCTTCATCTAGTTGAGGAAGAAGTTTCTCAGCAGTAAGTCCATTGATCGCTAAATTTGCTGTAACTCTAACTTCTTTTCCATCTTCTTTAAGCATACTGACAACCCTGCGAACAAACCCCTTTCCCTCATCATCTCCAGTACCTTTGGCAAGCGAGTCACCAATAGCAGCAATTTTAATTTCTTTGGATTGTTTGATAGGGGAAGCAGTAGTCGTCTCTTTTTGTTCAGATATGAAATCAGTGTCACCTGACGGATTCACTATATCCTGAACGGCTATAATAAAGCCATATATAAGTACGAACGTCACAATGATGGATACCGTACTTACAGTGATCCAAATTTTACTTGATGACTTCACAAAAACATTCCCTTCACGCTGTATTTACTTACAGTAACCATAAAACTTCCAGTCCCTATTTGCAAATCAATGTCTCTCTCTTCTTTACTATCTGCCAAAAATGAAAAAAAAGACCTCCAACAATCGTGGAGATCTCAAAATAACTTCAAAATAGTATGGCACCTAAAAAATATGGCATCTTGCATGTAAAGGTAAATCTCATAAGGTGATGATATTAGTCAAAGGTTAGAAATAAATTATTTTCCGACAAAAGCTTGTACCCAGTACCCGTTAACATATCCTACGCCAATCAACGTGAAATTCTTATTCATGATATTTGCTTTGTGACCTGGGCTGTTCATCCAAGCTTTTACCACTTCTGCAGGCGTTTTTTGCCCTTTGGCAATGTTTTCACCCGCATATTTATAAGTGATTCCAAACTTCTTCATCATATCAAATGGAGATCCATAAGTTGGAGACGTATGGCTGAAATAGTTGTTATCATTCATGTCTTGGGCTTTTGCTACAGCCATTTTAGTAAGATTCGTATGAATAACAAGCGGTTTGAGGCCTGCCTTCGCACGTTCCTTATTTACCAGTGACACCACTTCTTTCGCATAAGCAGATACGACAGAAGAACTGCTTTGATCTTGACTTGTGCTGTTATTGCCTGTACCACTGTTCGAATTGTTATTACCCGAACCTGATTCGGGTTTTTGTACGGTCCCTCCTATGTAACCATTCTGCTGCAACCACTGCTGAATATATTTGCTATAGCTTTGACCTTTTTGAGTAGATAGAGAATGAGCGGAAGCAATTCCTGTTCCAGGAATCAACATTCCAGCTGCAAGAACAGCGGAAAGACTTCCTGCAATGATTGTTTTTTTAAGAACGTTCTTTTTCAAAATAATTCAACTCCTAAATTAGTTATTACAATTTTGTAACTGTTATGTTTAGGATTATATCAGCACTTTCCGAATTTGTTAACCCATAAATAATGGAAATAGTTAAAAAGTCGTAACTTTTTGAGAGTATAGAATCAAAATCGTTTTGTAATAAAAAATACAGAAAAATATTCCAAATTAAACGATGATATAACGAAAAAGAAAAACATAACAAAACAACCTAATGGCAAAAACCATTAGGTTGTTCATTATTTTTATTATGAATTCATTAAAAATGGAGTCTGTCTCGTATATATAGATTACAGCGACTTGCTGAACCGATACCCATGTTTGATAAAACCGATATGCTCGTAAAATGGATATGAGGACTTATGCTCATCCCGATTGCCTTCGATAATAAGCAATTTTTCGCTTCCATGTTCACGTGCCCAGCTCTCAGCCAGCTCCAGTAGTCTACGCCCAATTCCTTCACCTCGGTGTGAATGACGGACAATAAGGGAAGTAATTTGTGTTGCTTGATTACGGCTTGCATGAGATTGAATACACTGCAAACCTAGTAAACCAACTACTTCATTTTCTACTTCCGCTACCAACATACAAGCTTTCTCGCTCGTTTGACTCATCTGGATGCGTTCCCTCATGACTCCTGGGGTAGCTGGATATCTGACCTCATGCATCAGACTCGTTACCGCATCCACATCGTACAGTTCGCATGCTCGAATCGTCAGTACTGGGGCCTCTACATTACTTAACATGGTTAACCTCCACTTTCAACATATTTGCGGCTTGTTTTGCCGTATCTCGTGCACTCTCTACATTGGGTGATGCACTTAATGCTACTGCCATTCTTCTTCCTACTTTAGTCTCAGGTTTTCCGAATAAACGGACCTGAGTTCTTGGTAAAGATAGTGCTTCAGACACGCCAAGAATTTTGTAGGATACTGTCTCTAAATCTGCTTTTAGTGTAGCAGAAGCTCCTGGTGTTAACAACTCCACTCCCGTAACTGGAAAACCAAGAATTGCCCTTACATGAAGTGCGAATTCAGATAGGTCCTGCGTAACCATGGTTACCATTCCGGTATCATGGGGACGTGGAGAAACCTCACTAAATACAACTCCATCCTTCGTCAGAAAAAGTTCAACCCCAAATAAACCGTAGCCTCCAAGTTTATCTGTAATCCGCTTTGCGATTTCTTTTGCTTCATTCAGCTGCTCTTCGCTCATCGGATGCGGTTGCCAAGATTCTATATAATCCCCATCTTTTTGGATATGTCCAATAGGTGGGCAAAATACCGTTCCAGATACAGAACGGACAGTCAGCAGGGTAATCTCACTTTCAAATTCAACAAATGCTTCGACAATCACTCGAGTCGTTTTCGCTCTAGCACCATCCAAGGCAGCATTCCAACTAGATTCAGCATCCTCATAGGTACGGCATACACTTTGACCTTTACCAGAAGAACTCATCAGCGGTTTTACTACACAAGGAGTCCCCAGTTCACGAACTGTAGCTTGCAAAGTTTCCAGACTGTCTGCAAATCGATAAGCAGCTGTAGCAATACCAAGGTCCTCTGCTGCAAGGCGCCGGATTCCTTCCCGGTCCATCGTCAGCTTTGTTGCTCTAGCGGTTGGAACTACACAAAATCCTTCTTCTTCAAGCTGAATTAGTGCATCGGTTGCAATTGCTTCAATCTCAGGAACGATTACGTCGGGTTGCTCTTTCCGGATGATCTCTTGTAACAATTCTCCATCCAGCATATTAATACAGTATGACCTATGGGCGATTTGCATCGCAGGAGCATTATCGTAGCGATCAACCGCTATGGTCTCCACACCAAGTCTTTGGGCTTCGATAATGACTTCTTTTCCTAACTCTCCGCTGCCAAGCAGCAGCAACTTTTTGGCTTCAGCCGAAAAAGGAGCACCCCACATTCTCTCCCATCCCCCTATGTGAGAAATCTATTACATTTCTCTATTTTCAGGGTTATTGCGGCAGAATGCAAGAGTGCTCGACTTTTTTCTTGTGAATATTACATGGATTTTCGTTTTCTAACGAACAAAATTTACAAAAATCTGAATTGCGCTTCAATCAATCCATTATAAATTCCTTTTTGTTGGATGAGTTGTTGATGATTTCCTTGTTCTTTAATTTCACCATGATCCAGCACGATAATGTTATCTGCATTCCGGATCGTCGAAAGACGGTGAGCGACCATAAATGAAGTTCTGCCTTTTAGAAGCACTTTCAGTGCTTCTTGTATTTTTAGTTCTGTCTCTGTATCAATACTCGCGGTTGCTTCATCAAGGATTAAGATCCTCGGATCTGCCAGCAAGGCTCTCGCAAATGACAGCAGCTGACGTTGGCCCATGGATAATACATTTCCCCGCTCTTCCACTTCTGTCTCATATCCGCCGGGAAGTTTCACAATAAATTCATGAGCATTAACTGCTTTCGCGGCTGCCTCTACCTCTTCATCGGTCGCATCCAGGCGCCCGAACCTAATATTATCCCGAATGGTGCCGGAGAAAATAAAGGTGTCCTGAAGCACAATACCGATCTGGCTTCGCAGACTGCGAATCGTCACATCCCTGATATCATAACCATCAATCGTCAGCTTGCCATCGGTCACATCATAAAATCGGCTAAGCAGATTAATAATCGTACTTTTACCGGAACCAGTATGGCCAACCAGCGCAATAGACTGCCCTGCTTTGACGTCAAGATCAATTCCTTTGAGCGCCTGACGTCCTTTTTCATATTCAAAAACAATATGTTCGAATGTAATGTCGCCCTTGATTGACGGAATTGGAACCGCATTTGGCTTATCGGCAATGCCAGGTTCTTCATCCATAAATTCAAAGATACGTTCTGAAGATGCCATAGCGACAAGAAGCTGATTATACATCTGGCCTAACCGGTTAATCGGATCCCAAAAGTTTCCGACATAGTTAGCAAAAGCGACCAGAAGACCAATGGTGAGTTCACCTGATTGGATAAGAAACGCCCCGTACCAGAATAAGATTAAGGAACCTACCCCGCCTGTAATTTCGATCAGCGGTCCGAATGCTTGGTTCATTGTCGAAGCTCTATTCCAGGATTTACGGCTCGTCGCATTCATTTGATCAAAGAACTTCATGTTCTCATCTTCTTGTGTGTAAGCTTGAGTAACACGAATCCCTTGAATGGATTCATTAAGATGTGAATTAATTCGTGAATTTTTCATACGTACATCTTGCCAGGCCCGCCTGATTCGAACTCTGAGTTTCGTCGATATAAGGAACATTACCGGTACCGTTAGAATCACGGCGAGCCCCAGTTTCCAGTTAATAAAGAGCAAAATGATCATAATCCCAACGAGCTGTACGCAGTCAATCATCAGGTTAACCACCCCGTTGGTGAACAAATCCTGTAATGAGTTGATGTCGTTGGTTATTCGAACCATAACAGAACCGGCAGGTCTTTTATCAAAAAAGGAGAATGATAATTTCTGTATATGTTTAAACAAATCCGTTCTAAGGTCGTAAATAACCCGTTGTCCTATAATATTCGTATATTTAATTCGGTAAGTAGCCGCAGCCCACTGAATAATATATAGGAGCAAAATCCCCCCTGCAATCCAGTATAACAGTCTGAGACTCGGCGACCCTTCAGCCGGTGCGATCGCTTTATCGATGGCAAGACTTGTCAGATAAGGTACGGTCAATTTTGTAATTGTTCCGAGGATCATCATAACAATAATGATCGGCAGTAACTGTTTTGCATAAGGTTTCATATAAGAGAACAACCGAGTGAACTCTCCCCAGTTAAACGGCTTTTCTATCACCTCATCATCTTGATAGACAAATCGTTCCTGGTTCTTATTTTCCTTCGTACCTGGAATCTTCTTGCTTTCTGCTGCTGTATCTGCACTCATGAGTTCACCTGCTTTCCGGGTGCCCGCTGCTCACGAGCGATATGATCCGCATACTGAATATGATAGACATCTTGGTATTGACCAGGAACTTTAATCAGTTCGTCATGCGTCCCCCGCTGAACTACGTGTCCTTCGTTAAGCACCAATATTTCATCCGCATGTCGTAATGAAGAAATCCGATGGGCAATAATAAATGTTGTTCTTCCTCGCATAACTTCCTGGAATCCCGACTGGATTTCATGTTCTGTCTCCATATCAACCGCACTTGTCGCATCATCAAGAATGAGGATTTTAGGATTCTTGAGCAGCGCTCTCGCGATCGCAATTCTCTGCTTTTGACCTCCAGATAAGCCCATTCCCCGCTCACCGACAATCGTGTCGTAGCCTAGTGGCATTTCCATGATGAAATCATGGGCTTTTGCAAGTTTAGAAGCGCGAATGATTTCCTCCATAGATACGTCTTTTAAACCGTATGATATATTATTACGAATACTGGATGAGAACAGGAATGTCTCTTGGAACACGGCCGCAATCTGACTGCGTAAACTTCGAATGTTGATATCCTTAATCTCCATACCGTCAATCTTGATTGAACCTGAATTAATGTTATAGGCACGCATTAACAGCTGAATAATCGTTGATTTACCCGATCCTGTCCCTCCGAGAAAGCCAATAACCGTTCCCGGTGGTGCATCCAGATTAATATCTGTAACGGCTGCTATTTTGTTTCCGTAAGCAAAGGTCACATTCTCAAAAGAAACATGTCCCTTAACCTGCTCGGGTGCAAGAATAATAGAATCCTCTGTATCCTGAACATCAATAGGCTGATTAAGTAACTCCAGTACGCGTTCACCGGAGGCTTTGGACTGTGTATAGTTATTGATATGGAAGCCAATATTCCACATCGGTCCGATTATGTACCAAATTAAACTAAAGAAAGCAACAAGTTGGCCTAATGATAATTCATTTTGTATGACTAATCTGCCGCCTACAACAAGAAGTAATATTACACTCATCGAAGCCAGAAGTTCCATGATTGGGAAAAACTTAGCCCATAATGATGATGCAAAAATCTGATTCGTCTTGTAGCGTTCATTCCGAATGGAGAACTTATCTACCTCATGCGGCTCACGAGCAAACGATTTAACGGTACGCACTCCGGTCACATTTTCTTGAACAGCTGTGGTAAGTGAACTCATTGCCAGCCGCATTTCTTGGAAAGCAGGGTGGATTTGTGTTTCAAATTTTAGAGCAACCATCACAAGGATCGGCATGAAGATCATCGTAATTAAGGTCAGCTGCCAATTAATTGAGAACATCATAATCGACCCAAACAGAACCATGAGAACCATATTTAAAATCTGGGCAAAACCGAACCCGATAAAGTTACGAATTGCTTCGAGGTCACCGGTTAGCCGTGACATCAGGTCCCCTGTCTTAGCCGTATCATAATAGCGGAAAGACAAAAACTGTAGTTTTTCGTAACAAGCATTACGTAAACGATAAGCAAGATAGTTACCAAGCCTAGCGCCAAAAAAGCCGTGCAAGAACTGCAATGATGATTTTAAGATGACCACTCCGAGTACGGTTAGGGCAAGCATGGGAACGCCTTCAAAATTACGAGGCGTTATCATATCATCAATGAGTACCCTCAGTAGATTCGGGTATATAAGCCCGAGTGCAGTCGCTAAGGCCAAGCAAAATATTGATAAAAACAACAAAATACGTTTGGACCAGAAGAAGCTCTGCAGCTGCCTGAGAACATCCATGTTTCTCCTCCTTCAAAATATTTACTTTTTTACGAACATTAATGAAGTTTATCACCGCATTACCACCTCGGCAAAGCGAGAATCAACTCATATTTCGCCTTCTTTTCGTATGATTGGGCAATAACAGGAATTAATCACCATCTCTCAATTAAATGGTCAGCAATCCTCCCCTATTCAGGGTCATATGCGCAAAAAAACACCCCCGCTGCGAAAAAAGCATAGGAAGGGTGTTTTCTGTACTCTTAAATATGTGATTCCTGTTCGAGTGAAGATAATTTTTGGGCAAGCAGGACTAACTTTTCTGAATCATCTGCTAAATCCAGGGCTTCAACTAGTCCAGAAATATTCTCTTTCCACTGCTCACTGAGATCCAGAGAAACCTCATAAAACGATGTCCGAATAAGTGATTGATAGTAGTCTTTAAGCAGAGACTCATTCCCCTGTAACTGTTTACTAATGAATTGTTTAAGCTCTGGCTCAAGGACTTGCTGTAACTCTTTTCTGCCGTTGCCTTCAAAAAAGGATTTTGGGTTCTTGAAGTATTTCCAAAACAGTTTAAATTCTATACTCCCCTGTTCTTCCCCCGTCCGCAGAGACGGAGTTTCCCAACCCTTCGATAAACTGACCGACAGTGAGATGCCTGGTGTCAGCCCACTGAGTTCGTCAGCCATTTCCTCTGCAGCGAAAGTCACCAGCTGTTTCCCTTTGTTCTCTAGCCTGATGGAAGTTGCAAGCAGCTCTTGCTGCATTTCAAGATTCAGCATTCGAAGCAGTTCCCGGCCTGAAGAGATAAATATGGCTTTTAAGTCACCTGCATCTTCTCGAAGTACAGAGGGGTGAAAGGCTTCGGACATAAACTCTGAAATGCGGTAACCAATACGCTGACCTGTATGAAAGATTAATTCCTGAGTCTCCTGTGCGATCTCGTGGTCTTTTGATTGATTTGATAGCCGCTGAAGAAACTGCTCTCCCTGTGCGAGTGCCCTTTCTAGTTCTTCTTTACGATGTTCTCTTACTTCTGCTCCCTGACGCGCATCTTGAACCCACTGTTCTACTCTTTTGCGGGCAATTTGAATATCTTTATTTGCTTCAAGCAGGGCTATATCTAGTAACTCTTCTCCTGCAAATGTGCTGAACGCCTGTTCAAACTCCGTAAAACCTGACTCAGCGAGCTTATCTTCATTCCCCGTTTGCTTGGCATCAAGGGCTTGCAGACTAGAAACTGCATATAGGTGGGGAGACCTCACCCCATTTTGTTGTAATTTCTCGCTGACATGCTCTTTAACTAGTTCCAATTCTTCGGAAGAAGCTGCAAGATCGGCTGCATTGATCACAAAAAACATATTATCAAGGGACTTCGTGTCCTTAACCCGGCCCAGTTGATTCAGGAACTGCCTGTCTCCCTGAGAAAAAGCATGGTTGTAATACGTTATAAACACGAGAGCATCTGCATTCTTCATATAGTTAAATGTAACTCCGGTATGTCTTGCATTAATGGAGTCTGCTCCCGGTGTATCGACGATGATGATCCCTTGATTGGTTAGATCACAGCTGTAATACAAATCAATCGACTCTACAAAACAAGATTTCGATTCTTCAGCAACATAAGCACGGTATTCTTCCATATTCACTACAAAAGATCGTCCCAGCTTGGACAAAGCATCATCATATCCACTGGCTGCCGCCTTCAAAAAACTATAATGCGGACGGCCCGCCGGATGTACTTGCTGCGGAGTTACCGCACTCACGGCCGCCCTCCATGTCTTCTCGTCTGGAACACCAAGTCCCAGCAGATTAAAAGAAAACGTCAGATCCGCCCAGACGCTGGCTTTGGACTTCATCGTCACTTGTGCTGTCCGGTGCGTCATGTCTTCTGGCGGCGCCATAATCCGGTTTATTGCCGCCGTGGTTGGGTGCGGCGATACCGGAAGTACGGCCTCGCCAAGCAAAGCACTGGCGAATGATGATTTGCCGGCGCTGAACGCACCAAACAGCGCCAAAGTGAATGTTCCCCCGTCAAAGGATGCCGCGCGTGTATTCAGTCCACGTACCGCCGAGTTCATAGTGGAATAGGGGGCTAGATGGGCTGCTGCCTCGCGTAATCTTGTTGCAGCCGCAGACAAACGCTCATACCTGCGAGCAGCAAGAGCCGGACGTTCCTTGCGCACAGTAAGGGAGCCCGTATGCTCGGAAGCCGTAACATTTCGTTCTACACCGGTTCCGGTTAGATCTGCTGCTGTTTCCACCGAAGCAGTCCTGTGACTGACCTCTGGTAATAGCTCCGAGGTCAGTGTTGTCATTGCCGGGAGCATCACACGCACTGCTGCTGCCGTATCCTGAATATGCTGCTCCAACTGGGATAACTGATCAGCAACCTTATTTTTCACATCCAGCTGTTTTCTTTGTTCCTCCAAAACCACAAGGACAGGTGCATTTTTCTCAGACAGCTCATGAAGCAGATCATCTGCCAATTCAAGAGCGGACCTCCGGTAGGATGCAATTAGGTCTGCCCGCAGATCTTTACAATAATTCAGTACATATTCCCCCGTGATCTGCGTATCAGGTGCTTTACGTTTCGTAATCAGTTCTATCTCAGGAGTGTACAGATTCGCTTCTAGTTTCTCGTTCCACTCTTCATTCCACAATCCATGAGACTGCCCGAGTCCCCTCAACAGACTCCGAAGATGGAAGGCAATTTGCCCGTCCGCTTGTCTCGTAAAAAGATCCCAAAATTGCTGCTGACGTGCTTCTTTTTCTTGCTCCGTCTTCCCTGAACTAAATAAAAAACCAACTTTAAACCCTGGGCGCCGGCTTTCTAGATAACTCTCAGCAGCTGATCTCACGTCTGCGGGCGTGATGTTGGCAGAAGACAGCAACTGATCTGTCTCCGTTCGAAATTGTTTTCTTTCTTCAGCTGTCATTTCACTTAACTGTGCAATGTCTTGATTAAAACGTGAGGTCTCTGAAGCCAGTCTTGCCGCACCTTCTTCTCCTCCAAGCTCATTCAGCATCCGTTCTTTCATATTCTCGTGCTTTGCTTCCCAGTTCTTGATAAATTCTTCTCCTACATGACGGGAAGACGAGGCAATGCTATGCTGAATAAGGTCTGATCGGAGACCAGGGATTGTTTTAACGAGTTGAACTAATTCATTCCACTGATTATATGGATGTGTCTTCTGTTTCAACGTTGTGAATAAGAGACCCGCATAGGTAACTTCCCACGCAGCAAACACTTCCTCTACAGCACTTCGGTACGCTGAAAAGCTGAGCTCTTGTTCACGATGTTTATCAATCTGCGTCACAATTAAATAAAGGGGCTTCCCCCAATCGGACAAACTCTTTGCAAAAGATAAATTATTCTCCGATTGCACGTGGTTATAATCCATCACATAGAAAACAGCATCAGCCAGATGTAAAGCTGAATCCGTTGCTTTCTTATGAGCGTCGTCGGTCGAGTCTACACCAGGTGTATCCAGTAGAACAGCATGCTCTTGCAAAAGGGGTACCTCATCCCACACCTCGATATAAGAGTACTGTTCACCATTCTTACAATACTCATCTAATTCTTCAGGCATTGCTACGACGGGACTTATTTCGTCGGAAGAGATTTGTACTTCCCCTTCTTGCAACGTTTGATATATTTTAGCTAACTTTGGTCCATTTCGAATAGCCACTACATTGGCACTCGTAGGAACAGGACTTGCTGGGAGTACTTTTTTACCACATAGACTATTAATCAGACTTGATTTGCCGGCTGAAAAATGACCGCAAAAAGCAATCGTCACTTCATCTACGGCCGCTTTCTGAAGTAAATCTTCCATGGCAGATGATGCTGTCTTGTCCTCGTGCTGAATAAAAAACTGTTGCAGTTCTTGTAAACGCTCTCGCATTTCTTCATTCTGTCTGCTCCTGTGTGTCAGCATGTCCTAGTCAGGCTCCTTCTCAACTTTTCTTTTCAACCAAATATGTACATTTTATCACTCAGAACTGGAGATTTGAACCTAATTTCGCAAAATCTTTCAGAATAAAAATAAAACCGACTCCCTCGCTCGATAAGAAAGATCACTTTCTTATCGGAACGTGGGACTCGGTTGATTCGCTGAATAATCCGTTTCCTAGAATACTCAGCCTATTTATTTGGTTTTAGAAATTCATTATTGAACTGCATTCTCAAGCGTAGGAAGCAAGATTTCAAATACTTGTCCATGCTGCAGGATTGTGATATTTCTCAATTTATCTTTCATTACAACCACTTCAGTCTTTTGAGACATACGCTCAAGATAATGCTCAGGAACATCGCCGGAATGGCTCACTGTAATTCCTTCGATTTCTTTTTCCTCATTTTCACTCATTTCAGTTGTCACTACTTCTTCAAAAATATCAGAAAAAGCGTCAAATTTGTCTGTGTACACGGAAATGCATTTCATTTTTCTCATCCTCTACTATTCGTTTACTATTTTCTCTTGGTTAAAGCAGATGATCCTCGTTCCTTATCTTTCCTGATTTGGGACGTTTTCATACGCTTTTTCCCTTCACGACAGACGTCCAGAAGCGGACAGACCTGACATTTAGGTGACTGTGCCTTACAATGATATCGGCCAAAAAAGATGAGTCTGTGATGGGTAATCGTCCATTCATCCATGGGTACTCTTTTCATCAGCTTTTTCTCCACTTCAAGAACAGAATCTTTCCATCCTGCAAGGCCCAATCGTTTCGATACACGCTCTACGTGGGTATCCACTGCAATCGCTGGAACTCCAAAAGCGTTGGAGACTACCACATTTGCAGTTTTTCGCCCTACTCCTGGTAGTTGGACCAGGCGATCGTGTTCACTTGGCACTTCTCCTTCATACTGCTCTATCAAAATACGGCACATATTCTGTATATGCTTCGCCTTGTTGCGATACAAACCGATTCTTCTGATATCTTGTTCCAATTCTTCTAGAGGAACAGCAATATAATCTTCAGGAGTTTTATATTTTTGGAACAGGTCCACTGTCACTTTATTTACCGTTTCATCCGTACATTGTGCAGACAACAAAACCGCGATGGTAAGTTCAAACGCGTTGCTGTGCTTTAGTTCACAATGTGCATCGGGAAACATGGTTGCGATGGTATCAAGAATGTGACGTACAATCGTTGCATTCATTGATGAGCTTACCCCCTACAAAAAAAACGTCTTGATACGGCTAGTCCGTATCAAGACGGTCATTCTTCTTACTGCTTAAAGAAATGACTACGGTTTGGAAATCTCAACTACTACGTTATTGAGCAGATACAATACAATATTATCATTATCTTTGAGAGATTGCACGCTCAAAGTACTATCACCTTGATGAATGTAAACATTCGGTGACAATTGAAAGCGATAGTTAGTGTCTGTCGTAGAAGTACGTTTCACTTGTAGTTCATTGGTAGACGCACTATATGTCCAAAATGCTTTGGATACAGGTGAAAGTACATGAAAAACGGGTGTTCCATCTGCATCTTTGGTCAAAATAACATGATCAGCTGTAGTAAGCGAACTAAGTGTGGTAGACGTACTGCCATTCTTGACTACTTTCACCTTACTCGTATTCACAGATTCACTAGAACCCGAAGCAGTCTTATAAGTTACTGTATTTCCACTGATGCTGCTAATTTCGCCCCATGTTTGTTTTACAACTTGGATGGACTGCGGCGTATTGCCATCAAAAGATACATTGATAAGCGAACCTAATTTTAGATCAGCTGGTTTCAACGCTGCTCCATTATCGCCTGTAATGGATAGTTTGTCTACATAAATTTGGCTTGTAGATCCATCTTTTTTCACCTCAGCACGGTAGGTAGACAAATTCAGTGATTGCAGTTCAAATTGCACTGCGGATTTCACATAAATTTTACTAATAACGTCCTGATTTGCACCTAGCATAGCTGTAATCTGATCGCCTGCTTTTACATCAGACAAGGAAGCACTGCTCTTCCCATATAACTCAACAGAAGGAGTTGTTTGATAAGGCAAAGTGATGCTTTCACCATTCGTCTGAAGCAGTTTCACGTTCTTCGCGCTTGTACTCAGTTCCGTAACTGTTCCTTCATACTTGTAAACGATCGACAAAGACAAAGCGCGTGTCCCGATGGTATTAAGGTTCACTTTACGGCCATCTGTCAGATAAGGTTCAATACCTGCCAGCGTTGGAGACGTTGTATTGTACTCGAGTTTTGTTTTTTCATCAAGTGTAAATACCTGTGGTTTCTTGTTCGCGTCAAGTACGGTAAGTAGTTTCGTTTTATTGTTGTATGAAACAACCGTAGCCAAATTCACTCGTTCCATCTGGCGATTGAGCACTTCAATCTTAGTAACCTCTTCATTACTATTCAGTGTAATTTCTACTACATCACCTGATTTTCCATCTGCCAGCAGATCACTGATGATCGGCTGCTCTATTCCACTGATAACAATCTGAGGATTTGAAGCCAGGATCTTCACTTCTAGTGAGCCGCCATCTCTCATATAGGTAACCGTCGAATGATTTGCACCAAGCTCATACAGTGTACCTCGCACCGTACGTTCTACACCTGCTGTAATTTCAATCGATTGAGCGATGCTATCTTTAATTGTATATTTCACTGCGGTTCCGATCTTCAACTCAGATAGAGCTACGATCTCATTTTGATATCTAATCACACTAATTCCATCTTGAATTTTGAGTACATCGATTGTCCCAGAGTCGTTCACCACGGTAACTGTTTTAGATGTTGGATCAACCGATTGAACTTTACCCGTAGCTGTCTTATTTACCACGCCTGATTTCACACGAACAGCAACTGGATTTTTTTGTGTAGTAAATGTTTCTCTCTGAATCTCTATTACACTTCCCGCAGTTAAGTCTGCGGCTTTAATTACATTTCCATTTTGATCGTAGAATACCGTTTTATCTGTGAATGTGTATTCTTGATACGTATCTCCGGCAAATAACCATAGTTTGTTTCCAGACAGACGTTCAAAGCTGCCTTCTACGGATTCCGTCTTCGGTGTATTATCTAAGCTCTCTACATAAGTTGCCGTTTGGTTTTTACCGGCTACCATGACTTCGCTGTATAATGCAATGTCAGCTGCAGTAATCTTCAGCTCGGAAGCACTCGTAAAGAAAGGCGTATTTGCATTTCTTGTGAATGTTACATATGTACTGCCGGTGTACAAGGTTATTTTGCTGTCTGTCAGTTCGGTTATGTACCCCTTGTGTTGTCCTGCATAAGAATACTCTTTGTAGCCCCCGCCACGACTAAAGAACGTCGCTAACTGAGCACGAGTTACATTTCCCTGTGGATTGAATTTATTGCCTGATATTCCCTGGGCAATATTCAAATCAACCGCTACACTTACGTAGCCTTTCACACCATCCGATATTTTGTCATTATCCGCAAAATCAGTAGGCGCATTTCCTGCTGCCTTCGCTTCTGCTTCTTTATCGATGGCTCTAATTAACAACTTTGTAATCCATTCACGAGAAGCTTTTTTCTCTCCCCATGTCCCTTTATCAATCTTTACTTTTGCTTCTTCCTTCTCATCAACTAGATCGAGATCAAATGCTAACGAAACATAAGATTTAAAATAATTGCTTGTTGAAATACCTGCGGGAAGTTTTGCTTTATCAGCGGCAGGAAGCTCTGATTCTCTATTCACAAATCGAATGGCCATCGTAATCGCTTCTTGCTGGGTTACTGCATCACCTGGTCTAAACAATCCGTTGTTACCTAGAAGAATATTCTGTGATGCTAACTTGTAAATATGCTTCTCTGCCCAATACCCGCTTTTTACATCACTGAACATACCTGTTGCCGCTTTAGCCGTAACAGAAACGGGAGCTGTTTCAGCTCCCGCTACTCCTGCGTAGGCACTAAGCGCCATCAGGCTGGCGAGCATGGCAGATACCATTTTTTTAGAAGGAATGGAATTGATATTGCTAGGTTTGAAAGTCAAAGTAATTTCTCCTCTCTTATATGCACATCAAATCTTTTGCCATGTCGGCAGCCGAACAAACGATTGTCCTGCTCCCTATTCTTTTGTCATGGGGTGTTCAAGTTCAACATGTCCCATCAAGCTTTCTTTCTGTTCACCATCGACGAGTAGTTCAAGGGAGGTAACCTCTTCGAACTGGAAGAAGGTTTGTTTAAGAGCATCAAGTGCAAATTGTTCTCCGCCCGAACCAAGATTAGCAGTTGCTGGAATTTTAAGATCAAGGGTAATCTTTCCGCCATCCACTTCGAGTTTATTTATTGTAATCTCTTCGGACCAAAGAGGAATTAATTCCTCACTATCACTTTTCTGTAGTGCTTTGAAAGCCGACTCATATTTACTCCAGTCCGTTTTAAAGGTGATCTCACCTTTTGTTTCTTTTAATTCCAACTGTTCGGGGTCTGTGTAAAAGAGTGTGATCGTTTCTTGCTTGTTCTCTTCAGAAGGAGTTGTTGCCCCGCCGTTCGCTTGTCCCTCCGTTGTACCCCCAGTAACAGGAGTACCCTCTGGATCCCCGTTTGTCACATCATCACCCGGTTCTTCTGTATTAACGGGATCTTCAGTCGGTTGTAAATTATCTACCCCCGATTCTCCTGCACCGTTGCCTTGCTGCCCGGATGGAGCTAACGGAGGTTTGTCGGCTCCACAAGCCGTTACTACCAAAAGCATTGCTGCAAGAAGAGTGATCATCCACCACTTTTTATTGTTCATTAGTCAAATCCCCCTTCACTTCTTTTATTTCACGTTTAAGTATTCCTTCATGCCTTTAACAACACCTTCAGCAACTCGGTTCTGGAATGTTTCATTAAAAAGAGCTGCTTCGTCATTTTTGTTGGATAGGAATCCAACCTCTAGCAAAATAGCGGGCATTGTTGTATCACGGATAACTGCAAAGTTTCCTGTTTTTACGCCTCGGTCTTTGAGTCCTGCCGCCTGTACCATATATTTGTGGACAGTGCTTGCAAGAGATTTACTGTTTGCACGATAGTAGTAGGTTTCAGAACCCGTCGCAGCAGCCGGTCCACTATTCGCATGAATAGAAAGGAAAAGATCTGCCTTCGCTTTATTCGCTAGACTTACACGTTCAGATAGTTTAAGGAAATTGTCATCATCCCGCGTCATAACGACTTTAATAGCCGACTCTTTTTTCAATAGTTGTTCAATTTTCAGTGCAAGGGATAGATTAAAATCCTTTTCTCTCTTGCCTGTTACACCAATAGCACCTGGATCTTGATCCCCATGACCTGCATCGATGACCACCGTTTTCTTCACAGTTGGTGTCGGCGTTGTTTCTCCTCCGCTTGTGTTAAACGTTACGGTAATGAGACCTGCTGAGGTTGTTGAGAGCTTGTACGTCATGGCTTTGCTCAGATCCACTACGACACGAACGGTCGATGGACTTTCACTAAAGAGGGAGTATCTTACTTTTTCCACACCTGGATAGCCATCCACAATGATCTGTCCTGCTGTACTTTTTGTCAGATCAAGCGCTTGTGTCCCTTCAAAAAGACTGCTGAATTCCGAATGAGGAATATCAACGACAACCCGATTTGGTGAAGTCATTGCGAAGGCAGAAGGTACAGCTCCTCCGCTTGTTGCGATCATCAGTTTACTGTCTGAAAAGCTGATCCCATTCACCTGAGTTAAATCGGATTCATTACCTGCAGCGGGCGGCTGGATCGTTTCACCGCCAGATCCGCTATTTTGAGATACAAGATAAACGGACTTCGTTTGGTTGTTCCAACTCACTTTCATTCCCATTGCCTCTGCAATAAAACGAATCGGAACAAGCGTCGTCCCTTTTTTAATCATAGGAGCCATATCGAGACTAATTTTGGAACCGTCAACGGTGGCAGTTTTTTTCCCTACTACCATTTTTATTACTTTTTCATCTTGAATTATAGTAACCGTCTTCGTCTTCTGCTCCCAACCGACGCTGTATCCTAGTTTTTCTGAGACGACACGAATAGGTATCATGACTTTGTTACTGATGAGCTCAGCACTTGCACCAGAAGATAAACTTACCTGACTACCATCGAGATAAATCTTGATGTTGGCGGCTGCTTGTCCATATCCAGGAAATAACCATACAAAACAGAGCAACGCAACCAAAATTTTTAACTTTTTCATCCTTCACCCTTCCAATTCTGTATTATTTCGCTCTAGTAAACATTTGCTAATAAATTAGCTAAATTTACTAATAACTTAATAATAGACGAGAGAAAAGTGTGAAAGTTGCGAATTATCGCCTCTTTTTTTGAAATAATGAGGGAAATCATCCAGTCTTACTGTAACATTTTAGCATATTTCTTAACATTTTCCGATAAAAATATTAAAATTGTCTTTTGTTAGTTGCACTTTTAATAGAGAATAATTGAAATTGATTCAGTTCACGAAAAATAAAAAAAAGATCTGAGGATCACATGGACCATCAAATCTTTTCTCTGTTTTGAAATTTAGCCGAACAAAATGGAAGAGTGCTTGTTTTCATACTCCGAAATTGCATCTGCATGCTGTAAAGTCAAACCGATATCATCAAGCCCTTGCAAAAGGAACTGTCTGCGGTGCTCGTCAAGGTCAAAGTGAATCTCTAATCCGTAGGCATCCGTAATCGTTTTATTCTCTAAATCAATGTTTAACTGATAGCCATCATGCTGACTTGTACGTTGAAATAGATCTTCGACTTGTTCTTCTGACAGTTTGATCGGAAGAATTCCATTTTTGAAACAGTTATTATAGAAAATATCTGCAAAAGAAGGGGCAATGACAGAGCGAAATCCAAAGTCCATAATAGCCCACGGCGCATGTTCACGAGAAGAACCACATCCAAAGTTAGCTCGGGAAAGGAGAACTGAAGCTCCCTTGTATTCCGGCTGATTCAATGAAAATGAAGTGATCTCATTGCCTTCTTGGTCAAATCTCCATTCGTAGAATAGAAATTGTCCAAATCCTGTACGCTCAATTCGTTTCAAAAACTGTTTTGGGATAATCGCATCTGTATCCACGTTTACCCGGTCAACGGGTGCTACAATACCTGTTAATTTAGTAAAAGCCTCCATGTTAATAGCTCCTCTCCGCGTTAGTTCGCAACTTCTGATTTCAGTTTCCAATCCCTAACATCTACAAAACGTCCTTTAATTGCAGCAGCTGCTGCCATTGCTGGCGATACCAAATGAGTCCGTCCACCTCGGCCTTGACGACCTTCAAAGTTACGGTTAGATGTTGAAGCACACCGTTGTCCGGGTTGAAGCACATCTGGATTCATAGCAAGACACATACTGCATCCCGCTTCACGCCATTCAAAACCAGCCTCTATAAATACTTTATCCAGTCCTTCTTCTTCTGCCTGGATTTTCACTCGGCCTGAACCTGGTACAACAATTGCGGTAACACGATCAGATACTTTGTATCCTTTCGCGATATCGGCTGCTGCCCGAAGGTCTTCAATACGGCCATTTGTACAAGATCCAATAAATACGTAATCAATCTCAATATCAGCCATCGGAGTTCCTGGGATAAGTCCCATATATTCAATTGCTTTTTCAGCAGCTTTACGTTCGTTTTCCGTCGGAAGTTCAGCTGGAACTGGAACACGAGAGGAAATATCTGTTCCCATACCAGGGCTTGTTCCCCAGGTTACTTGTGGAATAAGTGACTCTACATCAAACTCCAGAACCGTATCAAATTCTGCTCCTTCGTCCGTTGTAAGTTCATCCCATCTAAGTTTAGCAGCTTCAAAATCCGTGTCTTTCGGTACATACTGACGACCTTTAAGATAATTATAAGTCGTTTCATCTGGAGCGATCATTCCTGCTCTTGCTCCACCTTCAATCGACATGTTACATACGGTCATACGTTCTTCCATGCTGAGAGAGCGAATGGCTTCTCCTGTATACTCGATAACATACCCTGTAGCAAAATCGGTACCGTATTTAGCGATAACACCCAAAATCATATCTTTAGCCGTTACGCCTGGTTTACGCTGGCCTACAAAGCGAACTTCCATTGTCTTTGCTTTTGCTTGCTGTAAACATTGGGTAGCTAGTACGTGTTCTACTTCACTCGTTCCAATACCAAAGGCAAGTGCACCAAATGCACCATGTGTGGAAGTGTGACTATCACCGCATACAATTGTTTTTCCAGGATGAGTTAAACCGAGTTCAGGTCCCATTACGTGAACGACCCCTTGATCGAGGGTATCTAGGTCATACAGCTTAACGCCAAATTCACGACAGTTTGCAGAGAGGGTATCAATCTGCTGTTTTGAGATCGGATCCGTAATATTATAACGATCTTTCGTCGGTACATTATGGTCCATCGTAGCAAAAGTAAGCTCAGGGCGGCGAACCTTGCGTCCGCTGAGACGCAGACCCTCAAATGCTTGCGGAGAGGTAACTTCATGAACGAGGTGCAAATCAATATAGAGAATGCTTGGCTTTCCTTCTTCTTGCGTAATCACATGATTATCCCAAATCTTTTCGAACATCGTCTTTTTGCTCATTATATTCACCTCAGCTAAATTTTCGTTCTCAATTTAGAAGGGCATCACATGCCGCTTCTATTAATGAACTCAATATAGCATGAGAAATACATATTGTTCCAAGATATAAAAACTATAGAACTGATAGGATTACCCTATAGACTATTTCGTGGTGCCATGCACAAATTCCATAGGTTAAGTGAAAAGTGCATCTTATAGAACTTTGCACCATCACTTAACCTTGGTATTCATAAATTTGCTCCGCACCGCTAATGAATAGCTGTAAAATCAACATTTATTAATTCATCGGTTTGCGGGTTAAATCGGACCGTGACCTCAACCGTCAATTCCTTATTATCTTTTTGTATTAATAGACGAAATTTCTCTTCCGCTATAGATTCCGAAATAACGGTTCTTCCCATGTGAGCATAATCCTTCACAGGAGCACCATACTTGGTCTCGGCTTTCTTTACAGCAATGACACCCCACTTTGCATAAGCAGGTTCAGCATGGGCAGCAGGTATCTGATACTGAAACCATATGCTTGAGGAACATAGAATGAGCAGGAGTGAACCTGCAGCAACTCTTCTCTTTATTTTACTGGTAAGTGAATTTTTCAAAGGTTAATCATCTCCTTCTTTTATTCTCTTCATAAAGATTTCATGTCCTTCTCATTATTCAACAATGACTAGCACGCTATGCGCTTATTGTTCATTTCAATAAATTAGATATCTCATTAAAGGAAAAACCTATATACTAAAAACAGAATATTTCTAGGATATGTATTTTCTTATAAACATGAGGTGAATCATTATGGAACTTAGACAATTACAATATGCGCTTCAAATTGCAGCAGAAAAAAACTTTTCAAGAGCTGCTGAAAAACTTCACATTGCTCAGCCCTCCCTAAGTCAACAGTTGTCTAAGCTTGAGAAAGAATTGGGGGTTTTACTTTTCCAGCGCAACACTAGTTCTGTGGAGTTAACTCATGCAGGTGCTTCTTTTGTATCCAAAGCAAGTGACATCCTTGATGCTGTTGAACTTCTTAAGCAAGAGATGTCGGATATCTCTCAGCTTCGTAAAGGAAAAGTCATTGTTGGGAGTATGCCGATTACAGGCTCCCATCTGTTGCCGCATGTCCTTCCTACTTTTCGTGAAAATTATCCCGATATCGAAATCACTTTGCTAGAGGACTCTTCTATGAATCTTGAAAAATTAACAGCCAGCGGCAAAAGTGATCTCAGCTTGTTATCCCTTCCACTTCAAGAGCCTTCCCTATCTTACATCGAGATTGGCGAAGAAAGGATTGATCTAGCCGTACCTAAAGATCATCCCCTCGCACTCCGTGATCCAGCTTCTTCGTCTCCAGTAAGGTTAGAAGAACTTGCGGGAGAATCTTTTGTGGTACTAAAAAAAGGCCAGGGTTTTCGCAAACTGACCTTCGACTTGTGCCAAGCAGCGGGGTTTGAACCTAAAGTGGTGTTCGAGAGCAATAACATGGAAACCGTACAATCGCTTGTGGCTACAGGCATGGGAATCACTCTTGTCCCGAGATTTATCGCAAGGGCGCCGCGCAGTGAATTTGTTCCTGTATACCTGCCAATTGAAGATACTCCAAGTCGCACACTCGTGATTGCTTACCGTAAAGGCCGCTATCTTTCCGGAGCTGCGGAAGCTTTTATAGAGACCTTTCGATCAACGATTAAGGAAATGTCTACCGAATGGGAAAAATGAACACAAAAACAGCCCGGATCATCCGGGCTGCTTTCGCTGTCTTTTTACAGTAATTATTCACTACTTCAAAAAGGACCAAATATACTTTGTACGCTTATGCTTTACTGTTTTACATGCTTGTTAGGTTCATGCATTGGAATCCAGTCTGCTTGACTTACCTGTTTCCAGTCTCGGTCAGTCTCTGGGGGGAGATAAATCTCCGTCTCTGCTTTCTAGAAAAGGTCTTTCTCTGTCATCCCTCACATACTTGTGAACTTGTCGCCTGAGTTTCTCTTCCAAATGGTTAGCCTTACGGTCATCCATGGTGATCATCTCCTTTTGGTGACGGGATATTATCTATTAACCTTCTACCTAGGGTTTGAAACAATTCATTCCACTTTTTTAAGAAAAATAAAGGTTTGGTCTGCGATCTTCAAAAACCGGAATTCTTCCACGTACTTCGTCTACCAGGGCCGGATCAATCGTACCCGTAAGAATCTCCTCTTGATCTCCACCTTCAGTTACAATTTCCCCCCACGGGTCAATGATCATGGAGTGTCCAAAAAAAGACGTATCTTTACTAACGCCAACACGATTGCAGGATACCACATACATCTGATTCTCAATTGCTCTGGCCATAAGTAAGGTTCGCCAGTGATGCAAACGTGGATGCGGCCATTCCGCCGGCACAAATAACACCTTTGCCCCAGCTAAGGCAAGCGTCCTTCCAAGTTCAGGAAAACGGATGTCATAGCAAATCGAAGCTCCGGCAGTCCAGTTACCGTCAAAACTGAAAGTAATCGGCTCTTCTCCGGATGCAAGGTACTTCTCTTCATCCATAAGCCTAAATAAGTGCATTTTTGCATAACGTGCTACTTCTTTTCCTTCTTTATTAAATACGTACATACTGTTATAAATCTTTCCATCCACGATTTCAGAAATAGAACCTGCCACAATATTCACTTTATATCGAGCAGCATATTCTTGCAGCCACTCTCGTTCCCTCTTTCCATGCTCGTCAGCCAGTTCATGAATCTCTGTAAGTGCATATCCTGTGTTCCACATCTCAGGCAGTACAATGATATCCGTATTCGGACTCTTCTTCATCGCCTGCTCTATAAGCTCTTGCATATGTTTACGGTTAACATCTGGCTTTCCAATCTGAATATCACTCTGAAGCAGTACAATCTGAACGGATGAATTTTCCGCTTTTTCCGATACATCACTAATCTCACGATTCAAGTTTGTCATCATCTATTCTCCTTTTACACTTCAACCAGATTCATATAAAATAAGTTCATCCTATCATAGACGTTTTCTTCCAAATCATACAAGTCATCTATGCGAATTCCATCTATACAGCTAGGAAAAATCATGATAGATTTATAATACTTTTTACTATGATGAAACCGGAGTGATGAAATGAACTCTTCTCATGTTCAGCCTGCAAAGTCCAGATTTACGATCGAACCTGCTGAGATTATGAATCATCTGCCTACTCAGTTTTTTGCTACGCTTGTTCAGAATGTAAACCGTGAGATCATGGCAGGACATGATGTCATTAATCTGGGACAAGGAAATCCCGATAGACCTACTCCAAAGCATATCGTATCTTCCTTGCAAGAAGCAGCGGATAATCCGCTTTATCATAAATATTCACCATTTAGCGGCTTTCCCTTTCTAAAAGAAGCGATTGCTCACCGTTATAAAGAGGATTATGGTGTTCAGCTCGATCCTGAAACGGAAGTAGCCATTTTGTTTGGAGGAAAAACAGGACTTGTAGAACTTCCACAAGTTCTACTTAATCCCGGGGATGTGTGTCTCGTGCCCGACCCTGGTTATCCTGATTACTGGTCCGGAGTCGCTCTTGCCAAGGCAGAAATGTCATTTATGCCGCTGCTTGCGTCTAATGACTTCCTACCTGATTACAGTGCGATTTCAGAGCAAGATGCCAATAAAGCAAAACTGATGTTTCTCAATTATCCGAATAACCCGACAGCTGCCATTGCTCCAAGCTCTTTCTATGAAGATACGGTAGAATTTGCGGCTAAGCATGGTATTATTGTTGCAAGTGATTTTGCCTATGGAGCTATTGGTTTTGACGGACATCGTCCTATCAGTTTTTTAGAGACACCCGGAGCCAAAGAAGTAGGCGTTGAATTCTACACTTTATCCAAAACCTATAATATGGCAGGATGGAGAGTTGGTTTTGCTCTCGGAAATGCTGAGATTATTAAACTTATTAATCAACTACAAGACCATATGTATGTAAGCTTATTCGGAGGCATTCAGGCAGCCGCGCAGACGGCACTGACTTCTTCTCAGCATTGTGTAACTGAACTTGTGGCCCGCTATGAATCTCGGAGAAATGCGCTATTTAGCGAACTCGGAAATATAGGATACAACGCAAAAAAACCAGGCGGTTCCTTCTTTAGCTGGCTTCCTGTGCCTAAAGGCTATACTTCCGCATCGTTCGCTGACCTTTTGCTTCGAGAGGCAAAAGTAGCTGTAGCACCAGGCATTGGTTTTGGACAACATGGAGAAGGATACGTCCGCGTAGGACTGCTGAGTGATGAAGAAAGACTGCGGGAAGCAGCGAGACGAATCGGAAAGCTCGGGTTGTTTTAGGAATACTACAAAATCTACGCTTATTTCTCTTTGCAACGGTCTATCTTCCGTGGTATCCTATCTGTAATTTAAAATCGTAAACGTGTTGACGGGACCAGTAAGAAACCTCCTCCGTGTTCAGAGAGTAAATTCCAGAGGCTGAAAGAATTTACCACGGACATTTCTGAAACCTACCCCTGAGCGGCCTAACTAAGAAAACAGGACGTTTCCCTTAACGTTATAAGGTCTACGAGTTGGATGATCTAGATCATCAACAAAGGTGGTACCGCGGAAGATTTAACTTTCGTCCTTTGCATTACAAGGACGAAAGTTTTTTTGTTTTTCTAAAAGAACCACTTTCATACTATCTGCCCTTGCATCAATGAAGAGTATATTTATTTTCAAATTCATTAAATAAATCATGAAATTCATTCAGTTAAAAAGGAAGTGAATACAGGCGTGTCTTCTCGCATTGTTATTAAAATTGGAAGCAGTTCTTTAACCACGGACACAGGCTCATTACATAAAGAAGCCGTTGCATTCTTCGCAGCTGAGATTGCTGCACTCCACGCCGAAGGCCATGAAGTTCTTCTTGTCACTTCTGGAGCAGTCGCTGCTGGATTCGGTCACATTGGATACACATCCCGGCCCAAGCTGCTTCATGAAAAACAAGCGGCTGCGGCTGTAGGGCAGGCTCTTCTTATGCAAGCATATCAACAAGCTTTTGCGGGTCATGAAATCAAGACAGCACAAATCCTGCTGACAAGAACCGATTTCCTAAACCGCAAACGGATGGGAAATGCCATCATGACGATTGATGAGCTGTTAAAACAGCGAGTGATCCCTATCATCAACGAAAATGACACAGTATCTGTTGACGAGCTGAAATTCGGGGATAACGATATGCTGTCAGCGCTTGTAGCTGGATTTATTAAAGCGAGTAAGCTCCTCATTTTAACGGATACCGATGGACTATATACTGCTGACCCCCGGAAACAGGCCGATGCAGTCAAATATGACCGAATTGATGAAATTACGGATGAAATCTATGCGATTGCTGGCGGAAGCGGTTCTGCCGTCGGTACAGGCGGTATGCGTTCCAAAGTTGATGCAGCCAAGGTTGCTACTAGAGGCGGAGTCCCCGTCTTTGTAGGGCGTGTCCTGGAACAGGGGGACATGAAAGCAGCTTTTTATGATAGAGGAAAAGGTACCTATTTTGATACACGCCTAAATTCTCTGCCTCGTAAAAAACAGTGGCTTGGATTCATGTCATCCCCACTCGGCTCTGTACAGGTCGACCTAGGAGCAGAAAAGGCATTGCTTCACGACGGTCACAGCCTGCTCCCTGTAGGGGTACAAGAAGTCCAAGGTCATTTCCAAGCCGGTGATGTCATCGAAGTTATTAATGTAACAGGTGATATCATCGGACGCGGTATCGTAAATTACGATGAAGAACAACTGCGCATGATTAGAGGACTTTCAAGTCAGGAAGTTCTCAAAAAACTTGAAGGAAACATGAGTCGTTTGGAAGTGGTTCATCGAGATGAATGGATTACACTGAAATAACGGATGAATGTTCCCATAAACTTTTTCTACTTAAAATTACCTAAAGGAGTGAATTTAAATGAGTGAAGTACAAACGAAAGCATTAGAGGCTAAGGAAACGACCGCAATACTAGCAAGTCTATCCTCTGACGTTAAGAACGCAGCCCTTCTTGTCATGGCAGATGCACTGATTCAGGAGCAGTCTTCTATAATTGAAGCCAACAAGCTCGATCTTGCACGTGGTGAGGAAAACGGTACTCCTGCTGCCATGCTTGATCGCCTCAGCCTGAATGAAGAACGGATTCACAGTATTTCAGAAGGACTTCGGCAGATTGCTGAGCTGAATGATCCTATTGGAGACATTCTCGAAGTCATTCATCGCCCTAATGGTCTTCGCATCGAAAAGGAACGCGTTCCGCTTGGACTGATTGGAATCATTTACGAAGCTAGACCCAATGTTACGGTAGATGCAATTGGACTAAGCCTCAAGACGGGAAATGCTGTGGTGCTGCGGGGCGGCTCCTCTGCTCTTTCATCAAACCAAAAGATTGTAGAAGTATTAAAACAAGCGCTGAAATCTACTCCGGTTCCATCTGAAGCGATCCAGCTGATTGAAGATTCAAATCGTGCTTCAGTAAATGAAATGTTAAAATGCAAAGGTCTGCTCGATGTCATTATTCCACGAGGCGGCGCCTCTCTCATTCAAAATGTAGTTGAAAATGCGACGGTTCCTGTTATTGAAACGGGTGCTGGAATCTGCCATACCTATATTGCAGCGGACGCTGATGAGCAAATGGCTACCGATATTGCTCTTAATGCAAAAGTGCAACGTCCATCAGTATGCAACTCAATGGAGACACTTTTAATTCATAAGGATTATGGAAATGAGAAAATTGTAAAGCTGGCGGAAGCATTTCAAAACTCTTCTGTTGAGCTTCGCGGTTGCCCTGCCTTTGTTAAGCTTGTTCCATGGGCTGTACCCGCTACTTCGGCTGATTACAGTACAGAATATAACGATTATGTACTTAATGTGCGGATCGTTAATGATCTAGGGGAAGCGCTGGATCATATTGCGCAGCATAGTACGATGCACTCCGAGTGTATTGTCACTAAGGATGAGGCTACCGCGGCGAAGTTCATGCAACAGGTAGATGCAGCAGCCGTCTATCACAATGCATCAACACGTTTTACGGATGGTTTTGAATTTGGTTATGGTGCAGAAATCGGAATTAGCACGCAAAAACTGCATGCACGCGGACCTATGGGTCTTCCTGCACTAACCTCAACAAAATATCGTATTTACGGAACTGGACAAATCAGACAATAAAATTACAGAGGGTCAGGAGGAATTAGATCTATGAGCGGAATTCGTACACTCATTCAGAAAAAAGTAGCTTTTTACGGAGCTGGGTCTATGGCAGAAGCTATTGCAAGAGGGCTCATATCAAGGGGTGTGCTCTCTCCTTCCTCCATCACCATGATGAACCGCAGCAATAGGGAACGACTTCAGGAACTTGAAAATAAATATGGTGTCATTACGGCATGTGAAACGGCTGCCAAAGAAGATGTACTGCAAACGACGGATGTCATTGTCCTTTCAATGAAACCCAAAGATGCAGCAGAAGCTCTCCGTTATCTAGGACCGCTTCTATCGCCAGGGCAACTCGTGGTGTCGGTTATAGCCGGCATGACTATAGAAACAATGCAGACGTTGCTTGGCAAAAAGCATCCCGTTGTCCGCACGATGCCAAATACGTCCAGTACAATTGGACTTGGTGCAACCGGAATCGCTTTTTCAGAAGAAGTTAGTGACGAAGATCAGCATTTAGTCCGTACTTTATTTGAAGCCGTAGGCATTGTCACGATCGTCGATGAATCTACAATAGAAACCTTAACTGGAATCTCGGGAAGCGGGCCTGCCTACATCTATTACATGATGGAAGCCATGATCGAAGCTGGTGTAAGGGGCGGACTCACTTCTGAGCAAGCTCGTGATTTGACGGTTCAGACCGTACTTGGTGCAGCTCGAATGGTACAGCAAACGGGTGAAAGTCCGCAAGATTTACGCAAAAAGGTAACTTCCCCTAATGGATCAACAGAGGCGGCTATTGGTGTGTTAGCTAAGGGCCATTTCAAAGAAACTGTTCATGCTGCGGTGGATCGCTGTGCAGAGCGTTCCCGGGAAATGGGCAATGCCTTGAAGGAGGAAATCAATTGAGTTATTGTACAGCAACGTACCGGATTTACGATGATAAAGCGAATTTTCACAAAAAGGCAGAGTCTATTGCCGTTGGTATGACAGTGGGAAGCTGGACAGAATTACCGGAAGCAAAAAGAGACGCAATGAAACAACATTTAGGACAAGTGCTTGAAGTTAAGGTCCATGAACCTGAAAATGCGAAGTCCGGAGAACGCTACGGAGATGTTACGATCGCTTATCCCGATATAAACTTTAGCAGGGACATTCCGGCACTGCTCGTTACCGTATTTGGAAAAATATCAATGGACGGCAAAATTAAGCTCATGCAGCTCGGTTTCTCCGAAGCTTTTGCCTCTCATTTCCCTGGTCCAAAGTTTGGTATACAAGGCGTACGTGAACTTCTAGGTGTACCGAATCGGCCGCTTTTGATGAGTATTTTTAAATCTGTTATCGGTCTCAATGCTTCAGAACTGCGCGAACAATTCTTACGTCAAGCACTTGGCGGTGTCGATTTAATTAAAGATGATGAAATCCTTTTTGAGAATGAACTGACTCCCATTGAAAAACGAGTGGAAGTATGTATTCGGGCTGCGGAAGAAGCAAGCAAAGAAACCGGTAAAAAATTGCTTTATGCGACGAATCTGACCGGTCCGACTTCCCGTCTGCATGAGCAAGCTCGAAAAGCGATTGACGCAGGCGCTAACGCTCTTCTCTTTAATGTACTATCTTACGGGTATGACGTCCTGCACGAACTGAGTAAAGATCCAGAGATTACAGTACCGATCATGGCCCATCCAGCCCTTGCCGGTGCCTATTATCCTTCTCCTTATCACGGTATCTCTGCTTCCGTCCTGCTGGGTCAGCTCATGCGTCTTGCGGGGGCAGATCTTGTCCTTTTCCCTTCACCTTACGGTTCAGTAACGATGCCGCGGGAAGAAAATATGGGAATTAAAGAGCAGCTGTTAACCTCAGCACTGCCAGTAAAACAAAGTATGCCTGTACCGTCTGCGGGCATCCATCCTGGGCTTGTTCCGCTGATCTTACAAGATTTCGGTACGGATGTCATTGTTAATGCAGGCGGTGGAATTCACGGTCATCCGATGGGTACAGAAGCCGGAGGACGTGCATTTGTTCAAGCTATTGAAGCAGCACAGCAAGGGATTTCACTTTCAGACTATGCTTCTGCCCATCCTGAACTTGCAAGTGCCCTGCAGCTTTGGGGAGGAGAAAAATAAGTGAGTAAAAAAACAGTCATATTCTGCGATTTTGACGGAACGATTACGCTATCCGATAATATCGTAGCCATCATGAAGCATTTTCAGCCTGCCGGTTATGAGCCGATTATGAAAGATATAGTCGATCAGAAAATTTCTTTACAGCAAGGGGTAAGCGCACTGTTCGGTCTCATTCCTTCTAAGCAAAAGAATGAAGTGATCGAGTTTGTTCTTGGGCAAGCAGGAATTAGGGATGGCTTTGCCGAGTTCCTTAGCTATGTACGTAAAGAAGGTATCGAGTTTTATGTAACGAGCGGCGGAATGGATTTCTTTATTGATCCCCTGCTTGCTCCATTTGGAATTCCAAAGGATCATGTTTATTGTAACCGTGCTGATTTTACGGGAGATCATATTCAGATCCTGTGGCCTCATCCTTGTAAAGCCCCATGTACGAATGATTGTGGAATGTGTAAAGCAACTATTATGCGTAATTTCGATCCTAATTCTTATGAACGTATACTCATCGGTGACAGTCTCACCGACTTCCAAGGTGCTAAAATTGCTGACCTAGTGTATTCTCGTTCGATCTTAACGAAGAAATGTGAAGAACTGCAGGTTCCTCACGTACCGTTTACTACTTTCTTCGATATTTTAAAAGACTTACAATCGAAACGCGCTCAGGAGGCAGTAAAATGACTTTTTCAGATATCACCACAGAAGAAAAAAACCGTGTTCTCTCCGAACTAGCCGATGTAAAAGATGACTTTGCAAAAAGAGGCTGGTTTCCCGGCACCAGCGGAAATCTTTCCATGCGTGTTGGAGATTTTGATGCTGAACAGTTCCATTTTGCAGTTACCGCCAGCGGTAAAGATAAAGCAGCTCGCACACCCGAAGACTTCCTCTTTGTAGATAAGGATGGAAAAGCTTGCGAAACAACGAGCTTAAAACCGAGTGCGGAAACTTTAATCCACTGCGAAATTTATCGCTTAACTGGATGCGGGGCAGTCTTTCATGTACATACCGTGTTCAATAACCTGATCAGTGAATATTACGGAGATCAAGGTCATGTACCTATCCAAGGGATCGAACTGATTAAAGCTTTTAACATCTGGGAAGAGAATGCTGCTATTGAGGTGCCTGTTCTTCCTAATTACGCGCATATTCCTTCCATTGCCGAGCTGGTACCTGGTGTGCTTCAAGAGAAAGTTCCTGGGATTCTTCTTCGCAATCACGGCATTTATGTATGGGGAAAGAACGCGTTTGAAGCGAGAAAGCATCTTGAGGCGTTTGAGTTTTTATTTGAAGTGATGTACCGCGGACTTTTACTTAAAAAATAAAGCATAGAAAAAACCGTAGAAATGCCTAATTCGGCAAATCTACGGTTTTTTATCATTTGACCCAAAGGATACAATACGAGTCTACAACTCTCTGTCTTGATAAGGAGATAGATCCATATCACGCTCAAGTTCTCTGAGCAGACGCTCTCCTTCATCCTCTTTCGGTTTTGGAGAAAATAGTAGCTTTAGCCCGCCCCCGATCAAAAGCAATGATACCACGATCGTGTTCATATAAGACTCCAAGACGTAGAAATAATGAAAGGGTTTAAAATAATTTTCCAGCTCCGGAACTACCAGTCTCAGTAAAATATAATAAACACCTAGGAATAACAAGGCTGCACCGATCCATCGCTGATAACGCGTCCACGCTTCAACCACCGGTTTATCATATAAGGGTTCTCTGCCGTACTTGCTTGCCTGCTGAAGTCCGTCAAAGAAACTATAGAACCAGATAACTGGGATTAGAAAGAGAAAGAGGGACAAATTCAGCAAGTCCAATATATAAATACTCCCTAAAAATATCACCATAAGCTGAAGACCTCTTTTTTGAAGCCCCAGATACATCTGACCTGCCCCAGGGAAAACCGCAAGTAACGTAGCGATCACTTTACTCCGCTTTCCATGACTGCGACCATGTTCAATCTGCTCGAACAATGTCTTATCTTCTAGGATTTCCCCCGCTTGTTTGCGATGTACATGCTGAACCGCGTCAAACATACAGTACAGCCACATCACCGGCAGTAGAAGCAAAAAAAGAAGTATAACTCCTTCCCCCGAAATAGCCGCCACGAATAGCAGCATAATAGCGAGTCCGAAGAAACCGATTAGAAAGGATAATCCGCGTTGCAATAGTCCCATGTGCAAGTGTCCGAGCCCTGGTACGAACGATAAGAGAATCGTAAAGAATCGTTCGCTTTCTTTCCCTTTTCCCTGATTCGGATACACATACCCTTCGTGCGGTGGAAAACCAAAAGGAGGTTCCATTCCAGGTCCTTGATCGTGCTGCATGCCGTAAAAGGACTCATTAGGGTTTAAGTTTGGATCTACTGCGGGTCCCATTTGCCCGTACGCCTCAGCATTTGGAACATAGTTAGGATAACCCGGCGGATATGGAGAATGTTCGGGTGCACGAAGCAGTTTAAAAACCAGACTAAACATACTGACCATCCATAGAAAGGCAGCCCCTAGTAACAAAACTAGAGCAAACTCCATTTCATTTCCGAGAGCAGCTAAAAAAGCCAATCCTACTATTCCAAAAAATAGGAATCCATAGATAAAACCCTTTACCCGGCTCTTATAATAATAATGTCCGAGCCCCGGCACAAAGTTAAGTAAAAAGGCAAGCAGTTTACTCCTGTCTTGCTGTATATTCATCTCATTGTCTTCCTTTCTTAAATCGAATGTATATCTATTCATTACGGTTTAGGCTTTAACGTATCTAGCCAGCCAGTCGCCTTTTTCACCATAATCTCACTATAAGGTGTTGTTGCTAGGGTCTCGCTCTTGTATATATTTCCAGGTGCTAACCGGTCAAATACACCTGTAGATATAAAAATCACCGTTATCGAAGCAGCTACCGTATAGTGAATCATTTTATGACTGAGGAGATGCTGCCACGGAAGCTTACCCGATTTCTTCTTTCTTTTTTCACTTCTCACAGAAGAGTCAACCTGTTTCATAATCTCCTTGGTAAATTCTCTTTGATTAGGAATCTGCGGGAAAGTAAACGTCTTGTTGTTTTTTTGATGAGCCAAACCTTCGTTTTGATTCAATAACTGAAGAGACATCAGATAGGAGGCGAGCGCTTCTTCATCAGTAAGGAGCTGCTCATCTATCTCTTCTCTCTCCGCTTGGGTTAGTGTCCCTTTGATATAAGCCGTAAAGCGGTCCTCATTTTGGTTATTCACGCCATTCTTCCTCCTTCCAATGCTGCCTTATCCATATTCTCGCTCGGTATAACCTGGATTCTACGGTTTTCACAGCAATACTGCATTCCTCCGCTATCTGCTCATAATTGTTTTCTTTTAGGTAATAAAGAATGATAATATCACGATACTTGGGAGGAAGCATTCTGATTTTTTTCAGCAGTTCTTGTTTCTTTTCTTTTTTAATCAATTGATACACCGTATCCGCCTGCCGGTCAGGTATATGTATTACATCGTTCTCATGTCCCGTCTCGGTTACCACTCTTCGGCTCACTTTTCTCTTCATATCAATCGCCTTATTTAGTGCAATTCGTGTAATCCAAGTCTTAAATCCTTCCGATCGGTACTGGGGGAGAGATTTAAAGATTTGAACGAAAGCTTCCTGTGCGGCATCCTCCGCATCCTGAACATGATGAAGAACAGAATACGTAACTTGAAAAATATGTTTACTATATTGATTAATAAGTTCACGGTATTTCGCATGATCTCCTTGAACAATGTCTTCAATCAATCTTGCTTCATCAATGGTCTCTCTCCTCCTTCCCCATATAAATAGACGTATGAACGAAGCGCATCCCTGCAAGTTTCATATAAAATAATTAAATTTTCTGAATTCGATCAACCTTTCATTTCTATTATCGCGAAAAGAGCGAAAAAAGGCACCCCTTATAAAGGAGTGCCTTATATTAACCTATATAATTAACGTCCACCACTACGGAAGCGGGCGGCGTATGCTTTTACATCCTCGGTTGTCTTAACCCTATTGCGGCTCCATTCCAGTAATATACGATCAATATATCTGAAATGTACTTTCCCAGCAAACACAGCTTCCTTCAGAGCAAGCAATATCAACTCTTCAGGGTATCGATCCTGATCGATCCAGCCAGAGATCGTTTCATATTCCATGGGAGATAGAGGTCTGCCGAACTCATTCTCAAAAATCCGAAACATGTTACGTTCTTCGACTTCTTCCATCGTTTGTCTTGAATTCTGCTGATAAGGTAATGCTGCTGATTTTCGAGCAACCGCTGGAGCAGATGATTCTTCTTGAAGACATTCCGCAAGTTTTACATATAATCCAAGCACATTATACCGCTCATATTGTATGCCACTCGCTTCATCCAAATCTTCGTCTATACTAACAAAACCATCTCTCATCAGCCTTTGCAAGCCACGAGCAACCTGTTCCGGCGGTATGTTCATTCGAACTGCCAATTCCTCCAGCGTTGGAAAATCATTTCCTTCCAGCTGTTGAAATGATATCAGATGTTGAATTAGAAGCATCTCTCCATCTGACAAACCAAGCCGGGTGTAATAACGGAGCAGTGCATAAGGGAGCTGAACACTCCCCATAGACATCCCGTAAGCAATACCTTTCACCCATGTACCCTCACCTGGTTCGCTCATTAACATACCTCCTACGATCCTTACGGATAAAGACGATACAGTGTGCGTGGGAATGGGATCGTTTCACGTACATGATCAAGTCCGCAAATCCAAGCTACTGTACGTTCAAGTCCAAGACCAAATCCGGAGTGAGGAACAGATCCATAGGTGCGAAGATCCAAGTACCACTGATAAGCTTCACGGGAAAGATTATGTTCTTCAAAACGCTCTTCCATCAGTTTCGGATCGTCAATACGCTGGGACCCGCCGATAATTTCGCCGTATCCTTCCGGTGCGATCATGTCTGCACATAATACCACTTCTGGACGGTTCGGATCTGGTTTCATATAGAAAGCTTTAATTCCTGCTGGATAGTGAGTAATGAATACAGGTTTGTCGTATTTTTCGGCAATCGCTGTTTCATGAGGAGCACCAAAATCTTCACCCCACGGAATATCAAAACCTTCTCCTTGCAGGAATGTAATTGCCTCATCATACGTAATACGCGGGAATGGAGCTTTGATATTCTCGAGTTTGGAGATATCACGGCCGATGCTTTCCAGCTCTTTACGGCAGTTTTTCACTACCGACTGTACTACATGTGAAATGAACTCTTCCTGAATACGCAAGCTTTCTTCATGATCCACAAATGCCATTTCCGGTTCAATCATCCAGAATTCAATTAAGTGACGGCGAGTTTTGGATTTTTCTGCACGGAAAGTAGGACCAAAGGAATACACTTTACCAAGAGCCATTGCAGCTGCTTCCATATAAAGCTGACCGCTTTGTGTCAGGTATGCATCCTCATCAAAGTATTTGATGTGGAACAGGTTGGTTGTTCCTTCAGCAGAAGAAGGTGTCAGGATCGGAGGATCTACAATCGTAAATCCATTGGTATCAAAATACTCCTGAACTGCGCGGATAATTTCCGCACGGATCACCATAATTGCACGCTGTTTGTTAGAACGAAGCCACAAGTGGCGATGATCCATCAAGAAATCAACACCGTGTTCTTTCGGCGTAATTGGATAATTTTCAGTTAAATGAATAATTTCAATTCCTGTTACCGTAAGTTCATATCCAGACTGGCTGCGCGGCTCTTCACGAACCACCCCTGTTACATAAAGTGAACTTTCTTGGGTAAGACTTTTGGCGTTGTTCCAAATTTCTTCAGAAACTTCACTTTTCACCACAACCCCCTGGATATAGCCTGTACCGTCGCGAAGCTGTAAAAATTGAATTTTACCGCTGGAGCGCTTGTTATTGATCCAAGCACCGATCGTTACTGTCTCTCCAACGTGCTTGCTGACATTGCGAATGTCACTTTTCGTGCTCATTCCGATCTCTCCCTGCTTATATAATATTAATTATTGAGTTGCTCCTACAATACGATGTGTATCGCGTGCAATCACAAGTTCTTCATTCGTTGGAATCACAAGAACCTCTACTTTAGAATTTGCTGAAGAGATACGGCGCGGTTCACCAGAACGGATTTTATTCAGCTCTTCGTCTACTTCAACACCAAGATAAGTAAGCTGCTCAAGAACACGCTGGCGAAGTACAACGGAATTCTCTCCAACCCCTGCTGTAAAGACGATCACATCAACACCGTTCATCGCTGCAGCATAGGAACCAATGTATTTACGAAGACGGTACTCATACATATTGAAAGCAAGTGTAGAGTTTGGCTCACCGTTCTCCATTCCTTCTGTAATCTCACGCATGTCGCTGCTGATACCGGAGATGGCAAGCAGTCCACTATGTTTATTAAGCATCGAATTTACTTCGTTAATCGTAAGTTCTTCTTTGTTCATCACATAAGGTACAATCGCTGGATCGAGATCACCACTGCGTGTTCCCATCATCAGACCTTCAAGAGGAGTCATACCCATCGAAGTATCAACGGAAACCCCATTCTTCACTGCTGTTAAGCTGCCCCCGTTACCTACGTGACATGTAATGATCTTCAGGTCTTCGATCGGACGATTAAGGAATTCAGCAGCTGCTTTACTTACAAAATCGTGGGAAGTACCGTGTGCACCATAACGACGTACTTTGTACTTGTTATAAAGAACACGTGGAATAGCATACAGGTATGCGTGTTCAGGCATCGTTTGATGGAATGCAGTATCAAATACGACAACCTGCGGAATACCCGGCATATTTAGCTCTGCTGCGTTAATTCCCATCATCGCAGCTGGGTTATGAAGCGGTGCAAGGTCGATCAGACGACGGATCTCAGCTTTTACTTCATCCGTTACGAGAGCCGATTCTTTAAAAGCTTCCCCGCCGTGTACTACGCGGTGACCTACTGCTTGGATTTCTGAAATCGAGCTCATTACACCGTGAACTTCATGAGTCAATTTATCCAGCACTTTACGAATAGCAGTTGTGTGCTCAAGAATTTCGCTTACTTCTGTAACTTCTTCTTTACCTGTTGGTTTGTGATTCAAGATTGAAGAATCCATACCAATCCGTTCTACAAGTCCTTTTGCCAGAACAGATTCATTCGTCATGTCATATACTTGGTATTTCAGAGAAGAACTCCCTGAATTGATAACTAAAATTTTCATACTCGATCACCATCCTTGTCGTACTTGAAGAAGCCTTCTCCTGTTTTTACGCCGAGTTGTCCAGCGCGAACCATTTTCTTCAGAACAGTAGACGGTCTATACTTCAGTTCACCAAACTCGCGGAACATCCCATCAAGCGCTGCATGAACAGAATCAAGTCCGAAACGATCCGCCATTTCAAGCGGTCCATGTTGGAATTTGTAACCAATACGTACTGCTTCATCGATATCTTCTGCAGAAGCAACTCCCTCTTCAAGTAGATGAAGAGCCTCGTTAATGTGAAGGCAGATCAGACGAGAAGTAACAAATCCAGGAGACTCATAAACCATGATCCCTTTTTTGCCAAGCACTTCTTCTGCAAACTGTTTTGTAGCATTGAACGTTTCATCAGAAGTTTTAAGACCACGAATAATTTCAACCATATCAATGCTGGAAACCGGATGTGTCCAGTGAAGTCCGATCATACGTTCAGGAGAATTAGTGGCACCTGCAAGCTCAGTTAAGCTAAGAGTAGAAGTATTACTAGTCAGAATAATATCGTTACCAATGACTTCTTCCAGTTTTCTAAAGAGAACTTTTTTCTCTTCCAGATCTTCTGTAATGGTCTCTATGATCAAATCACAAACAGAAAGTTCCTCATAACTTGTCGTTTTATGGATTCTTGACAAGATTAATTTCTTCTCTGCTTGGGTGATAGCCCACTTCTCTAATTTCTTATCGAGTCCTGTTTCAATCATTTCTACTGAATGATCTAATTTCTCAGGGGTTTGTTCTACGAGCAAGACGTCGAGGCCTTTGGCTGCAAGCATTTCTGCTATACCTTGGCCCATTGTACCTCCGCCGATAACTCCTATTTTTTTAAACAACATGGTTACTGCTCCATCCCTTTCTTGGTCTCTAGTAATATTTTGTATTCTTCTTTGTCGAAAAATACATTTTATGACCCAACATCTAATAATATCTTAGCACGAAACAAAAGTAAAAAAAAATAACCAGCATCATAGATTATGCTGGCAATAATGTACTTTCTTTGAATAATTTGCGAAATTCATCACCAGATAACACTTCTTCTTTAAGCAGGATGCTTAATGATTGATCAAAGATAGGACCGTGATCGATCAACAGCTGCTTTGTACGGGAGAAAAGGTCATTTAATATCGCTGCGTTTTCTTTCGACATCTCGGCCTGTGAGACCATCTCAAGATGCACAATCCCGAGTCCCGTAAGTCCAGAGCTGATCATTGTTTTAACAATATCTAATGCTTGCTCAAAATCATTTCTTGAACCCGTACTGCGGCCTCCGTAGTAAATTTCTTCTGCTGCTGCACCGCCTAACGCAATCATAATTTGAGCTTCTAAAAACTCTTTGGTGTATAAGTATTGTTCTTCTTGCGGGTTATGTCTTACATAGCCTAATGCTTGTCCACGGGGACTTAAAGCAACCTGGCCGACACTATTTGGACGTACTGCTTCTGCCGCAATGGCATGTCCTAATTCGTGCACTGCTACCCGTTTTTTCTCATCTTCATTTGATTCTCTGTCTGTTTTTTCACCCATCATCACCTTATCGATGGCCATGGATAGATGTTTTTGCAAAATATACTGACTATCATCCCGCATCGCATAAATCGCCGCTTCGTTCATTAGACTTTCCAGTTGGGCACCAGAGAAGCCATAAGACTCTTCCGCAATTTTGTCCATGTTAATATTTTTATCAAGCGGCTTGTTTTTGGCATGCAGTTCAAGAATATGTCTGCGTCCTTTTTTATCCGGCAAGTCCACTTGTATATGTCTATCAAAACGTCCTGGGCGAAGCAAAGCGCTGTCCAACATTTCTTTACGGTTGGTTGCAGCTATGATTAGAATACGCGGTGCGTCAGATGTATAGATCCCATCCATTTCCGTCAGAAGCTGATTCAGGGTCTGATCGTATTCACGTTGTTGCCCGCCTTCTCGTTTACCGCCAATAACATCGATTTCATCAATAAAAATGATTGCATTTTCTTTATTTTCCTTGGCTGCTCGCGTTCTCGCATCACGGAACAGCTCCCGAACACGGCCCGCACCCACACCAACATACATTTCTACAAATTCACTGCCTGATGTAGCAATAAACACGGAATTCGTGTAATGTGCTGCTGCTTTGGCCATGAGTGTTTTACCTGTTCCCGGAGGGCCGGTTAACAAGATCCCTTTTAAGGGACGGATACCAAATTTCTGTATTTCCTCATGTCTGATTAAAAAATCAAGCGCCTCTCTAAGCTCCTGTTTCGCACTATCTTGACCGCCTATTTCCTCAAAAGTGAGCTTCTTCGGACCTGCTTTTTTTCGCTTTCTTTCACTGCTTGCACCGACGGTCAGACCGCCGCGCATCTGCATAAGAAGAAATACACCTCCAACAAGAAGCCCCATAAGCAATAAGGGAACTACATTAACCCCAATATAGACGAGAAATAAGAAAATGACGGGCGTTGCGCCAATCAAGATTTCCTTGGTCCACTTAGGCATTTGGCCATACCCCCATCGTTGCCGACTGTCTCGGCAAAATAATAAACTTGCTTGCCTCTCCGTCAGATAGACTTACATACACATTCTGATCATCCATGTCGTAATCTACTTGTATGCTGCCATCACTCATTTTCTGCAGTTCTTCAGGAATCTGAGTATATTGTCTTGTTTCCATTGCTTCTGCTACCGTGAACAAGGCAGTTGACCAAAATTCATCGAGTTCCTCTGTGGAATGATTTTTTACGTCAAGTTTAAGTTTCTTTCCCTTTAAATACGGATTTCCATCTGTATGAATAAGTTCAACTAGACCCCTTAGATTCGTTTGAGGCTCCAAATCGAGATTCAAAGTCACTTCCTTTGGGGTAATATCTATTTGAACATTGTTGACACCTTCGTATGCTGAAACCAACTTATCAATTGGTTTAATCATAGCCACCTGACGGTACGCAAACCAACCGCCAAACAGCAGTGTAGCAGTAACGAACAAAGATACTGCAATTGGGATGGGACGCAATTTCAAGTGACAACCTCCCTTACTTTTAGTCTTTTTGCTGTAAATAAAATCTATAAATATAGCATAACATATCGTAAGCATGAAATCTAAACTATGAAACATTTTTCTATGTTACCAAATAAAATAACCCCCGAGTGATCTATATCGACCATTCGGGGGTTATTTGTTATATCAATTTACTTCTTAATCGGGTAATTGATAACCATTACCTATTTCGGTTCCATCGCTGAATTGGTAGAACCGATACACATATTTGCCATCTTGCTTATAAAAGAGCTGCCATACATACGTTTTATTGTAGTAGCTTGGATGCAAATGAATAATCTCTATATTGCCTAACTCTGAAGCGATTTTGGCGTACATTTCATCTTCAGAAAAGCTATTCTCAATGAGTTCACTATGAACACTATTTTTACCACTAACTGGCTTATGATCCATTCCGAACTGGACCCAGACCATAATCGGCTTATTCTCGCTGCTCATGCCTTCGATCGTCCAATAAATCGATTCTTCTCCCCAAACCGACTTTTGTGTTTTTGTAACGGACGTAAGCTGTGCCTGTTGCTCTGCAATCGACACCGCGAGGTCTCTTTCCGCCCACTGATCTTTCATTACGTAAACATAAAATTGATAAATCCCAAATAAAATTAGTAATACGGTAAGAATACTAATGTATATCCATTTTTTTCGATTCCTTCTCAAGGCGGGACTCCCTTCTCACCCTTGGTCCGTTAGCGGGCTTTCAGTCCTTTAAATGCAGATTCTGCTTCTCGCTTAATACGTTCTTCATCTAAAGTAAGAGCTTCACCATCTTTTAACAACTGTTTGCCATCCACCCAAACATGTTTTACGTCTTTAGCACTTGCCGAGTATACAACATGAGAGATCAAATCTGAATACGGCAAAAAGTGCGCCTGATCTAAATCAATCGCTATAAAATCTGCTTTCTTGCCTACTGCAAGCGTCCCCGTGTCTTCAACATAGATCGATTTTGCTCCATATTCCGTTCCCATGCGAAGAGCTTCTGTCGCTGGAACAGCCGTTGGATCACCAGAGACTCCTTTATGGATAAGGGCAGCCAGACGCATCTCTTCAAACATGTCCAGATTATTATTGCTTGCAGGTCCATCCGTTGCTAACGATACAACAACCCCAGCTTTTAATAGATCCGGAACTCGAGCTACACCGCTGGCAAGTTTCAAGTTGCTTCCTGGATTGTGAGCTACAGCAACATTATATTTAGCAAGAATTTCAATTTCTTCGTCAGTTAAATGAACCGCATGCGCCACGAGGGATGGACGTGAGAAGAAGCCCAATTTCTCTAAGTGAGCAACCGGACGGAGCCCATAATCTTTCACGTTCTGTTCTACCTCTGCCTTTGTCTCAGACATGTGTGTATGAAGCGGCAGGTCCAAGTCATGTGCTGCCTGAACAAATTTTTCAATAAACTCAGGACCACATGTGTACGGTGCATGAGGAGACAGCATCGTGGTAATTCTGCCACTCGCTTGTCCGTTCCATTCCTTAGCAAAAGAAGTCGCTTCCGCAAGTTTAGAAGCTCGCAGTTCATCTGAACCGAATCCAATTACACCGCGCATCAGGCTTGCACGTATTCCCGACTCCTCTACTACCTTAGCCACTTGATTCATCTGATCATACATGTCAAGAAAAGCGGTTGTCCCCCCTTTAATCATCTCAAGGATCGACAAGGACGCTCCCCAGTATACATCGTCTGCCGTGAACTTCTCTTCCATTGGCCACATTTTTTCTTGAAGCCAAATTTGGAGTGCAAGATCATCCCCATAACCTCGCAGAAGAGACATTGCAGCGTGACCGTGCGTATTGATTAGACCAGGAATAAAGAGTAGATTATTCCCGTCAAAAACGGTCGTTTCTTCTTCACCCTCAGGGAGTTTCTCGCCTATGTAGACAATCTTATCATTCTCCACAAGCATATAACCTTTAACGATTCGCCATTCTGGATCACTAACTGCAAATTGTCCATTCTTAATAAGCCATTTATGACTTTTCATCTTCTGTTTCTTCCTTTCCTTCTTCGCTTTCCAGATAATAAGCAAGGCTTAATAGATCTGTTGTGAAATCGGCCGTATGAATCCGAATATGCGGCGGAGCTTTAATAATAATCGGTGCAAAATTAAGTATAGCCTCTATACCTGCTTCAACCATGCAATCCGCTACACGCTGAGCTTCAAAATCAGGCACCGTAATGATCCCAATCCGGATATTCCGTTCTTTCACTGTATCCTGTAACTCTTCCATTGGCTGTACCGTAAGTGTATTAATCATCGTTCCAATTTTTTTATCATAGGAGTCAAATACGGCAACAATCTTCATATTGTCTTTTACATAGCGGTTATAGTTAGATAAAGCTTGACCGAGATTACCTGCCCCGACGAGGGCAACATTGATGACTTGATCAATTTTGAGAATTTGACGGATTTTATCAATAAGATAAGCGACGTCATATCCGATTCCCTTCCGTCCAAAATCGCCAAAATAAGCTAAATCTTTACGGATTTGAGCTGGATTTAGATCCAGTTTAAGCCCGAGTTCTTGAGATGATACCGTTGTAACTTCTCTTTTGTATAACTCCTGCAGATAACGCAGATATACGGGCAGCCGACGAACGACTGCCTCTGAAATTTTATCCGACTTCAATGTTAACTCCCCCTTACATCAAAACACAATTTCTTATGTTCCGTCTGTTTCATTATTCGTTTCATGTTCCATCAGCCATTCACTAATCCTTGGAACCATCTTCTCCGTAACCATATGTTCCATTTTTGGACCTGGCAAGGAGTACAAAAAGTACTTTCCATAATAAGATTCAATAACCCTTGTATCGTAAACGATAACGATACCTCTGTCCTGTGCTGTACGAACGAGCCGTCCGAAACCTTGTTTGAACCGGATCACTGCCTGCGGAACAGAAAGTTTCATAAAAGGATTTTTCTTTTCTTTTTCCAAAAGTTCGCTTTTCGCTTCCACCACCGGATGGCTAGGCGGCTGGAAAGGCAGTCGCACGATCGCAAGGCAAGTTAAAGCTTCTCCTGGAATATCTACACCTTCCCAGAAGCTGCTTGTTCCGAGCAAAACAGAAGCCTTAGCCTCTTGGAACCGACGAGTAAGTTTTGTCCGGCTGCCTGTATCTACTCCTTGTCCAAGCACCGTGATGTCACTAGCTGCAAGTGCTTCTTTTAGTGGTTCATGCACTTGTCTCAGCATTCGATAGGATGTAAACAACACTAACATCCTGCCTTTGGTAGCCTTCGCTGTCTCTGCAAGTGAAGTCACAAGCATACTTACAAAGTGATCATCCCCTACACTTCCTTTTACGCTTGGAAAATCGCGTGGAATGACAAGAAGTGCCTGATCCCTATAATTGAATGGCGATGGCAGCAAGGACGTCATAAGCCTGCCCTTTTCCTGCGCTTCCGATAGTCCCAGCTGATCGATCATAAACTGAAATGACTTGTCTACAGATAACGTAGCAGAGGTCAGAATCACACTGTGTTTTTTATCAAAAAACAGTTCCTTCAAATGTGAACTTACATCGACAGGAACTGCGTATAGCTGAAGGGACTTACTTCTAAACTGACCGCTTGCTTCAAGCCAGTATACGGTGCCTGTATCGTCAAGCCGCATAAAGAGTCTCAAATTATCCCTAAGCTCTGCTAAGTCTCTGACAAGACCTGTGATATCCGTAATCAGACTATCTGATGCATAATCGTCTAGTTCTTCTCTCACTTCTCCAAGCAGCTTATCTGCTTTGCGCACCATTTCGCCTACTGTGACATAAAACTGATTTTCATGTTTTGAGATTTTGTCCCATGCTTTTGGCTTCGCCTGCGGCTTCAGTCTTAGTGAAAACTGTCCTGAGTCTCCCGGCGCAGCATCCATTCTCTCTGGTAACAGCTTAAATAACATATCACTCAGTGTATCCCATTCTTCCTTCGCTTCCAGAGCAAATGGGAACAACTCGTCAATAGCTGAAGTCCATTCCACGTATTTCTCATGTCCTGACTGATTGATTTGTTGACGAAGTGCAGGAAATTGACCGTTACGACTATCCTTAAACAGTCTCGTTAGAGTATGGACCACTGAGAAATATTTCATATGCATCCCCAGATGTTTACCAGCTACGTCTTCTAGATGATGAGCTTCATCAATCACTAGATAATCATAACTTGGAAGCAGTTGATGGCTGGCTTTCACATCTGTAAACAGTTTCGAGTGATTGGTAATCACAACATCTGCAATCCCCGCTTCATGACGCGCACGATGATAGAAACATTTTTTGAACCACGGACAGCTCCGTCCTAAACAGGATTCAGATTCGCTTTGCACGGTTTCCCAGAAATCTGTTCCCCGGTGGCTTAAGTTTAGTTCTTCATCATCTCCGGTTTCTGTTTGCGTGAGCCAGACGAGCATCTGAGCAGCAGTAAAAACATCTTCTTTGGGTGTAGCAAATTCTTTATTATTCAGCTTCTGTTCAAACTTACGCAGACAAAGATAATGACCACGACCTTTGAAGATCGCTGCTTTAAAAGGAAAAGGAACGACTTTTGTTAACAGAGGAAGATCACGTTCACGCAATTGTTCCTGCAGGTTTATGGTGTGTGTACTTACCGTAACCTTAGTCTCCTGCTTTACACTTTGGTAAATAGAAGGCAACAAATATCCGAGTGATTTACCTGTTCCTGTTCCCGCCTCAATCAATAAATGCTTGTCCTCATAAAGAGCTTTATTGACTTCGTCAAACATCATATTTTGCGCTTCCCTTTGTTCATAGTTGGGAAGTTTTTCTTTCAAATTCTGTTGAACCTTCTCCATATACTCGCTGAACGACTCATTTTCCAAAGGGTTCGGTGCACGCTCGTCCCGTGGCGGAGCAATCGTAGACCAATCATCAATGGCCAGCGCAAGTTGCCTGTAGTATTTCTGACCATCCAGATCCTGAATCGGCTCGCTTTCCTTCTCTGTCAGCAGTCCATCCAAAAACCAGCCGAAATCACTTTCCTCTGCAGGAAAGAGGTCCGAGAGACGCTGCAGTGTAATCAAAGGTAAGCCTCTCAGTTCGTCAATGCTTTTAAGAAATACATGGGCGGTTGCCAGTGCATCGCTATCCGCTTGGTGCGGTCTGTCATGTTCAAATCCAAATTCAGTTGAAACATAACCCAGCTGGTAAGAGGAAAGCGAAGGAAAACAAACTTTTAAAAGGTCCATCGTATCCAAAATACGGCCTGTAAACGGCAGGTATCCGCATCGATCTAACGCATTTTGCAAAAAGTAAAAATCAAAAGCTACATTATGCCCAACGAGTACAACGTCATCTAGCAATGGAACAAGTTCCATCATCATTTCTTCAAGATGAGGTGCATCTTTGACATCGTCGTCCGAAATTCCAGTAAGTCCAGTTATAAAAGGTGGAATGGGAACGCCGGGATTGACATAAGAGCTGTATGTCTCTTTTATACTTAAATCATGATCTATTATGGTAAGTCCAACCTGGGTAATTTCACCATCAGACTGGGTACCTGTTGTTTCAAAATCAAGCACGGCAAATTTCATTACAATTAAACGTTCCCTTCATCCAGTCTCTTTAGTAGCATAGCAAAAAAAAAGACTTTTGAACATTAGAGCACAAAAAAAGGACGATGCCAAATGAAGAGACATCGCCTTTTTGATGCACTGCCTTTTGATGCATCTCTAGGAGAGAGCAAGCAACTGGGTTCCATAATGGAGTTTTCCGCTATTTGATCTGCATGCTTCCAGATTATACAGCGGCTCTTGCAAACTAGGATCAAGCTTTAGAGAAAGTGCAAAACAGGAAAGAGCTTTCTCGAGATCCGTATGTTTGGCATGGATACAGCCAAGTGCATTATATGCCAGCGCTTTTAATCTCGGCTGATCGCTGTTCAGCAAAATTCGATTCAGTTCCTTTGCAGCGACATGTGTTTCTTCTAAATGAAGATACGACACAGCTAAGTACAGACGAGACATTAAACTTTCCGGGTACAATTCAACGACTTTGTTAAATTCTTCAGCCGCGTGTTTGTACATAAGAAGTTTAAAATAACCCTGTCCTTTGACAAAAGATTGAAGCTTAAGTTCCGGAATCATGGTAAAGGGATCCGTTCCGCGGAACAAACCGCTTTCCCGTATCCGAGCCATCTTTTCTTCGAATGACATCCACTCATCCATAATTCCATCGCTCATCTGTTTTAGCAAATTCCACTTTCGTAACAATTCCTGTTTCTTAACGGCAGGTGCAGCAGAATAATACTTCTCAATCTCGTCAAGCGCATCATTCATTTCGGCGAATAAATATTGAAACATGGCTTGCATCCCACCCTCGGTAAAATGGATTAGTGCAGTAACCTAATCACATTTTCTGCGTAATGGGCAGTTTTCATTCCTTATTCCCATGGATTACATGATCGTGGCGTGAACTTCCTGTTGAACGGTTTGAACCGGTTTATTCGCATCATTAACAAACACGACGGTTGGCTTATGACTTGCCATCTCCGCTGCATCCATCATCGCATAAGAGATAATAATAACCGTATCTCCCGGCTGAACGAGACGAGCTGCTGCGCCATTGAGACAGATCGTTCCAGAACCGCGTGGTCCAGGGATGACATAAGTCTCTAGTCTGGCTCCATTATTGTTATTCACAATCTGTACTTTCTCGTTCTCAAAAATATCCGCTGCTTCCATTAGATCGCGATCAATGGTAATACTTCCTACATAATTCAAATTTGCTTCTGTTACAGTTGCACGATGTATTTTTGATTTCATTAAAGTTCTAAACATGCGAGACCACCTTCACTTTCTGTAAACGATGATTATCGATCAGACGAGTTTTGCCGAATTTAACGGCTAATGCCACAATTACATCTTCTAGATCGGTAAGCTTGTGTTCCTCACCTAGTGGTTGTAAACCGGGAAACGTCAAAATTTCCACATAATCAATTACCGCAATTGGTGATTTTTCGATTTCTGCAATAACCAGGCTGCGAAGCTCACCAATGGTAATATCAGCACGTTCTTTACTTGCTTTCTCAGCAAGAGCAAGTGAACGTGACAAGCAGAGTGCCTGCGAACGCTCCTCACTGCTTAAATAGACGTTACGAGAGCTTAAAGCCAGCCCATCGTCCTCTCTCATGATTGGGCAAGGAACAATGGTTACAGGCATATTCAAATCCGCAACCATTTGCGACAGCACTGCAACTTGTTGTGCATCTTTCATACCAAAAAATGCGAAATCAGGCTGAACTATATTGAAAAGTTTGGCGACAACCGTAGTTACCCCGTCAAAGTGACCTGGACGAGAAGCACCGCATAGGCCTTCTGTCAGGCCAGCGACTTGAATCGTCGTCTTTGTAGGCTCTGGATACATTTCTTCAACCGAAGGAATAAATACAATATCTACTCCTTCTTTTTCAGCTACCGCAAGATCTCTCTTCTCATCACGCGGGTAACTTTCGAAATCCTCATTCGGACCAAACTGGATCGGATTCACAAAAATACTGAGCACAACAATATCGGTTTTGTTTCTTGCTTGTTTCATCAAACTGGCATGACCTTCATGCAGGAAACCCATTGTAGGCACAAATCCAACCGTTACTTCCGGTTTAGAAATCTGCTTTTTCATCCCTGCAATTTGAGATCTTAGTTCCTGAATACTACGAACGGTAATCATCTTAATTATCCACCTTTGCTTTACGATTTCCGTATAGCGACTCAACGACACCGTCTTCTGCAGTAAATACATGTTCCTGTGCTGGGAAAGATTTCTCTTTTACTTCTTTCACATAGTTTGCAATACTCTCACGAATAATGGACCCTACATCACTGTACGTTTTAACAAATCGTTTCGGAATATAAGGAGAAGCATACTGAACAATATCATGGAACACAAGAACTTGCCCATCGCACCCTCGACCTGCACCAATACCAATGGTTGGGATGCTAAGCTCACGAGAGATTGCTTCCGCTACTTCTTCGGTTACCAGCTCAAGTACTACTGCAAACGCACCCGCTTTTTCTAGAGCCTTAGCGTCTTCAAGCAATCGTTTTGCATCTTGTGCGTCTTTTCCTTGTACCCGGAATCCACCAATTTGATTCACAGACTGAGGCGTGAGTCCAATGTGTCCGAGAACAGGAACACCTGCGGAAACAATGGTACGAACGGTATCCGCAATCTCAGCTCCACCCTCTAGTTTTACGGCATGGGCATGCCCTTCCTGCATTAATCTGCGAACACCGCGCAAGCTTTCGTCAATGCTGCCGTGATACGTCATAAAAGGCATATCGGCAACAATAAATGTATGCTCAGCTCCGCGTGCAACAGAGCGGCTGTGGTAAACCATATCATCGAGTGTTACAGGAATTGTGGAGTTATATCCAAGCACAACGTTACCAAGTGAATCTCCTACAAGAATCATATCTACTCCCGCTTCCTCAGCAAGTAACGCGGAAGGATAGTCGTAAGCAGTCACCATTGTGATCGGTTCTTTATTTTCTTTCATTTTTTTCATTTTAACAATATTAAGTGGTTTTTTTACTGCAGCCATTTGGATGTGGCTCCCTTCTGTTCTGATATTGACCGTAAGTCTGAGATGTTGAAAAATGTGAAATTCCTACGGATTCTCATCAGCTGGGCCCTGGAGGTTTAGATGATGAACACACAAAAAAACCTTTTAGTTGTCACTAAAAAGGTCCCAAAAGTCAAAAAAGAGTCACTTAACGATCGTCCCTTCTGTCTCGGTCCTCTTCGGCTCAGAGCAGAATCCAACAAACCTATAAAATAATAATTTTTAAAGCAGACTAACTTATTGAGTGCAGTTCAAATTGCAATAATTTAATACCGCCTCAAGAAGAAAGTATACCAAAAAAAGACCAAATGTCTATGCCCCGGAATAATTAATCTAAAGCATACAGGATGAACCATCATTAGATTAATGAAGAAGTCATCCGATTTTTACATCTGTTTACTCGGACGGCTGCCCTTATTGTATTATCTCCACTTCACCGGAAAAAATAGTAGAATTCTTTCCTTCTTCCGTCAAAACTATAAGACCTCCACTGTCGGATAAACCGATAGCCGTTCCTTCAATTACCTGGTTGAGCGTTACCGAGCGCACTTGTTTCCCTAAAGAGGCCGACAAGGCTTCCCACTCTTTCAAGATCGGAGCAAATCCTTCCTTCTCATACTGCAAATATCTCGCTTCGAGTTCATTCATCACTTCACCGATCAGTTTCGACCGAGACACAGAAGTTCCAGATTCCATTCTCAAAGAAGTAGCAATACTTCGCAGTTCTTCTGGATAATCTTGTTCAGACAAATTAACATCGATGCCTATCCCTGCAATACAATACCTTACTTTGTTATCTTCGGTAGCTGCTTCGAGAAGAATACCGCACACTTTACGGCCGCTGATCAAAATATCATTTGGCCATTTGAGCCCCGCTTCCACTCCTGTAACTTTTCGGATCGCACTGCATACCGCTACACCTGTTAACAAAGTTAACTGAGGCATAAATCTAACCGGCAGTTCCGGGCGTAAAACAAGACTCATCCAGATGCCTTTTCCAGCAGGAGAGAACCAGTTGCGTCCAAGACGCCCTCGCCCACTCGTCTGCATATCCGAAATCACCAGAGTCCCTGCTTCGGCTCCTTCTTCTGCAAGCTTGATTGCTTCGATCTGCGTAGAGGAAGTCGATTCCAGAAGATGAAACCTGCTTCCAAAAACGGCTGTGTTTATATTTTGCATAAGATCCTTATGCTCATACTTATCTGGTTTGTACAATAAACGATATCCTTTACGGGACACCGCTTCGAATTCGTAACCGAGCTCACGCAATTGGTTAATTTGCTTCCATACCGCTGCTCTGCTGATGGATAATCGGTTACTGATTTCTTCCCCGGAAACAAAGCTATTCGACTTTTCATCAAATAAATCGAGCAACAATTTAAACTTCATCTTCAATCACCTTCTTCGCTGCATCTATTAGAGAATCATGGTCATTAGGGATCTGTCCAAGTGCTACAACATGTAAAAGTCTCTTCATGGTTAAACCGAGCCAAGGCCCGCCCTTGCGCCCTGTGACTCTCATCAAGTCAGCCCCTCCAAGTGCCAGATCTTTTACATGATATACATTCATTTCAGCAGTCCAATCTTCCGCTTTCAGAAGCAGCAAGGGACAAAGATTACTATACGCAGGAGAAAAAATATCCGCTTCTACCGCTATTTCCCTATTGATCAAAATCCAGTCTTGAGCCGCTTCTCTTCCAAACCGGAGGACAAGAGGTATCCAGTCTGCTCGCAGCAAACTCAAAAGTTCTTTTTTCTCCAACTGCTCCGTGTTTAAGGCGAGCTTCTCAAATAAACTCATAATATGCTCATGAAAGGCTAACATATTTGTTATTCGATCACGTGATTCGCCTGAAAATGTCCATTCACGAAGTAAGGTACTAGCCTCAGATGAACCCATCTGAAGTAACAACAGCAACATTTCATAGCGATAAACTGCTTGCTGCGGAAGTTTATCCAAATATCCAGTAAGATTACGGTCTAATAGGGTGAAACTTACCGGCGCCTTCACATATTCTAAGATGCAGCTGTCCATAAGAAGCTGCACACCTTTAGAAGGAAAAGGACCTGCCATCATTTTATCCATCTCCGTACGAACTCGTTCCATTGCTATGTAAGCGAGTTTATCACGCTGACGAATCATTCCCGACCAGGTATCTGTCTCCAGTCCGAAATTGAAAACCGAAGCAAAACGAACGCCTCTCATGATGCGAAGGGCGTCTTCTTCAAATCTTTCTTCTGGGGTCCCGACACACTTCACAATACCTTGCTTAATATCCTCTTGACCGTGAAAAGGATCAAGCAAATCGCCGTGTACATTACGGGCGATCGCATTCATCGTAAAGTCTCTTCTTTTTAAATCATCTTCTACTCGATCCACAAAATGGACTTCGGTCGGGCGTCGAAAATCTTCATACCCGCTCTCAGTACGAAAAGTCGTTACTTCATAATGATGTCCGTTACTTCGCACCGTAACTGTCCCATGCTGAAGCCCGGTAGGAATGGAGTCCGGAAAAAGAGTAATAACCTGTTCAGGCGTTGCCGAAGTCGTTATGTCCATGTCCGTAACCGTTCTATGCATTAGCTCGTCCCGCACACATCCACCAACAAAAAAGGCATCGTAACCATGGTCGTTTAGTTTTTGCAGCACTTGTTCTCCACCAGCAGCCATTGCTGGAAGCGTATAATCCCAGTTCTTCATTCCCACTTACTCCTTTACCGAACCTCATCCACACAGGGACTTTTTATAAAATTGATGCCGGTTTTTGTGTTAGTACCCGATCATAAATTCGTTCATACTGTTCCGTTATTTTATCAATATTAAAGTTAACGCTCGCTCTTTCAAGACAAGCCTTTTTGAATTTGTTCATAAGTTCACCATCCGTTAGCAAGCGGACAGCATCTTTTGCCATTTGCTCCGTATCTCCAATCGGGGATAACATCCCTGTTTGTCCGTGTAATACGAGTTCTGGAATTCCGCCCGCCGTAGATCCGATCGTTGGTACACCGCAAGCCATTGCTTCAAGAGCAACAAGACCAAAGCTTTCTTTTTCGGATGGAAGTAACAGTAGATCAGCCATCGAAATCACCTGTGCTACGTCATCTTGCTTTCCGAGAAAGAGAACTTTTTCAGATAGACCGAGCTCCTGGATTTTACATTGAATTTTAGGTAAGTCTGGTCCTTCACCAACGAGTATAAGCTTCGCAGGAAGCTCTCGCTGAACTCTTGCAAACACATCAATGACATCCAGGGTTCGCTTCACTGGACGGAAGTTAGAAATATGCATGAGCACTTTCTCTTGATCACTTACATAATCTCTTCGCAGGGATGAGACTTCTCTTGGATAATACACTCTCTCATCCACAAAATTATACGTAAGATCAATATCTCGCGTAATATCGAGCAGTTCATGTGTCTCGCGAATTAAATCGTTTGAGACGGCTGTTACCGCATCGCTCTTATTAATAGCCAGCTGAATCAAGTCTTTGAGCGATTCATCCTGTGCAAGTACCGTAATATCGGTTCCATGCAAAGTTGTCACTACTTTCAAATCATTCGGTACCATTTGTTTAGCCAAGTAGGCGCATACCGCATGAGGTACCGCATAATGCACATGCAGCAGATCGAGCTGCTGTGCTTTGGCTACTTGAGCCATTTTTGTAGCTAAAGACAAGTCATAAGGAGGATAGCGAAAGACGTAATAATCGTTCACTTCCACCTCATGATAAAATACGTTTTTATGGAATTGTCCAAGTCGAAAAGGTATACTGTTCGCAATAAAATGAACCTCATGCCCTCTTTCGGCGAGCCTTTTTCCAAGCTCAGTTGCTACGACACCCGAACCGCCTAGAGACGGATAACAGGTAATCCCGATTTTTAAGTGTTTACCCGCTTGACTCAAAGAAGGGCCTCCTTTTACTTAAGAATAGTGAAATTATTTCCGTATTATTCGGAATCTGTACCATCGGTACCTGGTTTGTATTTATGTACAAGCTGACGCCATGCGAAATCTCCGCGATCCAGCGCCTTCACCAAAATTTCAGCCGTAGCTACATTGGTGGCAAGCGGAATCCCTTGAACATCACATAGACGAAGTAATGCATTGATATCCGGTTCATGCGGCTGTGCCATTAATGGATCCCGCAGGAATATAATTAAATCCATCTCATTCTGAGCAACAAGTGCACCAATCTGCTGGTCACCGCCAAGCGGGCCTGACATAAAGCGATGAATTTCCAAATTTGTACCTGCCATGATACGCTGTCCGGTTGTCCCCGTTGAATAAAGCTGGTGTCCAACAAATACGTGTTCATATGCTGTTACAAAGTTAACCATTTCATCTTTTTTACGGTCATGTGCAATAAAAGCGATTTTTAACATATCTGTTCTCTCCCTATGTCTATAAATTGAGGCTTTTCAAACAACTAGTCTATAAAATGATCGAATCCATAGACCATTCCCGTATACTCCATTACTTTTTGAATCCCGATCTTAACACCTGGCATATAACCGGCACGCTCATAGGAGTCGTGTCTAATCTTCAGCGTTTGTCCGAAGTCACCAAAAATAACTTCTTGCTGCGCAAACACGCCCGGAAGTCTAACACTATGAATACGGAAACCATTGTAGTACCCGCCGCGTGATCCTTCTATTGTTTCTTCTTCTTTTGGATTTCCTTGGCGTATTTCTTTGCGATTCTCTGCAATCATCTCAGCTGTTTTTACAGCCGTTCCCGATGGTGCATCGAGTTTTTGATCTCCGTGATATTCAATAATTTCGAGGTTTGGCAAATACTTCGCAGCTTGTGCAGCAAATTTCATCATCAGAATAGCTCCGATTGAAAAATTCGGTGCGATTAAGCCGCCAATCCCTTGTTTTTCACATTGCTTGTCCAGTTCCGTAATCTGTTCGGTCGTAAAACCAGTTGTCCCCATTACAGGTCTTACCCCATGAGAAATAGCCAGGGAGGTATGCTCATAAGCATACTGAGGCGTTGTGAAATCAACCATGACATCAGCATCGGTCTGACTCAGAGCTTTTTCAAGCTGATCCATAACGATAATCCCGCAAGGTTCAAGTCCTACCAGTTTGCCGGCATCCGTACCTGCTTCGGAACGGTTAACTGCAGCAACAAGTTCTAATTCCTCATCCTGAAGCACTAGTTTAACAACCTCGCGCCCCATGCGCCCCCCTGCACCTACAACAATAACTTTAATTTTATCAGCCAAAACGAACACTCCTTAGATTAACTAGGTTGATGGTTTCTGGAAATATATTCTCATCCGTTTATTAAAATCGTGCAACAGATCTGTTAATTGTTCATTTTGCGGTTCCATCGCGATTGCTTCCTTTAATACAGCAATAGCCAGTATATATTCATTCATCTCGGCATAAGCAACTGCGAGCCATACATACGCTTCTGTATAGAGCGGATCCAGCGTAATCGCCTGTTTCAATTGTTCCAGCGCCTTATCGTAATTCTTCTTCGGATCTGCATTTCCCGACTCAATGAGAACACGAGACAGGGCAGTCAGCTTTTTGGACTGGAGACGGTTGATGTGGATGAGATATTCAATATGCCCTGGTGCCATCTCAGCTGCTTTGTTCGCATGAACAAAAGCCTGATCAAGCTTTCCATTACGAGCATACGTAATCGAGCAGCGATAATGAATTTCTGGATTATTTGGTTCCTCTGCTATTGCAGTTTCAAACCAGTAGACAGCCCGTTCAAAGTCATTATGAAAAATGGCTTTATACGCTTCTTGAATGTAGTCGTCAGCATTCACGTTAGCTTGCACCTCCCGTATCGTCGGTCAGTACAGCATATGTAAGAATGGCCTAATCGGTGTCCTTTTTCGTCCAGCGATCCTTATCTCGCGTATTAAATTTGTGCATCACTTTATCATGAGCTTCGGTTAGATCAATTCCGAGCGAATTGGCAAAACAAATGGTAATAAACAAGATGTCGCCAAGCTCCAGTTCAATGGAATTATCCGCTTCCGTTGCTTTTTTAGGTTTTTCTCCATACTCATGATTGACTTCACGAGCAAGTTCTCCGACTTCTTCCGTCATTCGAGCGAGCATCGTCAGCGGGCTGAAATAACCTTCTTTGAATTGGGAGATATAATCGTCCACTTCTTTTTGCATTTCTGATAAAGTTTTTTCCATGTGAGCATACTCCTTACTAACCAATGTTTACAACTCACTTCATCCATATGTTAACGTATTGAGAAAGTGAAAACAAATCATTTTTTAAACTTCCCATCAAAAAGGCATACTACATTTGAGCATCCAGGCAAATCTAATACTAGTGAGGGATTCATTCAAATGAATAAGATTACAGCACAACTTAAGATCATTGTACCAATCCTCCTGGGTACCGCCATTTTTGCGTTCGGTCTCCTGTATTTTATTATTCCGAATCAATTGATGGAAGGCGGAGTCACGGGTATTACCGTGCTTCTAAATTATGCTTTTGGTATTTCTCCTTCCATTTCTACTCTCATTATTAATATCCCGCTGTTTCTGCTGGGATGGAAAGTTTTTGGCGGAAGACAAATCATTTATACCGGTGTCGGAATCGTCGCTCTTACCATTTTCCTCGGTTTATTCGAACGATTAATTGATGCAGGATATATCATTCCTTTGCAGACGGAACATGATCTATTGCTTGCTGCACTTTATGCCGGTGTTACCATTGGTCTTGGTTTAGGGATTGTGTTTCGTGCAGGGGGGACAACCGGAGGTTCTGATATCATCGCAAGAATTCTGTCGAAGAAAACGGGGCTCAGTATTGGACGAGTTATGCTCGCCATTGATATTGTTATTATTGGGTCTTCCCTTATTTACATACCTATTGAAAAAATTCTGTATACGCTCATTGCCGTATTTATCGGATCCAAGGTTATTGATTTCATTCAAGAAGGAGCATACGCTGCAAAAGCGTTTACGATCATTAGTGATTACGGCCCTGAAATTGCGGATAAAATAACCAAACAGATGGAACGCGGAGTTACGCTGATTCCAGCGATTGGAGCCTACTCAAAAAAAGCAAAACATGTTGTGTACTCTGTTGTTTCTAGACAAGAGATTAGAGAACTCCATCAGATTGTAAGATCCATTGATCCGAAAGCATTTTTCATTATTAATGAGGTGCATGATGTTCATGGGGAAGGCTTCAAAGAAGGAGAAAAATAGCCCGGAAATCCGGACTATTTTCCCTTTTTATTTTACCTGGCTAAAAATAGGATTGGTGATTCCCCCTGTACTTACGGTAACCGACGTACGCAAGCACCGCCACAATCGCAGAACCAAGGAATAAATTGGCTGCCCAAGGTTCAGGCCCTGCAGCAAATGGAACAAAAGCGGTCGCATCCTTCTCCCTGCCAAACAAAGCATTGGCAAATTCATCCCCCTGCTTTAGGGTACCTAGAATGTCTTGTCCTTTCGCTCCATTACTCATTGTCAGTCCCTTTAGATAAGACATCCAGGAATCAAATCTTTCAATTTCATAAGGTTGTCTTCGAATGATGGCTGCAGGACGAATCGTTTCATAATGACTTTCCAGTTCCATATAATTTGCAGTTATATCTGTTCCTGGTTCATTCATTACTTTTTGTTCAATAGATGATAAGTCTTCTTTCAAAATCTTGTAGTATTGAAGCCACAGCGGTTTATCCGGATGAGCCAAACTATCCACCGCAAGTCTCAGTTTCGCAGACGCATGCTGTAAAGATTCCGACGCTGCCTGCACACTGGCTGTAGCTTCCTTCACTTCCACAATCGTCTCCGTGAGGGCATGCATCCCTTCTACTGTAGTTAACCCATCGAACGAGAACCGCTCTACTTGCCTCGTTAAATCCTCTACATCTTCACGTACCGCAGAAAGATTATAGTCGAGCGCATTCCGATATAAGGAGGTTGCGATCTGATTGAGTTGTTCAGCATTGTTTACAAGGCTTGGACTCGCTTGATCCGAAATTTCCGCATATGCGGTGTTCAGCAAGAAAGTCTGACTCAGTAGTGTACAACATAGTAGACCAACCATTAATAAGGAAGAACGTTTTTTTCGAAAAAACAAGGACATCCCCTCCTACTGTATCGTATGAAGAGAGATGTCCACCTAGAACTATAACCGTTTCGCCTTTTTCAAGGCGATCCAGCCTGCTATAAAACTAAGAATCGTCAGTGTGAAGGTAAAGGTTCGTACTTCACTCACGTAATTATGAAGCTCATAAGGAAGATACGGATAAATCCCAAATGTGTAATCCATGACATCATTTAAGAGGGTCCACCCTCCTGCTACAATCAGACTAACCATTCTAAATCCAAAGAACCGAACATAGAGAAGTGCCTCTACTGCCATCGCTAAGTGAGAAGCGATTAGCATAAAATCCTGCCAGATCATATCTCCTCCGAAGGACCATCCTGCTACAATCATGCTCACTGCCCACACTCCATATTTGATCGATGTAACGACAGCTAACCCTTGAATCACATACCCTGCATTCTTAAGTGAACGCCCGGATGGCGGATATAACAGAAATAATAGGGATAGCGTAAAAAATAAACTAGCGGTAGGGCTATCCGGTACAAAAACAAGGAGAGCTGCCGGATAATTTTGAAGTGTGAAAAGAAGCTGATCATCATACCATATGTATCCATATACTGTACCTAGCAAATTACACCAAAATAAGAGCCATAAGAAACCGCGGTTCATCAGCACAGAACGGCTCCAAAAAAAAGATAGGGATAACACGTGCCGTACATCCTCCTTTATCATGTGATATTCACTTTAATAGAATGATTGTGATTGAGTTCTCTCTAAAAAGGGCCTGACTGCTCATAGAAGCAGTCAGGCCCTTTTTCGGTAACCCGTATTCTAATATTACTCTGCCGTTTTCTGGGAAGCAAGCCAGTCTGCAAGAGTGTCAATATCTTTGTCTGTTAAACCTTTTGCGATGTTGGCATCATATTGAGGTCCCATTCCACCAATACCGTCATGAATGATACCGAGAAGTTCTTCTTTGCTGTGAGCATCGCCGATCCCCCGAAGTGAAGGACCCCCTTGCCCTTTCATATCCGCAGCATGGCAGGTTATACAGGTCGCTTTTTTGTAAATCTCAGCACCTGCTCCATCTGGATCTACAATGGCTACTTCTTCTGTAGTAGGTGCCATTGAAGTAGGAAGCCCTGCATTATGTTTCTCAAGCGCTTCTTCCTCACGTGCGATATGTTCTGGAACTTGACCGGACTTTTCAAGCTCATGTTGGTAATGAGTCCATGCTACATTGGTCAGATAGAAGACCGAAGCAATGGATAACAGCATAAGCGTTGATGCAATCGGCCTCTTATAGAAACGGCGTTCTTTCCCCGTATCTAGAAAAGGTGCAAGAAGTAAAGCTCCAAATGCTACACCTGAAACACCGAGTGTACCAAGTACAACATAATCACCAGAAGCATAAGGATACTTCAGATATTGATATAAGAATAAAAAGTACCAGTCAGGCATCGGTATTACCGATGCACCAGGATCAGCAGGATATCCAAGCGGTGCTGGTTCCGAAATCGTAAGTACCAGAAAGCCAACAAGAACAACGACCCCTACCATCCATTCTTTTAAAAGGAAGTTTGGTATAAAAGCCTCTGATTTTCCCGGATATGAAGTGTAGTCAGGCGGTGTAACAAATCCCATACCCTTACGTACCCTGGAATCTCCAACAAAAACAACTTTTTCGTCTGATTTTTTCCCGTGTGCCATAGGCGTTTCCCCCCTTCTATTATAGTGGTCCGGAGATACCTTGTCGGCGGATCATAATAAAATGGCCTACAAGTAAAATAAGCAGAACAGCAGGAAGGAAGAACACGTGAAGGGCAAAGAATCTCGTTAATGTCTCAGCTCCAACAATCGTACCGCCTTGTAAAAGTTCTTTGATAATAGGTCCCAAATAAGGAACCGTATTCGCGATCTCGAGTGTTACTTTGGTCGCAAAGTAAGCTTTGTTATCCCAAGGCAGCAGATAACCTGTTAATCCAAGTCCAAGCATAACGAAAAAGATTAACATTCCTACCACCCAGTTCATCTCACGTGGGGCCTTATAGGATCCTGTGAAAAACACCCGCATCGTATGTAAAAACATCATCACTATGACCAAGCTGGCTCCCCAGTGGTGCATTCCCCGTACAATCTGACCAAAAGCAACTTGGGTTTGCAAAAACTCTACACTAGCATACGCATTAATAATGTCGGGTACGTAATACATCGTTAGAAACATTCCTGATAGAATCTGTATAACCGTGATGAAGAACGTAAGTCCGCCAAAGCAATATACAAACGCTGAAAAGTGATGGGCTGGATTTACGTGTTCAGGAACTTCATGGTCAGCAACGTCACGCCAAATAGGAGTGATATCCAGACGTTCGTCGACCCAGTTGTAAATATTTTTAAACATCTACTCACGCCTTCCTATTGGACTCTCTGATTCGGAATAATCTCCCCAAGGTATATCCATCCATCTTCCTCCTTGACGGTGTACTCATCAAGCGGCTTGGAAGCTACAGCTAACTGTTTCCCCTCTTGTGTATAATGTGCACCATGGCAAGGACAGAAATATTGATTTTGAAATTCAGGATTGTTATTGTAACCAACCAAACATCCAAGATGCTTACATATCGGTGACAATGCATAGATGGTGCCGTCTTCCCCTTTGCGAATCCATGCAATTAGTGAAGAATTGTTAGTGTACCAACCATCTTGCTGTTTCAGTTCAAAATGGACTTCCAGAGGCTCCGAAGTCACTTTACTCACTTCCACTGCCTTCACAAATGCGCCATCATCTTTCTTTTGCAATATTGGATCCACACCAAATCGAACCATAGGCAATACGACACCTGCAGCCATATATGCGGTAGCTCCGCCCAAAGTGTACGTCAGAAACTGTCTGCGTGACATCTCTTTCCGCTTGGGTGGCTTAGGCACATTATGCTCACTATCATTGTGATTGCTCATCCTCTTCCGACCCCCTTTTTCATCCAAATATTTCATTCTTCTCTTAAAATATTCCACAAATTACTATGACATACATTATCATATAGTAGCCTACAAGGACCGTCAAGAATTTGTCACAACTTTTCAAACAGGGAATGGAAGCGTCACAATGAAAATGTTGGTAATTTGTCACATATCCCTATGAAATGGATTAAATCCACATTTGATAGATTTGACTTTGGATATCCTTTTTTAATTCGTATACATTATCGTGTTCCCTTTCTTCCTTCCCAGGGGAAAATGCAGATAAAGACAAGACTAGATCTGCGTCAGGAAGTTCAGCTTGAACCAACGCTTCGTCAGCGGTCATCACAATGACATATTTGAAACCGCTTGCTTTTAGATGTGAGCACAGCTCATTCAAATGTTGTAATTGCGAAGCTTGGCTATAATGAACCGCAGGATAGGTGACTACTCGTCCGTTGAAAGGGATTTCAACATAATTCAGAAAATCTCTTAGCCTTTCAAGCGCAATTACCGTTTCGCAGGGGGATTCCTGTCCCGTAAGTGCGGTGTAGGGTATGAGACATGTATCTAGGTAAGGCTGCAATTCTACCCAATCTTCTGATGTAATCTCGCTGAATTTCAAGACCCTGCCTCCTCTTTATGTATTACTTCTATTATAAGGTTCGAATTCATTACTGGAAAGACTTTCTATAGATTCACAAAAAACCCTTCTCATTTTTCAGGAGGCCACTGAAAAAGTTGCGCTTTTAAATTAGTAATTGTTTCTCAAAACAAAATAGATCACTTCCTGTTTAGTTTTTGAATAGGAAGTGATCTATTTCTTTTATATTGACTTACTTCTCTGCTTTA